>NZ_JBFPKG010000001.1:0-582840 GCF_040948665.1 Paraburkholderia sp. BR14320
GATCTTCGCGCCCGCGCTGCGGATCGCTTCAAGCCGGGCCGTCAGCGGATGGGCGGCATCCACCTCGTTGTCGCGATAGGCGCCGATGACCATCAGGTAGCGCAGTTCCGGCTGGATCAGCAGGTCCGCGAGCAGGTCCAGGGTCGCTGCATCGAGCCACTGCAGGTCGTCGAGAAACAGGGCCAGCGGATGGTCGGCCTGAGCGAATACACCGATGAAGCGCCGGAACACCTGCAGGAAGCGCTGTTTCGCCTGTTGTGGTTCGAGCTCCGGGACCGGGGGCGGCTCGCCGATGATCAGCTTCAGTTCGGGGATCAGGTCGCTCACCAGCGCCGCATTGGGCGAGAGCGCCTCGGCCAGTCTTGTGCGCCAGCCTGCCAGCTTCGTGTCGGACATGCCCAGCAGCATGCGCACCAGGCTTTGAAATGCCTGGATCAGCGTCGCATACGGAATGTCGCGCTTGTACTGGTCGAACTTGCCGGACGCAAACAATCCCCGTGGCGGCACCAGGATCTTGTGTAGTTCATTGACCACCGACGATTTGCCGATGCCCGAATAACCGGAAACCAGCACGAGCTCGGGCGTGCCGCTATCCAGAATCCGATCGAAGGTGCTGACCAGGGTCTCGACTTCCCGCTCACGTCCGTAAAGCTTCTCGGGAATCATCAGCCGGTCGGGGGTGCCGTGCTCGTCCAGCGGAAAGTCGTCGATGCGGCGCTGACGCTCCCAGTCCGCGAGGCAACGCCGCAGATCATGCTCGACACCGGCGGCAGTCTGATAACGCTCCTCGGCTGTCTTGGCGAGCAGCTTCATGACGATGCGGGAGATGACGGCGGGGATGGCTTCCACCCGCGCGTTGGGTGCCAATGGCATTCTGGCGATATGGCAGTGCACCCATTCCATGGCGTCCGTGGCGGCAAACGGCAGGACGCCTGTCAGCATCTGATAGAACGTGACGCCGAGCGCATACAGATCGCTGCGCGAATCGATCGAGCGGTTCATCCGGCCGGTCTGCTCGGGCGCCATGTAGGCAAGTGTTCCGGCGATGGTTTCGGGTGGCTCGGGCGCCTGGCGCTCGCGTGGCAGACGCGAGGCCAGGCCGAATCCGGTGAGCCGCGCCTGTTCGTCGGCGCAATGCACGAGGATATGCGCGGGCTTCAGATCCTTATGGATCAGGCCGCGCTGGTGAAGCTTGCCGAGCGCGGCGGCAATGCCAATGGCGAGTTCCAGGAAATAGCCAATCTCCATGGGTGCGCCGAGCAGACGCGCGAGCGGCTCGCCGCCTGGGTCCTCGAATGCCAGCGACGCATGTCCGCCTTCGCGCACCAGCCTTAGCGGCCGTACCGCCCACGCACTGTCAAGCTCGTCCTTCAGCCCGAACTCGTGGGCAAGACGATCGAGGCTGGCGGGCATCGGCTGGTCAGCGGCAAGCCGCACGAACAGCTCGCTCTGACCGGCCACCACCGAGGACGGTCCTCTCCACAAGACACGCTCGCCATCGTCCCACAAGACAGTTGTTTTTTTATGCATCGCCGCTGCAACGAAAATTGTTGCGCAAGGATACACTTTCTTCGATGCGACGCTATTGGTGATGTCGGCAGTTCGCCTGCAACTTCTAGCGCCACCCCAGGCACCGCCTCGAAAATCGCTGTCGTCGAAGTACCCGGCCGATCCTAAGGGTCGATGGGATGCGATGAGACGACCGCCACCCGAACGAACATCGAAAATTTGAGCAGCACGTCAATCGTCAGAATCAAAAAAAAGAAGGGCGCCTTGCTGGCCATATCCGGCAGAGACAGCCCGACTGCGATAGCGCTGACGACGCATAGATATGAGAGTAAACGGGCGGCATATCGACGCTGCATAAACGTTCCCGCGATTAGCGCCATCCATGTCGCCTTTGCAAGCAATACCGCGGCGATGTCTTCCTGTGAATCAGAGAAGACCATTTCCAACGATGTTTCGCTCAAACAGAAAAATGCAAGAAGTGAAAGCAGCACACGGTCGAATCGTGTCAGCGGAGCGACCTGAACGAGCATTGCGCACTACTCCTTGCCGGGAAGAACCAAACGAGTCAGTGATGCGCGAGCAACGGCCGCCTCGATGAGATTTCATGGCCCAAATTTACCGGCAGCGGTCAATTCAAACCATCGTGCTTTCGCATGTCTGTCGTCAATCTAACTGCGTACGGGACTGTTCTTTGGTATAGGTATCCGTCTCGGCGAAACCTGAATTGCCTAAATATACGGATGCCCTGCCTGGAGTCTGATCACGGCCGCCACGTCCTGCCCGCGCGCGCTTTGACGCCGTGTGCGGCGCGCTTGCACTCTTCTTGCCGGAATTTATTGTTCGAAAGATACCAAGGTATCGTAGATCGGCAGATCGCGTTCGTGCATCCTTTGGCAGCGGTGTAGCGGTCTCAACGAGTTTTAATGGCGGGCAATCATGCGAGTAACGTTGGTTGATGATGACGATTCAGTGCGGGAGGCGCTTCCCGAACTGGTGCGGGTATTTGGATATGCTGTGAGCGTGTTCTCATCGGCGGAAAGCTTTCTTGCTTCTGGAGTCGTCGATCAAACCGATTGTCTTCTCCTCGATGTCAGCATGCCGGGTATGGGCGGGCTCGCGCTTTTTCGCGAGTTGAAACGACTCGGTAAAGGCGTGCCGGTCGTCTTCATTACCGCTCGCAAGGACGGGGCCGTGCGCAATAACCTGATAGCGCAGGGCGCGTACGATTGTCTGTTCAAACCCTTCAGCGCTTCTGTACTTCTCGCCACGCTCAAGGGAGCGCTTGGTGAGAGCTGAAAGCACATGCGAAGCGGCGCTAGGGAATCAGCCGCAGCTTGCTCGTCGTGCTGCGGCTCTCCATGTCCTCGTGTGCTTTGGCCGCTTGCTCGAGCGGATAAACACCTCCGATCCTGACGTCGATGGCGCCCGCAATGCATCAGGGCCGCCCGGGCCCTCCATTACGATGGCTTTCGTATTCGTGGCTTCCATGTCAGCAGGTTTCGCTGGCCGCGTGGGTGAGTCGCCGTTGCGTGGAGTCATTAGAGGCCTCGCACGTATCGGGCTTGTTTCCGCGTGCGGGTGATAGGTAGGCCGTTGTATCCTCCGGCGCGGTCGGTACGCATCGCTACAAAAATCGTGCGACACCAAAGAAACTTCGCTGCTGTCGGAGCGCTTCGCTCTTAACCTGCGCCCCTGCGTACTGCACGGTTTCGCGAGTTTCACGATGAAGCGTGACCGGCGCCGAAAAGATGTAGCCCTCGTTGCGCAGCGTCTTGATGTAGCGGGCGGCGCGTGCGGTGTCATTCAATTTTTGCCGGAGCCGGCTTACCAGCAGATCGATCGAGCGGTCGAATGGATCGGCGTTGCGGCGCTGCGTCAGGTTGAGCAACTGATCGCGCGTCAGGACGCGTTGCGCATGGTCGAGAAACACGCGCAGTAGTCGGTATTCGGCGCCGCTGAGCGTCACGACGTTGCCATTGGATTCGAGCAGATGACGCGCGGTAGTGTCGAGGCGCCACTCTCCGAAGCCGAGAACGGCTGTGTCGTCCACTGGCTGCACGTCCGGCGGCAGCATGCGCGTGCGGCGCAATACCGCCCTTATCCGTGCGAGAAGCTCGCGGGCCTGGAACGGCTTTGACATATAGTCGTCCGCGCCCATTTCGAGCCCGATGATGCGGTCGGTGACGTCGCTGTTCGCCGTCAGCATCAGAACGGGCACCGCACGATGGCGGTTCTCACGCAACGTGCGATAAAGCGCGAGGCCGTCTTCTCCGGGCAGAATCAGATCGAGCAGAATCAGGTCGGGTGCCTGCTTGCCGATAATCTCGTGCATTTCCCGTCCATTGGCCGCGCCCGAAACGCGCATGCCGTTTCGTTCGAGATAATCGGCAACCAGCTCGCGTATGCCGCGGTCGTCGTCGACAACCAGGATGTGATCGGGTTTTTCCATGACCTGTGATAAGCGCGTGCAGATGCGTTTTAAATACCGCTGCGAGAAGATTAACCAGAACGAAGCGGTAGAACCATTCCATTGAGGACTGGGTAGGGAGATGTTTAAGGATGGGTTTCATATACGTCCGTATAGGCTCGTGACGGGTGACCTTGGCGTGAACCTATGTAGGTTGAACCCATACGTTCATATGCTGGTGGACGCCCTTGGTGGGCACTATCCTGACGATGCCGAGCGAGGCATGGTGCTGGCTGTCTGTCAATGCGCGTGCGGCAGTGGTACGAAGCGGCCAGTACAGGAGAACGGATATGAGCGCACACTCGATCGACGCACCCAACACCCTTGGCGTACGCATGAGCACGTCCGCGTGGCTGTCCTTTGCCGCGTGGTCGTGTGCATTGTGGGTGCTGTTCGCGGCCGCCTGCGCTTACGCTCCATTTGCTACGCATGAGGCCAGCTGGGAAATGCTTGTGCGCGTCGGTCCGCCAGTCATGCTGCCTGCCGTTCTCGCGGCGGCCCTTGCGGCTCTGAAAGTCGTGGAGCTGCGCGTGTGCGTTCAGCGCATGACGGCGGAGATCGCGCGGAACCCTGGCGACGCAACGGAGTACGTCTTACCCGAAGGGATGGGACCGCCGGCCATCGCCCGTCTCGCTCGCGCTTTCAATGTATGTACGCGCTATCGCGCTCGCCGGCAGGCGGAGTTGCTCCATGTGCTCGCCGCCTATGCGCACGATCTGCGCACGCCGCTCACGCGCATGTGCATGCGCTCCGAACCTGTGGAGGACCGTGCGGTGCGCGACGCGCTCGCCCGCGATCTGGCTGAGATGGCCGAATTGGTGGAGGGCAGTCTCTCCTGCGCGCGCATGCAATGCAGTGCACTGGAGCCCATGCGTTCCGTCGATGCGGACGCCCTGCTTGGCGCGCTGATCGCCGACTATCGCGACGCCGGACGCGCCATCGCACTCGAGGGGCGCGTAGGGCGTCCCGTGATGACGTGTCCTCATGCGCTGCGCCGCGTGCTAGCGAACCTCGTGGACAACGCATTGCGCTATGGCGCGGATGTCCGTCTCAGTGTGAGTGTGGACGCGCAGCGCCTCGTGCTCGCCGTCGTCGATTCCGGGCCGGGCATCGCTCCAGCCCTTCTGGAGACGGTGTTCGCTCCGTGGTACCGTGCGCCCGAAGCGGCGGCTTCGACGCACGGCTGCGGCCTCGGTCTCGCCATCGCGCGACGCCTGACGCTCGCCATGCACGGCGAACTCGAACTCGAAAATCGCTGCTCTGGCGGTCTGGAGGCCCGTGTGACGCTGCCATTGACGACCGCCTGACGCGCCGGGTGCTGCCCAGGAGAACCTTCCGCTGTGCCTCCAGCCGATTCGCGCCTGGCGACGGTACGGCCAACTGACGCTCCGTTCGCTCGCGGCCGACTCGCAGATGCCCCCTGCGCATGGGGTGTTTCGCCTTCGCGCGACATCTAGCATGAATACGACCGTGCTAGTCACCGCAATCGAGCTGGACTTGCATCGAGTCACAGCACAGGAAACAGCGAAGGAGAAAGAAGTGCCAGAATTGCGTCGGCAGATTTCGCTGTTCGGCGGCACGGCGCTGGCTGTCGGGATGGTCGTCGGCTCCGGCGTGTTTGGTCTTCCGGGCCTTGCGCTGCAGCTCGGCTCACCGCAAATCGCGGCATTCGGATGGTTGTCCTGCGCGATCGCCTGCCTTCCGCTGCTTTGGGTGTTTGCAATCCTTGGCACGCGCTACGCCTCCGCCGCGGGCATTTCGCGTTACGCCGAAGCCGCGCTCGGGCGGCGTGCCGAATCTGCCGTCACGGCCGTTCTATGCGGCACGTTCCCGCTTACCGTGCCGGCCCAATCGATGATCGGGGCAAGCTATGCGCTCGTTGCCTTTGGCCTCGGCAAGAGTGCTCATGTGCCCATCTGCATCTCGATCTTGCTGGTCGCCATTACGTTCAACCTGGTCGGCATTCGCAAGGCTGCGCTCGTCAATAAGCTCTCGCTCGCATTGATCGTCGCTGCCGTGCTCGCCCTTTGCGTGACGAGGCACGCCGACCTGCGCACCGGTATGCTGTTGTGGACGCGTCCCGACTGGACAGGCGTCAAGCCATCGCAGGTCTGGAGAGTGAGTGCTCTGCTTTTCTGGGCATTTGTAGGCTGGGAGAACGTCTCGTTCGGTCTCGAAGAGTTCCAGCAGCCGCAGCGAACGATCAAGCTCGTTTATCTGGCTAGCTTTCTCGTCGTAGTGGTGTTGTATTCCCTGCTGGCAGGCACCGTAAACGGTGCGTCAAGTAACCAGTCGTCGGTGAACGCGGCGGAAGGGATTGCCCATCTCGTTCCCTTGCGCTGGCAGTCTGCATTCGCGCTGGTGACAGTCGTGATTATCCAGGCGACAGCCAATGCGTGGGTCTTCGCTGCCAGTCGTCTTTTCTATGCCGCCAGCAGGAACCGCCTGCTGCCCGGAGTGTTTGCGCGCCTGGACGCGCAAGGAACGCCTCGCAACGCAGTACTGTTGGTGGCGGCAAGCTTTGCGGCCGTACTGGCAGGGGTGACGGCATTTCATATCCAGATCTCGGATCTATTGATCGTTGCTAACCAGAATTTCCTGGTGCTCTACCTGGTATGTATCTTCGCTTGCTGGAAGATCGAACGCGGAGCACAGCGATGGCTTCTGACACCGCTCGCATTTCTGTCCTGTGGTTTCCTGATGGCGGATTCGAACTACAGGATCCTCTATCCGATAGCACTACTCGTGCTTGGCATGCTGAGTCAGCGCGTGCGCGAAAAACGCCCGCTTGCCGGTCTGGCGGAGACGGCCTTGCCGCCGCGACTCTAGCGGCCATCGGCAGATTCGAAAGCTTGCAGGCTGCTGCGCAGGATCAGCGCGACGAGCTCGGCCTGTCTATGTGTGCAGGTCTTGCCCAATATCTGTTTCAGGTATCCCCGCGCTGTGCCTAAGCCGATTGTGAGCTTCGTTGCCGCCTCTTCGACGCAGTAGCCGTTGGCAAGCAACACTGCAAGTTGAGCCTCGCGGCGCGTGAGCTGGAACGTTTCAACGAGTACGTCCGCATCGACGTTCGGCGCACGATCGGCCTCCGTCAGGAACAGAGCGCCACGTGTGGTGTTGGATTCGCCCGCATCTCCATACGCGCCAGACCGCTGGTGCAGGTCGAATGGCATGATCCTGACGACGAGTGGCAGGCGCGGCGGATCGCGCGAAAGATAGCAGCGCGTGGGGGCGGCTCGTTGTATCGCACTCTCGCGGCCGCTGCGTTTTATGTCATGCAAGCCAACCGAGCTGGCCATCGCCTTCTGCAACAACAGTGTTTCCGCGTGCCTCGTCGCCGCCACCGTGCGTTCGGACAGCACCAATCCGTTGCCACTCGATGCAAGCGCCTCGGCGCGTCTATTCACGAACACAGGGCACAGCGCGGCGTCGAACAGAATGACGCCGACGCTCGCGCGATCGAGCAAATCAAATACCGACTTGACGTTCGCGTCCGCGCGCACGAGCCGCTTGCCCACTTCGAGCGAGTTGATAAGGTGGGGCACAACGACATTCAAGGCGTCTACGTCTTCGTTATCGAAATCCGCTGCACCTAATTCGCGGCCGGTCGAAAGATAGACCTGACGCACAGGCGTGCGCACGAGTGGCGTGACGATCCCGTAGAACCCGCCAGCTGGACGAACCGCCTCGTTATACAGATCAGAGCGTCTGAAATCCGCGTCGGAGATCGCTGACGATTGACGCAATGACGTTCCTGCCGGAATGGCGCTGATCCAGTACGGCATTCGTGACGCGAACTCGCGGTGCAGTCGTGACGCGGAATAGAGGTCGATGCCGGTCGACGCGACGACACCAACGGCATCTCCGGTCACTTCGTTGAGCACCGCTTTATGTGCACCAATAGCGTTCACGACCGAATCGAGCGCCGCATGCCATTCCCCGGGATCGAGCGCCGCCTGATAGACGAGCCGCACCGCCGCATGAATGTCATCGACTCGTCCCATCTTTACATCTCCGCTGGACCAATACCCTCGCAAATGGGAGTAACAGTCGTGCCTAACGTCTGACAGTATATGAAGCAACCAAAGGAATAGCGGATTTCTACGATTCCGGAGACAGAAATGTCTTCAAAACACGCTGCTTTGTCAGGTCACGTCCGGCGACTGTGCTCGCTTGGATCTGATCCGCACATCGTCATTCCGCACGTCGTCGAAACGCTTCGTACGCTGGTCGGCGCGGACTGGGGCATGTTCTTCTACGCGGACGCGCAGTATGCGCTTAGCGACATGTACAGCCAGAACGAGGCCATCTACGCAATGATGCCGCTCTACATGTCCGAAGTGCACAATACGGAAATGCAGGTTGACGCGATGGGGGTTAGCTTTTCGACTGCGATGCGGCGCGGACGAGGATACGAAAACTCGGCACGCCACGACGGGGTATTGCTCAACAGCACGATGTATAACGAGCTCTACCGCCCTATGCACATCCGGCACAGCCTGGAACTGACGGCCTTCGATGGGAAGCGCGGGTGGGGCAGCGTGACGCTCAAGAGAATGCCGGGCGGCCGGCCGTTTTCCGAACGGGATCTCGCCGACATTCGACCCTTGTCGGCACATATCGCGCATGCGCTCACGTCGCCCAAAGGCCGGCATCCCGATCACACGGAAGATGGCCGCTCGTCGGTTATCGTGGCCGACGACACCGGCAAGATCATGTTGCAGAACGACGACGGCATGCGGATGCTCGCGCTGGCAGGCGGAGAGTCGGTCAGCCACGCGCAACATACCCGGCTCCCGGGTTGGCTAGCGCCGCTACTCGCCAATTTCAACGGAATCTGGCGAGGCTGCGCCGCAGCGCCACCTGTCCTCGAACGGTTCAACGCCGCCGGTCGATTTACGTTCAGAGCGTATCGCTTCGACCACGCAGCAGTGAGCGCGGACCACGCATGTATCGCTAACTACACCGAGCATTTCCCTCCGCTCGCGTTCGAAATCGAGACGCGGGGATTTCAGCTTGGCTTGAGCGAACGGCAGCGGCAACTCTGCATTTACCTGTTGCTCCGACGCTCGCATGGGGATATTGCGCAACTGATGGGTATTCGCGAAAACACTGTGATCGACCACGTGCGAAAAATCTACGCGAAACTCGATGTTCACAACCTGACGCAGCTCCAGGCCTCTTTTCGTCACGTCCAGAGTGGTACGGCGGTGGTGCCGTCGCCCCATTGCTGATCGAGCGGCAGTCGCGTGAAACAGGCCCACGGCGTGCGGACGAAGCACAAAGCGTGCGCTGGCCGCACGCGCTCGAGATCAGCGACGGCAGTCGTGGCGATCGCCTCCTCGGCGGTTACGACGCGCCCATTCACGCGTTTTCGTCGGTTGCGAAGACGCTGTTTTCCGGTTCCGTCTGTTCGACGTCGATGCATTGCACGCGCCAGTGACCGCTGATCAGGCTGCTGCCGCCGTCCGCGCACCACTGCACGCGGCCGATCTCGCCTTCGAACGGCCCGTCGAGCTGGTTGAGATCGAGCCCCTCGAGCACGCAGACCGGCGCCGTGCCATGCGGCGCGCACACCAGCGTATTGCCGCAATCCACATGCAACGCGCCCCATTCGGGCAAGTCGAGCGCGAAATGACCTTCGCGCGACCATCGCCGCGTGTCCTTGTCGAGCCAGAGAATGGCGAAGGCCATCGGGTTGACACGATCGAACGTGTCGAGATGAACGGTCAAACGCATGATAAGTCTCCGCAATATAAATGACTGGTTCGGATTGGCCAGGTACCTGCTGCCCGAGCGTTTGCGCGTCCTGCGCCTATCAGGAATAAGATCAGTGTACGGACGGCGAAACGGCCCTTATTGACCTCGATCAAATGGTTCAGGGCAGCGGCCGATCGCGCGACACAATGGCGCGCCTATGCTGATCTGATGAAAACGGCGCGCACCTCGCGGTCTGCATGACGTCAGCGTGCCGCCGCCGAAGCGTCAGAAGGAGAAACCCGATGCGAGCGATGGTGTTCGACGGCAGTTCGGCGACGCTGACCGAGCGGGAAGTGCCGGATCCGCGGCCCGGCGCCGGCGAGATCCTGATCGACGTTCATGCCTGCGGCGTGTGTCGCACGGACCTGCATCTGGTCGATCGCGAACTCGAGCATCCGAAACGGCCGGTGATTCCAGGCCACGAAATCGTCGGCGTGGTGGCCGAATTGGGCGCGGGCGTCAGCGGTTTCAAGGTGGGCGAGCGGGTCGGCGTGCCGTGGGTCGGGCGCACCTGCGGGCACTGCCGCTACTGCCTGTCCGCCCGCGAAAATCTCTGCGAAGACGCTGGCTTCACCGGCTACACGATCGACGGCGGCTATGCCGAGCGCACGGTCGCCGATAGCCGCTATTGCTTTCATCTGCCGCCGCACTACGGCGATATCGAGGCCGCGCCGCTGCTGTGCGCGGGTCTGATCGGCTACCGCACGTTGAGCATGGCGGGCGACGCCGAACGGATCGGCATCTACGGTTTCGGCGCGGCCGCGCATCTCGTCGCGCAGGTCGCGCGTCACCAGCAGCGCACCGTCTATGCGTTCACGCGTCCCGGCGATCACGCGGCCCAGCAACTCGCGCTGCGCCTTGGCGCGGCATGGGCGGGCGGCAGCGACGAGGCGCCGCCCAGCGAACTCGACGCCGCGCTGCTGTTCGCGCCGGTCGGCGCACTGGTGCCGCTGGCGCTGCAGGCGGTCGCGAAGGGCGGCGTGGTGGTGTGCGGCGGCATTCATATGAGCGACATTCCGTCGTTCCCGTACGCGTTTCTGTGGGGCGAGCGGCGCGTCGTATCGGTCGCCAATCTGACCCGCGACGATGGGCTTGCGTTCATGCGCAGCGCCGCGGAGACCCGGCTAGCGATCGAGACGACCACCTACCCGTTGCGCGACGCGAACCGCGCGCTCGACGATCTGCGCCACGGCAAGCTGACCGGCGCGGCCGTGCTCGCGATCCGCTGATGATTTGCTCACGGGCCATGGTCGCTTGATACAGATCAAGCCGCCCGCCGCGCCGGCGTTCATTATGTAAGCGCGCACCGTTGGGGCCCCGTCACGGGCCGAGGCGCGACGATCCGAGGAAAGCCGATGAACACTGCCGCCGAGCGCAACTCCTTTCACCGCGTGATGATCGCGTCCGCGGGCGGCGCCGGACTGGCGCTCGCCACGCGCGTCGCCCAGCAGTTCGTCGCCGCGGACGCGCGCTTTCGTCTCGTCAATATCGTTTGCAATCCGGCCGCGCTTTATCCGACGCTGATGCTCAGCTATCCGGACTGGTGCGAGACGCATCGCGCGATGCTGCACGGTGCGCAGGCTGCGCTGCGCGACGCGGTGATCGCGTTGCACGGCGTCGTCGCGGCGACCGACGCCGAAATCGTCGATCTGACCGCGCTGCATCAGGGCGCGGCCGAAGCGCTCGCTCATACGGCGGCGCAATGGGATGCGGATCTGGTCGCGGTGGCCGCGCATTCGCGCGAACATCGCTGGGGTGGCCGTATCGATCCGGAGGAACTGGTCGCGTCGATCGGACGTCCGGTGCTGTATATGCCGGCGAGGTCGACCGACGCGACCGACGCGACCGACATGAGCGATGCCGCGGCGGTGGGCCGCGTGCTGGTCGCGATCGATGGCAGCGACACCGCGCTCGACGCGCTGCGCACCTCGCTCGCGGTCGCGCCGCCCGACTCGTGCATCAAGGTCGTCTACGCGGCCGACGACCGCTTTGCGTGGTGCGAATGGCTGCCGTTCGAAGTCGTGTTGCAGCAGCGAATCGATGTATTGCGGCGCGGTGCGGCGATGCTCGAACAGAGCCGGCGCGCGGCGGAAACCGCGTTGCTCGAGTTCAACGACGATTCCGGCGATGCGTCGACCGCGATTCTCGACGAAGCGCAACGCTGGCACGCGGACCTGATCGTGATGGGTTCGCACGGCATGCGCGGCATGCCGCATCCATTGCCGGGACACGTGACGTCGCGCACGCTGCGTGACGCGGCTTGTCCCGTGCTCGTGTGTCCGCGCGATGCGCCGTCGTTGCGGGCGGATGCGGTGCTGCGTGGCCAGTGGCGGGAGCCGCATCCGGGCAGTGCGGGCGGGCCTTTTTATCTGTAGCAGGGGCGCGCCACGCGCGTTGACAAATCCAACCTCAGTGGAGAATCGGCATGTACCAACATATTCTCGTCGCGCTAGACGGCAGCACTTTCTCGAAACGCGCGCTCAAAGAAGCGGTGAATCTCGCCGCGTTGACGAAGGCCGTCGTGCATCCGGTTTATGTAGTCGACAAGACGCCGATCTTTTCCTATGCCGGCTATTACGACCCGCTCGCGCTAGTCGAAGCATTGCGCCAGGACGGCCACTCGGTGCTCGAGGAGGCCGAGCAGGCCTGCGCCGCCGCCGATGTGCGTTGCCGGCCCGCGATGATCGAGTCGGAGAGCCTGTCCGACGACGTCGCCACGATCGTGTTGCGCCACGGCGAGCAGGTCCACGCCGATCTGCTCGTGCTCGGCACGCATGGGCGGCGCGGCGTGCGGCGCCTCGTGATCGGCAGCGTGGCGGAGCGGGTGCTGCGTTTCTCGACCTGTCCGGTGTTGCTGATGCGCGAGCAGATCGGCGAGGAAGCGCCCGAGGAGTAATCCCCGGTAGCGGCGCGCGGCGGCGTGTGAGCACTACACGAGCGCGTCGGCTGGTAGCTGGATCGAGATCCTGAAACCGTGGCCGGGCGAGCTGGTGAACGACACGTTGCCGCGCAACTGCCGCACCCGTTCGCGGATGCCAAGCAGCCCGAATGAAGTTGTTCCCTGCGACTGATCCAGCGCGACACCCACGCCGTCATCGTCGATATCGAGCGATACGGTCGGGCCCGCGCAGATCATGTCGATGCGTACGCGCCTCGCCTTGGCGTGCCGCGCGACGTTCGTCAACGCCTCCTGAACGATGCGAAACAGCGCCGTGGCCGCGAATTCGCCGCATACCGGCTCGGACGGTTCGAGATGCACGCTCGAGCGCACGTTGTAGCGTTTCGTGAAGTCGTCGGCCAACCAGTCGAGCGCGGCGGCGAGTCCGAGGTCGTCGAGCAGCGGAGGGCGCAGATCGGCGGCGATGCGCCGCAGCGAAGCGGCCATCCAGTCGATCTGCTTTTGCAGCTCATGCGTTTGCGCCGCAAGCGGCTCGGTGTCGGCTTGCTGATTCAGCTTCGCTTCGAGCAGCGCGACGCTCATTTTCAGCGCCGTCAGCCGTTGGCCGAGATCGTCGTGCAGTTCGCGTGCAATACGTTTCTGCTCGTTTTCACGGGCGATCTGCGTGTGCGTGGATACCTGACTCGCGCGTTCGAGTTCCGCGAGACGCATGCGCTCGGTCAAGTCGCGGGTGACCTTGGCGAAGCCGAGCAGCGCGCCCGACGCATCGTGCACGGCGGAAACGACCACGTTGGCCCAGAAACGCGAGCCGTCGCGACGCACACGCCACCCTTCGTCCTCGGCGCGGCCGACGGTTGCGGCGGTTTCCAGTTCGCGAGCGGGCTTGCCGGCCGCGATGTCTTCCGGGGTATAGAACTTCGAGAAATGCTGGCCGATGATTTCTTCGGGCGTGTAGCCCTTGATGCGCTGTGCGCCGGGATTCCAGCTGGTTACGCGGCCGGCGGGGTCGAGCATGAAGATCGCGTAGTCCTGTACCGCTTCGACCAACATGAAATAGCGATCCTCGACGGACACGTCCGACCCGGACGCAACACTGGTGAAGCAGGAAGACTCGCCGCTCGATAGACCCATCGCTCCTCCGGGCGGCCACGCAAGGTCGCGTACCGCAACGCACTGAGTTATATCAGTTCAGGAGCGCCGGTTCCACCCGGCATGTCCCGCGAACGAACGTGAGGCGAGCGCCGCGCCGACGCTCAAACCCGAGCCAGTCGTTCCGGGTCTTCGATGCGGATCGTTTTGCCGTTCGCCTTGACGAGGCGTTCGCGCTGGAACTTCGAGAACATCCGGCTCACCGTTTCGAGCTTCATGCCCAGAAAGCAGCCGATTTCCTCGCGCGTCATGCGCAGATGAAACTCCGCGGCCGAAAAGCCGCGCGCCTTGAAGCGCTTCGACAGATTCAGCAGGAACGTCGCGACGCGCTGCTCGGCGGTCATCGTGCCCAGCAGCATCATCTGGCTCGATTCGCGCACGATCTCGCCGCTCATCATCTGATAGATGTGATGCTGCATCGGTTTGATCTCGCGACAGATCGCCTCTAGCTGCGCGAACGGAATGATGCACACGACGCTATCTTCGAGCGCGATCGCATCGCAATTCTGCTTGCCCTCGCCGATGCCGTCGAGGCCAAGCGAGTCGCCCGCAATCTGGAACCCGGTCACGTGCTCGCGGCCGTCGCGATGCATGACCACGGTTTTGAATGAGCCGGCGCGTATCGCGTAGATGCTTTGAAACTCGTCGCCCGCGCGATACAGCGCGTCGCCGCGTTTAATCGAGCGCGTCGAGCAGATCAACGCGTCGAGCCGGCTCAGTTCGTCCGGCGTCAGCTCGGGCGGCATGCAGATCGCGCGCATCGCGCAGGTGGAGCAGCGCGTGACGGCGTGGCGTGCCGCCGCGGTGCTGGGCGCGACGTGGATCGGTACGACGTGCGAGGTGCGAGGCGCGTCGTGGCGGGGTTCACGGACTGCGGCAACTTGCATGATCGGCTCCTGGCGGTCAGACCCGATGCGCACGGCGCGCATAGGCAATCGCTTCGATGGCGCGGCAGGCGAGCTCGAACTCCGAGGTCTTGTCGAAGAAGAAGTCGGCGCCCGCCGCTTCGCACGCGCGGCGAAACGCCGTCGCGTCATGATTGGTCAGCACGATGCTGACGATGGACGGCCGCGCCCGCGACAGCGCAGCGAGCAGCAGCAGGTCGGTCTTGCCCGAGAAACACGGGTCCAGCACCGCGACATCGGCGCGACTCGCGACGATGTCGTCGAACGCGTGCTCGACGCCCGCGGACTCGCCGGCGATTTCGATGCCGGGAATCAGCGCGATCAGACAAGCAAGCCGGCGCCGGACCTCGGTCGCATCGTCGACGAGAAAAACTCTCGATAAGGTGGCTGACGGGGGGCTGTCCATACCGACCAGTATTGGCGACCTAACCTTGGAAATATATCGGCGGCGCTTTAAGCGGTGCTAGGAGTTCAGGCAGTGGTTGTAGGAATATTCCTAGTGGCTTGCTGGCGATGTCGTCCAGCGGCGGCGACGCCGAGCGGCGGCCCGTTGACCTGCGTCAAGCCGCGTGGCGGCGCGCGCTTCACACTGTCGGTGCAAACGCGCGACGGCGCCACTTCGGGTCATGCCAGCGCTTTCAGAGGGAGTCCGACATGTATGCACGAATTCTGGTTGCACTCGACGACAGTCCCAGCGCGCAGCGCGCCTTCGCCGAGGCGCTGAAGCTCGCGAAGCTGACGGGCGCCACGCTCGAAGCCTGCTGCGTGGTGGGGCACGGCAAGTGGTCGAACAATGCCGACGTGGCTTTCGAGCCGGAGCCGGCGAGCGCGGCGCAAGATTTCGCCAGCCGCGCGCTCGATGGGCCGCGCGAGCTGTTGCGCGAGGCGCAGGTGCCGGGCGGCGTGCGGGTGATCGACGCTTACGCCGAAAACGTGTCGGCGGTACTCGCGCGCGTCGCCGACGAAATCCAGGCCGATCTGATCGTGATGGGCACGCATGGCCGCCATGGCGTGCAGCGCTTTCTGCTCGGCAGCGTCGCGGAGTCGCTGGTACGGGCGACCGACATACCGGTGCTGATCGTGCGGCATGACGAACAAGGCCACCCGCGGCCCTGAAGCGCCGCGCCGCGCAGCAGCCGGTTTCTAGCGGCTCAGGTGGATTCGCTCAGGTGAGTCCGCTGTCGGCGCTCGCCGGGGCTGACTAAGCGCGCGCCGCGCTGCTCGCCTGGGCGGGAATCATCAGCACCGGGCAACAGGCGCGGCGCAGCACGCGCTCGGCGACGCTGCCGAGCATCAGCCGTTGAAACCCGCGGCGGCCATGCGTGCCCATCACGATCGCGTCGGCGTGCCATTCGCGCGCCGTTTCGACGATCCGATGCGCGACGTCTTCGCCGGTGATCGCGGCTTCGACGGTGCGGGCCGTGCCCGTGACCCCGCGCGCGCTCATCCGGTTCTGGGCGTCGGCCGCGATCCGCTTGCCTTCCTCGATGAACGCGTCCTCGATCGTGGAAGGGTCGAAGCCGGGCGCGTCGTAAGCGATGATGGGTACGTCGATCACGTACAGCGGCATCAGCTCGGCGCCCGATTCGGCGGCGAGGGTCAGCGCGGCGTCGAACGCACGCGAGGCGGTGGCGCTGCCGTCGAGCGCGACGAGTAGGCGGTGAAACATGGCGGCTCCTTAAGCGCGCACTTCAGTGCGACAACAGCACCGGCACGGTCATCGACTCGAGCATCGTGCGAGTCGCGCCGCCCAGCACGACTTCGTGCAGGCGCGAATGTGCGTAGGCGCCCATCACGATCAGGTCGCAGCCGAGGTCGGCCGCCTGCGACAGCAGCGCGTCGCCGACCGGCGTGCGGTCCGCGACGCTCAGCTCGCGCACGTCGATCTTCACGCCGTGACGCGCGACGGTGAGGGCGATGTCGTCGCCCGCAGCCATGCCCTGCGGCGGACGATCGGCGGACGAATGCACCGTCAGCAGCGTCACTTTTGCCGCATGCGCGAGGAACGGCAGCGCGTCGTGGATCGCGCGGGTCGCTTCGCGGCTGCCGTCCCACGCGATCAGCGCGTGGCGGCCCGGCGCCGCGAAGGTGCCGCTCGACGGCACCAGCAACACCGGGCGCCCGGCCGACAGCACGATGTGCTCGACGAACTGTTCGGCGACGAACGCCTCGGGGTCGGCCGGGTCGGTCTGGCCGAGCACGACGAGATCGGCGACCCGCGCATAGGGCGGCACGACGTCGTTCGCGTAGCCGTTCGCGGCGATCCAGTGGCCGTCGACGTTCGCGCGCGCGAGTTCCGCGCGGAACAGCCGCTCCAGCGCGCTGGCACGCTCGTGACGCAGGCGCTCGTGCTCCGCGTAGTAGTCGGCGGTGCCGGCCATCACGAAGAACGCGTGCCGCGGCGGCACGTACGTCGAATACAGGCCGGTCAGCGTCGCATGAAAGCGGTGCGCGAGCTGCAATGCGATCTCGAGGCGCGGATGTGCACGAACGCTCGTATCGAGGTGAACGAGAATGCTTTTGTAGCTCATCGCCAAAGCTCCGTGACAGAACGTGGGAAACGGGCGCAAGCGGGCTTGCGCCCGCTGTCAAATGGAGTCTATGAGCCCGGCGGCCGGGGCGATTGACGCAGATCAAGCGCGGGCCGTCGCGCGCTCGATACGGCGG
Organism: Paraburkholderia sp. BR14320; assembly: GCF_040948665.1. Lineage (NCBI taxonomy): Bacteria > Pseudomonadati > Pseudomonadota > Betaproteobacteria > Burkholderiales > Burkholderiaceae > Paraburkholderia > Paraburkholderia sp. BR14320. The sequence goes on from NZ_JBFPKG010000001.1 coordinate 17,357, forward strand.
CAGACGCGATCGACGGTTTGCAACCGCGCCTGGCAATCCTATGCTGTGCTCTGGAGGGCAGCGATGATGGCTTCCGGATTCGACGCGCCGCTCGGGCGCTGCGCTTTACCCCGGACCTCGACGGCGTTCGTACAGCCCGAAGGCTGGTTCGATTACGCGTCGGCGTATCAGACCGTGCAGCGCGCGGCGCGCGAGTACGCGCAGTGGAGCTTCGCCGACTGGAGCGAGTCGATCGCCTTCGCCGTGCAGCACGAGGCCGACTGGTTCGACGAGGCCAACCGCGCTTGCTCTGCCTGGTATGCGTGGTGGCTGGCGGCGTGCGGCATCGCGCCGGGCGTCGCGCCGCTCGCGGGCGGCCTGAGCGCGTGGTGGTGGGGCTCGCAGAACGCGCTGCCGTTCGCGGGTGTCGTTTAGCCGCGCGGGCCGGCAAAGCCGGCGCGCGCACCGTCAGTGGCAGACACGGCAAGGAGGAGTTCAGATGGGAACGGATCGCGTGGCATTGGTGACAGGCGGGATGGGCGGTTTGGGCGCGGCGGTCAGCCGGGCGCTTCATGACGCGGGTATGACCGTCGCGGTGACGCACTCGACGCACAACGATCACGTGCCGACATGGCTTGAGCACGAGCGCGACACGGGGCGCGACTTTCACGCATACGAAGCCGACATCGCCGACTTCGATTCCTGCGCGCGCTGCGCGCAACGCGTGCTGACCGACCTGGGCAGGGTCGACGTGCTGATCAACAACGCCGGCATCACGCAAGACACGAGCTTCGCGAAGATGAGCAAGGAGCACTGGGACGCCGTGCTGCGCACCGATCTCGATGGCCTGTTCAACATGACCAAGCCGCTGTTGCCCGGCATGCTCGAGCGGTGCCACGGCCGTATCGTCAACGTGGGGTCGGTCAACGGCTCGCGCGGCGCCTACGGGCAAACCAATTATTCGTCGGCCAAAGCGGGCGTGCACGGATTTACGAAGGCGCTTGCGCTCGAAACCGCGAAGCACGGCGTCACGGTGAACACGGTGTCGCCCGGTTACCTCGCGACCGCGATGGTCGAAGCGGTGCCGCGCGAGATTCTCGATACGAAGATCCTGCCGCAGATTCCGGTCGGCCGGCTCGGACGTCCGGACGAGGTGGCCGCGCTGATCGCGTTTCTGTGCTCCGAGGAGGCGGCTTTTATCACCGGTGCCGATATTGCGATCAATGGGGGTATGCATATGCATTGAGGGCGAGCGCCTTCACCGCGCTTGACCCACGTCAATGACCGCCTCTGGGGTAAGAACAAGATAAGCCCATAACGAGCGCCTGGACCTGCGTGTATCGGAACCAGGTCCGATCAATGATCGCAACGGGAGGCGAAGATGGGCATTGACATGCAGATCGTCTACCTTGGCTTCGCGGGTGCCGCTCCGCTCGAAGCCGAAGCAGGTGCGCAGCTGGTGCGCCTCGCGCGGTTTGGCGCGCTCGTGTCGCACTGCCATCTCGCCATCGAGGCGTTGCGTCCGGGGTCGTCGCGTCCGCTGTATGACGTGCGGCTCGATCTCGTCACGCCCGCGCGCGAACTCAAGCCCATCGCGCACTGCGCTGACGACGACGCGAAAGCGGCGATCCGCCGCGCGTTCGATGTGGCGGAACTGGCCCTCGAAGCCGCAATCGGCACGGAGCGCGGGAACTGAGCGAGCTTGCGTCGTGACGCGACGCGCGGACTGCCGGCGTTTTCGCGGCCACCTCAAGCCGATCTGCGGTTTGCCGAACTTCTGGCCACGCGGCGCGGCTGGCAAACCTCCGACGCGGCGTGTTCGACATCGCGCCAGAATTCGCAGAGGCCGGGACAAACCGCATCGCGCCAACGCGGGCCGATGAACAGATCGTAGTGATTGCACTGCTCGATGGTGAGCTGCCGCGCGGTCCGCATCGGCGATGTATCGCACAGCGCATGCGCGCAATGGGTTTGCCCCGCGCCGGTGATCTCGTCGCTGTCGCCCTCGATCGTGCACAGCGGGGTATCGCGTAGCGCGGCGATTCGCACCCGGCGCCCGGCGACCGACCACAGATCGCGCGGCAACAGATGTTCGTGAAACACCACGCGAAGCATGTCGAGGAAGTAGCACTCCGTCATATCGAGGACCGCCGCATACTCGTTTGCCGAGCGCAGCGCCCGCTGCGCACCGGGCATGTCGCCGGCGAGCCATCGGGACCAGTAGTCCGCTTCGAGCCGCAACTGCCGCTCCGGATGCGCGGCAAAAATCGCGGCCTGCTGGATGAATCCCGGATACACGAGACGTCCCGCGCCGCGATAGGGCGGTGGAACGATATCGATCGCATGATCGTGGAACCACTCGAGGGTATGCGAACTCGCGAAGCGGTCGGTGACGGTCGGGTTCAAACGCGTATCGATCGGGCCACCCAGCAGCGAGATGCTCGCAATTGGCGCGGCCTCGTCCATGGCGAGCAGCGCCGCGGCGCCGAGCACGGGCACGCTCGCCTGACAGATCGCGAGCACATGAACCGGCGACCCGAACGCGCGGGCGGTGGCGACGAAGCTATCGAGCGCCTGCACGTAGTCGTCGAGCGATAGCGGGCCCGCCTCGAGCGGTACGTCGCGCGCATCGGCCCAATCGGTCACGAAGACGTCACGTTGTTCCAGCAGTGTCTCTACGGTCTCGCGCAGCATCACCGAGTGATGTCCGGCGAGTGGCGCGCACAACAGCACGGGTGGTTCTGTGTGGGTAAGTGGTGCGGGCAGGTTGCGCTTGAACCTGAGCAGCGCGCCGAGCGGCAGCGAGGCGACGACGCTTTCGTCGACGCTCACGCGGCTACCGTCGACGGCAACCGAGTGGATCGCGAATGGCGGTGTTCGCCCGAAAGCGCAGGTGGACCGCAGCAGCCAGTGGCTGAACGCGTCGGTCGCATGATTGGGGCTGAGCCAGCCCGTTTGCGCGCTCTGCATCGACCCCGAATCGGTTAGAACTCCCCCGACCATCGCGCGAGCGAGGCGTTGTTGTGCATCGATAAAGGCGTACCACATGATGAACCCCGGCGTTCGTCGATCATGAGGGCAGCGTTGCCGCGCCGGCACGAACTCGTGGCGCGGGTACGTCGCAAAAGCTTACCGCGAAACCTCGGGGCGATGGGCGCGAAATCGATGCGCGCGCGGTGCATCGCTGCGCCGGTAGCATGTCGCATGCACGGGTCGTTGCGCGTTTTCCCGGCAGGGTTTTCACGCGCTCGCGCGAATCTGAAGCGAAGCTGAAGGCATCGGGCGAGCGATCGGCGTCGAGCGTGACTCACGGTTCGCGTCGACACTTGACCTGGATCAACGAGACTGGCGTTGCACGGCCTTACGCTGACGGTGGCAGCCGCACGCGACAAACCGAGGAGCATCCAATGACCATATCAGCAAACGCGCAGCAAGGAACCTGGTCCGTGAGTGTCCATACGGAGGAGGCGCAAGAAGGCGGATTTCAGGCGACGATCCATGTCAAGCATGTGTCGCCCGAAGGTGACTTCGAACGCACCTTTCAGCAATCGCAGGTGTTCGCCGTGGAAAGAGAAGCGGTACTCGAAGGACTGCGTGAAGGCATGACATGGATCGCGCTGAAGACGACGCGGACCATCGGGGTGTAAAGCCGACGAGGCCCGCGCGGTGGCATGACAATGTGCGTCGTCAACCGAGCCACGTTTTGATCGACGTAGCCATCGCGTTAGTCGAGATGCCATAGCGATCGTGCAGCGTCGGCAGCGCACCGGCAGCGAGGAACTCGTCGGGCAACGCGATTTGCCGGAACGGCGGCGTAACGCCAGCGCTGAGCAGCGTGCGCGCTACGGCTTCGCCGAGCCCGCCGATCACCGTATGGTTCTCAGCGACGATCACCATGCGGCCCGTGCGCTTCGCTTCGCGCAGGATCGTCGCGGTGTCGAGCGGCTTGATGGTCGGCACGTGCAGCACCGCCACGCCGACGTTGTCTGCCTCCAGTGCCTTCGCGACTTCGAGCGAGCGCATCGTCATGATCCCCGACGAGATCAGCAGCACGTCATTGCCGTCGCGCAGCAGCTTCGCCTTGCCCAGTTCGAAGCGATAGCCGTATTCGTCGAGCACCGCGGGCACGTTGCCGCGCAACAGGCGCGCATAGACCGGCCCTTTGTGTGCGGCAATGGCCGGCACCATCTGCTCGATATCGAGCGCGTCGCACGGATCGATCACCGTCATGTTCGGCATCGCGCGCATCAGCGCGAGATCTTCGGCCGCCTGGTGACTCGGACCGTAGCCGGTCGTCAGGCCCGGCAACGCACAGACGATCTTCACGTCGAGGTTGTCTTCGGCGATCGTTTGATGAATGAAGTCGTACGCGCGGCGCGTTCCGAACACCGCGTAGGTCGTGACGAATGGCTGCGCGCCTTCGTGCGCGAAGCCGGCGGCCGCGCCCATCAGCAGTTGCTCGGCCATGCCCATCTGGTAGTAGCGGTCCGGAAATTCCTTCGCGAAGATATGCAGGTCGGTGTACTTGCCGAGGTCGGCCGTCATGCCGATCACGTTCGCCTTCGTGCGAGCCAGTTCGACCAGCGCATGACCGAACGGCGCGGAACGCGTGACCTGTCCTTCGGCCGCAATCGACGCGATCATCGCCGAGGTCTTCAGGCGCGGTTTATTTGCAACGGTACTCATGCTTGTCTCCCGGCTTCGAGCGCTTCGAGCGCGAGTTGCCATTCGTGTGCATCGACGCGGATGAAGTGATTCTTCTCGCGTGCTTCGAGGAACGGCACGCCGCAGCCCATCTGCGTATCGCAGACGATGATGCGCGGTTGCGGTTTGTCGTGATGCCGCGCGTTATCGAAGGCGCGCTTCACCGCGTCGATGTCGTTGCCGTCCACGCGCTGCGTGTACCAGCCAAACGCTTCGAGCTTGTCGACGAGCGGCTCGAACGCCATGATCTGCGTCGACGGACCATCGGCCTGCTGGTTGTTCACGTCGACGATCGCGATCAGGTTGTCGAGCTTCCAGTGCGCGGCCGACATCAGGCCTTCCCAGACCGCGCCTTCGTCGAGTTCGCCGTCGGAGAACAGCGTGTAGACGAAGGAGTCAGACGCTTTGCGCTTCAAACCGAGGCAGCGGCCGACGGCGATCGTCAGCCCCTGGCCGAGCGACCCGCCCGACATCTCCATGCCCGGCGTGTAGCTCGCCATGCCGGACATCGGCAGGCGGCTGTCGTCGCTGCCGTAGGTTTCGAGTTCATCGGCGGGCAGGATGCCGGCTTCGAACAGCGCCGCGTACAGAGCAATCGCGTAGTGGCCATTCGACAGCAGGAAGCGGTCGCGGCCTTCCCACTCGGGGTCTTCGGCGCGGTAACGCATCGCGCCGAAGTAGGCGACGGCCAGCACGTCGGCGATGTCGAGCGCCTGGCCGACATAGCCCTGGCCCTGTACTTCGCCCATCAGCAACGCGTTGCGGCGGATGCGGTACGCACGCTCGGCGAGCGTGACCGACTCGGTGATGGTGTCAGTGTCCATCGGTAACTCCTGTAGCAGGTCGAGAGAGAGGTTCATCGGTTCACGGATCGCGCGGGCACCAGAAAGACCAGCAAGGCGCCCAGCGTCACCGCGGCGGAAATGAAGATCAGCCCGGCGGTGGACTTGCCGGTGAGATCGTTGAGCCAGCCGACGATCGCCGGAGAGAAGAAGCCCGCCAGATTTGCGAAGCAGTTCACCGCGGCGATACCGGCCGCCGCGGACATGCCGCCGAGCAGCGCGGTCGGCAGCGACCAGAACTGCGACGACGAAGCGAGAATGCCTGCCGACGCAACGCTCAGGCACACGATCGACGCGCCGACGCTGCCAAGCAGCGGCAAGGTCGCGAAGCCAGCGGCGGCGACCAGCATCGGAATCGCCAGGTGAAAGCGACGCTCGCGGCGACGGTCCGCGCTCATGCCGATCAGCGGCAACGCGACGATCGCGCACAGATACGGAATCGCGGTGAACAGGCCGACCCACAACGGATCGGCGACGCCGGCCTTGCGGATGATCGTGGGCAGCCAGAAGGTCAGGCCGTACTGGCCCAGCACCACGCAGAAGTAGATCGCCGCCATCAGCCACAAGCGCCGGTCGCCGATGAAGTCGCGAATCGACACGTGGGTGACCGTCTGTTGCGCATCGTTCGCGACGTTGCGTGTGAGCAGCGTTTTCTCCGCGTCGTTCAACCACTTCGCTTTGGCGATGCCGTCGTCGAGATACAGCAGAATCGCGATGCCGAGCACGAGCGATGGCAGCGCTTCGAGCAGGAACAGCCATTTCCAGCCCGACATCGACAACGCGCCGTGCAGCGAATGCATGATCGCGCCGGACAGCGGTCCACCGATGATGCCCGCGAGCGGAATCGCCATGAAGAACAGCGACAACGCTTTGGCGCGGCGCTCCGCCGGGAACCAGTAGGTCAGGTAAAGGATCACGCCGGGCGCAAAGCCGGCCTCGGCTACGCCGAGCAGAAACCGCAGCACATAGAACGCGGTAGGTGTTCTGACGAACACGAAGCTCGCGGAGATGACGGCCCACGTCAGCATGATTCGCGCAAGCCAGCGGCGAGCGCCGACGCGATGAAGGATGACGTTGCTCGGCACCTCGAACAGGAAGTAGCCGAGAAAGAAGATGCCGGCGCCCATCCCATACACCGTTTCGCTGAATTGCAGATCGTTGAGCATCTGCAGCTTCGCGAAGCCGACGTTCACGCGGTCCAGATACGCGCCGAGATAGCACAGCATCAGAAATGGAATCAGCCGCCGGGCGACTTTCGCATAGGTCCGCGCTTCGAACGTGAGTTCGTCGTTTCGCGGTATCACGTCGCCTGCAACGGTCGCGGTGTATTTCGCTTTCATCGATGTCTCCTGTGTGCGCCACGGCAGGCGCTGCTGCGCGTGCCCGCGGCCACGTGCCCCGGATAGTGTTCCGGGTGCGTTGCTTGCGCCGCCTGGCGGCGCGCGGTGTTTCAGTGAATCAGCATGCCGCCGTTGACGTCGAGCGTGATCCCCGTCAGGTAGCTCGACAGGTCGCTCAGCAGAAAAAGGCACGCGTTCGCGACGTCCGCGGCGTCACCGAGCCGGCCGAGCGGAATGCCTTTGATGATGTCCTCGCACATCGCGGGCGTCAGTTTGTCGCCGGTGATATCCGTATGGATGAGGCCCGGCGTGATCGAGTTCACGCGGATCTGGTTCGCGCCGAATTCACGCGCCATCGCCTTGGCGAGACCGAGCACACCCGCTTTCGCGGCGCTGTAGTGCGGCCCGCCGAAGATGCCGCCGCCGCGCTGCGCCGAGACCGAGGACATGCAGACGATGCTGCCGCCGTTTTGCTCCTTCATCGCCGGAAGCACCGCTTGCGACATGTACAGCGTGCCGCGCAGATTGACGTCGACGATCGCGTCGAAGTCCTTGCCGCCGATCTCGAGCGTGCGCACCGGCTGCGTGATCCCCGCGTTGTTGACGAGACCGTCGATGCGCCCGAAGCGCTGCAGCGTCTCGCGCGCGGCCGCGATGCAGGCGTCCTTGTCGGTTACGTCGCATGCCAGGCCGAGATGCTTCGCGCCGAGATCGGCGGCCGCGCTTTGCGCATCTTCGCGGCGCAGATCGAGGATTACGACGCGTGCGCCTTGCGCGGCCAGCGCGCGGGCCGTGGCCTTGCCGATGCCTCGCGGCGACGCCGCACCCGTCACGATGATGGTCCGGTTCTCGAGCAACATGGTTTGTCTCCTGTGTGTTGACTGGTGCCCAGAGTGTCGGCTCGCGAGGCGCCCGGATCAACGCGGAAACGTTCAGCAATAGCTGAGAAAAATTCAGATGACGGAGGGAGCGCACGCCCGGCGCTATGCGAGGCGTGCAGCCGGATGCAAACGAAAGCCCGGATTCAGCCCCGCAAGTCGGCGGCCGCTTCGCGCTCGATCCACGCAAGGAAGCGCTCGACGCGCGGCAGGTCCGCGTTCTGCGCCGGATAGACGAGATGATGGGCACCGACTTCGACCGCGAAGCTGGCGTCGAACACGGGCACGAGCAGGCCTTCGCGTATCTTCACCGATGCGAGCATCAGGCTTTCGAGCGCGATGCCGAGCCCGAGCGCCGCGGTTTCGAGCGACATGTACGAGCGGTCGAACGAGAAGTCGAAGGTCTTGTGCGCGGCGGAGACACCGGTCCTGCCGAACCACTGTTTCCACTGCACGAGCGGCGACTCCGAATAAATCAGCCGATGCGACAGCAGGTCTTCCGGCGTCTTCACCGGATGTTGCGCGAGGTACTTCGGCGACGCGAGTGGCGCGATGAACTCGCCGCGCACCGTTTTGACTTCGACATTGGTCCAGTTGCCGTAGCCGTGGCGCACGTCGATGTCGTAGAAGCCGTTCGAGAACGACACGTTTTCGTATGAGCAGGCGACGTTCAGCTGGATGTCGTCGTTCGCTTCCTGGAACGACGACAGCCGCGGCAGCAGCCACATCAGGCCGAAGCTCGGGCTCGAATGCACGCGCAGGATCTCGACGTCGGTACGGCTCGACGCGCGTTCGGTCGCGCGGCTCAGGTCCGCGAGCGAACCCGTCACGTCGGCCAGATAACGCTCGCCGGTCGGCGTCAGCACGAGGCCGCGGCCAGAGCGCTGGAACAGCGCCTGCCCGATGATCGATTCGAGGTTGCTCAGTTGATGGCTCACCGCCGACGCGGTCAGGCCAAGTTCGTCGGCCGCGCGGTTCACGCTTTTCGTGCGGGCAACGCTTTCGAACGCGATGATCGCCTTCAGCGGTGGGATGCGCATAGTGAAATTTCTTTCAGTTGCAGTTGCAGTTGCAGTTGGATGGAGCCGCCTTGGTCGCGAGTGATGCGCACTGCCATTCTGTCCGTAAGCCGCACCGATACCGATATGGCGCAGTGCACCACTGCGCAAGAGACAGACTGCCATGCATTATCCGTTTTTCCTTCGCCGTTTTTTGCCTGTTTGATTCGTGCGCCTTCGCCCCAATTTCGCGCCGGCGTCGTTGGGTGCGAAAGCGCTGTCGACAGCATCCGTCCGTACGTGCTGCACGCGATCGAGGCGTTCGGCGTCGAGCGTTGCATCTTCGCGAGCGACTTCCCGGTCGACAAGCTGTTCAGCAGTTACGACGCGGTCTTCAACGCGTTCAAGGCGATTACGAAGGACTTTTCAGCGCGAGGGCAGCGTGCGCTGTTTCATGACAACGCCGAGCGTGTTTATCGGTTTTGATGTGTGTGAGTGGCCGCCCGGCGGCGAGCGTGCGAATGCGGCACTTCAACGCGTCGCCGCTTCGTCTTCCGTCTCGCTCGCCTCGTGCGTCGAATTCGTTGCCGGTGCTTGCTGATTCACGTCGTCGACGACCTCTGGTTGCTTGCGCTCCAGCAAACCGACGACCGGGTTCGCGCCCTGCCGCCGCCCGGTACGCCCCGCATACGCGCAACAAGCGCCGACCACGAATGCGCCCAGCGCGGGCAGCGGAAGCGCAAGGCTGAGAAATACCGAACCCGTGCCGATTGCCACCCACGCGACGAAGGATATGTTCTTTCGATTGATTAGTGCGCGTCGGATCATCGACGTTTCTCCTTTGCCGCGCGCCACGCCTCGTGTGCTCGTCGCAAGACGGTGGCGTGCGTGAGATAGCGATGCTGGAGCGCCGGAACCAGGGCCTTCAGATCCCGGTGGTCGGATCGATACGTACGGCGGGATCGCTTTCGACGACACCGCGCGTGGCTTCCCAGTACGGTTCGCGATGATAGAACTGGTGCACCGACGCGCCCCATGCGCGATCGGCCATCGCCGGCCAGTGGTCCTTGTCGAAGCCCGGCGAGCTTTTCACCTGCTCGGCCGTGGCGTCCAGGCGGAAGCACTTGCGGTTCGTGTCGAGCGTCAGCGCGCGCCACGGAATTGCGTGCAAGGTGCCGCCGATGCCGAGAATCGCGCCCTCCGTCAGCACCGCATACGCGATGCGGCCGCTGCGCACGTCCAGCATGATGTCGGAAATCTTGCCGAGGTCCTGGCCATCGGAAGACATTACCTTGTTGCCGTCGAGCGTGGCGGCGGCCATAACCTCGGGTCCGGGACCATCGCCAACGCCACCGCCGGCGATGCGTGCGCCGGCGGCCGGCTGTGCGGGAGTCGAGGGGGCGTTCGGGTCGAGAGGATCGGGCAGGTCCATGTCGAAACTCCTGATTTCCACGGAATATCTGCACTCCGCAAGGCGCGTACCTGATGCAAGATTCGACGACTAGAATAAAACCATGCCGTGTCGAGACGGCTGCGCTGCGCCCGGAGAGGGGGAGCGATCATGCGTTGCGGAATCGTTGGTCTATGCACTGGCGTGGCGGGCGTATTTGCGCTGTGTGGCTGCGTCTATTACGGTCCCTATTCGTACTATCCGGGAGCGGGTGGTTATTACGCCTGCAGCAGCGGTGCGGCCACCGCCACCACGGAATCAGCGACCGGCAACGCGGCTACGCCGGCAAGCGGGACTGCCGGCGCGAATGCGGCGCCGAACGACTTGCCGTTGTCAGGACAGAATTGCACGTATGTCGCGGTTCCTGCGCCCGCTTATTACGGCTATCCCGGGTATTACGGCTATCCGGGCTATTACGGTTATCCGTACGGCTACCCATACGGTTATCCATGGGCGGGCTACTACGGATGGTGGGGGCCGTCAGTGGTGATCGGGGGCTACTGGGGCGGTGGCGGCTATCACTACGGCCACTGGCACGGAGGACATGGCGGGCACTGGCATTGAGCAGCCAGCACGCCACCCATTACGAAAACGTGCTGGGATAAAGGGCCTCGCTCATGTCGAGATTGCCAGTCTCCGCGTAGATCAGCGGTTTTCCGCCCGCGCCGGCTAGCGCGCCATCGACGACACGCCCGATCACCACCCGATGATCTCCCGCCGCGACGTCATCGACCACCCGACACTCGAAATGCGCGAGCGCATCGACCAATAGCGGCGCGCCGGTTACGCCGGGACGCCAGCGAGTCGTCGCGAGCTTGTCGACGGCGCGGCCCGACTGCGTGCCGAAGTGCTCGGCGAGTTTCTGTTGATCCGCGCGTAACACGCTGATCGCAAACACCGCTCCGCTGCGCAGCAGTTCGTACGACTGATGCTCGGGACTAATGCCGAGCGCGATCAGCAATGGTGCAAACGAAACCTGCATCACCGAGCTCGCGGTGAACGCATTGCGGCGCTCGCCTTCGGCTACGCCGATTACATACACACCGGAGGTCAGATGCCGGAAAAGCTGCGCGATCCTGTTGCTCATAGGGGATGAACCGTTCCAATGGGTTGTCGTCGATCGCCGCTTTGCCGCTATTGCAGAAGAATTGTGCGGCAGCGCGCAGAATTTCCCGATTTGGCTCGTATGCTTTGTAACCATAAACGGAAGCCAAAATGACAACCAGATGGCTTCCCGAGGCCCTTCGCATTCAGCAATCACATGCGGAGTGTGGCACTCATCGTCGGGGGACATCATGAGAAATCAAGCGAAGAGCACCGTCGCGATTCCATCATATTTCAAACGTGCCACGTCATCGATGTTACCTCGATGTGTGCTGGCTCGTTGCCGTTCAATCACGCCAACTTCGATTCCCTGGCGCTAGCCGCGCCTTTGCGAAATACCAGATCGCGTCCACCGAATCAGCGTCCAGAGCAGAGCGCAAGCTTTAGCGAACAGGATGCTGTCGGTGAAAGTTGCGTGACCGCCTGCGGAGTCAAATGATGAACCTGAAAAAAAAGCAAAAGGGTGTGGTGGCCGTTGAAACCGCGCTCGTACTTCCGCTTCTGCTGCTGATTGTGTTCGGAATCGTCGAGTTCGGCCTGGCTCTGTACGACCAGGCTGTGATCACCAACGCCGCCAGGGAGGGCGCGCGAGCGGGCATCGTACTGACCAGCCCCAGACCAACGACGACGGACATCACCAGCGTCGTGACCGGCTATACGTCCTCGTACCTGATTTCGTTTGCGACGAAGAACCCCACGCCATCGGTCTCGGTAACCAACGCAGGCGGGTCGTTCGGCACCGCGTTGGCGGTCAAGGTCTCGTACACGTTCACGGGCTTGCTGCTCGGCCCCCTGATCAACCCGTTGACGGGGCCGATCACCTTGAGCTCCACGGCCACGATGAACAACGAATAAGAAGAACATCATGCCTACCGTCCATACCCTGCGTACTCAGCGCCGCGCCAAATCGATGAAGAAGCAGAAGGGCGCGGTGGCCATCATGGTCGCCCTGTTGCTGCTTATGCTCCTGAGCTTCGCGGCGCTCGCAATCGACATTGGCAATCTGATGGTGGCCCGCACTCAGGCACAGACTGCCGCCGACGCCGCGGCGCTTGCGGGGGCACAGTGCCTCTATACCCAGGCCAGCAACGCTAGCTGCAACAACGCGAGCGCCGCCAATCCGGATTGGAACGACTCGCAGACCGTGGCTGTTTCGTTCGGACCGAAGAACAATGTGCAGGGGACGGCCGTGCAGTTGCATACGTCGGATGTCGTTACCGGCTATGTCAATGTGACCAATGTTGCGGCTGGTGTATCGCAGGCCACTGTGCCGGTAGCAAGCGGAAAAATCGTGCCCGCGGTCCAGGTGACGGTCCACAAGGACGGGAGCGACTCCAACGGGAGCGTGCCGGTGTATCTGGCGCAAGTGCTGAACATCGCGTCGCTGAAGACGAGTGCGACGGCGACCGCGGTCGTGGCTAGTCCTGGAACCGCCGAAGTTGGGGCGCTGTTCCCGATCGTGATGTCGCAATGCCTGTACAACTCCTACTGGAATTCGGCGACCAATTCCCCTCTTCTTGCTACCAGTACAACCGACCCTCAAGCGGCCAACAACGGCACGCCTATTCCGCAGACGATCGGCCAACCGTACATCTTCGGGATCAGAGCGTCGTACCAGGCCGCCAATTGCAACGCAGGACAATGGACGTCCCTCTCTTCTGCTAACAGCCAGCTTGGTTCCGACGCCATAGTCGGGTTGATGACGAGCGGAAACGCGAGTCCGATGTCTATCGGCCAACCGATCTATCTGGAAACGGGCCTGAATAGCAATGCGTTCCACAACGTTGCAACGTGTAGTCAGGTCCCGGCGGGTTCGGCGGGTAGTTGTGCCTGGGTGACGGTAGCCGTGGTGAGTAACGTCACGAGTGGACAGGGGAGCACTCCGCCGATCGTCGCATTCGGGTGCCTGCACATTCTGAACGAGACAGGCAGCGGCTCCAACGCAGTCATCACCGTGCAGATGGGCAACGATCCGAACTACTGCAAAAACAGCCAGATGGACGGCATCGGCCCCAACTATGGGACGATCATGATGCCCCGGTTGGTTCAGTAACTTTGCCATCGAGGCGCGCTTCACAGCATGGCAACTCTGCGGCGCAGCAGAAGCCTGCCTCAACGCTGTTCGATCAGGATGCCAATACCCGGTCGGCACGACTCAGCCTGTAGTGGCCGACTCGACAATGCCGTGCGCAGTGTTCCTGGCCACGCCCTGTTCAAGACGCCCCACAAGTGATGGGCCCAATATGTTTCTCAGCAACGCCCGTGCGATCGCCAGGACCGTACCGAACGCGCAGCTCGTGGAAATCAAGGGCTGTGACAACTGGGCGCAGTATGAACAGCCCGAGAGATTCAATCAGGAGAGCATTGCATTTCTGCAAGAAGCCTGAGCGGGTAGGCGCCGAGTGCTAACCTGGCGTCATGGAGCAGGCGGCCTGGCGCCGATGGGAGTCCGCCAAAGTGACGTTGACCATCGGGTGCTCGTTCTACGCGAACGTTGACTGGCCTCGAAACTGATGCCACATTCCTCGATCCGGTCGGAAACCACGGGATCTTCCTTTTGTCGGCCTCGGCCATGCCGTCTTGCAACCGATCCTGACAGTTGCTGTGTTTCGCGTTTTGACTATGTCATTCGAATTCATCCAACCTGATCCGACCGTCCACGACCCCCTTCAGGCAGAGCACACACTGCTGGACTTAGCGGCGCGTGGCCGCAATGTTGCTCAACTGTGGGAAGCGCCGAAGTCTTTGGTGGTACCGCGCAGCTATCTGCGCTATTCGCAGTTCGAATCTGCACGCTCCGCTTTCCTTCGCAGCGGATGCCCCGTCTGGCTACGCATGTCGGGCGGCGGCCTCGTACCGCAGGGCCCCGGGATTCTAAATTTAAGTCTGGCTTATTTCGTCGAGCAGCAGCCGAGCAAAATGAGCGAGGCGGTGTACCTGCACTTATGCGAAGTCATCGCGAGCGCGCTGCGCTTGATCGGCGTCACGACCCACTACCAGGCAGTGGACGGTTCATTTTGCGACGGTCGCTTCAATCTGGCTTGGGGAGTCGACACCGACGCGCGCAAGATTGCTGGCACGGCGCAGTATTGGCGACAGGCGCCAGCCGCGATGCGGACGAGCGATGGACGGGGCCATCTGGTGCTCGCGCATGCCGTATTGCTTGTCAGTGCCGACCCGGACGAGGCGAACCAGCGGGCCAACGCCTTCGAAGAGGCGGTGGGCAGTGGCCGTCGATATGACGCGATCAAGATCGTCACTGTGCTGCAAGCGCTGGGAGGGGCTGGGGTCGGCAGCGAGCCACTGATGCCCGCTGTGATGGCTGCGATCAAGGACAGTCTCACCGACACGCCACTACCAACTGATAAGCAGTAACCCGCTTGCCCGGACTCGCTCGGCTCAGCCGGTGTAGTTCGGCGGCGCGCGGAGGGCGATTCTTCCTAACATCGAACAATCCGCGCCCCGCCCGCGCTGAACGCAGCGCGCCCGCTGTCAACGGAATGTAACTTGAAGTGCTTAAGTTTGAAGGTTCGAGCGATGGGCAGCCGTGCCGGGTGCGTAAAGCCGAACAAAGGGCGCAACCTTCTGGAAACGCTCAATACAGACACGGACGTGCTGGAGCGGATTGAAATGCATCATCGCAAGAACACCGCGCGCCCGCGCAAGTTGCGGGAGTCCAACGCAAGTTCCCTGGGCCCGCAGGATGCGTAGTTGAGCAATTGCGTCGCGGAGCGAAGCTTGCTGCAACCATTGATCCGGTCAGTCAATCTCGTGGAGGCAAACCATGCTGTTCAAACGAGGAATTGCAGTTCTTGCCGTTGCTCTACCGCTCGCGGCCGCGCACGCGCAAACCGTCGACATCACCGGTGCGGGCAGCACGTTTGCGGCCCCGATCTATAACAAGTGGGCCGACGCCTACCATAAGGCGGGGGGCGGCAAGGTCAACTACCAGGGCATCGGGTCAGCGGGCGGCATCAAGCAGGTCCTCGCGAAGACCGTCGATTTCGCGGGTTCCGACGCGCCGATGAAGGACGATGAACTGGCGAAGACTGGCCTGTTCCAATTCCCGACGGTGGTCGGCGGCGTCGTGCCGGTCGTCAACCTGCCGGGCTTGAAGCCGGGCCAACTGGTTCTGTCGGGCGCGGTGCTCGGCGACATCTATCTGAACAAGATCAAGAAATGGAACGATCCGGCGATCGCCGCGCTGAATTCGGGCATGAAACTGCCGGACACGGACATTGCCGTGGTACGCCGCGCCGACGGTTCGGGCACGAGCTTCATCTGGACGAACTTTCTATCGAAGGTGAACCCGGAGTGGAAGTCGAAGGTCGGCGAAGGCACGACGGTGAACTGGCCGACCGGTACGGGCGGCAAGGGCAATGACGGCGTTGCCGCCTTCGTGCAACGGCTGCCTGGCGCGGTCGGCTATGTCGAGTGGGCGTATGCGAAGCAAAACAACATGGTCTACACCAGCCTGAAGAACTCCGCCGGTACGGTGGTTGCGCCGAAGACCGAGACCTTCAAGGCGGCCGCCTCGGGCGCGGACTGGAAGACGTCGTTCTACCAGATCCTGACCAACGAGCCCGGCAAGGACGCATGGCCGGTCGTCGGCGCGACTTTCGTGCTGCTGCACGCGACGCAAGACAAGCCGGCGCAAGGCGCGGCAACGCTGAAGTTCTTCGACTGGGCGTTCAAGAACGGCGGGCAGGCTGCCAGCGATCTCGACTACATCTCGTTGCCGGATTCGGTCGTGTCGGAAATCCGCTCGCAGTGGAAGACCAGAGTCAAGGATGCGTCGGGAAAACCGGTGTTTCAGTGAAGGCCTCGTTGCGACCCGCCTCAAACAGCTCGTGGTCGGTCATGGGCGAAATCAATTGACCCAGATCAAGTAACGGCCGCACTGAGGCGGGTAACGTGCGCGTGACGGTCTTTCATCACCGCACGCTGGGAGCAGGCAATGGTCACGCGCAACGTCGAGGAAGTCATCAAGCAGATTGCCGCCGCCACCAACACGCCAGAGGAAACGGTCTTGCAGATGTACGCGCAGACATGGATCGAATTCAGCGAAGGCGCACGAATCACGGACTATCTGACGGTTCTGGTCGCCCGTCGTGTGCGCGACAATCTACGCAGGAGGCAACAGGATTCGCATTGAGCGTGGGTTGGTCAAGCACCGTTGGGCGATGCCGCTTCCGCGCCGAAGCGTTCGACCATAAATTCAATAAAGCTCCGAAGCTTAGGCGACGTACGCCGCTCACGCAGATACAGCAGGTTCAGCGGCCGCTCGGGCGCGGCAAACGCCGGCAGCACTTCGACCAACCGTTTCGCTCGCAGATCCGCGGCCACGAGGACCTCGGGCAGCATGGCGATGCCCAGGCCGCGCAACACCGCCCGTCGCAGCGCTTCCGAATTGTCGATCCTCAGCCTGCCGTCGACGGGCACACGCACGCGGCCGTCCGGACCCTCGAGGCTCCATTCGGCCTGCGCCGCGTGCCATTCCGAGCGCGGCGGATACGCGTACGTCAGGCACTGATGCGAGCGCAGCGCGTCGGGCGATGACGGCGTGCCGTGCGCTGCCAGATACCCGCGTGACGCGCACAACACCAGACGGTACGGCTGCAGAGGCCGTGCGACGAGATCCGGATTGCCCAGCGCGCCGATCCGAACCGCCGCCTCGAAGCCGTCGTCGAGCAGGTCCGACAGCGCATCGGTGGCGACGATATCGAGCTTCACCTCGGGATAGCGCTCGTAGTAATCCGCGATCACCGGCATCAGGCATTCGTTGCTGAACACGACGGGCGCGGTTATGCGCAGGCGTCCGCGTGGCGTCGCGAGGTGATCGAGCGCGAGCCGTTCCGAATCGTCGATCAGCCCGAGGATCTCGATGCATCGTTCATAGTAGGCCTGCCCAAACGCGCTGATCTGCTGCTTGCGCGTGGTGCGATGGATGAGTGTCGCGCCTAGCCGCGTTTCCAGCGCCTGAAGATGATTGCCGACCATCGTCGGCGACAGGTCGCAGGCTACCGCCGCCGCCGTCAGGCTGCCGCTTTCGACTACGCGCACGAACACGGTCATCGCTTTGAGGAGGTCCATTCCCCAATAATAATTGGTTCTGTTGCCATTTGCCGTGCGTTTATCAATCTTCGCTGTGGGAATACAGTCCGCGTACACGGCGCTTGCGGCCCATCCCGGTGCCGCATCGCCCGACTTCCTGCACGGACATCATGCGCAAACAGCTCAGCTCACCGGCCCGGTCACCACGTCTTGCTTTGCTCGCGACGAGCCTCGGCTTCGTCATCATCTGTCTCGACGTCACGGTGGTGAACGTCGCGCTCGCACGAATGCGCGATGGCCTCGGCCTCGATTCGACGGCGCTGGAATGGGTCGTCAACGCGTACACGCTGGCGTTCGCGAGTCTGCTGCTGTCCGCTGGCGCATTGGCCGACCGGTTCGGCGCGCGGCGCATGTTCGTCGCTGGGTTCGTCGTGTTTACCTGCGCGTCGGTGGGGTGCGGGCTGTCGGATGGCGCGGCGCTGCTGGTTGGGTCGCGGGTGGTGCAGGGCATCGGCGCGGCGCTGTGCGTGCCGTCGTCGCTGGCGCTGCTCGGCGCGGCGTTCCCGGACCCGCATGCGCGGGCCAGGGCGGTTAGCGTCTGGGCGGGCACCGCGGCGCTCGCGCTGGGGGCGGGGCCGCTGGTCGGCGGCGTGCTCGTCGACCGCTTCGGCTGGCCGGCCATTTTTCTGATCAACGTGCCGATCGGCGTCGCGGGCATCTGGCTGACCATCGCTCATGCGCCCGACACGCAAGGTCACGCGGCGCGTCGCATCGACCTGGCCGGCCAGACGCTTGCCGTCGTTGCGTTGGTCGGGCTGACGTATGCGGTTGTCGAAAGCGGCAGGCTGGGCTGGACCAGCATGACCGTGTTGACCGGACTTGGCGTCGCGGCCGTTGCGGGCGGGCTGTTCGTCATCGTCGAGGCGCGGCAGGCGCAGCCGCTTTTACCGCTCGCGCTGTTCCGCCATGCCGCGGTGAACGTCAGCGCGTTAACGGGGCTGTCGCTGAATTTCGGCTACTACGGACTGATGTTTGCGATGAGTCTGTTTTTCCAGAACGCGCGTCACGACACACCGCTCGAAACCGGCCTCGCGTTCCTGCCGATGACAGCGGTAGTCGCAGTCGCAAACGTCGCGTCGGGTTCGCTCACCGCGCGTTTCGGTTATCGCCTGCCGATGCTTGTCGGCCAGGCACTGGCGGCGCTCGGCTATGTTTCGCTTGCGTTCGCGCGGGTGGATAGCGGTGCGCTAGGAGTCGCGCTGCCGCTGCTCACTGTTGGCGTCGGTGTCGCGCTCGCGGTGCCGTCGATCAACACCGCGGTGCTGGCGCACGTGGAACCGTCGTACATGGGCATTGCATCGGGCGTGTTGAACACCGCGCGTCAGATTGGCGGCGTGCTCGGCGTGGGGTTGTTCGGCGCCCTTGTGCGGCCGGAGTTCGACCATCTTGCCGAGGGTCTGCATCTGGCCGCGATCATGGCCGCTACTGTGACGCTTTTGAGCCTCCTAGGCATAGTCATGGGCCTCAAGACATCCGGAGCGATGGTCACGGACGGTGCGCGTTGAGAGCATTGTCGCTGCTGCCCGCCTCGTGCGCGGAAGCGCCGGCCATCACGCGCCAGCGGTCGCTGTCGAGTACGGTTCGAGCATCGATCCGCCCGAACATGTCCAACAGAGGTGCGACGAGGCCCGTCCAGCCGGTCTGATGACTGGCTCCGAGCCCCGCACCGTTGTCGCCGTGGAAATACTCGTAGAACAGGATCAGGTCGCGCCAGTGCGGATCGTCCTGAAACTTGCTGGTCCCGCCGTAGACGGGACGTCTTCCATCCGCATCGCGCAAGAACGTACCCGTCAGTCGCCGGACGATTTCCTGTGTCACCTCGAACAGCGTCATGTAATGCCCGGACCCGGTCGGGCATTGCACCTTGAACTCGTCGCCGAAAAAGCTGTAGAGGTTCATCAGTGCCCTGACAACGAGCAGGTTCACCGGCATCCATACCGGACCTCGCCAGTTGGAATTCCCGCCGAACATGCCCGTATTGGATTCGGCCGGCAGGTACTGCACTTTGTAATCGGTCCCGCCGATGTTGAGCACATACGGATGATCGAGGTGATAGCGGGAGAGCGAACGGATGCCATGCGGTCCGAGGAACTCATTCTCGTCGAGCAGGTATCCGAGCACGCGTTCGAGCTTGCGTCTGTTCAGGATCGACAGGAGCCTGCGCTCCCGATGGCCGATGAAGCCCGTATCCGTCGGCGCCACGTGCGCGAGCAGCTCCGGGTAGCGTTTGCGGAACTGGGCGATCAGCTCCATCAGTTTCGGATACCGTGTCACCGAATCTGTCTCGAATACTGTCGTCGCGCACAGCGGCAGCAGCCCCACCATCGACCTGATCTTCAGACGCATGGTCTGGCCGTCGGGAAGCCGCAGCAGATCATAGAAGAAGCCGTCATGCTCGTCCCACATGTCGTCCGGATGTTCGCCGCGCCTATCCATTGCATACGCGATCCACATGAAGTGCTGGACGAACCTGAAAGCGATCTCCTCGTACATCGGATCGTATTCCGTCAGGATGATCGCCATCTCCAGCATGCACTGGCAATAAAACGCCATCCACGCGGTTCCGTCCGCCTGTTCCAGCGATCCACCCGTCGGCAGCTGCGCGCTGCGATCGAACACCCCGATGTTGTCCAGCCCCAGAAAGCCGCCGGCGAACACGTTGCGTCCTGCCGGGTCCTTGCGATTGACCCACCAGTTGAAATTGAGCATCAGCCCCTGAAACGAGCGCTCGAGAAAGCGCGGGTCGGCCCGTCCCAGCTCTTTGCCGTACCGGTAGAGCCAAAGCGTGGCGGCCGCATGCACCGGAGGATTGACGTCGCTGAAGTTCCACTCGTAGGCCGGAATCTGGCCGCTCGGATGGACATACAAGGTGCGCAACATCAGCAGCAATTGCTCCTGCGCGAAATCGAAGTCGACGAGCGCCAGAGAGATCGTGTGGAACGCCAGATCCCAGGCCGCGTACCATGGGTATTCCCATTTGTCCGGCATCGAGATCACGTCCGCATTCAGCATGTGGAACCACCCGGTGTTGCGCACGTCGAGCCGCTCGCCGTCGAGCAACGGATGACTCCCATGCTCGCGCAGCCACAGTTCGAGATCGAAGTAGTAGTACTGCTTGCCCCACAACATGCCCGCCAACGCCTGACGATGCACCCGGCGCTGGTCTTCCGTCAGCGATTTCGGCGCGATGCGCGCGTAGAACTCGTCCGCATCGGCAATGCGTTCGTTGAAGGTGTTCTCGAAGCCGTCGAACGCGTTGTCGCGGCTCGCCGCGCTCAGGCGCAGCCGGATCGTCACGCTGTCGCCGCCGGGTACGTCGCATACGCAATGGGCCGCCGCCTTGGTTCCCGTTCTGGCGGGATTCACCGCCTCGCGTTGCCCGCCGATCACATACGCGTGGAACGCGTCCTTCACATACGGCGAAGCATTGGGCTGATTCCACAGACGCCGTGCATTGCTTTCGTTTTCCGTGAACAGCAGTTCCGTCGCGCCTTCGCAATAGAGCCAGTAGTCGCCCAGTTCATGATGGCGCGCCCGAATGACGCCCGGCGCGTCTTCGCACAGCGACGGCCTGGGATCGTCGTGGTTCTCCGACCACGTATTGCGAAACCATAGCGTCGGCAGGATTCGAAGCTGCGCCGCGTCCTGCCCGCGGTTGTGCACGCAAATGCGCACGAAGATGTCTTGTGGATCGCGCTTCGCGTATTCGACGAACACATCGAAATACCGGTCGTCATCGAATACGCCGGTATCGAGCAGTTCGTACTCGAGTTCTTCTCGCGATCGCTCGCGGTTCGTCTCGATCAGGTCGACGTACGGATATTCCCGCTGCGGGTACTTGTACAGATACTTCATGTACGAGTGCGTGGGCGTGCTGTCGACATAGAAGTAATATTCCTTCACGTCCTCGCCATGATTGCCTTCGCTATTGGTGAGCCCGAACAGGCGTTCCTTCAGAATCGGGTCGCGCCCGTTCCAGAGTGCGAGCGCGAAGCAGAGTCGCTGCTGGTCGTCGGATAGTCCGCCGAGCCCGTCTTCTCCCCACCTGTAAGCGCGCGAACGCGCCTGGTCGTGGGTGAAATAGTTCCAGGCGTCGCCATCTTCGCTGTAGTCCTCGCGGACGGTTCCCCATTGCCGCTCGCTCAGGTACGGCCCCCACTGCTTCCATGGCACTTGCGCCGTATGCGCGTCGTTCAAGCGTTTTTGTTCCGTGACATCGACGTCTGCGCGAGCCATTTCTGCCTCCGTTACGGCCGGATGAACCTGCAACAGGCGGGGCCGTGGCTCTATGACGATCGCCCGGCGAGTCCGCTGGATACGTGTTGCTGCGAAGCAATCCTGATGTGCGAGACGAACCACGCCGCGAGCACGAACCACCCCGCTGCGACGACGAACGCGACGACGTAGGCGGTTCCGGCACCCGCAAGCGCCTTCACCCACGACAGCATCCACCCGGTCGCCGCGGGGCCGAGGATCTGCGGCAGCACCATCGACACTTGCCAGATGCCCATGTCCTTGCCGCTGGATGCATCGTCTGGCAACACTTGCAGCGCGAGCGCCCAGTCGACGGCTTGATAGGTCCCGTAGGCGGCGCAGAAAACGAGTCCGACCGCGATCACCAGCGACAGGTTCGGATGCAGCGCCAGCATGACAAAGCCGATTGCGGCTCCGGCCATGATCCAGCTTGTCAGGCGGACGACGGGGACCGCGCCGTGGCGGTCGGCGAGCCGAGCACCCAACAGGCTGGCCGGGATCGCCAGCACCACGCCGACACCGAGAAGCCCGTTCATCACTCCGGTCGGATGACGAATGCCGATGACATCCTGCAGGTAGTACAACATGAAGGTGAAGATCGACCAGATTCCCATGTTGCCGAACAGACGGGTTACCAGCACCCAGTAAAAGTTTCGGTGGAGGCGCGGGTCGAGATAGAACGAGCGCAAGAACGCGAGGAGTTCGAACCGTTGATGGGATCTGACAGGCGTCGGCTCGCGCGAGCCGCGAATCGTCAGCCAAAGGCAGAGCAGCATGATCGCAATGAACGTGGCCACCGTCGGATAGAGGCGGCCCGGCGAATAGAGCACGACGAGCACCACGTTGCCACTGATGGTGCCGAGCACCGACATCACGTTGAGCCACGCGCTCGCGCGGTTGGTTTCCCGTTTGGGCACGACATCGGGCACCAGCCCGGCATACGGACCCGCCGCCCAGTTCCACCAGAACTGCAGATTCAGGAACGCGAGTGCATACAGCCATACGCTCGCCCCTCTGTTGAACGAAGCAAGCCATACCAGGGCAACCGCAGTGCCGAACACGCCGGTGACGAGAAACGATCGCCGACGTCCATGTTTTGCGATGGAGCGATCTGAAAGGGCGCCGGCCAGCGGCGCCACGATCATTGCAACGAACGCGCCGGACGCAATGACGGAGCCGGCCACCCCTTCCTTCAATGCGGCATCGCGTCCGAGCATTTCGGCGACCTGTGACGGCACCAGCACCGGAACGACCGTCATCCATTGGGTAAACAGCGCAAACCACAGCGACGCGATCTGTATGTGACTGAGCGTCGTCAGGCGAGGGGCGGGCGGTCTGGTCGACACATTCGAGACTGGACTGGATAGGGGCATGTCAGAGGTCCATGTGCGTCGCGCGTTTTGCTGCCCGCTCAGTGCTTGCTACCTGACGGGCCTGCAGAGAAAGCTTAGAACACTGATCGGTCTTATGCATGCGTCCCCAGCTCAAGCCACGAGGTGTTGCCGCAGATACACGGCCGTGCGGCTTTCCTTCCTGCACGCGACTTCGGCCGGCGTGCCGCTCGCCACGATCGTCCCGCCGGCGTCGCCGGCGCCCGGGCCGACGTCGATGACCCAGTCGCTCTGCGCGGCCACCCGCATGTCGTGCTCGACCACCACCACGGTATTGCCCACCTCGACGAGCCGTTGCAGTTGCACCATCAGCCGGTCCACATCGGCGGCATGGAGGCCGGTCGTCGGTTCGTCGAGGATGTACAAGGTGTCCCCGCGCTGTGCGCGTTGCAGTTCGGTGGCGAGCTTGATGCGCTGCGCCTCGCCGCCCGATAGCTCGGTGGCGGGCTGGCCGAGCCGCAGATAGCCGAGGCCGATGTCGCGCAGCGCATTCAGCGCGCGCATCACGCCCGGCTCATCGGCAAAGAAGCTGCACGCGGCATCGACGGTCAGGCCCAGCACCTCGGCGATGTTTTTATCGCGCCACGTGATCTCCAGCGTCGATGCGTTATAGCGGGTGCCGTGACAGGTCGAACAAGGCGCATACACGCTCGGCAGAAATAGCAATTCGACGCTGACGAAGCCTTCGCCTTCGCAGGTCGGGCAGCGGCCTTGCGCGACGTTGAACGAGAAGCGCCCGGCGCTATAGCGACGCTTGCGCGCGCTGGGCGTGTCCGCGAACAGCTTGCGCACGTGGTCGAACAGACCTGTGTAGGTCGCGAGGTTGGAACGCGGCGTGCGTCCGATCGGCTTCTGATCGACACGTACGAGCCGGCGCAGCGCGTCCATGCCGTCGGCGATATGGCCGCTCGTGGGCGTCGTCGCGGTGGCGAGCAGCGGGTCCGGTTCGTCATCGTCCGGGCTTTCGATGATCTTTCCCAGCCGCCGCGCGACCAGTTCCGGGAGCGCCTGGCTCACGAGGCTCGATTTGCCGGAGCCCGAGACGCCGGTGACCGTCGTCAGGCAGCCGAGCGGGAACGCGGCGTTCAAGCCGTGCAGGTTGTTGCGCGTGATATTGGCGAGCCGCAGCCAGCCGGCGGCGTCGCGCGGTACGCGATCGACTTGCGCGGGCGGGGCGAACAGATGGCGGCGCGTCTGTGACGCCTCGACCGTCGCGAGTCCCTGCGGCGGCCCGCTATAAATCACGTGACCGCCCGCTTCGCCGGCCGCCGGACCGACATCGACCAGCCAGTCGGCGCGCCGCATCATCTGCAAATCGTGCTCGACGACGAACAGCGAATTACCTGCCGCCTTCAGTTCCTGCAGCGCGCTGAAAAGCGCTTCGCCATCGGCGGGATGCAAGCCGGCCGATGGCTCGTCGAGCACGTACACGACACCGAAGAGTTGCGACGACAATTGCGTGGCCAGTCGCAAGCGCTGCAATTCACCCGACGACAGCGTCGGCGTGCCACGTTCGAGCGCGAGATAGCCGAGGCCCAGCTCGACCAGCGTGGTCAGGCGTTCCAGCAGTTCGGCGGCGATCCGCTGCGCGGCGAGGCGTTTCTCCCCGGACAGGTTCGGCGTGCGCCGGACATCGGGCGACGCCTTGTGCGCGGAGCCGCCGGCGGCGACCCGCTTGTCGACGGCGTCACGCATCGCGCTTTTGCTGAGTACGCTGCCCTGGCCGGTGGTCGACGTCTGCGGCTCCGGCCATTCGCCGCGTGCAATCGGCGCGAGAATCGCGGCGAGTTCGGCGAGCGGCAACTGTGAAAACTCGCCGATATCCAATCCGGCGAATTTCACCGACAGCGCTTCTTTCTTGAGCCGTTTGCCATCGCAAGCCGGGCACTCGCTGCCGACCATGTACTGCGACACGCGCTTTTTCATCAGCGCGCTTTGGGTGGTCGCAAAGGTGTGCAGCACGTACCGGCGCGCGCTCGTGAACGTGCCCTGATAGCTCGGCTCGTCCTTGCGTCTGAGCGCGGCGCGGGTCTCCTTCGGCGTGAGGCCGGCATAGACGGGCACGGTCGGCTGTTCGTCGGTGAAGAGAATCCAGTCGCGATCCTTTTTCGGCAGATCGCGCCACGGCGTGTCGACGTCGTAGCCGAGGGTCACGAGGATGTCGCGCAGATTCTGCCCGTGCCACGCCGGCGGCCACGCTGCGATCGCGCGCTCGCGGATCGTGAGCGAGTCGTCGGGCACCATCGATTTCTCGGTGACCTGGTACACGCGGCCCAATCCATGGCAGGTCGGGCAGGCGCCTTGCACCGTGTTCGGAGAAAAGTCCTCGGCGAACAGCATCGGCTGTTTCGGGGGATAGTCACCGGTTCGCGAATACAGCATGCGCACGAGGCTCGACAGCGTCGTCACGCTGCCCACCGATGAACGCGCGCTCGGTGCGCCTCGTTGCTGTTGCAGCGCAACCGCGGGCGGCAGCCCTTCGATCGCATCGACTTCGGGCACGCCGACCTGTTCGATCAGGCGCCTCGCATACGGCGCGACCGATTCGAAGTAGCGCCGCTGCGCCTCCGCGTACAGCGTGCCGAACGCCAGCGATGATTTGCCCGAGCCCGACACGCCCGTGAACACGACCAGCGCATCGCGTGGAATCTGCACGTCGACGTTTTACAGATTGTGCTCGCGCGCGCCTCGCACGCATACGAAGCCGGTGCGACCACCGGACGGCGGCGCGTTTGGGCGGGGTGGGGTGCGGGGAGCGTCCATATCGATCGGTAATAGAAGAGGGCGCTGCCTGCAGGGCCGCGCAAACGGTGATGTGGGACGCACAGACTATGCCAGACACGTCGGCAGATGACATCAGGCGCGCAATGTGCTTAGAGATAGGCCCGTGGATCAAGGAGAACAACGATGACCCTGCTCATCTATCTGGTCGGATGGATCATTTTCATTGGTGGCGTCGCGTGGGGATTGATGGCGCTGCATGTCGCGCAGCACATCATTGCCATCGTGGCCGTGATACTGCTCGGCATCGCGGTGATTACGGGCGCCACGCGAGCGCGTAATCGAGATCGGTCGTCATAGCGAAGTTCCACGCTACGGCGCGCTCGCGATGTACCATTTCCGCGTGGAATCTCACGCCGGACATCGTGGAGCACATCATGGGAAGCGCATGGAAACGCCGCTTCAAACTGCTTGTCCAGCGTTTCTGGCAGCCAACCAGCGCGTGCATGACCTGTATGCCGGGGAGCTGGGGCAACGTGATGAGCCTCACGCACTGGGCGATCGCATTCAAGACCGGGCTGCTCACCGGTGTGCTCGCGCTGCTGCTCACCTTCACGCCGGCGGCGAAGTGGTACGGGAATCGCTATAGCAACGCACTGCTCGTCGGTTGCCTGACCGCCATCGGCGATGCCTATTCTCATCTGAGCCACTACCGCTTTCATGCGCTCGAACACATCGCGACAGGGGTCATGTCAGGCCTGTTTGCGCTCGCTGCGTCGTACCTGTTCGAGGATCGCGCGCGCCGCGTGCGCGCGGCATGGTCGCGCTTGTTCGGACCATCAGTGCGGTGACGAAAGCAGCTTGAAGCGCTTCCACAGCTTCTTCAATGTCCGATGATCGGCAGCGACCCGCGACGCGAGGAAGCCACGTGCGAAGGCCGCGCCCGAGGCCGCCTCGGGCGCCGTCGTCAGCAGCGACTTCAGCAGCTGATCGGCGACGACGGCATCGTTGCGCCAGCCGAGATCGTCCTGAAGCGCGGTGAGCGCCTCGACATAGTGGCGGACGACCCGCCGCGGGCATAGCGACGCGAAGAACTCGGTGGCGTATCGAACTTTCTTCGCCGCGATGCGGGCGCGGTGACGGCTGTGATCGTCGAGATCGGCCAAACCCTTGCCACGTTTGATCAGTTTCTTGTGCCGACGGCGCAGAACATCGGCGGCGAAGGGCTTCACCGGGCTGCTGATCACGTCGCGCTGTTCGTCGGACATCTCATCTCGCCAACCCTTGCGGCTCACCCAGAGCGCCAGCTGGAGCGCGAGCCGCGTATAGCGAACCGATTCGACCGCGGCCGCCGCGCGCTGCCGGTTGTTGACCGCAATCTGCTCGCAAGCCTCTCTGACGGGGCGGATCTCTTCCGTACCGCCGTCGGCGCCGGCATGTTCGAGCGTCGATCCCGCGAGCACTTCCCAGTCGCGCGCGGCGCCGAGTTCCGAGGCAATCCAGCGCAACTCCTCGTCGAAGCCGGGAGCGGCGGGGATGACCTTCGCAAACAGGTCGAGGGCCGAACGCAAGCGGCGAAGCCCCACGCGCATCTGATGGACGCTCGATGGATCGTGGCCCGACACGACGCCCAGCTCATTCGCGTGGACCTGGTCCAGACAGTTGCGCACAATCACGCAGAATGCATCCTCGATCGAATCGCGCTTGTCCAGTCGCACCGGTTGCGCTTTCACCGCCTCGCTGTGCTCGGCTACCAGCAGTGCATACCCGATATCGGCCTTGCTGCGATGATCGATACGCAGCGGCACGGTTTCGAGCATTTCCAGCGCGACGCGGTACAGCATGTCCGGATCGCCCTGTTTCAATTCCAGTTCCACGGCGGCGATCTGCACCGAGCCCGGCTCCGCCTCGATGGTTCCTTCGTCCAGAGCAAGCTCGAGTTCGTATCCGGACGGCTGGCGCAGCGCAAATGCCGAGCGGTTGATCCGCGTGACGAATACGGGCTTCAGTTGGGCGGGAACGGTCTCGTCGCGAATCAGCTTCCCGCAGTCGCTGTCGTCGGGGATCTGGTCGCACAGCAGCTTCAGATCGGGCACGTCGCTCGTCACGGGCATCTCGAACTCGTCCCTGTCGAACAGCCCCGCCTTGGCCGAGCCTTCGAGCTTCAGCGTCTGGATTTTCTCGTTGCCGACGCTGCGCACGCGCAGGGAAGCCCCGCACCAGTGAAATGAAAACTCCGGTGTATCGAAATAGGTGCTGGTCAGCAGGTGAGGCGTTCCCGCTGTGGCTTCCGATTGCGCGAGTATCGATGCGTTGCGCAATTTGCCGAGATCTTCGTTCGCAACGCGCAGCTTTAGCTCCCGTTCCATGCCGCCTCCGAAATGAGCACCATACCGTCAGACTACACCGGATTCGCTGGAGCGCGTCGCGCCCGATCGCCCCGAGTGACCGCGCCGATAGAAGTTGTGCACAGAAAAAGTGGATAAGGCGGTGGACAAGTTTTGCACGACTGCCTCGAAACCGGAGCGCGGTTTTCGGAACCCTACGCGACGGGACATCTTGATTAGGAAATGACCATTTCCTATAATCGCGCCATGACCGCACGCCACCATCCTGCCAGACAGCCTCGAGCTCCAGGTCGTCCTCGCGAATTCGATATGGACATCGCGCTGGACGGCGCAATCCAGATTTTTCGCGAACGCGGCTATCAGGGGACGTCTCTCGGCGATCTCGGTGCCGCGATGGGCCTCACGGCCGGCAGTATCTACAAGGCGTTCACCGATAAGCGAGCGGTGTTCCTTGCCGCGCTCGAGCGCTACATCCATCTACGAAATAGCCAGTTGCAAAGGCTGCTCGACGCGGAGCAGACGGGCCGCGACAAGGTACGGGCCGTTCTGCGGTTTTATGCCGAGTCTGCAATCGGCGACGAGGGCAAGCGGGGCTGTCTCGTAGTCGGAAGCGCGATCGATCTGCTGGCCTTCGATGATGAGGTCGCGGGTCATGTCGCCGCTTCTTTGCAGCGAACCGAGCGGCTGTTGTGCCGTCTGATCCGGCTGGGCCAGACAGACGGTTCGATCGCGGCTGCCGTGGATGCGGACGCTACCGGCCGCGCCCTGCTGAGTTTGACGCAAGGTTTGAGGGTCGTCGGCAAAGTCGGGCGGCCCCGGGCGCACATAATGGCGGCGGCGGAGCAGGCCATGCGTCTGCTGGACTAAGCACAGCCAGATATAGCATCGCATCAGTTACCAGTGCTGCTCGCCAAGTTAGGAAATGACTATTTCCTAAGGTAAACCGCCGATGAGAAACAGCCGTTCAACGATGTAATCACTCAACCCAAAGGAGTCTCGTTCGTGAAAGCACTTCACTCGCCCATGCCATCTGGGAGTTCCGAAATCGTAAGCACGCTGCCAGCATCAAGGCCCGTTCCGGGGTTGGAAGGATTCGAGCACAAGTTCGCAACCGTAGACGGACTGAGACTGCACTACGTCACCGGTGGAAACCCACAGGGTGACGTGATCGTGTTGCTCGCGGGCTTTCCGCAGAGCTGGTTCGCGTGGCGCAACGTGATCGCGCTGCTTGCAAAGACCTATCGAATCGTCGCACCGGACCTTCCCGGACAAGGTGATTCGGATCGTCCTATGGACGGCTACGACACGCAGACCCTTGCGAGCCATGTCCACGGTTTGCTCCAGCAACTCGGAGTGAGCCGGTACTTTCTCGCCGGACACGACATTGGAGCGTGGGTGGCTTTTCCTTACGCGGTGATGTTCGCCGACGAGGTCCGTCGCCTTGCGCTGCTGGATGCGGGGATCCCCGGCGTGACGTTGCCCGATGCGTTGCCGATCGCGCCCGAGCGTGCATGGCGTACCTGGCATTTTGCTTTTCACGTCCTACCGGATCTGCCGGAAGTGCTGCTTGCCGGCAAGGAGCGCGAATACCTCGACTGGTTTTTGCGGCGAAAGACGGCCAATCCCGACACGTTCACTGACGCCGATATCGATGAATATCTGCGGATTCTGAAGAAAGACGGCGGCTTGCGCGCGGGTCTTGCGTATTACCGCGCCGCGCACGTGTCCGCCCGGCAGAACGCGGAATTGAAGCAGCGAGGCAGGCTCGATTTGCCACTGCTGACGCTCGGTTCCGATCAAGGCTCCATCGCCGATATGGCGACCCCTCTGCGAGCCTTTTTCACCGACGTCCAAGGCCGCACCATTAGTCACTGCGGGCACTTCATTCCAGAAGAACAACCGCGCGCGGTTGCCGACGAACTCGCGGCATTCTTTGGAAGCGCAGAGCGATAACGGGGCAGGTGCGTGCAGGCCGCCGGGCACGGCTCAGGCAATGAGGGAGGAGTGCTGTACGACGATCCACGCGGACCATGCAAGCAACGCGACGCCGAGCGGCTTGCCGATCGACCTGCCCCAGCGGAAATTCTTCTCGGCCGACATGATCGCGCCCAGCGCCAGCATCCAGCCGACACTGCCGGTGCCGACCGCGAACATCAGCAGCATCAGCGCCCAACAGCAGCCGACGCAGAACGCGCCGTGACTGATGCCGAGCACGAAGCTCTCGCGGCGCGCGCTTTTGCCCCGCCAATGCCCGGTGATGAACATCAGCGGCGAGCGGCATTTGTCGAGACATCGATGTTTGAGGCTGCTGAACTGATAGAGGCCCGCGAGCGCGACGATCGCCGCGCCGATCAGCCAGCCTTTCGCAAGCAAGCTCGGAACTTGCGCGGCGACCAGATGGAGCGCCGCGTCGAAGCCGTGCGCGACCACGCCGAACAGCGCCCACGTCGTCGCATAACCGACGATCAGAAGCGCCATCAGCGTGCGCCGGTTGTCGTGCGCGACGGTCATCCGCCGGAAGGTGTCGAACAGCGGGAAGGCGCTCGGCAGCATCATCGCCGCGATCATCAGCAGCCATGCGGCGCTGTGCAGCAGCGCCGCGATCGTGACGCTAGCACCGGGCATCGCGCGGCATATCGGGCCGACGAGCGGCAGTTCGTCCCAGCTTGTGTGACGCAGGTAACGCGCATAAGGCCCCGCGTCCCACGCCCATAACGCGATCCACGCGCTGCTCGTCAATGCGACGAAGAGCGGCGCGAACAGCCGCGAGCGTGCGAGCATCTTCACGACGCGAAGTTGAACGATCCCTGAATGGCGTTATGTCCGCTCAACGCGAGATCGAGATCGAGCTTTTCGTGCCGCAGGCGGAAAGAGTTCGCCTTGCCGACGAAAGCAGGGGAGCCCGGTATCGTCGAAAAGATGCTTTCGACCAGCTTGGTCGGCTCGCCGGTCGGGCCGCGATAAGGTTCCAACTCGGCATCGATTGCTTCGCCGACTTTCATCCTGCCCTTGCCGTCGACGACCGTGTATTCGATCGGCACGCGTTCCACCGACACGACTTCGCCGATCAACTGCACGAGATCCGCGAGGGGGCCGCCGCGCTCGCCACGGTGCACGCTTACCAGAGCATCGAATTGCGCGTCGCTCGCGCGCTCGTCGACGAACATCGCGACGCGCCAGCCGCCTTTGAGCACATTGCCGGGAATGAACGCCGCGAACGCGATCGTCAGGCCCGATACATCGACGCCGTCGATCGTGCCTCGCTCGTAGTGGTAAGCCATCGCACTGCGGCACGAGCCGTTGTCGGGATCTTCTCCGATCCAGCAAGGACACAGCACCTTGCATTCGCACACTTCGAGGATGCTGCCCATCAGTTGATAGCTCATTTGCACCTCCGCCGCCGGTTGAATCCGGCCGGGAAGAACATCGCCGGACATCCTCAGTTGTAGGCGTTAAGCGGGCAGTAATCAAAGCATTCGAGCGACGGCGAATGATTGAAACGGCTTACACAGTCGGTGCTTTTGCGATGGCGGGGAAGCGTGCGCACAGCACCCGAAGCGCATCGAGCATCGCCGGTGTCCGCTGGCCAACTCTTATATAAGACATAAGACATTTGACCGTGGAGGGGGATTGCAATTAAAATCGCGATCGAAGCAGTGCCCGGCACAGCTTGGAGTGCCTAAAAAGCCTTTCCCTGAAACGCAAATACCAGCAGGTCCCCCATGCTTGAAAACTTTCGTGCTCACGTGGCCGCACGCGCCGCGCTCGGCATTCCTCCCCTGCCGCTGACGGCTCAGCAGACCGCCGAGCTGGTCGAGCTCCTGACGAACCCGCCCGCTGGCGAAGAGCAGACGCTGCTCGACCTGATCACCAACCGCGTGCCCGCCGGCGTGGACGAAGCAGCCCGCGTGAAGGCAGGTTTCCTCGCCGCGGTGGCCAAAGGCGAGACCGCCTGCGCACTGATCTCGCGCGAGCGCGCCACCGAACTGCTCGGCACGATGCTGGGCGGCTACAACATCCAGCCGCTGATCGAACTGCTGTCCGACGCCGAAGTGGGCACCGTGGCCGCCGACGCGCTGAAGAAAACCCTGCTGATGTTCGACCAGTTCCACGACGTCAAGGAACTGGCCGACAAGGGCAACGCCAATGCGAAGGCCGTGATGCAAAGCTGGGCCGACGCCGAATGGTTCACGAGCCGTCCGGAAGTGCCGCAAAGCCTGACCATCACCGTGTTCAAGGTGACGGGCGAAACCAATACCGACGACCTGTCGCCGGCTCCGGACGCGACCACCCGTCCGGACATCCCGCTGCACGCGCTGGCGATGCTGAAGAACGCGCGCCCCGGCATCACGCCGGAAGAAGACGGCAAGCGCGGCCCGGTCAAGTTCATCGAGTCGCTGAAGGAAAAGGGCCACCTGGTCGCGTACGTGGGCGACGTGGTCGGCACCGGCTCCTCGCGCAAGTCGGCCACCAACTCGGTGCTGTGGTTCACGGGCGAAGACATCCCCTTCATCCCGAACAAGCGCTTCGGCGGCGTGTGCCTCGGCGGCAAAATCGCTCCGATCTTCTACAACACGATGGAAGACGCCGGCGCGCTGCCGATCGAACTCGACGTGTCGAAGATGGAAATGGGCGACGTGGTCGAACTGCGCCCGTACGAAGGCAAGGCGCTAAAGAACGGCGAAGTGATCGCCGAGTTCCAGGTCAAGTCCGACGTGCTGTTCGACGAAGTGCGCGCCGGCGGCCGCATTCCGCTGATCGTCGGCCGCGGCCTGACCGCCAAGGCGCGTGAAGCGCTGGGTCTCGCTCCGTCGACGCTGTTCCGCCTGCCGAAGCAGCCGGCCAACAGCGGCAAGGGCTTCTCGCTGGCGCAGAAGATGGTCGGCCGTGCTTGCGGTCTGCCGGAAGGCCAGGGCGTTCGCCCGGGCACGTACTGCGAACCGAAGATGACCTCGGTCGGCTCGCAGGACACCACCGGCCCGATGACCCGCGACGAACTGAAGGACCTGGCGTGCCTCGGCTTCTCGGCCGATCTCGTGATGCAGTCGTTCTGCCACACTGCCGCTTATCCGAAGCCGGTCGACGTGAAGACCCACCAGACGCTGCCGAACTTCATCAGCAACCGTGGCGGCATCGCGCTGCGCCCGGGCGACGGCGTGATCCACTCGTGGCTGAACCGCATGCTGCTGCCCGACACCGTCGGCACCGGCGGCGACTCGCACACGCGCTTCCCGATTGGCATCAGCTTCCCGGCAGGTTCGGGTCTGGTCGCGTTCGCGGCCGCCACCGGCACGATGCCGCTGGACATGCCGGAATCGGTGCTGGTCCGCTTCAAGGGCAAGATGCAGCCGGGCGTGACCCTGCGTGACCTGGTCAACGCGATTCCGCTGTACGCGATCAAGCAGGGCACGCTGACGGTTGCCAAGCAAGGCAAGAAGAACATCTTCTCCGGCCGCATTCTCGAAATCGAAGGCCTGCCCGATCTGAAGGTCGAGCAAGCGTTCGAACTGTCGGATGCTTCCGCCGAACGTTCGGCCGCCGGTTGCACGGTGCACCTGAACAAGGAACCGATCATCGAATACCTGAACAGCAACGTCACGCTGCTCAAGTGGATGATCGCCCAGGGCTACCAGGACCCGCGCAGCCTGCAGCGCCGCATCAAGGCGATGGAGCAGTGGCTGGCCGACCCGCAACTGCTGTCGCCGGATGCCGACGCCGAGTACGCGGCCGTCATCGAGATCGACCTCGCCGACATCCACGAGCCGATCGTGGCCTGCCCGAACGATCCGGACGACGTGAAGACGCTGTCGGACGTGGCCGGTGCCAAGATCGACGAAGTGTTCATCGGCTCGTGCATGACCAACATCGGTCACTTCCGCGCCGCGTCGAAGCTGCTCGAAGGCAAGCGCGACATCCCGGTCAAGCTGTGGGTGGCTCCGCCGACCAAGATGGATCAGAAGCAGCTGACCGAGGAAGGCCACTACGGCGTGTTCGGCACGGCTGGTGCGCGTACCGAAATGCCGGGCTGCTCGCTGTGCATGGGCAACCAGGCCCAGGTGCGCGAAGGCGCGACGGTCATGTCGACGTCGACCCGCAACTTCCCGAACCGCCTCGGCAAGAACACGAACGTGTACCTCGGCTCGGCGGAACTGGCGGCGATCTGCTCGCGTCTGGGCAAGATCCCGACCAAGGAAGAGTACATGGCCGATATGGGCGTGCTCAACGCCAACGGCGACAAGATCTATCAATACATGAACTTCGACCAGATCGAGGACTTCAAGGAAGTCGCCGACGGCGTGACGATGTAAGTGTGCTGTCGGGCTACGGCGTGTTGTTCGCGTCGTAGCGCCACGAAATGGCGCCGCGGGCTGAATGCCTGCGGCGCCATTTTTTTTGCGTTGGTTTCGGATGTCCTGGCGTCCGATCCCCGGCCGGCGCTCTCTGCACTGTCCGCCAATCCCGGGTCGACAACCCAGCCAACCCGTCCGACAATGCTTTGCGAAACACGGTCGAACGGGCTGCGATTCAAACGTCTCTTTCCAACACAGCGTGGGTCCCAGGTGGCCGTCCGCGAATTTTTTTGACGCCGCCTGTCCGTCCGCACGCAGCCCGCGCGTCATTGATATGGCGGCCGATGCAATTCATCCGCCTTAACCCTGTGACGGAGGCTCAAATGGAATACCTGTTGATGATCTACTCGGAAGAAAGCAGCTGGAACAAGATGACCGACAGCGAGCGGCAGCAAGGCGTTGCCGCCTATCACGCGTACACCGAATCGTTGAAGAAATCGGGGGCTCTGGTGGGCGCAAACCGGCTGCAGCACTCGAACACGGCCACCACGGTGCGGCTCGTCGACGGCAAGCCGCAGGTGCTCGATGGCCCGTTTTCCGATACGAAGGAGCAACTCGCCGGCTACTACCTGATCGACGTGCCTAACCTCGACGCGGCGATGGCGTGGGCGTCGCGCTGTCCCGGCGCGGCGCACGGCGTGATGGAGGTGCGCCCGGTCTGGACCGCTCCGTACGAAGCGCCGTCTGCATGAGCCCGTCCGGCGACGCCCGAGGCAATGACGGCGTCGCGCGGTCGATCGCCGAGGCGGTCGCTCGCCGCAGCTACGGCAAGCTCGTCGCGCTGCTGGCGATGCGCACGCGCGACGTCGCGGCAGCCGAGGACGCGCTCGCCGATGCTTTCGCGGCGGCGCTCGCGGACTGGCCGGAGCACGGCTGTCCGGCCAGTCCAGAAGCGTGGCTGATGACGGTTGCGCGCCGCCGGGCAATCGACGGCGCGCGTCATCGCCAGGTCGGCGACGATGTGGCGAACCAACTGCTGATTCTCGCCGACGAAATCGACGAGTGCGCGACAGACGCGTTGCCCGACCGGCGGCTGGCGCTGCTGTTCGCGTGCACGCACCCCGCGCTCGAGGCCCCGATTCGCACGCCGCTGATGCTGCAAGTGGTGTTGGGGCTGGAAGCGAAGACGATTGCGTCGGCGTTCCTGATGTCGCCCGCCGCGATGAGCAAGCGCCTCGTGCGGGCGAAGACCAAGATCCGCGAAGCGGGCATTCCGTTCAGCGTGCCCGAGCGCGAGGAGCTGCCCGGCCGGCTCGACGCGGTGCTCGAAGCGGTCTACGCGGCGTATGCGGAAGGGTGGACGGACCCCATCGGCGGCGATACCGAGCGGCGCGAGCTCGCCGACGAGGCGCTGTATCTCGCGCAACTGCTCGTCGAACTGCTTCCCGAAGAACCGGAGACGCTGGGCCTGCTCGCGCTGATGCTGTTTGCCCAGGCGCGGCGCGATGCGCGGCGCGATGCGGCTGGCGACTACGTGCCGCTGTCGGCACAAGACCCTGCAACATGGAACGCACCGATGATCGGCACGGCGAACGCACTGCTGCGGCGCGCGAACGCGTTCAACGCCATCGGGCGCTTTCAGCTCGAGGCCGCGCTGCAATCGGCGCATGTGGATCGCTGCCGGACGGGGCGGCCGAACTGGGACGAGATCGTGCAGCTCTACGATGGGCTGCTTTCGATTGCAGCGTCGCCGGTAGTCGCCGTGAACCGCGCGCTCGCGGTGGCGGAACGTGACGGCCCGCAGGCGGCGCTCGACGCGCTGGCGCCGTATGCGGACGATCCGCGGCTCACCGACTACCAGCCCTACTGGGCCGCGCGCGCCAATCTGCTCGCGCGTGCCGGCGCGACGGCACAAGCCCTCAGTGCGTACGATCTGGCGATCGGTCTGGAGCGTGACCCGGCCGTGCGGCGCTTCCTGCAGCGCAAGCGAATGGAGCTTGCATCGGCGGGGAGGTAGCGCAGCGCGATGCGCTGGCAACGACCCGCACGGCCCGCGCTTTGAATCTCACCGCTCCGGCTGCAACAGCCCCCAGCTGACGAGAATCGCCTGAATGCTGCGCGCGTAGGCGTCGCGCTCGCGCGGCGATTCCGAGTGATACGCACCGATCGCGCGCCATGTGTTGCCGTGCCGCACCATCTTCTGCTTGAGCAGCCAGGCGGCCACGAAGATATTCACGCACGGGTCCGTGAGCGCGCGGTGCGGAATGCCCTGGCTCGCCAGTTCCGGAAAGTGAATCGAATTGATCTGCAATTGGCCCACGTCGATCGAACCGTTGGCGTTGCGGTTGATGGCGGTCGTGTCGCCTTTCGATTCGCGCCATGCGACGGCGCGCAGCACGTGCGGATTGACGCCCTGGTAGGCGCCAGCTTTGTCGAAGCAATCATCGGCGCTCGGGGCGGCTTGCGCGGACGAACTGCCGATGACCACCAGCGCCGCCCAGGCGCAGATGGCCCACGACCGCAAAGGGCGGAAGCCGTTGGTCTTGTGCTGGTCCATGGGTCGGGCTCCAGGTCCCGCTTTACTGCGCCAGCGCGGAATCGAGCTGCCGCTCGATGTCCTTCAGATAGGCGCGTGATTCATCGGAGACGACGAGGCGCGGTGTTGGCATCGCGCAGTGGCAATCGCGTTTTTGCGTCTTCTTCTTGTTGCGCGAGCTCGAGCGCGGCGCGGGGAGGTCGTCATCGTCGCCGGTGGAGGGCGGCAGCATCGCGAGCGTGGGCAGCGGCGGGTAGACCTTGTCCGCGGAGGCCAGGGTGGCAGGGGCGGCGGCTGCCGGTGCGCCGGCGGCGGGCTGGCCCGCCCACGCGGCCGAACTCAAGCATAGCGATGCCGCGGCGAAAGCAATCAGGCGCATCGTGTCAGCTTCCCGCACGTAGCGGCTGGATCGACACGCTGTACGTCTGGTTCGCGCCGGTCGTCAGATTTTCGAGTGCGGGTTTGAGTCCCTGTTGCGGCACGCCCCGCCAGATCGCCTCGTTGATGTACTTGAAGTCCTGGCCCAGCGCCGTCACGCGGATCACCGTGGGCCGCTTCTGCGCGGCGGCGAGCGCGCCTGCCTTGGCGAGCACCGTAGCCAGTTGCGGATCGCGCGCGCCGAGTGCATCGGCGGGAATGTCGAACTTCATGATCACGTTCGACACCGCAGGTTTCTCGGCTTGAGCCGTAGTGGGCTGCTGCACTTGTGCGCAGCCTGTCATGAACATTACGGCAAGTAAGAGCACAACGCGCGTCACATCGGGTCTCCAAAGTTTCGAGGCGATGTACGCGTTTTCGGCTTCGCAAGCTGAGACTTGATACCTCAAAGCAAACGTTTGCGAAAAAGAAAGACTTCACTCCCCCGGTGCTGCTTCACGGAAGGCCGCTGCGCGCACCGCCGCCTTCGAGCAAAGAACTTCTTGCCTCGGCGGGGGAGCCAAAGCGAACGCGACCCGGCAAACCCACTCACGCATAACGCGCGAGAAACATATCCGCCGCTGCCTCCGCGATGCGCTTCTGCTCGCCGGCATCGAGCGGCACTTGACCCATCGCCACTTGCGGCCAGAAGGCAAAGGCCTTTACGAGCCCCTGCAACTGCAGTGCGGCGAAGACGGGGTCCCCGGTCTTGATGCGGCCGTCCGCGGCAGCCGCCCGGACCCACGCGGTCAGATCTTCCTCGCGCTCCCCCATGCGAGCGACCATATCGCGCGCGCGCTCCGGCGAATGGATGCCAGCCGCGATCGCCACCCGTGCCAGCGACAAAAAGGATTCGTCGTGAAGCAGCCTCAGCTTGCGCTCCAGC
This sequence comes from Paraburkholderia sp. BR14320, assembly GCF_040948665.1. Taxonomy (NCBI): domain Bacteria; kingdom Pseudomonadati; phylum Pseudomonadota; class Betaproteobacteria; order Burkholderiales; family Burkholderiaceae; genus Paraburkholderia; species Paraburkholderia sp. BR14320. The sequence continues at coordinate 55,609 of NZ_JBFPKG010000001.1, forward strand.
AGATCGAGCAACTGCGCGCGCAACGGTTGATCGGCGCGGTAGTTGGGCGCATCGCCGTCGTGGCTCGCGTCCCATAGCTGCTGGAGAATCGCCGCGAAAAGCGCTTCCTTGCTCGGGAAATGGTTATAGACCGTGCGCTTCGAGACGCTCGCGCGGGCGGCGATGCGGTCCATGCTGGTTGCGTCGTATCCGGCGGCGAGGAATTCGTCGATCGCGGCGGTGACGATCGCGACGCGCTTTCGGTCAGTCAGACGTTGGGGGCGGGCAGGGGATTCCATCCGTCAATTTTACACTGGTCAGTTTACTTTTCTCGGAAATAAACTACACTGCCGGGTGTACATTTTTCTTCGGCAGGTCAACTTTATGACGTCGCTTCCCGCCTATCTCCGCCGAATGCTCGGCGTGAACGCCGTGCAACGCAGCCGCGCGAAATTCAGCCTGTCGCCGCAGCATGACGGCGAGCGCTTTCGCAACGTCAAGCCGCGCCCGGCGGAAAGCCTGCGCAAAACGCTCGGGCTCGCATGGACGGTGCTGTTCAACAAGCCGCGCGGCACCGTGCCGGCCGACGCGTTGCCCGTCGAAACGCTGACACGCGCGCAACTCGAAGCGGCGCCCGACCGAAGCCTCTACCGGCTCGGTCACTCGACGATGCTGCTGAAGTTGCGCGGCAAGTTCTGGCTGACCGATCCCGTATTCGCCGAGAGAGCGTCGCCGTTCCGCAATCTCGGTCCGAAGCGCTTTCATGCGCCGCCGATCTCGCTCGACGATTTGCCGCCGCTGCACGGCGTGATCCTGTCGCACGATCACTACGACCATCTGGACCGCGAGACCGTCCTGATCCTGGCGCAGCGTACCGAGGTGTTCTTGACGCCGCTCGGGGTCGGCGACCGGCTCATCGAATGGGGTATCGACGCGGCGAAGGTCCGGCAGTTCGACTGGTGGCAGGGCACGGTGGTCGAAGGCATCGCAGTTCACCGCGACACCCGCACAGCACTTCTCCGGGCGCAGCCTGTTCGATGGCAACCGTACGTTGTGGGCGTCGTGGGTGATCGTCGATAACGACCTGCGCGTGTTCTTCAGCGGCGACACCGGCTACTTCGATGGATTCAGCGCGATCGGCGAGCGCCTCGGACCATTCGACGTCACCTTGATCGAGACCGGCGCGTACGACGCGATGTGGCCATACGTCCATATGCAGCCTGAAGAAACCGTGCAGGCGCATATCGACCTGCGCGGCCGCTGGCTGGTGCCGATTCATAACGGCACCTTCGACCTCGCGATGCATCGCTGGCAGGAACCGTTCGAGAGGGTGACCGGGCTGGCGCTCGCGCGCGGCGTCGCGCTGTCGACACCGCGCATGGGCGAGCGCCTCGATCTGACGGCGGTGCATCGCGGTGAACGCTGGTGGCGCGAGGTGGCGGAAACGGTCGCTGCGCCGAAGGCTGCGTGGCGGATGTGTGCGTCGTGCCGAGCCGGCGCGGAGGAGTCTTCTTGAAGTCTTCCGGGTTAATTCTTCAGGTCGGCGAGGATCCGTTCCGCGAGAAAATCGCACACGGGCCGCTTCGAAGCCGCGCTTCGCGCCAGCACGACTTCGAGCGTGCCGATTTCCGGCAGGCCATTCGCGGCCCCCAGCAGCGAGAAGTGAGCCGGTACCGCGCACTTGGCCAAAGGGGTCACCGCGAGGCCGGCCTCGGCCATCGTCAGCAGACCCAGCAGGCTCGGACTCTCATACGACGTGCGATACGTGATGCGCGCGCGCTCCAGGCTCCGGATGGCTTTCTCTCGCGCGACGCTGCCAGGCAAAAACACGGCGATGGGCAAGGGCCTTTCGCGCCAGATCTCGGTCGCGCCCGGGGCGGCGGCCCACACCATCGGTTCGTGACGCAGGAACTCGCCGTGCAATCCTTTCACGCGCGTCGCGCAGACGAGATCGACCGTGCCGTCCTTCAACATCGGCTCTAGAGCGACGCTCGGCAGGCCCACCACCTGAATCTCCACCTTCGGATAGGTCGCCGAAAACTTCTTGAGGATCGGCGGGAACAGTGACGTCGCATAGTCGTCCGGCACGCCGATCACCACGCGCCCGGTCACGTCGGGCCGAACCACCGCTGCCCACGCTTCATCGCGCAGCGCGATCATCCGTCGTGCGTAGGTCAACAGCATTTCGCCGTCCTGCGTCGGCACCACGCTGCGAGGCTTGCGCACGAACAGCGCCTTGCCGAGCGCGGTCTCGAGCGTCTTGATCTGCATGCTCACCGCCGATTGCGAGCGGTGCACGACCTGCGCCGCGCGACTGATCGTGCCGGCGTCCGCGACCGCGATGATCATCGACAGCACGTCCAGATCGAGCGCTTTCATTTCCGTTGCCATGAGGATTCGTATCAGAAAAGTAGATCGATTCCATCAATATTATGCGATTTTCTTTTGCCAGAACACCATCGATAGTGTCGCCAAAGGAGCCCTTTGATGAATGCACGTACCAGCCCATCGATTCTGGCCTCAGCCGATGGCGCGTCCGCGCCGTCGTTCGTGACCACCGCATCGAGCGTTGCCATACCGTATGTCGAGTCCGGGAGCGGCGAGCCGATGGTGTTCGTGCACGGCTCGCTTTGCGACTATCGCTACTGGGACGCCCAGATGGCCTCGCTGTCTGGCCGGTTTCGCTGCTTCGCGCCGAGCTTGAGCCATTACTGGCCCGAGATCGATGCGTTTGGACACGGCGACTTCAGCTGGGAGGCGCACGTCGAGGAAATGGCCGGATTCATCACGGCGCTCGAGCTGGCGCCCGTTCATCTGGTCGGTCACTCGCGGGGCGGGTGCGTGGCTTTCCATCTCGCGCGCGCCTATCCGCGCCTCGTGAAAACGCTGACGCTAGCCGATCCCGGCGGCCCGCTGCAAACCGAACCGCGGGGGCAGCCCGCGTTCATGCCGCCGGCGACCAACGTGTTGCGCGCGCGGGTCGCGGAACTGATCGAACGGGGCGAGTACGACGCCGGCTTGTCGATGTTCGTCGACTCCGTGAGCATGCCGGGGTACTGGAACAAAAGCCCGGAGAGCTTTCGTCGCATGGCGCTCGACAACGCGCTCACGCTGCCGAAGCAGTTGCTCGATCCGCTTCCGGCCTATACGCCGGATGCCGCGCGCGATATCAAGTGCCGTACGTTGTTGATCGACGGCCAGAGAAGTCCCCGCATGTTCCGCAATACGGTCGACAAGCTCGAACAGTGGATCGAGTTTGCCGAACGCGAAACGATCGACGGTGCGTCGCATGGGATGAATGTCGCGAGACCGGATGCGTTCAACCGGGCGGTCACGACTTTCGCCGCGTAGCCCGGCCACGCAAAGCGCACAGTTCAGTGTTGAGACACGGCCAGCAAGGTATCGATCTTGTGATCCTGGGCCAGCAGCTCGGCCGCGGTGCTCGAATGAATCACCGAGCCGCGCTCCAGGACCACGGCGTTGTGCGTGATGCTCAGCGCCTTGCGCGCATTCTGCTCGACCAGGATCACCGACAGGCCTTCGTCGCGGATGATCTCCGAGAGGATGCGCATCAAGTCCTGCACGATGATCGGCGCGAGCCCTTCGAGCGGTTCGTCGAGCAGCAGGACCCTGGGATTGAGCATCAGCGCGCGACCGATGGCCAGCATCTGCTGCTCGCCGCCGGAAAGCTGGTTGCCCATATTGGCGCGGCGCTCCTCCAGGCGCGGAAACATCCTGTAGATGCGCGCCAGGTCCCAGGGACCGGGCACGGCGATCGCGGTCAGGTTCTCTTCGACCGTCAACGACTTGAAGATGTTGCGCTCCTGCGGCACCCAGCCGATGCCTGCCAGCGCGCGCTGGTGCGGCTTGAATCCGGTGACGTCCTTGCCATTGAGCCAGATCCGCCCGCTAAACCGACGCGTGTGACCGACGATGCTGTTGATCAGCGTGGTTTTACCCGTGCCGTTGCGGCCAAGCAGCGCGAGTGCCTGGCCTTGATCCAAGGCCAGATCGATACCTGTCAGGATTTTGGCTTCGCCGTAGCCCGCTACGATTCCTTCCAGCTTCAGCAATTCAGACATATTCACCTCCAACCAGCTCCTCGCCCAGATACACGGCCTTCACGCGAGGATCGCGGGCGATCTCCGCGCATGCGCCCTCGGTGAGCAGACCGCCGCTCACCAGCACAGAGATGCGGTTGGCGAAGCTGAACACGAGGTCCATGTCGTGCTCGATCAGCAGAATGGTCACGTCGTCGGGCAACGCGGCGACCGTATTGAGAATCTCGCGGCGTTCGCCGTCGGGAACACCGGCCACTGGCTCGTCCAGCAGCAGCACGCGCGGCTTTGCGGCCAGCGCCAGCGCGATTTCGAGCAGGCGCTGCTTGCCGTAGGGCAGCACGCGCGTTTCGCGACTCATCACGTCGAGCAACTTGCATTGTTCGAGCAGCGAAGCGACCTCGTCCATGATTTCGCCGCGCTGACCGAGCGCGCGCCAGAAGCGCGCGCCCAGACCGTCGCGCTCGGAGATCGCGACGGACAGCGATTCGGCTGGCGTCATGTGCTTGAACAGCTGGTTGATCTGGAACGTGCGCACGAGCCCGGCGCGAGCCCGCTTGTGCACGGACAGCGACGTGATGTCGTGGCCTTCCAGCTCGATGCGGCCCGAAGTCGGCGACAGCACGCCCGTCAGCTGATTGATCAGCGTCGTCTTGCCGGCGCCGTTGGGGCCGATCAGCGCCTGGCGAGCGCCTTTCTCGACCGCGATCGACACGTCATTGGTGGCGACGAGGCCGCCGAAGCGCTTGATCAGATTGAATGTTTGCAGTGCGATCGTCATGCTTTGCTCCCGCTGCGACGGAACCACGTCCACGGACGCACGAGCCGCTCGTGACCGACGATCACGATGATCACCAGCAGCAAGCCGATCCAGAACTGCCAGTATTGCGGCGTGATGTCCGCCAGCCGGTCCTGCATGAACCTGAATACGACCGCGCCGATGATGCCGCCATACAGATAACCCGCGCCGCCGATCATCAGCATCAGCAGCACGTCGGCCGAGCGGTGGAAGTCGAGCACGTCGAGCGACGCGAAGCCGGTGGTCTGCGCGAGCAGGGCGCCGGCCACGCCCGCGTAGGCCGCGCTCAACGTGTAGACGGCGGTGCGACGCAGGTTGACCGGCACGCCCATTGCCGCCGCGCGAAGCGGATTCTGGCGGATCACCTGCAGCGACATGCCGAACGGCGACTTGACCACCGCGCGGCCGATCACGAACAGCACGAACAGCGTGACGATCGAATACGTGTAGGCCACCTTGCCGAACAGATCGAACTCGATGTGACCGAACAGCGGCACCATCGGCACGCCCGTCATGCCGTCGGCCCCGCCGGTGAGCCAGCCGAGCTTGTTGGCCAGTTCGTGCAGGATCGAGGCCACGCCGAGCGTCACCATCAGACGCGTGAGGTCCGAACCGCGCATCACCAGCACACTGGTGACGAGGCCCGCCAGCGCCGCGACCCCGCATGAGAGCAGCATGCCCAGCAGCGGATCGACGTTGAAGTACTTGGCCAGCAACGCAGCCGAATAAGCGCCGAGACCGAAAAAGGCCGCATGGCCCAGCGACACGATGCCGGTATAGCCGAGGATCAGGTCCAGCGATACCGCGAACAACGCGAGGATCGCCATCTCGTTGAGCAGCAGGAAGTTATTCAGCGGCATCATGCAGACGCCCAGAGCCACGATCCAGAAGATGATTTCCACCGGGCGCCAGCGCGACCACTGCCTGCCCATGCTGCGGACTGCGGGCACGATCGTCGATGTGCCCATTTCGCTAGAAGTTGCCGACTTCATTTGCCCCCCGCCCTGACGAATAGACCCTGTGGTCGCCACATCAGGGTGATGATCATGACGCCGTAGATGATGAATGCCCCCAGATCGGGGATGTAGTACTTGCCCGCCACGTCCGCGATGCCGAGCAGCAGCGAAGCCAGCAGCGGACCGGTCAGCGAGGTCGTGCCGCCCACCGCGACCACGACCAGGAAATAAATCATGAACTTGAGCGGAAAGATCGGATCGAGGCCGAGCATGTTCGCGCCCAGCGCGCCGCCGAGGCCGGCGAGGCCCGAGCCGAACGCGAAGGTGGTCAGAAACACGAAGTTGATGTTGATGCCGAGGCCGCTCGCCGCGCGCGGATCATCCACCGATGCGCGCAGGCGGCTGCCGAAGCGGGTTTTGGTCAGGATCAGCTGCAGCGCGACGACGAGGACGACGCAGACCAGGATCACGAACAGCCGGTAGTAACCGATGCCGATGCCGGCGAACACCGTGCGGCCCTGCAGCCATTGCGGCAGGTTCAGGAACTGCTGGGTCGAGCCCATGAAGTAGTCGACCGTCGCGATGGCCATGAAGGTCAGGCCGATCGTAAACAACACCTGGTTGAGTTCGGACTGCCCGTACACGCGCTTATAAAGCGTGCGTTCGAGAATGCCGCCAAGCACCGCGGACGCGACGAACGCAATCGGCAATGCGCACAGGAAAGGGATGCCCAGGCGCGACATCGCGAGCACGGTGGCGTAACCGCCCACCATGGCGAAGGCGCCGTGAGCCAGATTGACGAAGTTCATCAATCCCAGCGTGATGGCCAGGCCGCTCGCCAGCACGAACAGAAGCATGCCGTAGGCAATGCCGTCGAAGAGAATGGTTAGCATGAGTTTTTACCGCCGAAACGCCGCGCCCCTGGCAGTGCGAGGGGCGCGACGGGCAAATCGAATCATCCGGAGACGGCCTGTCTCGCTTTTGCGAGCTTATTTGATCTTGGCCGGATCCTTGACGGCGTCTACCTTGTCGAACGACACGTTGAACAGCTGGCCATTCACGCGTTCCGTCCGGGTGATGTACACGTTCTGGACCATTTCACGGGTCTGCGGATCGAGTTCCACCGGGCCGCGCGGGCTGACCCATTTCTGCCCCTTCATGGCTGCCAGCAGCTTGTCGCCGTTTGTGTCGCCCTTGGTGGCTTGCAGCGCCGCGTAGATCAGGTGCATGCCGTCATAGGCGCCGACGCTGTGGAAGTTCGGGCGCATGCCGGGGTTGGCTTTTTCGAAGGCGGCCACGTAGGCGCGGTTCTCGGGATTGTCGAGAGCGGCCGAGTAGTGCATCGACGTCACCGCGCCCAGCGCCACGTCACCCATGGCGTTCAGGATGTCGTCATCCACCACGTCGCCGGTACCGATCAGTTTGATGCCCTGCTTGCTCAGGCCGCGCTCGGCGAACTGCTTCATGAACGCGGCGCCGGCACCCGACGGCACGAAGATGAACAACGCGTCAGGCTTCAGGTCGGCGACCTTCTGCAGGAACGGCGAAAAGTCCGGATTGGCGACCGGCACGCGCAATTGCTCGACGACGCTGCCGCCTTCCGATTCGAAGACCTTCTTGAAGGAGTTCTGCGCGTCGATGCCGGGACCGTAGTCGGCCACCAGCGTGACCACCTTCTTGATGCCGTTCTTCGGCGCCCAACGCGCGATACCCAACGTGTTCTGCGGCAGCGTGAAGCCCGAGCGCACGATGTAGGGCGATTGCTCGGTGATCATCGCGGTGGCCGCGTTCATTACGATCATCGGCACCTTCGCCTGGGTCGCGAGCGGCGCGGCGGCGAGCGCGAGCGGCGTGAGGCCGAAGCCGGCCAGCACCGACACGTGATCCTTCACGATCAGCTCCTGTGCGAGGCGTTTGGTCGTATCCGGAACGTTGGTGTCGTCCTTCAGGATGAGCTGAATTTTCTTGCCCGCGACCGTGTCGCCATGCTGGGCCATATACAGCTTGACCGCCGCGTCGACCTGACGACCCGTGGACGCGAACGGACCGCTCATCGGCACGATGAGCCCGATCTTGACCACATCGTCCGCATGGGCGACCACGCTCGAACCTGCCAGCACGAGTGCGGCGGCGGCCTTAAGCAAAGTGCGCTTTTTGTTTTGCATTCGATTTCCTTGCTAACGAACCACGTAAACAACGTTGAAAATCGGACCCCTTGTTCATTGCTGCGAGAGCGCTGTGAGCGGGGTCCGGCGTAACGGTTTGCACACCCGGAGCCGAGGGATTGATTGATCGGTTGGGAGTAGCGGCGGTCATGAAATGCGGCAGTGAGCCTGCCAGTGGCTAATGACCGGACGGTGTCTTGTCGTGGGGCGTGGGCACGGCATGGACATGGCCGTGAGGGGATAGGCGTAGGCGCCCCTGGACCGGCGCTCGGGCGCGTGGGCCAGATAATGCGTTGACGTCAATCAGCTTGCATCCGAACATCTTTTGTCCCCTCTACGGCGGCCTCCCGGTTGTGGCCCGCTCGGCTGCGAACCCGTCCGGCCATGCCGGCGGTGCAGGTATCTGTTCGCTTCTGCGGGCGCTTTTCGACTCGCCGATGTGACGGTCGCCCCGGCGCCGCAGAAGACGTTACGCGCCGGCAGGCTGCTTGAAGTTGTTGGCCTGCCGCGCGCACCCAGCACGATAAGCACGCGCGCCAAGGGTTGAAAGAGCGGGTTAACCACATACGCATGGTTCCGCATGAATCGCGCATTGCCCGGTCCGTGCGCGGGCGGCGGCGATCTGCGTCGCGCGGAAGCTCGCCCCGGTAGGGCTCGACGAACGCCGCGGATGAGGCATCCAGGTTGGGTCTGGCGTGGTCTCGCATCGCGTCTGATAAACAGATTCGATACCCCCGGAAGGAAATCGCAACCCTTGAATGCGTGCCGCCGCAAGTATTCGTAAAGCTGTCAACGTCCGAACAGGTTTTCCCTGATTTGCCGCAGGTGGCTCGTCAATAGCTCGCAAGCCATCTCGGCATCGCGATCGCGAAGCGCATCCACGATCGAGCGATGCTGCGCCTCATATTGACTGCGCCGCTCGGGCGTCAGCGACAGGCGCTTCAGACGTCCCCACTCGCCCTGTTCGCGCACCTCGTTGGTCAATTCGAGCACGCGCAGAAAGAAGGTGTTGTGCGTGGCGACCGCCAACGCGCGATGCAGTTCGCCGTCCCAGTGCTCGAACTCCTCGATGGTTTGCGCCGCCTCGGAACGCTCGATGCAGTCGCTCATCTGCGCGAAGTCGGCCGCCGTCGCATATCGGACGATGAGCCCGGGCATCAGCGGCTCGATCAAAAGCCGCGCTTCCATCAGTTCGGCTGGGCTCGTCTGCACGGCGTGCGGCTTCGCCTCGGGTAGCGGCGGCGCCGGCACGCTTGCGCCAGGCAGCACGAACGTGCCGCTGCCGACCGTCTGCCGGATCAGCCCACGCTCTTTCAAATCGGCGAGGACTCGCCGGACGGCGCCACGCGAAGCGCCGAACTCCTCGCTAAGTTCGCGTTCGGGCGGCAGGCGCACGCCTTCGGCGAAGCGTCCGCTGCGAATCGCTTCCTCCAGATAGCTGGCGAGCTCCCGTGCTCCCTTCGCCCTGACCGTCAGCCTTGTGTCGACGTCACTCATACCCAGTCCTGCTGCGCATTCAAACAAGAACCAATTGGTTCTGATTTTTGGTTAACCCTGGTTCTTTTTGTCCGGATTTGGTCCTACAGTGGTTCCAGATTGACCCACCAGACCTAGATTAAAGGCCCATCATGAAATTAGCAACTTTGCGCCACGACGGGGCGAGGGCGGTCGCCCTGGTCGACCCCGAAGCCGGAGTTTATTGGCCGGTATCGCAACTCTGCGACGGCTTTGCCGGCGACATGGTCCAATTGGTACAACAATTCGCCGACCTGCGCGAGTCGCTGTGCCCGCGCGGCGAAGGGCGCCCGCTCGCGTCGGCGACGCTCCTCGCGCCGATCGACCAGCCGCGCCGCAACCTGTTCTGTATCGGCAAGAACTATCACGACCACGCCGAAGAGTTCAGCAGGTCCGGTTTCGACAAGAGCGCGCAGGCAGGCGAGCACATACCTGAAGCACCGGTCGTTTTCACGAAGCCCGCATCGACGATCATCGCGACTGGCGAGCGCATTCCGCGCCATGCCGACGTGACGCGACAGATGGACTACGAAGTCGAGATCGGTGTCGTCATCGGCAAGGCAGGTCGCGCGATCTCGAAGGCGAAGGCGCTCGATCACGTGTTCGGCTACACGATCATCAACGACGTCACCGCGCGCGATCTGCAAAAGCTGCATCGTCAGTGGTTCATCGGCAAGTCGCTCGACGGCTTCTGCCCGATGGGCCCGTATCTCGTGACGGCCGACGAACTGGACGCGTCGAACATCGACGTGCGTTGCTGGGTCAACGGTGAGTTGCGTCAGGAATCGAACTCGAAGCTGCTGATCTTCGATATCCCGACGATCATCGCGACGTTGTCGGCCGGCATGGAACTGCAGCCCGGCGACGTCATTGCGACGGGCACGCCGGCGGGTGTCGGCATCGGTTTCAATCCCCCGAAATTTCTGCAAAGCGGCGATGTCGTGCGCATGGAGATTCCGCGCATCGGCGTCCTTGAAAACGAGGTGGCGTAAACATGGCAACGACGCAAGTGCAAGGCATCTTCATCGAGATCGAAGGCGACGGCGCGCCGGTCGTGTGCATCCACGGTCTCGGCGGTTCCTCGAACAACTGGACGCCGGTGCTGCCGGCGTTCGAAGGCAGGAAGGTCATCCGCATCGATCTGCCTGGCAGCGCGCGTTCGCCGTTGCCCGCGCAGAAGCTGTCGATCGATTCCTACGTGAACACGATCGCCTCCGTGCTGCGCGAGCTGCAGGTGAATAACGCGGACATCGTCGCGCATTCGATGGGCACCATCGTCGCGCAGCATCTGGCCGTCAGGCATCCCGAGCTGGTTAAAAGCCTCGCGCTGTTCGGGCCGCTCGTCGCTCCGCCCGACGCCGCGCGCGACGGCATGCGCCAGCGCGCGCGCATCGCGCGCGACAAGGGCGTGCCGGGCCTGCAGGAAATCGCCGATGCGATCGTCAAAGGCGCCACCAGCGACGAAACCAAGTCGCAGCGGCCCGTGACGCTCGCGCTCGTGCGCGAAAGCGTGATGCGTCAATCGCCCGAAGGTTACGCGCAAAGCTGCGAGGCATTGGCTGGCGCGCAGGCGGCGGAGATCGAACACATCCAGGTGCCGACGCTGCTCGTGACAGGCGACCAGGACGGCGTTGGCAAACCCGATGCGGTGAAGGCGATGGGCGAGCGTATTGCGGGCGCGAAAGTCGTCGTGCTGAGCGGCTGTGGTCACTGGACCACATTCGAAAAACCCGTCGAAACGACGGCGGAGTTGAAGCGCTTCTATCAAGGGGCTCGGTGACGCATTGAACAGGTGGGCGCCGCGTCGATCAGAATAGCCGCGCAGAACGGCGATCGACGGGCCCCCGAGCGGGAAACAGGCACAGTAAGGCAGTAACCAACCGGCGGCGGACGCCCGCGCGCGTTCGGCCCCACGTGGAGGAGACAGACATGAGTTCGATCTTGTTTACCAACGTATCGGTTTTCGATGGTAGCGGTGCTCAGCCCTTCAGAGGTCAGGTGCTGGTGGACGGGCAGCGCATCGTCCGCGTCGCTCGCGGCGAAGAGCCGATCAACGCGCCCCAGGCACAGCGTATCGACGGCCGTGGCGCATTCCTGATGCCGGGCATGACCGAAGCGCACACGCATTTCTCGTGGAACGACCAACCGTCGCTGTCAGCGATCCAGTTCATGCCGCCCGAGGAGCACATGCTGTGGTGCGTGCGCGTCGCGAAGCGTTATCTGGAAATGGGCTGGACCTCGGCACTGGGCGCGGCCGCCGCCAAGCCGCGACTCGATGTCGTGCTGCGCAACGCGGTCAACGCCGGCGAATTTCCGGGACCGCGCTATCTGGCGGGCAGCCAGGAAATCACCATTCTCGGCGGCCTCGCGGACAACACGCTGCCGCACATGCCGTTCAAGGAACTGAACTTCGGCGCGGTCGTGAGCGGGCCGGAAGAAATGCGCGCGACCACGCGCATGTTCGTCAAGTACGGTGTCGATCATCTGAAGATCAATCTGTCGGGCGAGTACATCGCGGGCATTTCGGCGGAATCGTCGCCGTTTTCCGAGGAAGAGATCGCGATGCTCGCTGCCGAGGCGAAACGCGCCGGCAAGCGCGTGGCCGCGCATGCGCGTTCGAGCGAATCGGTCAAGCAATGCGTGCGGCACGGGCTCGAACTGATCTTCCATGCGAGCTTCGCCGACGAGGAAGCCCTCGACATGCTCGAAGCAAACAAGGAAAAGCACTTCGTCGCGCCGGGCATCGGCTGGCTGATCAGCACGCTGTATCACGCGGAGAAGTGGGGCATCAGCGAGGAACTGGCGACGAAGATGGGCTACAAGCGCGAGCTCGAAACCGCCGCGGTGACGCTGCAGAAGATGCATAAGCGCGGCATCCGCATTCTGCCGGGCGGCGACTACGGCTTTGCGTGGATGCCGCACGGCACGAACGCGCGCGACCTTCAATACTTCGTCGACTACATCGGCATGACGCCGATGGAGGTGCTGATCTCGGCCACGCGCTACGGCGGCGAGCTGATGATGATGCCCGACGAGCTTGGCCAGATTCGCGAGGGCTATCTTGCCGACATCATTCTGGTGGACGGTGATCCGCTCGCGGACCTCACCGTGCTGCAGGACCCGAGCAAGATCACGCTGGTGATGAAGGATGGCGACATCTTCAAGAGCACGCACGACGCGCTGCCGCCGCGCGGCGAACTTCATGTAGGCGCGGCGTTGCCGGCCGATCCCGGTGTCGGGACGGCGGCATCCGCGCCTGTGCACTGAAACCGCATCGCCCACCAGAAGATGCGCGGAGCCGGCCGCACGCCGCGGCTGGCGCCTTCGCGCGCGCACCAAACATCAGGAGACGACGACATGAAACCGCGCACTTTGCTTGCCACCGTGGCGACTAGCCTCGCGTGCGCATCGGCGTTGGCCGCCGCGCCCGATATCGGCCTGTCGAACGGCTATTTCGGCACCGAATGGCGCAACCAGATGATCGACGGCGCCAATCAGCAGTTCCAGACCTACAAAACCAGGGGCCTCGCCGACAAGCTGATCGTGCAGCAATCGGGCGCCAACACTGGTCAGCAGATTCAGGACATGCGCAACATGATTCGCCAGAAGGTGGGCGCGATCATGGTCGACGCGAACTCGGCCACCGCGCTCAACGGCGTGATCTCGGAGGCGCAGCGCAGCAAGATCCCGGTGGTGTCGTTCGACCAGGCGGTGGCCAATCGCTACGCGACGAACGTGACCGTCGATCACTACAAGTGGGGTCAACGCTACGCCGAATGGATCGCGGAGCAACTGCACGGCAAGGGCAATGTCGTGGTGCTCGACGGCATCCCCGGACATCCGGCGGCGGAGGCGCGCAAGAAGGCCGCGCTCGAGACGTTCGCGAAGTATCCGGGCATCAAGGTCGTCTGGTCCGGCTATGGCGAATGGGACGAGGCCAAGGCGCAAGCGGTGATGGCGACGGTGATCGCGGCGCAACCGCAGATCGACGCGGTATTCACTGAAGACGCGATGGCGCTCGGCGTTCTGCGCGCATTCGAGAACGCGAACCGGCGCGTGCCGATCATGACCGGCGAAGCGCAAAAGGGCTTTCTGACGGAATGGAAGAAGCAGCGCGACGCCGGCAATCCGATGAAGGTGTTCGTGCAGGTGAATCCGCCCGATATCAGCCGCACGGCGCTCGGCATCGCGGTACGCCTCGCGCACGGTCGCACGCTCAAGCCGCTGCCCGACAACACCTACTACTTCCCGATCACCAAGACCGTAACCGCCGAGAACCTCGACGCTACGCTTGCTTCGATGAGCGACAAGCCCGACAGCTACTTTCTCGGCCAATGGCTGAGCGAAGCCCAGCTCGACGCGCTGTTCACGCAATAGCGCCGCTCATGTCCGTGCTCACCGCGAAGGGACTGGCGAAACGCTATGGCGGCGTGCTCGCGCTCGACGGCGCGAGCCTCACGCTGAACGCCGGCGAAGTGCTGGGGCTGCTCGGCGCCAACGGCTCGGGCAAATCGACGTTGTCGAGCATTCTCGCCGGCGACACGATACCGGACGACGGCACGATCGAAATGATCGGTGCGCCGCTGCGACCCGGCTCGCCGAAGTCGGCGCGCGCGGCGGGAATCGCGATTGCGCATCAGCATCCCGGTCTCGCGCCGGATCTGCCGGTGTGGGAGAACGTGTTTCTTGGCGCGGAGCTGTGCCATACGGGTCGCTTTCTCGATCAGCGGCGCACGCGCGATCGCGCCACGCGGCTGCTGGAGAGCCTGAGACCCGGCTGGGATATCGAAGCGAGCGCAGGCAGCCTCAGCGCCGCCGATCAGCAACTGGTCGAGATCGCGAGGGCGCTTGCGCTCGGGCCGCGCATCCTGATTCTCGACGAACCGACCGCCGCACTCGCCGCCGTTGAAGTCGACAACCTGATGCGCGTCGTGCGTAGCCTGACGGCGCGCGGCACGGCGGTGGTTTTCATTTCGCACCGGATGGCGGAGATCGAAGCGCTGTGCGATCGCGTGATGGTGTTGTGCAACGGCCGCGCGGTCGGCGAGCTAGCGGTGCGCGGGCAACTCGACGAAGCGCGTGTGCTCGAACTGATGGGCGGCGCGGCTGCCACGCATGGGCACGACGGCAAACGTGGACGTGGGGGTGATCCGGCGCACACCGAAAGAATCGTCGCGCTCGGCGTCACCGATCTGCGCGCCGGCGCGCGGCTGCGCGGCGTCAGCTTCGAACTGGAACGCGGAGAGATTCTTGGCATCGCGGGACTGCAAGGCCATGGCCAGGAAGAACTGCTCGACGCGCTCGCGGGCTTTCGCGTGCCAGACGGCGGCGAGGTGAGGCTCGACGGACGAGCTGGAGCGAGGACGATCATGCCGCGTTCGCCGCGTCAGATGATCGCCGCGGGCGTGTGCCTCGTGCCCAACGACCGGCATCGGCAGGGCCTGTGGCTCGATCACCCGGTCGAATTCAATCTGGCGCAGGTCAGCGTGAACTTCGCGGCGAGCCCGTGGCGGCTGCGTCGCGCGCCGATCCGCCGGTTCGTCGACGACGTGGTCGCGCGACTGCGCATCAAGACGTCCGACGTGCGCCAGCCGGTGCGGGATCTGTCGGGCGGCAATCAGCAGAAAGTGGTGATCGGGCGCTGGCTGAACCGGCAGGTCGACGTGCTGCTGCTCAGCGATCCGACCAAGGGCGTCGATGTGATCGCCCGCAGGGAAATCTACGAGACGATCGGTGCATTCGCGCAAGCGGGGACGGCCGTGCTCGTCTATGCCTCGGATACCGAAGAATTGCTCGCGGTGTGCGACCGCCTGATCGTCATGTACGAAGGTCGGATCATCGCGCAGCTGGAAGGTGATGAGATGAATGAATCCCGCGTGACGAGCGCGCTGTTCGGCCGGAGCGCGGCATGAAGGCGCAACTGGGAGACGGACTTGCCGACACTGGCGGCTGGTCGCCAGGCAAACGGATCGGCGCGGCGCTGAGGATATCCTGCGCGCGTGCCGCCAGTGCGCTGCCCGCGCTCGTCATGCTGCTCGCGGTCGTGATCGCGAATGCATGGCTGCAGCCGGACTTTCTCACCGCCGATTCGCTCGCGAGCAACATGCAGAACGCCGCGCCGGTGGTCCTGATCTGCATGGCGCAGGCGGTCGTCGTGCTGATGGGAGAGCTGGATCTGTCGATGGGCGCGGGAATCTCGTTGGTCAACTGCGTGCTCGCGGCCGCGCCCGGTCTGATGGGGTGGGGCCTCGGCGCGACCTTTGTCGCCGCGCTGGCCGCTGCGCTGCTTGCCGGCGCGTGCAACGGTCTGCTGGTCGGCTATGCGAAGCAAAGCGCGCTGATCGCGACGTTCGCGACCGGCGCCGTCTGGTTTGGCTGTGCTCTGCTGCTGATCCCGCAGCCGGGCGGCGCGGTGCCCGACGCATTGGGCGAATGGTTCGCGGCGCGTATCTCGGTGATTCCGCTCGCGGCGCTGCCGGTGCTCGCTGCGATCGCGCTGTGGGCGGTCCTGCAGCGGCATCGCTTCGGACGGCGACTGATCGCGACCGGCAGCCACGCCGATGCGATGTTCAAGGCCGGCATCGATGTCCGGCTCGTCAAACTGCTCGGCTATCTGCTCGCGTGGCTCTTCGTGTTTGCGGCGGCGCTCTGCCTGAGCGCGCAAACCGCGTCCGGCGATGCGCGTCTGGGATTGCCATACACGCTGAACTCGGTCGCGGCTGTGGTGATCGGCGGTATCTCGCTGGCGGGTGGGCGCGGCACGATGCTCGGCGCCGTCTGCGGCGCGCTCGTGCTCACGCTGATCGGCAACGTCATCTACTTCGCGGGCATCCCGAGCAACTACCAGGAAGTGTTCAAGGGTGCCGTGATCGTGCTTGCGCTCGGCTTCACGTTCGTGGGCGCGAAAAGGAGAGTGTGACGATGAAACCGAATTCGCGCCGCGCCTTTTTGCTGGCGCTCGCCGTGATCGTGCTCATCAGTGGGCAGTTCGCGGTGCCGGGCTTCGCAAGCCTCGGGCAGGTCGCCAATCAGTTGAAAATCGCGACGTTTCTGGGGCTATTCGGCCTCGCGCAGTCGCTCGTGATGATCGCGGGAGAGCAGGGGCTCGATCTGTCGGTAGGCGCGGCCGCGACGTTGGGCGGCATTCTTGGCGCCGCGCTGCTCGGAGCGGCATCGGCTGGATTGCCGGCCGCGTTCGCCGTCGCGACGTTGGCGGGCGCGCTGGTGGGCGCGCTCAATGGTGTCGGCATCACGCTGCTGCGCATTCCGCCGCTCGTGATGACACTGGCGATGGCGAGTCTCGTCGACGGCGCGTTGATCGTCTGGTCGTCGGTCATGCACGTCAATACGGCCGCGAGTCCCGCACTCGCCGCGCTCGCCGGCAGGACGCTCGGCGGCGTGCCGAGCGTCGCGCTGATCTGGCTCGGCGCCGGCGCGTTGATGTGGCGTTTTCTCGACCATTCAGCCTGGGGGCGTCGCCTGATGGCGACCGGCGCGAATCCGGTCGCTGCCGCCATCGCCGGTACGCGCGTGCGCGCGATCCGCATCGCGGTCTATGTCGCGAGCGGCATCATTGCCGCTGTGACGGGCGTGCTGCTCGTCGGCTATGTCGGCCAGGCGTTTCTCGGGCTCGGAACGACCTATGTGCTACCGAGCGTCGTCGTCGCGGTGATCGGCGGCGTGTCGCTCGCGGGCGGACGGGGCGACTACATCGCGGTCGCGCTCGCCGCTGCACTGCTGACGGTTCTCACGAGTCTGTTGACCGCGCTGCAGATAGGCGAAGCAGGACGCCAATGCATTTTCGGTGCGACGCTGCTCGTCTTTCTGGCGCTCAACGGTTGGTCGTTCAAGGGGGCGATGCGGCGTCGGCATGCATGAGGCGCTTTTCGCACTTTGCGCAGGCCGCGGCATCGCCGCCCGCTGCGTGGTCATACCGGGCCGCGATGGTGACGAGGCGACCGGTGACGCGAAACCGATGCTGGCGTATCAGTCGACGGCGAATACGGCTGCCTGTTGCACCGGCGTGCCTGATTGCTGCTGCAGCGAGCTCGCCGCGGCGGCCGCCTGCTCGACCAGCGCGGCGTTCTGTTGAGTGACCTTGTCCATCTGCACGATCGCCTGATTGACCAGCTCGATGCCCTGATGCTGTTCGCGCGATGCGGCGGTAATCTCACCCATCAGGTCGGTCAGGCGACGCACGGCGGACACGACTTCGTCGATGGTGCGGCCCGATTCGTCGACCTGAGCTTGACCGGTCTTGACGCGAGCGACCGACTCGTCGATCAGTTCCTTGATCTTCTTGGCCGCGCGATCTGAACCGGCGATATGTGCGCGGCGTCGTCGTTTTGTCGCTGTGTGAAGCGTGCGGATCACTCCTTACCCGCTTGAATATCTGCTGATGGGGCAACGGTACATATTGCCAGTGAGCGGCAACGGGATCACGAGTCTGGCTCCAGTCGAAGCACTGCGCAGACAGCGACAGCCGGACACGGATTTTGCTCGCGTAATGGTCGAGGCCGGGGCCTCGACCACAAGGAGGACTTTCAATGAAAGACATCGATCTGAACCAGCGCATCGAAGAAATCGAACTGGCTCTTTCCACGCTATTCGAGTCACCGAAAGCGCCCGCGATCAGCGGTTACGACGACGGCCGGAACTTCCTCATCCAGGCTTCCTGGGTGATCGAGTCACATGGCGACACGACGCTGGATGCGCGATGCGTGCTGACACTGCACTTTTCGGCTGCGCAGATTCAGCGTTACGCGCGGATGGACACGGCACAACGTGTGCTCGTGCGCGAACGCCTGTGCCGGATGGTCCGCGATCACTTCCCAGCGGAAGGCAAGGAGTTGCCCTTGCAGGGAGAGTGCGCCGAAGATCTGCATGTGGAGGATCGGCTGCTGGATGTCGACGATCAGCTCTGAGCGATCGCGGACGACGTACGTCCGCGTCGACGCGTGACTAGCACGTCTCCTCGCTCGGGACCGGGGGATGCAGCGACTCGAGCAGCTTCACCAGCCTTGCCTGCTGCTGCGGAGTCAGTCCTTGGGTAGCGCTCACTTGCTGGACGCGCGCGCGCCAGTAGGTCCGGCTGAACAACGAATCGACGCCATCGTGGGACAGGATCCGTTCGAGATGCGAAATCGCATCTCCAGCGGTCAGCGGTGTATAGGGGCTCTCCCTGTCCGGGGGCCCTCTCTTGATTGTTGTTTTCATCCACTTCTCTCAGGTGGTGACCGGCTGGGTCCGGTCGTGTACGTCCGACTTCAATGGGCCCGCTTATGCCATACAACCTTTGCGAGGCCCACGCGCCCGCCAGCTACCTGGCGACCCAGGCAGCGTGACGCGCGCCGGTCCTCGTAGCGACGCGACCCATCGCAAGCGGCACGGCCCTCGGTGTTCAGCAAAGCTCCGCGGCGGCCACCCACGGCATCGTCTCGAACTTCTTGAGAACGGTGTGCAGCGATCCGGAGAACCTGTCGGCAAACGCAATCGTCATGTCTTCGACATCATGTTTGCGGTTGCTCGTGATCCGTACGTCCTCGATGGCATCGGCGACCGGCATCAATACCTGCCACACTGCGGCGACCCGCATGCCGCCGCGCCTCGTACGAACCGTGATCTGATGGCCTGTGGCCTTTTGTTGTCCGGTGATTTCCGGTGTCATTCTTCAGCCTCTCGATGTATCTGATTTTTTATTGGCGCGGTCGATGCACTTACATTCGCCCGCGCGGTTGATGCCACCACTCATGATGATCCAGATGTCGTAGCAGTCTTGCCCTTCTGCGCTCACGGCGATAGTGATCAATCACCATGAGCATTGCGATGCTGAGGGCCGTGCCCCCAATGATCAGGCCCATCCAGGTCTCACTCATGACACGTTCCTCTCTCATGGAAGCACAGGGGTGTTGCGTGAATGGTTCACGCCGATTCGTCCGGTGTTCCGGCGCGTACCGGCGCGGTCTGTCGCATCACTGCATGTGCTGGCCGCCGTTGATCGCGATATTGGAGCCGGTCACGAAGCCGGCATCTTCCGAGCACAGATAGAGCACGAGCGCCGCGACTTCGTCGGGCTTGCCGAGACGTCCCATCGGGATATGCGGCAGGACCTTCGTGTCGAGGATCTCCTGCGGAATCGCGGTGACCATCTTGGTGGCCAGGTAGCCCGGCGAAATGGTGTTGACCGTGACCCCTTTGCGCGCCACTTCCAGCGCCAGTGACTTGGTAAAGCCGTGCATGCCGGCCTTGGCTGCGGCGTAATTGGTCTGGCCGACCGAGCCTTTCGAGCCGTTGACGGACGAGATATTGACGATGCGCCCCCAGCCTCGTGCGACCATCTCTTCGCACAGCGGCTTGGTCATGTTGAAGACCGAGTCGAGATTGGTGCGGATGACCGCATCCCAATTCACCTTGTCCATCTTCCGGAGGGTCATGTCCTGGGTGATGCCAGCGTTGTTGATCAGGATGTCGACCGGGCCGACTTCCGCCCGAATCTTGTCCGCGCAACGCTGGCATGAGTCGTAATCGGCCACGTCGACCGGGTAGGCGCGAAAGCTTCGGCCCTGAGTTTCCATATCAGCCAACCATTTGTCGGCACCGGTGTTGCTCGGCGAGTGCGTGACTACCACCGCATACCCTGCGTCGTGCAGTTTCGTACTGATCGCTTCTCCGAGGCCGCCCATGCCGCCCGTTACTACTACGGTTCGTTTCGTCATCCTTTCCATCCGTGATCGAAATGTCTGCGAGGATCGTGAATACCCAATGGCCGCCTCGCACAACCCGCCATTGCTTTGCCACAATGCGCTGCCGCCTCCAGCGTCAACGGAGGAACGGCTTCGGCATTGATTGAACTGCGCGGGTTTTTATAGGCTTGTGGTATTGCGCGAATGGAGCTGGTGCGTCAGCTAGCGGCGACGTGCCGCGCCGGCGCACTGCTCAAAGGTTCCAGTTGCCCCGAACGGTGCTCCCCGCCTGCCGGTCCAGGCCAGCGAGTTTCTGTGTTCCTTCAAACGCTTCGGTGGCGGGCGAAAAGCACGTCGACGCATTCGTTCTGCAGGATTTCATCAAAGCTTCGGACGAATGGTCTTTCATTGCTTCTCCTGGATTGAAGTTCGAACCCGCCTGCTCCGGAGACCGTATCCGCAATCAGTATGCGGAATATCGTCGGTGAGGATCCGGAGCAAAAGTCTTATTAGTAAGACTAAATAAACACCGAGAAAACAGTTGTGCCGAATCGCATTTTCATGTCGGTATTCATCAGTCGAAATACGACATGCTGTTTTTCCATCGAGTCACAGCCCACCAACTGGCCCGGACTCGCGCCGGTAGGTCGTTCGGCTGCCCCGACGCTTGGATCTCTCTATTTCAACTGTCATCAGATGAGATAACAATCGATTTTAGAGGGTTAATTCTAACTTCAAAATGTTAAATTTTCGGGAAGAAGGGGTAGGTGAATACCCTTATTCAGAAATCGCCGTCATCGCAGATCGAGCCGAGCCAAGTCGATGTTTTGAGCGTCGAAACAACGGACTGGAACAGCCGGCGGCGAGGAGTAGGCTCTTCGACTGAATGGCAGGGCATCCCAAAATGTCAGCAACGGCCGGAATGACACCATCCCACACCGGGATCGATCATTGCATGGCGTGCAAGAAATGACAATTCCGCCGACGCTTCCTTGCAACGCGGCTGCCGCCCGACCGCGCGAGCGTAAGATGGAGAAGATTGATCGATGCGTTTCGAGGAGGCGTCATGAAGGCGGTGTGCCCGCTGCACGGCCCAACGACCATCGTCGGCACGAACGCGTATGGATTTCCGATCTATGCGTGTTGTCGCGACGACGTTCCCTATGTCACACCGCCGGACGCCTGTACGCGTGAACCGGTGAGGCGCGGACCAGAATCGAGGCCGCCACCGCGGCAGCCGCGAGCCAAGGAATCACGCTGAGGTTCGCGGGCAACCTCATGCCCGCAGCGATGCGTTATCGGCGCCGGTTGCAATCAATCAACGCATCAACGAGGCGCCAGTCCTGCCAGTCGCAAAAGTCGAGCAGCATGGTGCTGCATCGTTGCGGACCATCGGCGAGTCGCTCGGCAAGCTGCTCGTGAATACCGCGATGCTGTGTATCGCCGCACGCTACGACGACCGGCGGCGCCGCCATCCCCGTGCCGCTGCAAAAGTTGATGACCCAACGCTCGTCGCACATGCCAGGCGCGAGATCGAGAAGCGAATCGATGGCGCGCCACTTGTAAGCGATCGATGCCGGCACCGGCACGCGGAATTCGTCCTGGATGGTGAACGGCGCCGGCACGTCGTCGATATCGAACGTCGCGTTGTCAGCCCAGGCCGTTAGGTCGATGCCGAGCGGCTTTGCACTCGCGAAGCGCCGCAGTAGCACGATGCCTCCGCGCACCGCGTCCAGTAGCGGCAGTTCGGAAGCAAGGTGCCAGCGCACCTCCGCGTGCCGCTCCACATACCATTCGAAGGTCGCGGCGAACGCACGGGTGCAGTCGAGCGCGGGCCATTCGTCCTTGACCGACATGACGATCGATTCCCCCGGATGGCGCGCGAGAAACCGAGCACATGTACGTATCACATCGTCGAAACTCAGACCCAGCGAGATGCCGCCATGATGAATCGCAAAGCGATCGCGCTGATGACGGCAGCGGATGTCGAGGACCCGCACGCCATGGCGCAACTGATCGTCGAGCGTGGCATGTTGCGTGCGCGCGAGCCGGTCATCGACCGTGTAGGCGCAGGTGTCATGGCTGCCTGGCAAGGTCAGTGCGGACAGCAAGCGGCTGCCATCGATCGCCGACATCCAGTCAGCGGGCGAAACGGACGGACAGGTCACGGCAGGGCGCAAGAAAACCTCTGGATAAGCAAAGCGTCGGCTGCAACGTCGACGCGAAGTTGCAGCCCGTTATTTCAAGCCGCCCGAAAAGCCCTGCAGCAGATAGCGCTGCACGTAGCCCGCGAGCAGAAGCGTCGGCACCGACGAAATCAGCCCCGCGCTCATCAGTTCGCCCCAGTCGATGCCGTTCTCGGTCACATAACCCGCCATGGTGAGCGGCAGTGTGAAGTGACTCGGCGACGAGACGAACAACAGCGCCAGCAGAAACTCGTTCCACGCGATGATGAACACGAAGATCGCGGTGGCAACGAGACCCGGCGCGCACAGCGGCACGACGATGAAGACGATGCGCTGCGCGAGGTTCGCGCCATCGAGCGCCGCGGCCTCCTCGAATTCGATCGGCACGTCGCGCACGAACGGCAGCAACATCCAGATCGCGATCGGCAACGCGTACAGCTGATAGGCGAGTACCAGCCCAAACAGCGAATCGAGCAGATGGAGCCACTTGGCCAGCGAAAACAGCGGTACGGCCACGGTGATCGGCGGCATCAGCTTCAGTGCCAGCACGAGCATCAGGAACAGCAGATCAAGTCGCACCGGAAACGCCAGTCGCGCGAGCGCATAGGCGGCCGGAAAAGCCAGCGCGAGTGCGAGCAACGTGGCGCCCACCGCGACCCACACGGAGTTCAGCACCGACTGGGCCATGCCGCTTTCCCACACCGCCGCGAAATGCTCGAGCGTGGGCGCCGAAGGCCACAGCGCGAGCGGATGGGCGAGGCGTTCCAGCGTGGGCGTGAAGGCCGCGCCAGCCATCCATATGCACGGCAGCAGCAACACCGCCAGCGCAACGAGCCGCAATAGTCCTCGCACCGCGGCACCGGACGAGCGTCGCGCGAAACCCTGCAAGCGGGCGAGCGGCATCAACGCTCGCGCTTGACTGCCGATTTCCATATGTATCCCGAGACCAGCACCGCGCACGTGAGCAGCATCAATACCGAAGCCGCGCTGGCGGGTCCAACGTTGAAGAAGCGGAAACCCGTGTCGTAGATGTACGTTGACAGCGTCTGCGTGACATTGCCCGGGCCGCCGCCCGTCAACGCGTAGACCTTGTCGAACAGCTTGAAGGTATCGATCGAGCGCAGCAGCATCGCCAGCGCGACGTGCGGTGCAACGAGCGGCAGCGTGATATAGCGCAGGCACTGCCATTCGTTCGCGCCGTCGGTGCGTGCCGCCTCGGCGATTTCAGGCGGAATCGACTGTAGCCCCGCGAGAATGATCAGGAATGCCATCGGCGTCCATTGCCAGACATCGACCAGCATTAGCGACCACAGCGCGAGGTGCGGATCGGATAGCCAGGGCACCGCCGGCAGATCTATCGCCTTGAGCAGCGCATTCAGAAAGCCTCGGTAGTTGAGCCAGTTGCGCCAGATCGCGGAGCACACGAGCGTCGAGAGCATCATCGGCAGCACGGCGAGCGGCAACGCGATGCGCCGGCCCGCAAACGCGCGGACGAACAGCAGCGCGAGCGCAAGTCCGAACAGCACTTCAGCGAGCGAGGCCACGATCATGAACTGGATCGTATTGACGAAGCTCGTGCCGAACTCACCGTCGGCAATGACCGATCGATAGTTGACGAGCCCGATGAACGAGCGACGCCCCGACGCGTAATCCACCGAGAAAAACGAATCGATCAGCACGCGCGCGACCGGGTAGAGCGCCAGCGCGCCGAGCACGACCGCGGCCGGGCTCATCAGGACGAGCAGCGGCAGATAAGGTCGCAAGCGGCTCATCGATCGGTTTCCACGCTTGCCTGCGCTGTCACTGCCGCTATCACTGCACTGCGGCGTTGGCCTGGCCGATCTTCTGTGCAGCCTGATGCAACGCTGCGTCGGGCGTGGCCTGCCCCGTCAGCGCAAGTTGCAACGCGTCGCCGAGAATCGCCTCGATCTGCTGCCAATCTTTCACGCGAGGCCGCGCACGGCCCGCTTCGAGCGCCTTCAGTTGGTCCGGATACCAGCGATATTGCTTGACGAGTGTCGGATTGACGAAGACGCTCTTGCGCGTCGGCGGAATGCCGAGTACAGCCAGTTGTGTTTGCGTCGCCGACGAAGTCAGGTAGGCGAGAAAATCCGCCGCCACCTTCGCATGCGCGGCGTCTTTGGCAATGCCCATTTGCCAGATGCCTAGCATCGGCGCCGGTCCCTTGACCTGGCCGGGCGGCGGTTGCAGCGCGACCTGGCCGACGACGCGCGACTTCGCCGGATCGTCGAGCGCTGGCAGCCAGGCGGGCCACACTTCGATCGCTTGCGCGGCCGTGCCGCCCTGCAATGCGTCGCGCACTTCACCGGCGCCATACACGTCGACATCTTTCGGGGCCCACTTCTTCAGCGCGAGCAGCATCTTCAGCGCGGCCAGCGCTTCGGGTGAATCGATCGTGACCTTGCCGTTCGTGTCGACGACTTCTCCGCCATAGGCCCAAAGGATCGGCAGGAAACCGGTGACGACGGGGTTGCCCTTCACGCCACGAAACACGACAGCCGAAACGTCCTTGTCGGCGGTCCCGATGGTCTGTGCGATCTTCAGCACGTCGTCCCAGCTGCGCGGCGGCTGCAGGCCGCGACTCGCGAGCAGATCCTTGCGATAGGCGAACATCTCGACATTGCCGACGATCGGCATCGCATACAAGGTTCCGGTCGACGCGCGTCCGAGGGAGATCGTCGAGGTCACCATGTCGGCATCCGCGAGCGTGGCGGGCAGCGGCTGAAGCCATCCGTTGGCGATGAATTCGGGGGACCAGGTGTCGTCCATCATCACCAGGTCATAAGCGCGCGTGTTTTCGCGTAACGACAGCTTCAGTTTCTGATACAGGTCGTTATTCGGCAGCTTCAGCAACTCGATATCGACGCCCGGGTGCTGCTTCTTGTAGCCGTCCACCGCCTGCGCGAGTCCGCGGCCGTAGATGTCGTCCCGTCCTGCGATCACGAGATCGGCGGCGTGCGCGCCAAGTGCGGCGATCGACAGGGAAGCCGCGACAGAAGCCGCGCGAAGACAGGCGAACAGGGTCGTTCGCTGGATCATTGAAGCCATGGCTCTTGAATTCCTCTCGGGGAAAGGCGTATGCGTACGATGAGTCCAGATCAACCCATCCCGCTTTTTTTATCGCGCGCGTAGCGTTGCGAAAAGAGATGCCAGATGCGGCAGCGGGAATTGCAGCAACCTATCATGACGTACATATGTCAGCAAGCAGGGTTGCCGCGTAATGTTCGGACCCGCACGGAGGTACGCTTGCAGAGTGTTCCGGTCCCGCGCCGCGACCGCGCCCTCCAACCGACCATGGCGCGGGTTGATGCGCTGCGTCATGCAGCTACTTGAGCTTCCAGCTCACCTTGTGATCGATCTCGACCGCAAACGTGCCGGGTGCGGGCGGGCGCAGCGGACTGGCAGAAAACGTCGCACTACCGGTGATGCCCTGGTACTTTCCGGTGCCCCCGATCAACGTGTGGGCGCCCGCCACGAACGTGGTGAACACCTTGTCGCCGTCGGCATCCATCTCGGTGCAGGCGCCTTGTGCTGTCTCCTTGCCGCCACGTACCCCGTAGTAGAAGACGCAGTGCACCGACATGCCGTCGAAGGTTTTCTGCCCGCTCGTGTTACGCGTGATACCAAAGCCCTCGATCACCGAATCGGAGCCCTCATCGCCCATGTCGATGTTCGCCAATAGATGGTTAAGGTAGTAGGTTACATACGTCGTATTGCCCTGATGAGGAGGGGTCTCGACCTTTTGCGCCAACGTTGCGTCGGCACAGATCGAAAACGAAGCTCCCACAATCACCGCTTTGAAGATTGAGTTCATATTCAATACTCCGTTTCGTTATTCCATACGGACGGATCTCACTTGCATGGATTCGGTTTATCGCTGTCGCCATAAGAGTCCTCCTTGAAAGCAGGGAAGCCAGGTCGCGTGATCGGGACGAATCTGGGCCGGACGAAAAGTCGCCGTAAAACTGTGGGAGTGGGGCGCTGACGCAATTGCTTCGGCGGAGTTGGTGCGGGGTCAGTCAGATGCGCCCAGTTCGGTGTGGCCGGGGCGGGAAGCGAGAGAGATGTGACTCGCGGACCGTTGCTGCGATCAAATATAGGTCAGATGTTGGCAAATCGGCTGTCCTTCTAAGGCGCTTTAAGCCGGGTACGTTCGAGAGCGTTGCGAGGCGACGGCACGTTGGTCATTGAAGCGCACGAACCCGCCAAAACGAGGCGAAACACAATGCTTCGGATGACGAATGAGGGAGAAAGAAGACCGCGAATCTTGCAGCCCATAGCCATCGATCCCACTAAGAAAAAACGGCATCCGGCGGTGCGAGCGGCAAGATTTTTCCGCTCTGCACCATGAAGTCCGTAGGGACCCGGTCATCGTTTGTACCGATTGAGCGCGGCAAAACGGGTGAATATTGTTGTGTGCGCATTCTTAAGTTGCTGCAATGTGGCGGGCAATTGTTGCTCAACGATCCATTCGAATCGGAGATGCATGATGTCCAGTAACAATGTGTGGCGAAACCTTCATTGCGTCGTCGCGACGGGGATGGTAGCGGCGGGGCTAGGTCTGGCGGCAGGCGCTCATGCGGCGGCCGAGCCGATCAAGATCGGCGTGATCAGCGAAGAATCCTCGGTGGCGGGCGCTTCGATCAGCAAGGCGGCGCAGCTCGCCGCGGACCAGATCAACGCGAGCGGCGGCGTCGATGGCCGGCCCATCCAGATCGTCGCATACGACGACCATTCATCGGCCTCCGACGGCGTGCGCGCCTTCCAGCGCGCGGCGACCCAGGATAAGGTGGTCGCCGTGATCGGCAGCTACATCAGCGAAGTGGCGCTCGCGATGGAACCGTGGTCGGGGCGCCTGAAGGTGCCCTTCATCACTCCCGGCGCGGCTAGCAACGACATCTCGAAGCACGTTCACGACGACTACGACCACTACAAGTACACGTTCCACGGCTGGATGACGTCCGCATTCATCGCGCAGTCTATCTGCGACTTCTCGCACGACGTTCTGGTCGGCCAGTTCAAGATGAAAACGACCGTCGTCATGAGCGAAGATGCGGCGTGGACCAAGCCGCTCGACGAACGCTACCTCGAATGCCTGCCCAAAGCGGGACTTCAGGTGCTCGATCACATCCGCTTCAATCCTGATACCTCCGACTTCACGCCGATCTTCAATCAGATCGAGGCGAAGCACCCCGATACGATCACCACCGGCATCAGCCACGTGGGCGTGCAGCCGACCGTGCAATGGCACGACCAGCAAGTGCCGATCCCGATGTCGGGGCAAAGCTCGCAGGCCACGACCACGAGCTTCTGGAAGGACACGAACGGCGCGACTGAAGGCGTGATCACGGCCTCGGCCGCCGCGCCGGGCGTGGCGATCACGCCGAAAACGGTGCCCTTCACGGATGAGTACCAGAAGAAGTTCGGCGTTTCTCCGGCGTATTGCGGCTTCACGAGCTACGACCTCGTCTACATCATCGCGGACGCGATCAAGCGCAACAAGGGCTCGACCGATCCGGACCAGATGGTCGACGCGCTCGAAAAAACCGACTACGTGGGCACGATCGGTCGCTGGCAGTTCTATGGCAAGAGCGATCAGTTCACGCACGCGCTGAAGTACGGGCCCGGCTATATCACGGGCATCAACCTGCAATGGCAGAACGGCAAGCAGGTCGCGATCTGGCCCAAGTCGATCGCCAACGGCGCGGTGAAATTCCCGACCTTCATCAAGGTGCAGCAGGCAAGCGCGAACTAGCCGCGCGATGATCGCGACTGTCCGGACCTGCGCATAGCGAAGGCCCGGACAGCGCACGAATCGACACCCTAACCAACATGAAAGGCCGGGCATGTTGCTACTGCAGATTCTCGTCGACGGCTTTGCAATCAGCTCCCTCTATGCGCTGGGCGCGATCGGTTTCACGTTGATCTTCGGCGTCTCCGGCATCCTGAATCTCGCGCACGGCGGCGTGATGCTGGTCGCGGCGCTGATGGGCTGGATGCTCGCGGGCGAGGCGGGGCTTGGCACCTATCTCGGCACGCTGCTCGGCGTGATCGCGGGTCTCGTGACGGCCTTCGTCACCTACCTGATGGTGGTGCGGCCCATTCAACGTTCGGCTGCGATTCCCGGCGAAGAGAAGGAAATCTTCGTGCTCACCGGCACGTTGCTGTGGGGCATCATGATCCAGCAGGGCATGGCGTGGCTCTTCACCGACAACCCGGTGACGATGCGCCCGCTGATCAGCGGCGTGGCGATGGTGGGCCGCGTGCGCGTGCCGTACAACGAAATCATGATCGCGGTGGTCTGCTGGGCCGTGATCGGCATGCTGTGGCTGTTCGTGAACCGCACGCGTGCAGGCAAGGCGCTGCTCGCGGCTTCGATGAATCCGCGCGGTCTCACGCTGCTCGGTTTCGAACTCTCCCGGATCTATCTTCTCGCGTGGAGCATCTACGGCGTGCTGGCCGGCATAGCGGGCGTGCTGCTCGCTTCGTTCCTTGGCCTGAGCACGAACAATGCGGGGCAGCTGACGGCCAGCGCGTTCTCGATCGTCGTGCTGGGCGGGCTCGGCAGTGTATCGGGCTCGTTGATGGCCGCTTACGTGGTGGGTTATCTGGAGACCGTCACGGCCTATCTGATCGCGCCGACGCTCCGCCCGCTGCCCGCGTTGCTGCTGCTGGTGCTGGTCGTGTACGTGCGGCCCCAGGGCTTCCTGGGACGCCGCTAACAGTGCGAATGGAGCGTACCCCTATGTCCGTTCTTCTCCGTTCGCGTGGCGCATGGATCGCCGTTGCGCTCGTCGTGATCGCCGCGACGTTGCCGTGGTGGCTTTCCGGCTACATCCTCGGCGTGCTCACGGTGGCGTTCTACTTCGGCGTGTTCGCGATGTCGTGGGACCTGTTGTTCGGCTTTGCCGGCGAGGTCAACTTCGGGCCGACGTTCCTGATCGGACTCGGCGCCTATTCAGCTGCGATCCTCAACGCCAGATGGGGCCTGCCCATACCCGTTTGCGTGCTCTCGGGCGGCGGCGTCGCGCTGGTGGGCGGCTTGCTGCTGGCGGTGCCCGCGCTGCGGCTGCGCGGTCCTTACTTCGGGCTGGTTACGCTCGTGGCCGTGCTGCTGCTGCAGAACGCCATCGTGATCTTCGCGGGCATAACGGGCGGCGAGATCGGCATGATGGTGCCGGACGTGATGTCGGTCGATGCGAACCATAACTACTGGATCGCGCTCGCGTTCCTGATCGTTTGCGCGATCCTGCTGTTCGGCCTGTCGCGTTCGGCAGTCGGTCTGATCCTGCAGGCCAGCGGTCAGGACGCAACCGGCGCGCAGGCGCTGGGTTTCAATGTCACGCGGCACAAGCTCGTCGCCTTCTGCATCAGCGCCGTTTTCTCGGGCGTGGCAGGCGCGATGCTGGTGTTCTACCAGGGCACGGCTTCCGTGAGCACGGTGGTGGATCTCAGCGTGGGCGTGCAGATCATCATCGCGGCCGTGCTCGGCGGACGCCGCACGATACTCGGCGCGGTGCTCGGCTCGATCTTCCTGATCGTCGCCGGCGAGTTCCTGCGACCGCTCGGCCAGCTCAACACGTTCGTCGTCGCGGCGGTCGCGCTCGCTGCGCTGCTGTTCTTTCCAGACGGTCTGCTCGGCAATCTGCTACGCGCGAGGGAGCGCCAATGAACGACACGCCGCTGCTCTCCGTACGCGGGCTGACCAAGCGCTTCGGCGGTCTCGTCGCCGTCAAGGATATCGGGTTCGACATCCGGCCCGGCGAGATCCTCGGTCTGATTGGACCGAACGGCTCGGGCAAGTCCACGGTCATGAAGCTGATCATGGGCATCGAGCGGCCCAATGCGGGGTCGGTCAAAGTGAACGGCGTGGAGATGGCCGGCTGGGCGCCGCACCGGATCGCGCGCGCGGGCGTGGGCATCGTGTTTCAGCATTCGCGGCCGCTGCATCGGCAAACGGTGCTGGAACATATCAAGCTCGCGCTGCTGCCTGATTCGCTCGTCAAACTCGCTGCCGAACCCCACGTGCACCAGCGCGCGCAGGAAATCGCCGAGCGGGTGGGCCTTGCCGGCGTCATGCATCGGCATCCCGCGACGCTGCCGTTTGCGGATCTGCGCCGCATGGAGATGGCCAAGGCGATTGCGCGCGACCCGCAGGTCGTGCTGGTGGACGAGCCGTTCGCGGGACTGACGGTGGCGGAATCGCACGCGTTTTCCGAGCTGATTCGCGGCTTTCGCGCCG
Source organism: Paraburkholderia sp. BR14320 (assembly GCF_040948665.1). Classification (NCBI taxonomy): domain Bacteria; kingdom Pseudomonadati; phylum Pseudomonadota; class Betaproteobacteria; order Burkholderiales; family Burkholderiaceae; genus Paraburkholderia; species Paraburkholderia sp. BR14320. The sequence continues at coordinate 86,212 of NZ_JBFPKG010000001.1, forward strand.
AAGGGCGCGCGGTGCTGCTGGTCGATCACAACGTCAAGAGTTTGTCCGCGCTCGCCGACCGCGTGCTCGCGATGTACCTCGGCGAGCGTGTCGCCGAAGGCACCGCCGAACAGGTGATGCAGAACGAGACGGTGCGCCGCGTCTATCTGGGCAGCAAGCTGGAGTTGCGCCAGCGCACCGGCGCCGCGGGCAATGCGAAGCCCACGATCCTCGAGGTGAGCGGTGTGCGCGTGCTCTACGACAAGGCTTGCGCACTCGACGACGTCAGTCTGCAAGTGCGCGAGGGCGAGTTCGTCTCGGTCGTTGGGCTCAACGGCGCGGGCAAGACGACGTTGTTCAACGCGCTCTCCGGCCTCGTGCCGTACAAGGGGACGATTCGCTTCGACGGGCGCGATCTGCGCGGAATCAGCGGTGCGGCGATCTCGCGCGCCGGCCTCGTGCAATGCCCGGAAACGCGCGAGCTATTCGGCGACATGACGGTACGCGAGAATCTCGAACTCGGCGGATATCATCTCGCCGACACGGCGCGCGCGAAACAGCTGTCGTGGCTGTTCGATCTGTTTCCGATCCTGAAGTCGCGCCAGGGACAAACCGCGCGTACGCTGTCCGGCGGCGAGCAGCAAATGCTCGCGATCGCGCGCGCATTAATGACCCAGCCGAAGCTGCTGATTCTCGACGAGCCGACTCTCGGCCTCGCGCCCGTGATTCTCGAGCAATTGTCGAAAGCGCTGGATTCGCTGCAGAAATCCACGCCTATCACCGTGTTGCTGGGCGAGCAGAACGTCAGGTTTGCGCTGCCGCATGCCGATCGCGTCTACGTTCTCGAACATGCGCGCATCATCTGGGAGGGCAGCGCTGCGCGCTTCGAGGCGGAGATGGGGCGCGGCTTTCTCGAGGCGGTGCCTGCCAATGACTCCGACACCACGGCCTCCGGCGTCTCGCGGACCTGAAGCGCGGAGCGGCACGCGAGCCTATAGCGTGGCATCAGGCCATGGAGGCAAAGCGGAAGCGGCCAGCCGCCTGCGTCAACAGGCCAGTCTGCTCGGTTAGCGACGCGGCCGCGGCGGCTGCCTGCTCGACGAGCGCGGCATTTTGCTGCGACATCTGATCCATCTGCGTAATCGCGCGATTGACTTCCTCGATGCCATCGCTCTGTTCGGCCGAAGCCGTCGCGATGTCGCTCATGATCGACGTGACGCGACCGACGGCCGTCTGTACTTCGCCCATCGTCTCACCGGCCCGGCCGACGAGGCGCGAACCGTCGGCGACGCGCGCGGTCGACGCGTCGATCAGCTCCTTGATTTCCTTCGCCGCGGTCGCCGAACGCTGGGCAAGATTGCGCACCTCGCCCGCGACGACGGCAAAGCCGCGTCCTTCCTCTCCGGCGCGAGCGGCCTCGACAGCCGCATTCAACGCGAGGATGTTGGTCTGAAAGGCGATACCTTCGATCACGCCGATGATCTCGCCCATTCTCTTCGCGCCGTCGTGAATGTCGCTCATCGCGTCGATGACCTGACGCACCACGTCCGCGCCCGCACCGGCCGTCGCCTTCGTTGCGTCGGCCAACTCGCGCGCCTCACGCGCGTGCGCCGCGTTCTCCGTGACGGCATTGGTCAGTTGTTCCATGCTCGCCGCCGTTTCCTCGATGGACGCCGCCTGCGCCTCGGTGCGCGCCGACAGGTCCGCGTTGCCGGCCGAAATTTGCTGGGTCGCGGACGCGATCGACTCGCTGCCGCGCGCGATCTGTTCGATCATCGTGCCGATGTCCTTCTGCATCTGCCCAACGCTTCGGATGAGGCGACCCATTTCGTCATTACTGTCGAAGCGCAATTGCTGCGACATGTCACCCTGAGCGAGTCGCTCGACATGGCGCACCGTCATGTCGATCGGGCGCGCGATTGCGCGCAGCAGCGTGAAGCCGCAGGTGACACAGGTCAGAAGACCGACGGCGATCGCAATCGCGGTAATGGTCACGAGGGTGTCGTAGCGGTCCTGCGCTGTCATGTAGCGGTTATTGCCTTGCGCGTTGCGAAACTTGTCCAGCTCCGCGGATTTCTGCGTTAGAGCCGCCGCAAACGGCGGCATAACGACCATTGCGATATGGTCGGCATCATCGTGATCGCCGCGGCTCATTGCGTCGATCATCGGCTCGAGTGCGCCACGCAGCATCGCTTCGCGGGCGTCGGCGACGGCCTTCGACAAGGCCGCCTCCGCGTCGGAAACGGGCAGTGCGCGGTACTCTTTCCAGGCCTTGTCGGAGACCGCAAGGTAGTTGCGCGCCTTATCGATGAGAGCGGCTCGATCCGCCGCCTCCGGGTGCAGCAGCACGCGATCGAGCGTGGTGCGCACTACGGTCAGGTTCAGGTTGGACTTGCCGAGCGCGGTTGCGGCGGCCACGTCGTTGGTGTACGCCTGCGCAACGGCATGGTTCGAACCACGCATGCCGGCGATACCCAGTACGCCAGTCACCGTCAGCAGGAACCCGAGCAAGGTGAGGGTGGCGAGAAGACGGAACTTGATGGTCAGTTTCATGCTGAATTCGGAAGAGTGAGATACCGCTGGGTTAACGGCACCCATTCCGAAAAGTTCAGTTCTATTGATGGTTCGGTGAGCCATCGAGGAGCGCCTCCGCTTCGGTCGGCGATGCCGAACTGACCGCGGGTTGCGCGGCAGGACCCGATGTTTGGACGTGAGCCGTGTTGTCGCGATTCAGCACCGCGCGCGCCAGCTTCCAATCGAGTTGCCTTTCCCAACGAGCGACGACGACAGTGGCAACGCCATTGCCGATCAGGTTCGTGACCGCACGCGCCTCGTTCAGAAAGCGGTCCACGCCGAGCAGCAGCACGAGGCCTTCGACGGGAATCTTGTGCATCGAGGCCAGCGTCGCGGCCAGTGCGACGAATCCCGCCCCGGCCACGCCCGCTGAGCCTTTCGATGTGAGCAGCAGCACACCGAGCACGAGCAACTGGTCCCAGATACTGAGGTGGACGTTCATCGCCTGGGCGATGAACAGCGCCGCCATCGTCAGATAAATCGCCGTTCCGTCGGCATTGAACGTGTAGCCGGTGGGCAGGACCATGCCGACGACGGGGCGAGGGCAGCCCATCGCCTCCATCTTGATCAGCATCTGCGGCAACACCGCTTCTGTCGACGCCGTGCCGAGCGTAATCAGAATCTCGTCCCTGATGTAGCGGAGAAACTTCCATAGCGAAAGCCCGCACATCTTCATGACAAGGCCAAGTACGACGAACACGAAGAAGAACGAGGTCAGGTAGAGACAAAGCATCAGCTCGCCGAACGATGCCAACGTGCCGATGCCGTATTTGCCGATCGTGAAGGCCATGCCGCCGAATGCGCCGATCGGAGCCACGTACATGACGATCCGCACCACGCCGAACATGCCTTGAAGGAACATGTCGAGCATGTCGACGAATGGCGCGGTACGGACTCCCAGCTTCGCCAGCGAGATAGCGAGCAGAACTGAAAAGAAAATGACCGGAAGCATCTCGCCCTTGGCGAATGCCCCGACGATGCTATTCGGAACGATGCTCATGAAGAAGTCGAGCATGCCGTGTTGCTGCGCCGCGTGCGTATAGGTCGAAATCGCGGCGGCATCGATTTGCGACGGATCGATGTTCATGCCGCTGCCGGGCTTGACGACATTGACGACCACCATCCCCGCAATCAGCGCGACCGTCGATGCCAGTTCGAAATAGAGAAGGGCTTTCACGCCTACCCGGCCCGCCTGATGGAGGTCGTTCATGCGCGCGATCCCGACCACGACCGACGCGAAGATGATCGGCGCAAGCAGCATCCGGATCAGCTTGATGAACAGGTCGCCCAGCGGCTTCATCTGCGACGCGAGATCGGGGTAGAAGTGACCCAGCAGGACACCGGCCACAATCCCGATGACGACCTGAACGTACAGCTTGGAAAGTGCTCTTCTTACTTTCGATACTGGCATTTCTGTCTCCTGTGCGTGGCGTCTTCAAAGGGAAAATGCGGCCCTGCCACGCGAAAAGCGTGGGAGGGCCGCATTGAGCCGGCTTCGTTCCGTCTTTTATGAACCATGCGAGCGGGAATGTTGGTCGATGCCGTTGCGAGCGCGCGCTATTCAGCCAGCTTGCGCATCTCGGCGATCAGGTCGGATTTGCCTTCGAAGCCAATGCCGGGCAGCTCCGGCATCGTGATATATCCGTTCTCGACGCGAACGCCGTCCGGGAAACCGCCGTATGGCTGAAACAGGTCCGGGTACGATTCGTTGCCGCCAAGTCCGAGGCCCGCCGCGATGTTCAGCGACATCTGGTGCCCGCCGTGCGGAATGCAACGGCTTCTCGACCAGCCATGCTGATGCAGCATGTCGAGCGTTCGCAGATATTCGACGAGGCCGTAGCTCAGCGCGCAATCGAATTGCAGCCAGTCGCGATCGGGGCGCATCCCGCCGTAGCGGATCAGGTTGCGCGCATCCTGCATCGAGAACAGGTTTTCGCCGGTCGCCATCGGCTTGTCATAGTAGTTGCGCAGCGTGGCCTGCAACTCGAAGTCGAGCGGGTCGCCCGCCTCTTCGTACCAGAACAGGTCGTACTGGGACAGCGCCTTCGCATAGCTGATCGCGGTATCGAGATCGAAGCGGCCGTTGGCATCGACCGCGAGCTTCTGTCCGTCCTGCAGCACGCTGAGGATCGAGTCGATGCGTCGCAGGTCTTCGTCGAGCGACGCGCCGCCGATTTTCTTCTTCACGACCGTGTAGCCGCGGTCGATGTAGCTGCGCATCTCATCCTTGAGCTTTTCGTGGTCCTGGCCCGGATAGTAGTAGCCGCCCGCCGCATAGACGAAGATCTTGCGGTTGGCCTCGCCGTTGCCGTACCGCTCGGCGAGCAACTGGAACAGCGGTTTGCCGGCGATTTTCGCCACCGCGTCCCAGACCGCCATATCGATCGTGCCGATCGCGACGGAGCGCTCACCGTGGCCACCGGGCTTCTCGTTGATGAACATCGTCGCCCAGATCTTGTGGGGATCGAGGTTGTCGCCGGAGTCGTCGACGAGCGAGGCCGGGTCGGCCTCGAGCAGGCGCGGGATGAAGCGCTCGCGCATCAGCTTGCCCTGGCCATAGCGGCCGTTCGAGTTGAAGCCGTAGCCGATCACCGGCTTGCCGTCGCGGATCACGTCGGTGACGACCGCGACGAGACTCAAGGTCATTTTGCTGAAGTCGATGTAGGCGTTCCGGATCGGGGAACTGATCGGAACGGTCTTTTCGCGGATTTCAACGATTCTCACGCCACTGTCTCCAGAGATTTGAACAGTTATTGAGCCACCCGGGCTGCAATGTGGTGCGTAGCTTAGCCGCGAAAGAGCTTGCTAAAATTCACTTGCGTTCACTACATATTTCACCAAAAGTGAGTACTGCACCCGCATCCGACTTCGAGTTCTTCATTCTCCTTGCGAAACTCAGGAGCATGTCCGGCGCCGCCCGCGCGCTCGATCTCAGTCCGCCAGCGGCGACCAAGCGGCTGGGGATCATCGAGCAGCGGCTCGGCGCGCGTCTGGTCAACCGGACCACGCGCAGCGTCAGCCTGACGCCCGAGGGAGAGACCTATCTGCGCTACGCGTCCCAGATCGTCGGGCAGGTCCGCGAGATGGAGGAGGCCATCTCCGGTGCCCGGCGCGATCCCCATGGGCCGTTGCGCATCAACGCGACGCTAGGTTTCGGCAGGACGACCATCGCACCGCTCGTCTCCGACTTCGCCAAACGTTTTCCGAACGTCGAAGTGCAGTTCGAGGTGACGGACCGGCCGGTCGATCTCGTCGAAGGCGCGTTCGACATGGCGATACGGTTCGGCGAGCTGCCGGACAGTCGGCTGAGCGCAAGGCGCATCATGAGCAATCGCCGTTTTCTTTGCGCGTCGCCAAAGTATCTGGAGCGTTTCGGAACGCCCGAGCGGGTGGAGGACCTGCATCAGCATCGCTGCATCATTCATCGGCAGAACGATGATGCTTATGGCGTGTGGCGCTACATCGTGAATGACCACATCGAGGCGATCAAGGTCAAAGGCGTGCTATCGAGCAATGACGGCGACATTGCGCTTCGGTGGGCGCTCGACGGTCACGGGATTCTGATTCGCTCCGAATGGGATCTGGCCAAGTACGTACAGAGCGGGCGCCTCAAGCTGGTGCTGCCGAATACCGTGCTGCCGTCGGCGGATCTGTTCGTCTATTACCCGAGGCAGCGCAATCAGACGGCGCGGGCGCGAGCCTTCATCGATTTCCTCGTCGATCATTTTCAGGCACCGTTCACGCCGGTCGACCCCACCGTCGAAGCTCCGGAAAGGAAGAAGAGGGGCTCGCGCAAGTGACGTTCATGTCGCCTGGCGTCGCCGCCACAGGTTCATAGCACTTGGTGGGGCGATGCTTTCGATTACCCGACTAAGCTAGTCAGATAACCCTCAATATTTTGAGGGTATTGCCGTTAGAACGTCCATTGACCGACATTCCGGCGCCTTCAGCAGAGCGCGGTGCCTCGCTAACGACTTTCATGCGCAATAACCAGCCTGTAACACAACGCGAATTCGATTTTCCCGCCTCGGAAATGCTTGTCTCGGCAACCGACCTGAAAGGAAGGATTCAGTACTGCAACCCCGCGTTCATTGCGATCTCAGGCTTCACGCGAGAAGAGTTGCTCGGCGCGCCACATAACATCGTCCGGCATCCCGACATGCCGCGCGAGGCCTACGCCGACATGTGGGAGACGATCCGCGCGGGTCAGCCGTGGACGGCGCTGGTGAAAAACCGCCGCAAGAATGGCGACCATTACTGGGTATGCGCGAACGTCACGCCAGTGATCGAGAGCGGTCAGATCGTCGGCTATCTGAGCGTTCGTACCAAGCCATCCCGCAACGAAGTGAGGCTTGCCGAGTCAACCTATGCGCGGATGCGCGAAGGCACGTTGCGTTCGCACAAGTTGCGCCGCGGGAAGCTCGTGCGTACCGGGATAGCCGGCAAGCTTCAGGCACTGACACGCATGTCGGTCGTGGCGCGCATCGGGATCGGCTACGCGATCGCGCCGCTGGTCTTTCCGCTCGTCGGCGCGGTGCAGTACGGCGGGCTGCCGCCGTTGCCGTACTGGACTGCGACGGCCGTCTCCGCAGTGCTGGCCGGCCTCGCCTGGTTCGCGCTGAGTAAGCAGTTGGGTGCGCCGCTCGCGGGGCTCTCCAGTTTCGCCACCCGTATGGCTGCCGGTGACCTGACTGCCGAAATGAGGATCTCGAGGAACGGCGATTTCGGCGACGTACTGAGCGCGCTGAACCAACTGAAGGCGAACCTCGGCGCGATCGTGCTGGACGTGCGTGGCCAGATCGGCGGTGTGGTCGACTCCGCTCGGGAAATGTCGAGCGGTAATGAGGATCTCGCGCGCCGCACTGAATCGCAAGCGGCGTCGCTCGAGGAAACGGCCGCGACCATGGAGCAATTCACCACCAGCGTGAAGGCCAATGCAGACGCCGCCGCATCCGCGCTCGGACTTGCCCGGGAAGCGCAGGATGCCGCGGCGCTTGGCGGCGAGATCGTCGGTCACGTTGAGCGCACCATGTCCGGCATTACGTCGGCGTCGCAGCGTATCGCCGATATCACGGGCGTGATCGATGGGATCGCCTTTCAGACCAACATCATTGCACTGAACGCGGCGGTCGAAGCCGCCCGTGCCGGCGACGCCGGCCGATCGTTCGCGGTCGTCGCCACCGAAGTGCGCATGCTGGCGCAACGTTGCGCGGAGTCTGCAAGGCAAATCAAGTCCGTGGTGGATCTGACCGTCGCGGAAGTCTCGCAAGGAACGGAACTGATCGACCGCACCGCGTCGCAGATGAAAGTGATCGACGAGACGGTCAGACGCGTACTGACCATCATCGACGATGTGTCAAACGCAAGCGACGAGCAGGCCAAAGGCATCATGCAGGTGAATCAGGCAATCACGCACCTCGACAGCGCGACCCAGCAAAATGCCGCGCTGGTGGAGCAAGCGACGGCCACCGCGCAACGGCTGATCGACTCCGCTCAAGTGCTGGATGAGACCGTGCGCCTTTTCACCATTTCCGGTCAGCGTGAGCCGTCGCTGACGGCCGCTCGATGATCGTTCCGTTGCATTGCCGTCAACCCAGTTCGAACGTACTCACCCCGAACACGCGTTGCACCGGAATCACCGGCGCGGCGCGCGTGTACATGCGCGCCGTTTCGAACGCGCTCACCATGCCGTAGCGTTGCGCGAGCGCGACGGCAGCCGCGTTGACTTCCGGGACATCGAGCGCGATGACTTCGCCCGCGACGCTCGCGACCAGGCCGTCGAATAGCTCGCTGGCAGTCCGTGCGTCGTCGGCAAAGAGCGGCCCGATCTTGTAGCCGCTCCTGCAACGGCGCAGCACGCCGTACCCTCTGATCTGGGCGTTGCGCACATTTGCCAGGGCCACCGCCTGTGGTTGCGCGATCCAGTCCGCGAGGAAGCGGGAACGGGCGGTCGAAAAACAGGCGCTGTCGTAGGCAAGCAGTTGCGCGAACGGTACCTCCCGCGCGTTCGTCAGCTTGGGCGTCGACGCGGCTCGCACGACGCCCTGAAAGCGGATGTTGCGATACGCGAGCTGGAAGCCGGATTTCCTATAGTTTTGCTGCTGGGCAACGACACCATCGAGGCCGATCGTACGATCTCCCAGATAGCGCATCGCGTGCTGCCAGGTGCGCAGACCGAAACCCCTGGCGCGAAATGCCGGCTTGACGATGTAGAGGCCAATGAAACCGAAACGCTCGTCGTAGGCGACTGCCGAGATGCATGCCACCGGCTCGCCGCGCCAGATACCGACGAAAAAGCCGTTGGGGTCTGCATTCCAGAAGCATCGCGCGTCGTCGAGGCCCGGATTCCATCCCTCTGCCGCAGCCCATTCGATCGCGAGATCGACCTCGCTGGACGACATGTTGCGCACGACGAAATCGCTATGATCATCCATGCTCAAAGGCGGCAACGTGATTGGCTACGACGTCTACGCGGGCGTGAAGACGACAGCGCCATGCCCGGCAACTTGCGCGAAGGTCCGGGCGAAGCGGTAGGCCTGTCCTTCGATGACCAACTGGTTGAACCCTGACCGGGTGGTCTCCAGAAGCGCGTGGACGACCGTGTTCGGAATGGCCGCGCAGCTTGTCCAGTCCGCGTCTGGCTCGCTGGGGTCCCCAAGATAGACTTCGCTATTTTCGCCGTGAGAGAGCACGAAAATCAGGCTCTGTCCTTTGTCTAGCGACAGCTCCAGGTACTCCGAAAGCGTGGATGCCGCCTCGGTCGCTGCATCGAGCGGGGCGCGTGAGGAAGAATTCATAAGTGGCCTTTGGTCGGTCGGGCGTGGCATCCACGGGTAACAAGACACCGCACACCAGCAAGATGATCAGTCCGGCAACTGCCCGGGCGCACCATCCAGAATGCGAAGCTTGTCGTCGATATCGGGAAGCTGATGGCCGGCCGCGCGAAGCTCGTTGACGAGCCGATGCGCAGTTGCACGACACTGCGCCAGCGTCTCATGCAGTCGCGGTTCGCCCCGCAGACCCGTCACCACCTTTTCCAGCTCGGAGGGGGGCTCGCTCAGCAGCGCGGGCACCACCTCTTCTGGCGGAATCAGCGACCCGTGGCTCAAAAGCTGAGCCGTCCAGTCGCATCCATACAGCAGCGCGCGCCGCTCGGTCCGTTTCGCTTCGTCCTGCTCCAGGGTCGCGAGACTGTGCCGGTTCTTGTGAATCGAAGCGCGCCAGGTTGCAAGTATGTCCGCGCGCAACTCCGCAATTGCATTGCCGACGGACGTGCTCTGTCCGCCAACCACGAGCCGGCGTTCATCGAGCCTGTCGACATGGTCCCGGTATCGTTCGAGGAAGGGCTGCCAGTTCAACGGCAATTCGGTCGTCCCGGAGAACGACCGGCTGATCTCGTTGAGCTCGCTCCTGACCTCCTCGATGGCCCGGGCGTCAGCAAGCCGTGCCTCATAGACTTCGTGAGCGGTCACCATCTGGCGATGAAGCGCGAACAGCGGATTCTTGTGGCGGCGTTGCAGGTGTCGCTCGGCCGCGCCGGGATGAGCGCTCCATTTCCAGTCGGGCAGCGATTTCGCGTCGAACTCGACCGCGTCTACCATCGGCCGGAATACCGCCAGCCCCTCTTCGGTTGCATGACGAAAACAGTCGGCCAGCTTGAAGTCATTGCCTTGCAGGTGGATACCTTCGGTCCCCGCATACGGAGAATCCGGCGCGAGCCGCAGGAATGCGGTAGCGAGGAAAAACTCCATCGGCAGCTCGACGGACATACCCTCCAGACGGAAGCTGCGCTGTTGAGCGGAAAGGTCTTCGACAGAATGCGCGAGGCGGTTTTCGAGGTCGAGCAGCGTGTCGATCCTGTCGCCGGCAGACGGTTGCATCGCGTCGGCGAGCAGGCAAAAAGATTCGCGCACCATTTTTGCCGCGATGGTGCCGTGCTTCTCGGCGAAAAGCCACAGCCAAAGGGCAAGCTGATAACCCCGCACCCCGTTTCGGGCGAGCGTTTCGACTTCGGGCGTGAAGGCGATCCCGGGCGCGGCCCAGTTCGCAAACGGTGGCGCGTCGCTGACCAGGTACATGTCCAGAAGCTGCTTCAACGACTCATGGGTCCCGCTCGGCCAGCTTCGCGTCTCGTCGTTCTGCTTCTCGGTCTTCCAAAGTTTCCAGGCCATCTTGGACCTCGCAAGAGTGTGCGGGATGCGGCTTGGTGAAGATACTTGCACACTCGGTCGGGGGCGTAAACCGGCGCTTGACCTTGTTGACTCGGACGGGCTGTTGCGGCGCGATGGGGTGTAAAGCGGGTCGAAACGCTATGACGGAGCCCTCCGTAGCACGATGCCGCGATAACTTGGTTATAGACGCGAACGTCGTTTCCGGGTAGACCCGCAACGTCGTTCGCCAGACGCCCGGATTTCGTACTAGGCTAGAAGCCGGATCGACGAAGACAGGCTGACGCGCGAACCATCCGCAGTCGGGTTGGCCGGCGTTCGACGTGTTTTCATCGGCGTATTGCCGCAATGCAGCGAGGTCCACCATGCAATTGTCCGCCGTCAAGGTCGTCAAGCCCGAAGCGACCAACTTCATCCTCGGGCAAAGCCACTTCATCAAATCCGTCGAGGATATTCACGAAGCGATGGTCGGCACGGTGCCCGGCATCAAGTTCGGCCTCGCGTTTTGCGAGGCCTCCGGCAAGCGCCTCGTGCGGCGCTCCGGCACCGACGACAGCCTCGTCGAGATGGCATGCCAGAACGCGACCAACGTCGGCGCGGGCCATAGCTTCTTCGTGTTTCTGGGCGACGGCTTTTTCCCCGTCAACGTGCTGAACACGATCAAGGCCGTGCCCGAGGTCTGCCGCATCTTCTGCGCAACGGCGAATCCCGTCGAAGTGCTGATCGCTGAAACGGATCAGGGGCGCGGGATCGTCGGCGTGATCGATGGCTTTCCGCCCGTCGGCACCGAAAGCGCGGAAGACGTTCAATGGCGCAAGGATCTTTTGCGCACGATAGGCTACAAGCTGTAGCGGCTGCGCTTTCACTTGCTTCACACGCACCGCCATACCTGCCGACATGCTATGGAACGACAACGACGCCTGATTCCGGGCACGCTGTGGCCCGCCATTCTGCGACAGACCGACCATGCGCTCGGTTGCGGCGCGCTGCGGCCGATCGGCACCCAACAGTGCATGATCGACAGTGGCGGCATCCGTTTTCTCGTGCGTCAGGTGTCGAGCCTGACGCACAAGGAACAACAGCGCGAGCAAGCGCACAAACTGCAGACCGCAAGGCGCCCCGAAGCGAACCCGTTTCTTCCGCCCGACCCGGATCTGTTCGTCGCCGATATCTCGGATACGCATCTCGCGTTGCTCAACAAATTCAACGTGATCGATCATCACCTGCTGATCGTCACGCGCGCATTCGAACCGCAGGAAGCGCTGCTCGATCTTGCCGATTTCGAAGCGCTGCTCGCGTGCATGGCCGAATTCGATGGCATCGGCTTTTACAACGCCGGCACGGAGTCGGGCGCGAGCCAGCCCCACAAGCATCTGCAGATCGTGCCGCTGCCGCTCGGGGACACCGGTCCGCCGGTGCCTATCGAGCCCTTGCTGGGTGCGCAGGACCGCTTGCCGGAGCTGCCGTTCTGGCATGCGTTCGCGCGCTTCGACGCGGATGATCTGACGCGCGCGGATGCGCCGAAGCTGGCGCTGTCCCGCTATCGCACGCTGCTCGAAGCGGCGGGTGTCGGCGCGCTCGAAATTGATCGCGTGTGGTGTCATGCGGCACCCTACAACCTGCTGGTCACGCGGCGCTGGATGCTGCTCGTGCCGAGATCGCAAGAGCGTGTCGAAGGCGTGTCGATCAACGCGCTCGGGTTTGCGGGTTCGCTGTTCGTGCGTGACGCGGCTCAACTGGACGTGATCGAAAGGCTCGGCCCGATGACGGTATTGGAACGCGCCGCGCTGCCTGCGAATACATAGCGACCGTCAACGAACTCACGCACCGTCCGACTGCAAGTACCTGTGCGCGAAAGCAATCGCCATGCTGCCTTCGCCGACGGCCGAAGCGACGCGCTTCACGGGGCTCAGCCTCACATCCCCGCACGCAAACACGCCAGGCACACTCGATTCGAGCAGATAAGGATCGCGGTGATGATGCGGCCAGCGTGCGGCCTTGACGACGTCGTCGCCGGTCAAAACATAGCCGCGTGCGTCGCGCGCGATTTCGGACGGTAGCCACTCCGTCTGCGCATCCGCTCCGATGAAGACGAACAGGCCGCCGCAATCGTGCCGGCTTACTGCGTCCGTCGTCGAATCGCGAATGTCGATGGCCGTCAGATGCGTATCGCCATGCGCGCCGACGACCTCCGAGCGCAAGCGCACCGCGACATTCGTTTTGCCCGCAAGCTGTTCGACCAGATAGCGCGACATGCCCTTTTCGAGCGAATCGCCGCGCACGACGAGCGTCACGCTGCGCGCATGATTGGCGAAGAACAACGCCGCCTGGCCGGCCGAATTGCCGCCGCCGATCAGATGGACGTCGAGCCCGTGGGTCGCGCCCGCCTCGCTGCGCGCCGCGCCGTAGTAGATCCCCTTGCCGATGAAGCGGTCGAAGCCGTCGATCGCAAGCCGCCGCCACGTGACGCCCGTCGCGAGAATGATGGTCCGCGCGTGCACGGCGTCGCCGCCATCGAGATGAATCCGCCGCGTCTTTACATCGATGCGCTCGACCGAGCGCGTCACGAGGATTTCCGCGCCGAGCCGCCGTGCCTGTTGCAGCGCGCGGCTCGCGAGTTCGTCGCCGGAAACGCCATTGGGAAAGCCGAGATAGTTCTCGATGCGCGAGGACGTGCCCGCCTGTCCGCCCGGCGCCTCGCGCTCCAGCACCAGTGTGCGCAGACCTTCGGACGCGCCGTACACCGCGGCAGCCAGCCCCGCGGGGCCGCCGCCGATGATCGCCGTGTCGTATCCGTCCAGACGCGGCTGCGTCTGAAGGCCGAGCAGTCCCGCCAGTTCGCGGGTCGCGGGCCGGCTCAGCACCGTGCCGTCGGCGAGGCGCAACGCGGGGCACTCGCTTTCCGTTGGACAGGTGCCGGGCCAACGCGCGGCCAGTTCGGGCGCATCCGGCGAAAGCCAGTCGGCGCTGATCTGATTGCGCGCGAGAAACTGGCGCAGCAGCGTGCACGCATCGTCCCAGCGGTTGCCGACGATCGTCACACGCGCTTTCGGCGGCTCGGCGGAAAGGCTTTGCAGCCCGCCGATGCGTTCGCGCGCGAGCGCGCCCATCTTGAACGCCACCTCCGGCGACGCCGCCGCGAGCGCATAGTATTGCGGCGCGTCGACGCGCATCACGCGCGAAGGCTCGGCGGCTCGATAGGCGCCCGGAAACGGCGAACTCAGCGCAAGCGGCACTTCGCCGAAGATCGTGCCGGGCAGACGCCAGCCCAAGGTCCGCTCGATACCGTCGAACGTCTTGATGACTTCCATCTTGCCCGACAGCACCGCATATAACGCGCGCTCGCCGCCTTCATGAACCGCGAACTCGCCCGCGCACAGATGCAGGTCGGCGGCCGCGTGCGCGAGGTTTTCCAGTTCGCTGTCGGGGAGGGTCGAGAACAGCGGCACGGCGCGAATGTCGTCGATCGTCAGCATGGCTTTGTTTTCCGTTTGTCGGACTCGCGCCAAGGCATACGCGGACAACGCGCGTAGCCACCAACCGCATCGACCCAGTATAGGATTTTCGGATCGCGATGCAGACGATCGAAAGTCCTAAGATGGGTAAAGAGCCTGGATGTGAGTGCCGTAATTCGTCGTTGCCATGCGGCCAGTACCAGGCGATCAGCGCGGAGGTGCGCAATGATGTTTCGATGGCTGCGAATGGTCTGTCTGGCGACGTATGTGTGTGCCAGTGCGGAAGGATGTCTGGCGGCGGATGCATCGGCGGCGCTTGCGGCGTCTGTCGCGCCGGCGGTCGTCTATGTCGCCGATTTCGATCTCGATGCCGCGAATATCGCCCCTGACAGCGGGCCGGGTCACCGCGCGCGAGGCATCGTGGGCAATCTGGTGCCGGCGGGTCCGTTGCGCCAGCAGCAGGACCCGCAGGCGCGGGCGCGCGAGATCGTTGCGCTGATGGCGCAATCCCTGACGGACGATCTGAAGAAGGCCGGAGTCGACGCGCGCCGCGTCGCGCCGGGTGAGCCGCTGCCGCACGACGGCTGGCAGGTGCGCGGCGTTTTTCTCAGCGTCGATGAGGGTAACCGGCTGCGTCGCGCGATGGTGGGCATGGGGGCGGGCCAAAGCCAGTTTCAGGTCGCGGTTTCCTGCGATAACCTGGCTGCGCCGGAGTTGCCGCCGCTTTATGAAAGTGTTGAAGAGGGGAAGAGCAGGGATATGCCGGGCGCGGTGATCAAGCTCAATCCGTACGTGATCGCGGCGAAGGTGGTTCTGTCCGGCCGCGATGAAAAGACGGCGGTCAGGAACAGCGCGGCGCAGATAGCCGACCAGATCGCGCAACGGCTTCAGACGGGCGCCAGGTAGAAGACTCGACTTGGTTCAGACGACTTTGGAACTGCGCGGGCGGGGCGCAAGCGCAGCCCTCGCCCGATATGCGGCCGAAGCCGCCCGATCAGCAGCCCGTCTGCTTGACCCGTTCGACCGGCAGGCCGAACAGCGGACGCAGCTTCGTGCCGACCACGTTGCCGAAAAATGCCGCGACGAGCCACAGCCAGCCGTGCAGGCTGCCCGACACGATGCCGCTGAAGTACGCGCCGATATTGCAGCCGTACGCGAGACGCGCGCCGTAGCCGAGAATCAGACCGCCGACGATCGCCGCGATCAGCGAGCGCAGCGGCAGACGCCACACCGGCGCATAGCGGCCGGCCAGCGAAGCGGCGAGCATCGCGCCGATCACGATGCCGATGTCCATCACCGACTTCATGTCGTGGCTGATCGGCGCGGCGAGGGCGGCCGCGTTCGGACCGGTGCTCCACACCGGCCAGCTCGCGACGTCGACGCCCAATGCGGAAAACGCCTTGGCGCCCCACAGCGCGAACGCCGACGTGATGCCCCACGGACGACCCGACAGCGCGAGCGTCACGAAGTTGAGGATCGCGAGCACGACGCCGCCGGCGAGCAGCGGCCACGGGCCATGCAGCCACGGCGATGCGTTCGGTGCGCGCTCCACTTCGCTGACGAGGCGGCCGTGACGGCGCTTCTCGATCAGCACGGTCAGCGCGGCGATCGCCGCGAACACCACGAGGTTCAGCGCGATCCCCGGGACCACGCCGAGCGTCTGCACCAGCGAGATCGGCGGCAGATGCGGCATCGCGGACCAGAACGGCATATGCGCAGTGCCGATCACCGAGCCGATGATGAACGCGATCAGCGTGACCACCATCCGCGTGCTGCCGCCGCCGACCGTGTACAGCGTGCCGGACGCGCAGCCGCCGCCGAGCTGCATGCCGATGCCGAACATGAACGCGCCGACCACCACCGAGGTGCCGACGGGCGACACTTCGCCCACCACCGGATGACCGAACAGCGTGCCGGCGGAAAGCGCCGGGAAGAACAGCAGCACGCCGACCGCGAGCATCAGCATCTGTGCGCGCAGACCGGCGCCGCGGCCGTCGGCGATGAACACGCGCCATGCGGACGTGAAGCCGAACGCGGCGTGATAGAGCGTGATGCCGAGCAGCGCGCCGAGGACGTACAGCGCGGCCTGCTTCACGCTGACGGTCTGCGCGAGATAAATCGCGCCGAGCACGACCAGCGCGAGCGCGACGGCGAGCGGCTTCGGATTGATGTTGACGGCACGGCGAGGCGCGCCGAATGGCGTGGAGAGATCGGACATGATGAATGGGGCGGACGCGCTTGTCGCGCGAGGGCGGCGCGCCGGTCGAACGGCGGTCGCTGCGCGGGAGGGCCGCGAATAATCGTTTCGGGAAAACGCGGGAGTATACCGAAATGTCCGGTCGCGGCCGCTGCCTGTCGGGGGCCGCACTGCGCGATCGCGAGTCCGGGCGCGGACGGTGCCGCGACCCCGCAATGCCCACCGCATGGGCCTTTGCGGAAATCGACGGCGGTTGAAGGTTCGACGCTTAATAACCTGTCGTAATAACGGTATTTCAAACTTGCATTGAAATTGTCATCAACGTGGAAGGCGATGGTAAATAACCAGCGTCGCGTCCCGGTCGCACAACAACATTTCGGGCCGAAATATCGACCAAATTAGCCACGACATTCGAACCAGGCGGCCATCTTGCGGCGAGAGTGGTATGAAAGCCCGACAGTACGGCGCAAATCGTTGAGATTGCCGCAAGTCGCGACGAGGCGAACTGCTAGTCTTCATACGGAGCGCAGCCGTTTCGCGCAAGCCTGGAAGGGGGATGCATGAAAACTCAAAGACCACCTCTGCTGCGGCGACGTGCATCGCCACGTCGTCATTCAAGCGGGCGTATTTCATTCGCCATCGTCGTTTCGCTGACCGGACTTCTCGCGACGCACGTCGCGTGCGCGGCGGGCACTCTGCCTCAGGGCGGCCATTTCGTCGCCGGCTCGGGAAACATCGCTCAGAACGATGCCGGCATCAGCATCACGCAGGCGGGCTCGCGCGGCATCATCGAATGGAACAGTTTTTCGATCGGATCGCGCCGCACGGTATCGATCGACAACGGCACGGGCGCGACACTCAATCGCGTGACGGGTAACGATGTGTCCGCGATCTACGGCACGCTGAAGGGCACCGGCACCATCTACCTGATCAATCCGCATGGCGTGCTCATCGGGCCTGGCGGCGTGGTGTCGACGGGCGGGCGCTTCGTCGCCTCGACCCTCGACGTCCCCAACGATGTCTTTCTCAACCCGCCCGTGATCGGCGGGTCGGCTTACACAGGCAGTTCCACGGCGGATGTCGTCAATCTCGGCAAGATCAGTTCGTCGGGTGGGGACGTGTTCCTGATATCGGCCAACAAGGTCACGAACGCAGGGACGATCGACGCGCCGAACGGCAATGCCGAATTCGCCACGGGCCGTCAGGTGCATCTATACGACGGCAACTACCAACAAGTCTTCGTGGACGTGGGAAGCGGCGGCACGGTGACGAACTCGGGCAAGGTGCGGGCGGCGATCGTCAACGTGCAGGCGGCCGACGGCAACATCTTCGCGCTCGCGGGTCGTTCGGGCGCGCTGCGCGCCACCGGCACTGCGACCCGCGACGGCCACGTATGGCTCGTCGCCAACACGACCGTCAACGGGGTCCTCGTCAACTCCGGCAACGTCGATGCGCGCGGCGCGCGAATCAGCGCGCGCAATGCGGACGGCAGCGGCGGCACGGTCGACATGTCAGGCAAAGACGTCAAGGTCGGCGGCGCGGATGTGCGGGCGAAAGCATGGAACATCACCACTGGAGACTTCATCGCGGACGGCCCCACTGCCCACACGCTCGGCGCAAGCCTGAGCAACGGCGCGTCGATCTCCGTGATCGCGAACGGCGGGGACGGCAAGCTCGGTGCCACCGGTGAAGGAGACATCGCGATCGACGCCAGCGTGCGCTGGCACGGAGCCTCCTCGCTGACGCTCGATGCGGCGCACTCGCTGACGATCGCACCGCAGACGACCATCGCCAATGCGGGCAAAGGTTCGCTCACGCTGTCCGCCGATACCGATGGTTTCGACAACGGCGGCAGCCTGACCAATCTGGGCACGATCGACTGGTCGCGCAGCATGGGCATCGTCAGTGGGCTGTACGACATGAACGGCAGCTACACGCCCGGCACGGTGAACACCAACGCATCGTGGCGCCCTGCGCCGTTCAGCGGGCTCGTCACGCAGTTCACGGCCTATCAGCTCGTCAACTCGATGGCGGATCTGAGCGCGGTGAATAACAACCTGTCCGGCAACTATGCGCTCGGCAGCAGGGGGCTGGAATTCGCGGGTGCGCCGGACTTCGGCGGCATCGGCACCGCCGCGAATCCGTTCACCGGGCAGTTCGACGGCATGGGGCATCTGCCCGCGGACCTGCATCTGTCGACCGCGGCCGATACCGGACTCTTCGGCGTGATCGGCAAGAGCGGCGTCGTGCGCAATTTCACGCTGGCGGACGGCGCCGCGACCTCATCGGGAGGAACGGTCGGCTTGCTGGCCGGCGTCAACTACGGGCACATGGTAAACGTCGGCGCGACGGGCACCATCGATGCGACGGGCAACACGAGTACGGTGGCCGGCGGCCTGGTTGGCGAGAACTTTGGACGTATCGAGCGCTCGTGGGCGGGCGTGGCCATCACCGGCGCGGATCAGGTCGGTGGGCTCGTCGGACTTAACGATGGCCGCATCGGTCAGTCTTTCGCGATCGGCCGGGCAACAGCCGGTGCGCAAAGCACAGTCGGCGGACTCGTCGGCACCAACCATGGCGCGATCGCCCAATCGTATGCAGACGAATTCCTGAGCGGCGGCGCGACTGTCGGAGGGCTTGTCGGCAGCAATACGGGCTCCATCCGCGAGTCGTATGCCGCGTCGAGGCTCACGCCGGGCGCGACCGCGACGACAGGCGGTATCGCGGGCACGAACAGCGGCCGCATCGCCGCGAACGTGTTCTGGAACCGCGAATCGTCAGGGGCGGCGGCGGGCGTCGGCGCGGGCACGGCGGTGGCCGACTCGAGCGGACTCACCGATCAACAGTTGCTCGAGCCGGCGAGCTTCGGTCCGACCTGGGATTTCAGCGCGAACGGCACGTGGGTCGCGGGCTATCCGGGGCCGCAATTGCGCTGGCTGGCAGGGCCCTGACATCGAGCGCATCGCCTACCATATAGCCATGGTCGCAACCTGAAAGGAGGCTGCCATGACTCAGTCAATGATGGGCCTGGTAGTGGCGTTGGCGGCCCTGCTGGTCATCGCGTTCGTGTTCGCGCGGCGATACAGGCACGCGCATCCGCAAGAGACTATGACCCAGTGGCTCGACGCCCATCACATGGGCTGGCTACATCACAGGCACTGATTCCGGAGCTTGGCGGGTAGGGTCGCACATGACATTCCGGCGATCGAACTCATCCCGATCGGCATTCGGTCGTGCCTGTCACAGACGCGTCGCGCTGCTTTGCGCGGCGGTATTCGCGCTCGGGGCCTGCGCGCAGCCGTGGGACGCGTTCCATGCGGGCGAACCCGAATCGGCCGTGGTCGCCAGAATGGGGCAGCCGCGCGAGGTCTATAACCTGCCCGACGGTTCCAGGCGGCTAATGTGGCCGACGCAGCCCATGGGGGAAGTCACCGTCGCCGCGGACATCGACCCGACCGGCAAGGTGATCCGCGTCCGGCAAGTGCTGCAGCCGAACGAGTTTTACCGCGCGGAGCCTGACCAGTGGACGAAGAATGACGTTCTGATCAACTTCGGCCGCCCGGAGGAAACGACTTACTTTCCAATGTTGAAACGCGAGGTCTGGAGCTATCGCTATCTGGAAGACAACCTGTGGTACCTGCTGTTTAACTTCTATTTCGACGACACCGGCGTGCTGCGCTCAACCCAGAAGAGTCCGGACCCGCTCCACTTGCAGGGTGGCGACAACAAGCCGATGTGACGGCTGCCGGCTCGTTGATATCACGCGTGGCGATTTCAGCTTCGCTAGCGGTCCGGCGACTGCTCGCGCAGGAAGGCCTGCGCCTCCGCCTCCGTCTCATAGACATAAGGTGACAGCCCGCGCCGCGTCAGTGCGTCACCCAGTTTGGCGCGCATGAAAGCGCTGGTGGTAAAGCGAGTCACGCCGAGATAGTAGCGCTGCACCATATCCTCGACCATTTCGACATACGCGTCTTCCAGCGCGGGGTCCAGCACGAAACCCTCGTAGTTCACCACCGCATAAACCTTGTGGTCCAGGGGTTCGCAGATCCGGCATACCTGAGTTCGGATCGCGGCGATGTCGTCGGGACGCTTCACCTCGAGACGCGAGAAATTGAGGAACATGATGTTCTTGTCGTCGTCGTAGATGAAACGCGCTTCCAGCGGCAGCCGCAAAACATTCGAGCGCAGGCCCATCGGTTCCGGCAGGAAGATCCGCTCGTCCATCTGCTTCGGCGAACGCAGGATCGGTGCGAAGTCCATCCTGGCCAGAATATCGCGCTCCAGATCGACGCCAGGTGCGATCTCGATGAGTTCCATACCCTCGGCGCACAGTTCGAACACGCAACGCTCGGTGATGTAGAGGACCGGTTGCCCCGCCGCCGCCGCATACGGGCCAGAAAACGTGCGATGCTCGACTTCGTCGATGAACTTCCTGGCCGTGCCGTCACGGTGGATGCGCAGCTTGCCGTCGACGACTGAAATCTGGCTTTGGCCCGCCATGAACGTGCCGACAAACACGACTTTCCTGGCATTCTGGCTGATGTTGATGAAGCCTCCGGCACCGGCCAGGCGCGGCCCGAATCTCGACACGTTGAGGTTTCCCATCCGATCGGCCTGCGCGAGGCCGAGAAACGCGACGTCGAGCCCGCCGCCGTCATAGAAATCGAACTGTGCGGGCTGATCGATGATCGCCTGCGGATTGGTCGCCGCGCCGAAGTTCAAGCCTCCCGCCGGAATGCCGCCGATCACGCCGGGCTCGGTGGTCAGCGTCAGCAGGTCGAGAATTCTTTCCTCGTTGGCGACGCTGGCGATGCCCTCGGGCATGCCGATTCCGAGATTCACCACGCTGTTCGGCTGGAGTTCCATTGCCGCGCGCCGCGCGATCACCTTGCGCTCGCTCATCGACATCGGCGCCATGCTGCTCGTGGGCACCCGGATCTCGCCGGCGAACGCCGCGCTGTACGGTGTGGCAAAAGTCTGCTGATGATTCTCAGGCGGCGCCAGCACGACGCAATCGACCAGCACGCCGGGTATCTTGACCTGTCGCGGATTGAGCGAGCCGCTTTCGGCGATGCGCTCCACCTGGACGATCACCAGACCGTGGCAGTTGTGCGCGGCCATGGCGATCGCCAGCGCCTCCAGGGTCAGCGCTTCGCGCTCCATCGTCACATTGCCGTCGGGATCGGCGGTGGTGCCGCGCACGATCGCGACGTTGATCGGGAAGGACTTGTAGAACAGATATTCGTCGTTGCCGATCTGCATCAACTCGACCAGGTTTTCGGTGGTGCGTTCGTTCAGCTTGCCGCCACCGAAGCGCGGATCGACGAAGGTGCCGAGGCCGACACGTGACAGATGGCCGGGTTTTCCGGCCGCAATATCGCGAAACAGGTGACTGATCACGCCCTGCGGCAGGTTATAGGCTTCGATCTGATTATTTACCGCAAGCCGCTGCAGCTTCGGCACGAGACCCCAGTGTCCACCGATGACGCGCTTGACGAGCCCCGGCGTCGCCAGGTGGTTCAGTCCTCGGTCCTTGCCGTCTCCTTGACCGGCAGCATAGACCAGCGTCAGGTCGCGGGGCTTTGGGAGGGTGATTAACGCATCCTCGTCACGCGTCGTACAGAGTTCCTCGATGGCAATAGCGATGTCTTCGGCGAAGCCGATGCCGACGAAGCCACCTGTGGCGACCGTATCGCCGGCGCGGATCAGGCGCACGGCATCGCGTGCGGACGCCAGCTTGCCGGACGAGCGGGACAGGATGGCCGGTGCAGGCGTCCCCGCGGTTGATTGCGTGCTCACGTTTCACCTCGTCTGATTCGAGCGCGACTGTCTAATAGGCGCCGCCGGTATCGATGGTCAGATGGAGCATGTCGTCCTCGAGAACACGGATGAAATGCTCGTCCTCCTGCAGGAGTTCCTCCAGCACGTCACTGTCGGAAAGCACGCCGATGACACGCCCGGATTCGATAACAGGCAGGTGCCGGATCCGCTTCGTGTGCATCGATGCGAGGCATTGATCGCAGGTATGTTCGGGCGTCACATAAAACACCTGAGTGGTCATGATGTCGCCAACCCTGGTGTTGGCCGCGTTGCGGCCGAGCACGTCGACTTTGCGCGCGTAGTCCCGCTGGGACAGCACGCCGACCAGATTGCTGCCCTGCAGCACCAGCACCGTCGTCACATCCTTGTCGGCCATCAGCTGGAGCGCGCTGAGCACCGTGTCGTCGGGGCCGACCGAAACCAACTCCCGCGGGTTCCCGGACAGAATTTGCCGTGCTGTCTTCCTCTCCTTTTTCATGAGCGCCTCCACAGAAAGGGGAGCATGTACGGACTCCGCCTGATCAAAGCGAAATCGGAACACGATCGTTCGGGTCCAGCCAGATCTGGCGATCTTTTTTGTCTTCGTTGAATTGCAGTGTAGGTCGCTTGATCTGTGCCGAACGAACATTTTCCGTTCCGGCTTATGTGGAAAGAGTGCGGTCGACAAGAACGAGCGGTGCTGCGCGCCACACGCGAGCCTGCGGCGCAGCGGAGTGCGCTCGGGCGTCCATGACGATCGGCTGAATTGAGCCGGTGCCCTCTTGCATGGCTCGTGGCGTCTAACCGAAGTCTTATCCCGGCTGATTTATCGCCTTGTAGTAGTTTTCACCCCTGCTATAACGACGTCATGCAATGCAAATCTTATTGGCGTTGCATGACTCATGAAGTCACCACGAGCAGACTTCCGTGCAAAACTTCTGCACGCATCTGCCACCACTCAGCTCATTGCGTTGGCTTAGTGACCAGGTAGTCCTCCCTATATGTTGGTTCCGGTCGCCGATGATTTGCGTCACAGCAAATACGTGGCTCCGCGCGATCAACGTGCGCCCATTTTTCACATTCGCCCGCTCAGGTGAATGTCGATGCGACCTCTATTGCCTTTCGGTTTATGCGAATGATCGACCGCAAATAGCTTCGCAGACTTTCGCTCGATATTGCGATTAGAGAAGTTGTCTTTCGTGGCTGATCAGGTTTGCAAATCCGAGTGGCTTTTCAACGTTGCCATCGACCGAGTCGATGGTTCCCAGTTAAGAAGCACAAATACGGTTGGAGAGCGTCATGAATGATCAAGATGCAGGAAGAGATATCGCGACCTTCATTCCACGACTCAATAGAGTATTGCAGGCATCCGCGCTTGTGATATCGATTGCGGCGGCATTGACCGCATGCGGTGGAGGCGGTAGTGATAGTGCTGGCGAATCGGCGGTGGCGCATAAAGCTGCACCGCCCGCGGGGGCTGCGAGCCCTCACGTGGTGCCGCTCAATGCGCGCTTTGGGGGCAAGACCTACGCGCAGTGGGAGGCGTCGTTCTGGCAGTGGGCGTTAGCGTTGCCTCTCGGTCCGCTTCCACATCCTTTTAATGACTGCACTAACCGTCCTATTTCGGCGGGGCAATCGGGTCATGTTTGGTATTGGTCGGCGCCCCCCCTCCCGGGCCAAATCTGCAACCAGTCTGCAAACGTTATTCCTGCAGGGACGGCTATCTTTTTGACGACGCTCGAAGTGGAGGCTTCGTCGCTCGACGCCGATCCCTTCCATGCAACGACGGCGGCCGATCAACGGGCGATTGCGCATCAGTTCGCCAACTACATCCAGGACGTGTTCGTGACTGTCGACGATGTCCCAATCGCCAATGTCAGCGCGTATCGGACGATAACCGACCAGTTCACGTTTACGGCTCCTTCTCCGTGGATTTTCAATACTGTCGGCGGTCAGGGCACGGCCGTAGGCGACGGCTACTTCCTGTTACTGGAGCCGCTACCTGCCGGCTCACACAAGATTCACTACGGCGGCACGTTTCATTTGCCGGCGGGTGTGGCCGGGCCGGACCCGGTGGACATGCCGCAAGACGTCACGCTGCTCATAACGGTCGGCTCCGCCCGATGATAGTCCGACCAATTCGGTCGTCACCGCTGTGACACGGATTCGCCCCGATCCGCCCGCCGCCTGCTACCGCGAACGGTCGGCCGTGAGCCCACCTCGTGGTCCGCGCGCGGTTCGTCAAATACAGTGGCGACGGCCCGCAGCCCCTGCCGGACCCGGTCGATAACGTTGCCTTCCTGGCGTCTCGCGTACACCACGTAGGCCGACCATGAGAATTCCGGCGCGCCCGTGACGAGGCGCAGACGGCCGTCCCGCAAGAACGGCTCGGCGGTGCCGATGCGAAAGTAGCCCGATCCGCCAACTGACAGCAGATAAGTCAGCGCCAACGGTCCGAGCGAAATGGACACAGGTGGACTACCGAGTTCAGGGAAGGCCGCCTGATGGTTTGCCTGAAAGCTCGGCCCCCAGTCGACATAGACATACTGGGCGGGGTCCATCGCGCCATCTGGCGCGCTCGTCACCATCACCAGCTTTTCTTCGACGAGCAGTTCCGAAACCAGGTCGGGACGTTGCGGAGGGTTGTAAAGAACGGCAATGTCGAGCGAGCCTTCATGCACGCGGTCGAGCAAGCGCATCGGGCTGTCCACCTCCGCGCGCAGTGCGATCTGCGGGCATTCGCGATGCATCCAGATGAGCCAGTCGGCGAGCAGCGGATGCCACAGGCTGAGTTCGCCGCCCAGACTGACACCCTCTTCGCGTCCGGGCGGGAGCGCCACATGCTGACGAGCTTGTTCCCACACCTGCACGAGGGTCGTTGCATGCCGGACGAAGCGTTCCCCTGCCGTCGTCAGACGGGCGCCAGCCTTGTTGCGCACGAACAGGCGGCGTCCCAGCTGTTCCTCCAGGGTGCGGATGCGCGCGCTCACCGCCGTCTGCGTCAGGTGCAAACGCTCCGCGGCCGATATGAAGCTGCCACTTGCCGAGACTTCGAGAAAGGTGCGAGCCAGTGTGATATCCATCGTTTCATATCAAAATTTTTGCATTGAATTGCAATGATAATCCATTTGCGTGCGGATAACCGGTGGCGGAAAATGGCTGTTGGTTCATCACCAAGCTGACCTGTCGAGGTCCGCGCGACACGCTCACGCGGACACCCGGGGGCAGCGTACGTCTGGAGTCGATAGAGAGATGGCTGTTGCGGAATTTCGGGACCCGGGGCTGACCGAGGTCCAGTGGGAACACATCAAGGCCCTCACGACCTCGCTCGACTCCCGGCAACTCGTCTGGGTCAGCGGATATCTCGCGGGGTTCGACCAAGCCAACACACTCCGAGCCGAAGCGAGTGCACCGGCTGCTGAAGCCCGCCTCGGCGGCACTTCGGCACGCCGGCTCACCGTGCTCTACGGCAGCGAAACCGGCAACAGCGCGGCGCTCGCCCGCACGCTCGCCGAGCAGGCGGCGCAACGCGGTCTCGTCGCATCGCTGCATGACATGGCGAGCTACAAGGTTCGTCAGTTGAAGGACGAGCAGGATGTCCTCGTCGTCGCGAGCACTTATGGCGAGGGCGATCCGCCGCAATCGGCCACCGACTTCTTCGAGTTCGTCGAAGGACGCAAGGCGCCGAAGCTGAACGGCGTGCGTTTTGCCGTGCTTGCGTTGGGCGACTCGACGTATGAACACTATTGCGAGGCGGGCAAGCGGCTCGACCGCCGTTTCGAGGAGCTCGGCGCCGAGCGCCTCGCGCAGAGAGTCGATTGTGACGTCGATTACGAACAACCTGCGAACGCCTGGATCGAGCAGACCCTTGCGCTTCTGGGCAGCAATTTATCCGCAGGCGGTCATCCGCTCAGCGCCGAACCGCGCCCGCCCGCAGGCGCTGTGGCGCAACGGCGGGCGGCCATCGACAGGCAACATCCGTTTCACGCCCGCGTCATTGAAAACATCGCGCTGACGGGGCGTGGATCATCGAAGGAAACCCGGCATATCGAACTGTCGCTCGAAGGCTCGGGGCTCAGCTTCGAACCGGGCGACGCATTGGGCGTGGTGCCGACGAATGATCCTTCCGTGGTACGCGCGGTACTGCAGGAACTCGATCTCGATGCCTCGCAAGCGGTCGATGTGAAGGGCAACGACACCACACTCGGCGATGCGCTCGGCGCGGGCTTCGAAGTCACTGCACTCACGCCGCGCTTTCTCGAGCATTGGGCACGGCTTTCCGGCGCGGCAGAACTCGAACGTCTCGTCGACAACGCGCATGCTGGCGAGCGAACCGCCTACATGCGCGGCCACCACATCATCGACGTGTTACGGCGGTTTCCCGTCAAGGGTATCGACGCGCAGCACTTCCTCGCCGCGCTAAGACCGTTGCAGCCGCGGCTCTATTCGATTGCATCGAGCCTCGCCGCGGCACCCGACGAAGTGCACCTGACCGTTTCGGCGCTGCGCTACGAACTGCACGGCGAACCGCGCGCAGGCGTAGCGTCGGGTCAATTGTCCGAGCGCATCGAGCTCGATGCTCAATTGCCTGTGTACGTACACCGGAATTCGAACTTCCGGCTGCCCGGAGGCGACGTGCCGATCATCATGATCGGCGCCGGCACCGGCATTGCGCCGTTCCGCGCCTTCATGCAGGAACGCGAAGCACGCGGGGCCAACGGACGGTCGTGGCTTTTCTTCGGCGAACGCAATTTCCGCACCGACTTTCTCTACCAGACAGAGTGGCAACGGCTGCTGAAAGACAACGCGCTGACCCGGATGGACGTTGCCTTCTCGCGCGACCGGCGCATCAACGGCGAAGGGAAGACCTACGTGCAGCACCGGATGCAGGCGCAGGGCCACGACCTCTTCGCGTGGCTGGAAGAAGGCGCGCACCTATACGTCTGCGGCGATGCAAGCCGCCTCGCGCCCGATGTCCATCACACGCTTCTCGAGATCATCGGCAGCGAGGGCGCGCTCGATACCGAATGCGCGCAAGCATACCTTCAACAGCTTCAACGCGACGGGCGCTACCAGCGCGACGTCTACTGAGCGAGATGATGAGCAACCCACATACCGAACCGGATCGCAGCCGCGACCTGTCACAGCCCGTCGAACGCTTGAGCGCGGACGAACGTCTGAAGGCCGCGAGCGACCAGTTGCGCGGCACGATCGGCGCAAGCCTGGCCGATCCGTTGACGGGCGCCGTAGCCGATACCGACACGAAGCTGATGAAATTCCACGGCATTTATCAGCAGGACGACCGCGATCTGCGCGATGAGCGCCGGCGGCAAAAGCTGGAACCGGCGTTTCAGTTCATGATTCGCGTGCGGATGCCAGGCGGCGTCTGCACGCCTGCGCAATGGCTCAAACTCGACCAACTCGCGCGCGAGAACGGCGGCGAAACACTGCGGCTGACGACGCGGCAAACGGTCCAATTCCATTGGGTGCTCAAAGACGACCTGCGACCTCTCATTCAGGGCCTGCGCGAAGTGCAGCTCGATACGATCTCTGCCTGCGGCGACGACGCCCGCGGTGTGATGTGCTCGATCAATCCGCATCTGTCGTCACTCCATGCCGCTGTCTATGATCTCGCACGCCGCGCCAGCGACCAGGCGATTCCACGCATGCGCGCTTATCACGAG
Organism: Paraburkholderia sp. BR14320; assembly: GCF_040948665.1. Lineage (NCBI taxonomy): Bacteria > Pseudomonadati > Pseudomonadota > Betaproteobacteria > Burkholderiales > Burkholderiaceae > Paraburkholderia > Paraburkholderia sp. BR14320. The sequence continues at coordinate 114,068 of NZ_JBFPKG010000001.1, forward strand.
ACCTGGTATGGCGAGACACGCATCGAGGGCCCGGAGCCCGAGGAGCCGTTCTACGGCAAGACCTATATGCCGCGCAAGTTCAAGATTGGCTTCGCGGTTCCACCGGTCAACGACATCGATGTCTACACACAGGACCTCGGTTTTGTCGCCATTGCCGAGCACGGCGAACTGAAGGGATTCAACGTGGCGATCGGCGGCGGAATGGGACGCAGCGATCAATCGGCGGCGACCTATCCGCGGCTCGCCGACGTGATCGGCTTCGTCGCGCCGGATCAGGTGCTTGCCACCTGCGAAGCCGTGATGAGCGTTCAGCGCGATTACGGCGACCGCAAGGAACGCGCGCACGCGCGCTTCAAGTACACGATCGACGATCTCGGTCTCGACTGGGTCAAAGCCGAGATCGAACGGCGGCTGGGCTTCGCACTCGGAGACGCGCACCAGTTTGCCTTTACGACGAACGGCGACGCACTCGGCTGGCAGACGGGCGACGACGGCGCGCATCACCTGACGCTGTTCATCGAGAACGGCCGCCTGAGCAACGGGCCGGACCATGCGCTGCTCGACGGTTTGCGTGCAATCGCGCGCGTGCACGTCGGCACGTTTCGCCTGACGCCTAATCAGAACATCGTGATTGCTCAGGTGCCCGACGCGAACCGCGAGCAAATCGAGCGGCTCGCCGAAGAACACGGCCTGCTCGCGCACGTTCGTGACAGCGCGTTGCGCCTGAACTCGATGGCCTGCGTCGCGATGCCGACATGTGGTCTGGCGATGGCCGAAAGCGAGCGCTACCTGCCGTCTCTCGTGACGAAGATCGAAGCCTTGCTCGAAAAGCATAGGCTGACGGATGTGCCGATCACGATGCGCATGAGCGGCTGCCCGAACGGTTGCTCCCGGCCCTATATCGCAGAGATCGGACTGTCGGGACGCGCGCCCGGCAAGTACAACCTTTATCTGGGTGGCGGCTTTCACGGGGAAAGACTCAATCGCCTGTATCGCGAGAACGTCGGCGAACAGACGATCCTCGAGTCGCTCGACACGACGCTCGGCCATTTCGCCAGCGAACGCGTCGAGGATGAGCACTTCGGTGACTTCGTCATTCGCGCGGGTTATGTCGATGCCGTGACCTCGGGCCGCGATTTCAACCGTTGATCCAGCGTTTTGCACGGTCTGCTTCGACGATGTCGCTTTACTTGCGGTGCATGAAGGAGAATTGGATGTTTTGGGAAAGAAAGCTGGCCTCGTGGGCGGCCGATCTTCGCGAGCACAGGAATTTGCCAGCACGCGTTTCGCTCTGGAATGGCCAGTCGCATGATCTTGGCGTATTCAGGCAGCCAGCCGTCACGCTGCACGCGAAAAGCGCGGCAGTCACGCGACTGCTGCTGTCGCCGCGGCTGGACACGCTGGGAGAAGCCTACGTACAGGGAAAGATCGATCTCGAAGGGGACCTGACCGACATCGTCGATATCGGCTATGCGCTCGCGATGGCTTCGCCGGAGGCGCAGGGCCGGTTGCACCGCCTCGCGCGACATCTGACTCATTCGAACGCGTCCGACCTGCGCGCCATCCGCCACCACTACGATGTGTCGAACGATTTCTACCGGCTGTGGCTGGACCGCCGCATGGTCTACTCGTGTGCGTACTTCGAGAATGGCGACGAGGACCTGGCCACCGCCCGGCAAAAGAAGATCGACCACATCCTCGCGAAAATCCAGCTGAAGCCCGGTCAGACATTGCTCGACATCGGTTGCGGATGGGGTGCGCTCGTGATTCGCGCCGCGCGTAAATTCGGCGCGCGGTGTGTCGGCATCACGCTGTCGAAAAACCACTTCGAGTGGGCAACTGAACTCGTGAAAGCACGAGGTCTGACGGATCGCATCGAAATCCGCTTGCAGGACTACCGCGATGTATCCGGACGCTTCCATCGGATCACCAGCGTCGGCATGTTCGAACATGTGGGGCGCCAAAACCTTGCCGAATACTTCGCGCACGTGGAAGGACTCCTCGCCGAAGACGGCGTGTTGATGAATCACGGCATCACATCGACCGATGCGGAAAGCGGCGAAACGCCGTACGGCGGCGTCTTTATCGATAAGTACGTGTGTCCCGATGGCGAGTTGCCTCATCTGAGCCTCACGTTGAAGTCGATGCAGGAGGGCGGTCTCGAAGCGTTCGACGTAGAGAACCTTCGCAAGCACTATGCGCAAACCCTGCGGCTGTGGAGCGCGAATTATGAGGCGAACGCAGCGAAGCTGCGCGAACTGGTCGACGAAAAGACATTCCGGATCTGGCGTCTGTATCTCGCGGGCTGTGCTCACGCATTCGAGAACGACGAAGTGGCCATTTACCAGATCGTCGCGCGCAAGGCGGGCATCCGTGCCAGCAAGCTTCCGTGGTCACGCCGCTATATCTACGCGCCGAACTGATTCATTCCGCGACTCCACGAATTCTCCGTGGGGCGATCTAACCTGAGAGGTCAACATCATGAGTAGTCTTCGTCTGGGCGATACCGCGCCTGACTTCGAGCAGGACACGTCAATGGGGCGGATCCGCTTCCACGAGTGGGCCGGCGATGCATGGGTCGTTCTGTTTTCCCATCCCGCGGACTTCACACCCGTGTGCACGACGGAACTCGGTTTGACGGGGAAATTGCAGCCCGAGTTCGAGAAGCGCAACGTCAAGGCGATCGCCCTTTCAGTCGATGACGTCGCATCGCACAAGGCATGGACGAAAGATATCGAGGAGACGCAGAAAACCGTGGTCGGCTTTCCGATCATCGCCGACAAGGACAAAAAGGTCGCCGCGCTATACGGCATGATCCATCCGAACCAGTCGGGAACGGCCACGGTGCGCGCGGTCTTCATCATCGATCCGAAGAAGACCCTGCGGCTGACGCTGACCTATCCGCTCAGCATCGGCCGTAACTTCGACGAGATTCTGCGGGTCATCGACGCGTTGCAGCTAAGCGATGCACATCAGGTGGCCACCCCTGGCAACTGGAAGAACGGCGACGAGGTGATCATTCCGCTCACGTTTCAGGACGAAGCCGTTATCAAAGAGAAATTTCCCAAGGGCTATCGTGCGGAGCGTCCGTATCTGCGCTATACGCCGCAACCCGGCGAATAACGGATGAGACGCTCGAGCCGGCTCAGGAACGACGAATGCTGCGATCCTATGGGTTCAACCACTGGAGAGCACAATCATGTCCCATCGACTGAAAACAGGTGATCGCGTCACGTGGAATACCCCGCAAGGCGTGACGACAGGTACGGTCGTCCGCAGGATCATCAGGGATACGGAACTGGAGGGTCAGGTTATCAGTGCGTCGAAGGATGACCCCCGATACGAGGTCGAAAGCGAGAAAAGCGGTCAGCATGCGGTGCATCGCGCGGACAGTCTGGAGAAGGTGCACAAGCACTGATCTGCGCGGGATCGAGAACGGCGCCATTGCACCCTTCAGCGTCGTTGCAAGGTAGGCAATCAGGACTCGCACGGCATGATTGGGCCGGCCGGGCACCGGCCCGCCATGCCTACTAGGCGATCTTCTTCGTTTCGTCGCGCCAGTAGTGTTGCTGTTTCCACCCAACAAGGCGCTTGAGCTTCTCATTGCTGAGCAGAGTCTCGAACTCGCCGAGTTGCTTTCTGACCGGCACGCCCGGGTAGTAGCGCCGGAGCAGTTCCGCGGTGGGCACGTCGGACGATACGTCGTCGGCCGCCACGTTCATGACCTGAAAGCCGAGACCGTCCTTTTCGATGGCGAGCCGGCACGCGCTCGCGAGATCGCGGCCGTCGATATAGCTCCACGCGATCCTCTTGCGCAGTGCCGGATCTTTGAGCCACTCCGGAAACTTCGCGTAGTCGCTGGGTTCGAGCACATTGCCGATACGGAAGCAGTAAATGTCGGAGCCGGTGCGCGCGTGAAACGCCTTCGCCGTCACTTCGTTGATCACCTTCGACGTCGCGTAGCTGTCCATCGGGTCCACCGGATATTCCTCGTCGAGCGGGAAGTATTCCGGACTGCGGTCGCGGTGCGCGAACACGATGCCGTAGGTGGTTTCGCTCGATGCCACGATAACCTTGCGAATGCCAAGCTTCGACGCTGCGTCGAGGATGTTGTACGTGCCCATCACGTTGATCCGGTACACCTCGTTGTCGGGCGTGATCATGATGCGAGGGATCGCCGCGAAATGCACGATCGCGTCGATCGGCTTGGGTTCGAGGTCGTTGGCGAATTCGCCCGGGGCCGTGCTCGATGCCAGCGCATTGAATACCTGGCCCGCATCGGTGATGTCCGTAATCAACGTGCGTGCGGTGCGCGTTGCCATCGGCACGCGATCGACATTCATCACTTCGTAGCCGTGCTCGACCAGGTCCTGGACGACCCATTTTCCGGCCAGGCCGCTGCCGCCGGTCACAATCACTCGCTTCGTCATGTGCTCCTCTTCTCCTGTTGTGCTTCTTGTGTGGGTGGCACTGCATGTCCCTGATGCGGCAGTACCCGTCTCTGCTCAATGCGTCCGGCTGGAGACGACGTTCAGGCGTTGATCCAGGCCCGCGCCTGTTCCAGCTCGTTGACGCGAAACGCCTTGATTTCGGCCTTTGTAAAGAACCGCGCCAAATGCATCGACGCGTGAATCCAGCCCGCGTCGGCTACCACGGCGGCGCGCTTGACCTTGCGGGCGACGGAGACGCCGAGCGTCAGGTCGGTCCACAGTGCCTTCGGTTCGATGCCGCTGAAATGCTCGATACGTTCGAGCACGCGGGTCTTACCGTTCAGTTCAAGATCGCCGCGCATGCGCTCGATGGCTTCGCGCAGTTCGTGGTCGGTGATTTTGCCTTCGACGGATATTTCGATCACCGGTGAATCGGCTACGGTGTGATACACGATCATGGCGGGACCCCTGGCGACGGAGACGTTACACGCTCAGGCACAGATGAACCTGGCGTCCGATGGTGTTTTCATGGTACCGCTTTCCACACGCCCGGTCAGGTTGCGAGCGTATTGCAGAACGGCAGAGGGCGGCTCCGACAAGCGCACCATCCGACGCATGATCGCCGCTCTATAACGCCATCCAGAAACACGCCGCGCAGAGTGCGATCATGAGCCAGCTCGCGCGGTCCTTCGCCGCAAACAGCACTGGATCGTCGTGCATCTGTCCGCGATGGGCGATCAGCCAGATGCGGCCGACCCAGTACAGCAGGATAGCGCACACCGGCCAGATCATCGGCGGGTGACGATAAAGCAGCGCGGTATTGCGGTCCTGGATATAGAGCGCGAGGACCAGCACGGCGAGATAGCCGGATGCGGCGCCGAGCGATGAAATCAGCGCCAGGTCGTCGGACTGGTAGCCGCGCCCGCGTGTTTTCGTCAGCCCGCGCGCCTGCAATGCATGCAGTTCCGCATAACGCTTGACCAGCGCGAGGCTCAGGAACATGACCATCGAGAACGCGAGCAGCCAGAAGCTCAGATGTGCCCCGATCGCGGCTGCACCCGCCACGATGCGCGCGGTGTAAAGCGCGGCAAGCACCACCACGTCGACCATCACCAGCCGCTTCAGGTAAAGCGAGTACGCGAGCGTGAGCGCGTAGTAGGCGAGCAGTGCGAGCCCGAAGCGCAGCGGCAGGCAGCCGAATGCGAGTAGCGCGCCGCCGGCCAGCAATACCGGACACAACGCAACCCCCCTGCGTAGCGGTAACGCGCCGGATGCGAGCGGCCGATTGCGCTTGGAAGGATGATGGCGGTCGTCCTCGAGATCGATCAGATCGTTGAGCAGGTAGACGCTCGACGCACACAGCCCGAAGGCGACGAATGCGAGCCCCGCGGCGAGCGTGGTCGCCGGCTGCCCGAATTGGTGCGCGGTGAGCAGCGGCACGAAAATCAACAGATTCTTGAGCCACTGGTGCAGGCGCAGCGCTCTGCCCAGCACCTTCAGGCGCCTCGGCCGGGTCTCGATCACGCGATCGACATTGCCCTGCGCGAGCGCCACGCGCTCGACGCCGCGCTCCGGGTTCACGACCCACGCGCGCGCGGCGCTGGCCAAGACCGGCACGTCGTCGCGCGAAGTGCCCGCGTAGTCGAAGCCGCGCTCCCCGAAGGCGGCGATCAGACGGTCACGCTTGCGTCTCGCGGACAGGTTGACCTTACCGTCGGTCGCATGGACCTCGTCGAAGCAGCCCAGATGATCCGCGATGGCCTGCGCGTAGCGCTGGTGGGTGGCGGTCGCAAGCACGAGCGCACGGCCGGATGCACGCTCCGCCGCCAACTGCGCGAGCAGGGACGCGTCATACGGCAGCCCGGTGACATCGAGATCCGTGGCGGCCGCGAGCCGCGCCTTCAGGCCCGCTTTGCCGCCACGCAGCAGCCAGACCAGCAGTTGCCAGCAGCGCAGCGGCGAGGTCTTCAGAAACGCCCGCGCGCACTCGATCAGAACGTCGGAGCGCAACAGCGTGCCGTCGAGATCGACGACGAGCGGCCGGCCGCGGTCCGGCGTGATCGGCGCATGGCTCACGACTGCGGCACGATCACGAACAGCTGGTAGGGACGCGCGGGCAACTCCCGTCCCCATGCGGTCTTGCCCACCTCGAGCGCAACCGGCGCGGCATGGCTTAGCGACGATCCGGTCGCGATGCAGTCCGAGTCGTCGCCACGGCACACGATCAGCGCGCCTTGGCGCGTGAAATCGGCGGGTGCGACCCAAGGCGTTGCTGCCGGCCAGTCGAGATCCCAGAAGCGGGCGCGGCCGCCGTCATAGAACACCATCGAAGCGGCTTCATGCGTCGAGCCCGCCACGATCGACAGCGGCCGGCTGGTGTGTTCGTGCCACACCGCCTGCGCGGCTGCCGCGAGTTCCGCGCGCGGCTCGGCCGCGTCGTCGGTATTGCGCTGCGCCCCCGTGTAGCCGACCACGGCGGACACCGCGAGCACCAGCGCCCAGTACACCGCCATCGCGCGTATCGCACGCTGCGGCGCGAACTCGACGCGGGCTTGCGCGAGCACGGCAAGCCAGAGCGGCACGATCGCGAACCACTGCGCCATGCCCCAGACCGAGGCCATCTGCGTCTTGCCGATCACGGACAGCACGCCCACGGCGAACAGCGGCCCCAGCGCGAGCCACCAGAGATCCGGGTGCGACGCGGGCCGAACGACGCTCAGCGCCATTAGCCGCGCCGCCCCGCGCGTGCGCACCATCAACAGCACGAAAACGAAACTGAGCGCGAGGTAGCCGATCTGCGCGAGCGTGTAGATGCCAAAGCGCCCGACCGCGGCGAGAAGCGTGCCGCCGGTGCGTTGCGCGGCATACTCGAGCGTCGGGAAATGATTGACCATCATCCAGTGCACGTGCGGGGCCAGCACGGCGACGCCCGCCGCCACCGCGAGCAGCGAATCGACGCTGACGAGGCGCGCCCGCCATGCGGGGCGCGCGAGCAACGCCAGCAACAGCCCGAGCAGCAGCACGATCGTGAAGTACTTGCCCAGCACCGCAAGCGCCGCGCAGGCCCCGAGACCGAGCGCCGCGCCGCCGCGCGCGACGCGGCTGCCCGGCTGCACGTAGCGGACGAAAAAGTAGGCGGTCCACGGCCAGACCGACAACAGGATCGAGTTGGGATTGAATTTGATGGCGAGATTCGAGTAAAGCGGCGATACCGCCATCGCAAGCCCGGCGAAGATCGCGATCTGGCGCGGCACGAAGCGCCCGGCGAGCGCGACGATGCCGGCGAGGCCGACCAGCACGTTCACCGCCGAAAGCGCGAAATAGGCGAGATCGGTATGTGGGAACACGCTGAACCAGGCCGCGGCGACCCACGACGAAAGCGGCGGGTGCTTGGCGTAACCGGCCTGCCACTCGATGCCCCAGACGTAGGTCTCGACCATGTCGCCCTGGATGTCCAGATTGCCGCGCGCGAGCCAGGCGGCGAGCGTCCAGACGACTGCGTGGAAGGGGAGCAGCCAGCCGAGTGATGCGATGCCTGCGGCGGCAGGTTGGTCGGAGGCCGAGGCGAGCGACGGAGGATTCGAAAGCTGGGTCGACATTGAGCGTTTTGGTCTGTGTGCCACCGTACCGGGTGGCGTTTTTAGCCCGGCATTGTAATATGAGCTTATGGAAGAAGTGGGCGAACCTGACAGACCACCCGGCAACCGATGGCGCCGATCGAGTAAAAAAGGCTTGATGGAGGAAGGACGGTCGCGGCGAAATTGACCCGTGAACGGGTCGCGTCCAGCGACTAACAGAGCTGAGTGCCGCTAATGGGGCTGGCGGTCGCAGTCGGCCGCCAGGCTGATGAAGAGGAACGCCGTCACGACCACACTGCAGACACCCTCACGACAGAAGACGTCCCCATTCATAATCGACCCGATCGGGCAACATGGGACTTACGCCAGCCCCCGGCGTGAAAGTGAGTTCGCCGAAGAACACCCGGTCAGATGGTGCGTACAGGTCGACGCGAACATAATCGAAACCCTCGGACAGAAGCGCCGCCGTATCGAGCAACAGCTCCAGATTGTTCGGTCGCGGTGCCGGCCGCGTGCTGCGAAGGTAGGGAGCAAACTCGAGGTCGATACGGTTCCATTGTGCGTCGTATGTGTCGCCGCGCGTGTTGCTTCCGAAACGGTCTGAGATGACGAAGATATACATCACGGGTCGTCCCGATCCGTTCGCAAAGCAGTGAACCTTGTAGTCGGCTGGAATCATGCCGTGCTCGTCGAGCAGCAGACTCTCGAAGTAAATGCGTGGCTGAATTCCTCGGTAGTGCCGTTCCCGCGCATTTCTGTAGAAATTGGTGGAGAGCCATTGGCTGGCGAGGCACTGGAGATGTTCGAAACTCTGCTGCGACTTGTCCCGGACGATTTCCACAAAATTGTTTCCATGGTTCGCCTTCATGACAAAGGAATTCGGCAACATGTCGAACGTCTTTTGCGTAAAGTCCGAGGGCGCGGAGATGATGGGGATGAGGTATTTCTCACCGATCTTTTCTCTGACGTAATCGCGCACGGTCAGTTTGTCGGTCAAAGCGCTGTATCGCGAGTCCGGCCGCAAGCAACGTAGCAGGATTTTCTCGTTGTAGGTTGTGGGGTGAAAAAGTTTGGGGAAGCGCCCGATGCGCTTGCGATGTAGCAAGCTGAGGAAAACCGCATCGGGAAGAAGCTGTTTCGCGTTGTCTTTCGTCCATTGAACAATGGATTGGGACGGGTAGGTCATTGCACGTCTCCCAACAATGACTACGCACGGGTATCGATATTTCTGAAGCTGCGACTGACAGAAGTTCGATGCAGGCTCAGAGGTTATGATCATTCGGCAAGAAGCCAACGTCAAGAGCGGTGACGCGACAAATATCGCATCACGTGGAGTAGATATTGATATTCACAAAGGCGAGGCCGGCTGATATGGTGATCGCTTGCATACTGCCGCGAATGCGCTCGGTGCCAATGATCAGAAGTAATGGGCCGCTGACCTTGTTCCTGATGTATTTGCAATAAGCGTCATGAGCGCGCTTGAAGTGGAAGGTACCGTACGCATGTGTATCGTCGCTTTGATCAACGACTAAGTGTCGAGCATGCGCGCGTAGTCGTTGAGGTCGCTGTGTTCGCGCAGTATCTGCTTGAATAAGCCCTGAAAACCGAGCCAGGCAACGTAGTCTGACGCCAGATGCCGGCGCGTCGCCCGTGCCTCTTCCGCGCTCAGCGGCTCGAGCGGGCCGGCCGCCTCTGCCAGCAACTGCACCTGCGCGCACCGCTCCATGGCGATGAAGCGATACACGGCCGAATCCACGTTCGATCCCACCGTCAGCAGGCCGTGATTCAATAGGATTGCGGCCTTGCACTCGCCCATGGTCTGCGCTATACGCGCGCCCTCGTCGGTGGCGAGCACGACGATGTCTCCGCGAAATATCACATGGTTTTCGAAGAACAGACACGCTTCCTGATTGATCGGCGCCAGCAGCCGTTCGCGCGCGGCGAACGCGCGGCCATAGGTCGTATGCGTGTGCACGGCGGCCGCCGCCGCATGATTCTGGCGATGCAGCCCGCAATGAATCGCGACCGCCGCCGCATTGACCGGCCCACTGCCGTGGTGCACCGCGCCCTTGTCGTCGATGCACATGAGATCGTCGGGATGGATGGTCGAAAAGTGCTGCGCATATTGATTGACCCAGTAGCGGTCGTGATGCTCGGGATCGCGCATCGTCACATGACCGGCGATGCCCTCGGTCAGCCCGAAGCGCGCCAGCAGCCGGAACGCCGCCGCGAGCTTGAGCTTGCGATGCCGCCGCTCGGTCTCGTGGTCTTCATGGACACGCGGAACCGGCAACGCTCCGCCGATGGGAGTGGGAATCTGATAATCGTCGGAGTCGACCGAGCACATGCGGCACCCTCGATGAAAGAGACGGGACATTGTTATTCTGGTGCGCCAGAAGTGCCGCCGTCCATGGCGGTTTGCGCAATGTCGTGTGAGATTTCGGCACCACTCGCCACGAAGGCCCGTCGCGCATGGCTTTGCACGAGGTTATGCCGAAGCGTCACAGGACAGATACTTTTCGTGGATTGTCATGGAAATTCGGCTAGTGCTAAATGAAGCCACGAAAGGACTCGTGCCCGGACAACACCCATGCAGACTCTCGATACCCAAAGCGCGTTGCCGCCCGATCTGATGAAACGCATCGTGTGGCGGCTCGCGCCGCTGATGGTGCTGATGTACGTCGCCAACCAGCTCGATCGCGCCAATGTCGGCTACGCGGCATTGACGATGAACGCCGAACTCGGCATGAGCGCCGCGCAATACGGGCTGTCCGCGAGTCTGTTCTTTCTGGGCTACATCCTGTGCGAAGTGCCCAGCAATCTGTGCATGCATCGCTTCGGCGCGCGGCGCTGGATGACACGCATACTGGTCTCCTGGGGCCTGCTGTCGTCGCTCACGAGCTTCGTGCCGAACGCGCAATGGCTGTATATCGCGCGGTTCACGCTCGGCGTGTTCGAGGCGGGGCTGTATCCCGGCATGGTCTACTACCTGACGCTGTGGATGCCCGCACGCAATCGCGTCTGGATGATGTCGCTCTTCACGATGTCGATCCCGCTCACCGGCATGATCGGCGCGCCGGTGTCGACGTGGATCATGGAGCATGCGAACGTGTTCGGCATCACCGGCTGGCGCGCGATGATCCTGCTCGAAGGTCTGCCCGCTATCGTGCTCGGCGTGGTCGCGTGGTTCTATTTGCCGGACGGTCCTCACGCATGGCGCGGCCTGAGCGAGAAAGACCGTCAGACGATCCGCGCGGCGCTCATCGGCGAGGAGCAGGCCGCGTCCGCCGCCGTGCAGCCCGGCAACGCGCGCCACGCGCTCACCAACCTGAAGGTCTGGGGCCTCGGCCTGGTTTATTTCGGCATCAACTCGGGCATCATCGGACTGCTGTATTTCCTTCCGCAGGTCGTGAAGACCTTCAAGGGTAGCGCGCAGTACTCGCTCACGCAGATCGGCCTGATCACGTCCGCGCCGTTCGCGGCCGCGGTGGTCAGCGTGATCGTGTGGGGACGTATCGTGAGTCGCAAGCGCATTCATGCGCGCTACGTCGCCGGACCGATGTTGCTGTCGGCAATCGCGCTCGCAAGCGCACTCTATCTGTCGTCGCCGCTCGCGACCATCGCGGTGCTGGCGGTCGGCACGTCCGCGTGCTTCTGCAGCATCAGCACGTTCTGGCAGTTGCCGCGAAACATCCTCACCGATCGCGCGGCGGCGGCGGGCATCGCGCTCATTACGAGCATCGGCGTATCGTCGGGCTTTCTGATGCCGTATCTCATCGGCTGGGTGCGCGATACGACCGGCACGTTTCAGCTCGCATTCATCGGCATCGCGGTGGCGATGACCGCCGGTGCAGTGCTTGCGATCGTGCTCGACACCGAACGTCGACGCGAGCCCGCCGCAAGCATGGCGCTAAAATGAGCGAACTTCCTATGGAGACCCGCTCGTGTCATTGCGTAGAGGAATTCCAAGCCTGACGGCGTTGCAGGCCTTCGAGGCGTCGGCGCGTCATCAAAGCTTCTCGAAGGCCGCCACTGAACTGCAGCAGACACACGGCGCCATCTGCAAGAAGGTCAACGAACTCGAATCCAGCCTCGGCGTCGAGTTATTCCGGCGCGTCAGCCAGCGTCTGGTGCTGACCGATGCGGGCGCCGATTACGCGCATCGCATCCGCGTGAATCTCGAGCAGATTCGCCAGGACACGCGGCAACTCGTAGCCAATCGCGAACGCTCGACGCTGCGCGTCGCGGTAGGCGTCACCTTCGGCGCGCAATGGCTGGTGCCTCGGCTGCCGGGTTTTCATCGTGCGCAGCCGAACATCCAGGTACGGCTGATTGGCCGTGATCAACCAACGTACTTCCACGACCTGAACTTCGACGCCGCGATTCACTTCGAGCAGTCGCCGCTGCCGGGACTCGCGAGCAAGGTGCTGATGGCGGACGACGAAGTGTGGATGGTCGCCTCGCCATCAATGGCCGATGAACTCGCCGCGCAGGACATCGTCGAGATGCCGTGGATTCATACGCGCGATCTGCCCGCCGCCTGGATGACGTGGAGCGAAGCCGCCGCGCACGAAGCCATCGAACACACGCCGCGCAACGGCAGCGACCACTCGTTCGACTTCTTCATCATGGCGATTCGAGCAGCGGTCGCGGGCCTGGGCCTCGCGCTATTGCCGCGCGTGCTGATCGAGCAGGAGCTGGCGTTGGGCCAGTTGGTGCGCATCGGCGGATATGCGGCGATCAATGCGCAGAAGACTTATCTGATGTTTCCGGAGCAGCGGCGCGAGTGGGCGCCATTCGTCGCTTTCGCCACATGGCTGGACGAGGAGATGACACGTTATCGCGCGCAACGTCGAGCATTGCCGGAAGAAGCGCCGCAATGCTGACGTGTCGAGCAATGCTATTGGGGTGAATGGCAACGGCGTGCTTTACCGTGGAAGCTTTCGAAAGTCTGGGTGGCTCGCACAAGACCGAATACGACTTCGAACCCTCGCTACTGGCATGCTCAATCCTGCGGTTGATAGGAAACCTTGGGCATGCGATCTGACGCGACTGCGCGTGCAAGATTTTTGCGAGGGAACCAGTTTCGGAGTCGACCGCATGGGTCGGCGCATATCGCTAATTCATATTCCAGGTGATCTTGTTATTCACCTCGACCGCATGCGTGCCCACGGCGGGTGGGTGCAATAGCTGTCCCGAGAATGTCCCCGAACCGCTTATTCCTTTGTACTTGCCGGTACCTCCGGTCAAAATTTGAGTGTCGGTTTCGAAGGTGAGGTTGATCTTGTCACCGTCCACATCAGTTTCGGTGCAAGCACCCTTTACTTCATATTTGCCGCTTCTAGCGCTTTCATAGAAAAGGCAGTGAACCGACATACGATCGAAAGGCTTTTCGCCGACCGAATTGCGCGTGATCCCGAACCCCTCAATCAGCAAACTGGACCCTTGATCGCCCATGTCGATGGTGGCCAGTTCGTGGTTGATAGCGTAATTCGTGTAGGTCGTGCTACCGTGCCGAGGCATATCGAACGTCTGGGCCAATGTCGCGCCGGCGGGAACAGTCATGGATGCGGCCAATGCCAATTTTCTTAACGTTGATTTCATTTTCCCTGCTCCGTTGACTACTTCGAAACTCGTACTCCATTGCGGGCTCCACAGAACTGTTATAGATACTTGGTTTGAATAGAGATAGTGTGGGTAATGCTTGCAGAAAGGATGGCGATGCACCCTTGCTGCAAGCAAAACACTCCTGCGACGGCGCCGGCCAGTGACTTCGGTCAGCCGTTGCATGACCGGACAGTCGCCTTATTGACCGCTCTTCGCTGTATTTAGGGCATCGCTCGGCGGCATCGAGTGCGTATCGGACTCGTTCTTGCCGAAATCATTTTTGCCCGGTATCGCATCCAACGGGCTCGACACAGGGTCTCCGTTACGTGTCATGCCGGAAGTTGCCGCGCCATGCGCGCTACCTCCGCCGCTTCCACCATTGCCATTTCCGCCCCCCTGAGCAAACGCGACGCCTGCCACCATAGTAACGGCTGTGCAAGCCAAGGCCACCTTCAGTGCATACTTCATGATGCGTCTCCTACAAGTTCGACGAGATTGATTCGCGTCGGGACTGATGTGCCGCTCACGGCGACAAACCGTTTGCGTAGCGGCAGTGCGCAAGCGGTTGAATTCGGCTCGAATACGCTGGATGCGCGTGAGCGAGGGCCCGTGATGAGGATTAGTCGCGCGCCTCCGCCATTAATGACGCAGCGGTCGCCGCATCCATGCGCGATTCGTTGCAATATGCGAGTTCGCTGGCAAGAGCAGCGTAGGCACGGCGGGGTCGGGTCGCACGAAGGGATGCCGAATCAACGCCGAAATTGCGCCGAAAGATGTGACCACGACGACGGCGTATTGAAGGCAATCGGTTCGATTGGTGGAAGATGACTTGTGCTTCAGGCGGGCGCGGGCAGCCGCGGTTTCCGGTGCAATGAGTCCAAATCCGCCGCGTCGCTTTTCGTTCTATCGCGCCGGAAATGCCATTGCTGTGACTTGCTCGACATCGAGCCGCGCGCCTTCGCTGGCAAATCGATCACGTTCTTCGGGCGTGAATGACGAGCGGACAATGTCTCGCGCATGCTCGTAGCTGGACACCGCATGCGGAGGTATCCAATCGCGGTAACCAAGGTCTGCCTGCAGAAGGCGCCTGTCAATCCAGGCAATTGTCCTCGCGGCGTCGGCGAGACGGCCCTGCCGCACCAGCAAATGCGCTACGTAGCAGTAGGGACAGGTCATCGGACCATCCGCATGCATCGACAGCGTGCAAGCGCTGCGCAATTCAAGCTCAGCCGTTTCGATGTCGCCGAGATAAACGAGCGCCGCGCCGCGTACAACGAGGATTTGCGACCGCAGGTGGACACTTCCGGTCACGCTGGCGCTGTCGAGAATATCGTTACATCGCCGCAATGCGGAAGCGAAGTCGCCCGCCATCAAGTCGCAGGCGGCCAGCAAAAATTGGCAGCGGTCTCCGAAGAAGCTGTCGCCACGGCGATGCGCCTGCAATGCAGCATTGGCTAGTCTTCGCGCTTCCTCGGGAGTGCCATCGATATAGTACGCGCAAGCCGCTCTGCACCAATCGGTGTACGTTTGCAACCACGACGGCCATGCGTCGTCGAACAGGGCTTCTGCCTCGGCCAGTGCTGCCTTCGCCGCGTCGCGATCGGTCAGCATGGCAAACTGGAGCGCTGCAACCATCAAGGAGCTGAAGACTCCGAAGCGGTCGTTCAGGCTTTGAAAGAGTCGAGCCGCCTTCAGTGCCGAAGCGGCCTGGCGCTTCGTCTCCGTACGCATGCGCAGGTCCGCGACGGCAAACCAGAAGCGCGCTGCCAGTCGAGGCGGCATTGACTCGTCCACCCAGGGTTCGATCGTGCGGTACAGCCGCGCGCCTTCGTCGTTGAAGCCGCGTGCATCCCATAGCGTGTCCGTGGCGGCGGCAAGCTCGACCGCGATCCGGCGATCGCCCGTTGGTCCAAGTGCCCACGCCACGGCTGCGCGCACATTGTCCAGGTCTGGCGCGATGCGACGCATCCGCGCCAGAGGCTCCTCGAAGGGATCGTCTCCGGTCAGGTTCTCCGCTAGCGCTTCGGCGTGGCGCCGGCGCGTCGCATCGAGCGCACCGGTGACGGCGAGCCGCTCCAAGGCAAAGGCCCGGCTGCTTTCGAGCAGCCGGTAGCGCGGCATTCCGCCGCCTTCAATCATCACGAGCGATTTGTCCACCAGCGAGGCCAGGTGATCAATGACTGCCCAGCTATCGATTGTCTGGTCACTCGCTGCGCGTTGCGCAGCTTCGAGCGAGAAACTGCCCATGAACACGCCGAGCCGGTCGAACACGGTCTGCTCGGGCGCCGTCAGCAGCCCATAACTCCACTGCAGCGCCCGCCGCAAAGTCTGATGGCGAGGCAGCGCGGTTCGAGTTCCGCCCGCCAGCAGCCTCAACCGCTCGTCGAGCCGCAGCCTCAGCCCATGCAGTCCGAGGAGCGCCCCCCGCGCCGCGGCGAACTCGATCGCCAGCGGAATCCCATCGAGCCGCCGACAGATCTCGACCACATCGCCCACGTTGCCGCTGTCGACCGTAAACTTCGGATCGGCCGCCTGGGCGCGGGCGACGAACAGCTGAACCGCGCCAAAGCCCAGCGCGACGGTCGCGTCGGCGCTCGCGGGCACGGCCAGCGCGTCGAGGCGGAAGATCTGCTCCTGATCGATATGCAACGGTTCCTGACTGGTGACCAGCACCCGCACGCCCGGTGCGGCGGCCACGATCCGCGCGACCAGGTCCGCGGCAGGTTCGAGCAGGTGTTCGCAGTTGTCCAGCAACAGCAGCAGTCGCTGGTCCCTGATCAGCTGCACCAGCGACGTGAGTCCCCCTGCTTCGAGCGCGATCTGGTGTCCCAGCACGCGCGCCACGGTCGGCACGAGAAGTTGAGCGTCCGCCAGCGAGGCCAGTTCGACGAGCCAGGCGCCGTCTGCATAGTCGTTGCGCAGCCGGTGCGCCACGGCCTGCGCCACCCGTGTCTTGCCGATGCCCCCGGGGCCCACCACGCTGACGAGCTGGCAGATTTCCAGCAAACGCGCGAGCGTGGCGATGTCGTCCGCACGCCCATAGAGCGGTGGCATCTGGGCCGGCAGATTACCGGCCGCGCGTGCTGACCTCGTCAGGGAAGCGCGCTCTTCCCCAGCGGACTCTGTGTTCGAAGGGACTGCTCTTCTGACAGCCGTATCGACGAAATCAGAAGAAGACCGCTTCAGCGCCGCTTCCCGAACCGATTGCGGCACGCCGATGTCCCCATTGAGCGCCAGCGATGACGAAGGTGCCGTCAGGTCCGGGCCTTCGGCGGAAAATGACCCGACTGGCCGGACGTCGAAAATATAGCCCCGGCGCGGCACCGTCCGAATTAACTGCTGACTTCGATCGCCCAGCGCCGCGCGCAATTCACCGATGCACTGCACCAGCGAATCGTCAGTAACAATAACGTCGCGCCATACGGCGTCGATGAGTTCGATCCTGCCTAGCAGGCGGCCGGGGTGCTGCGCCAGATGCAGCAATAGCGCAAAGGTCTTGGGTCTGAGGGCAACAGGGCGTCCCTCGACGCGCAGTTCGCCGCGCCCTTTATCGATGTCGAATCCGGGGTAGTGCAGTACAGATACGATGGCGTCGCTGACGGAGTCCGGCGTCGTGATGAATTTCGCGGAATTTTCGGCGTTCATTCGGCCAATCGTCGTGTGAGTCGACGCCTCCCTGACTATCCTTGTCCGAGTCATCCATTGATGGAGCATATGACTCTAGGGACCTCGCCGCCAGTGTTTGATGCCTTTTCGGACGCAAGCGTGCATTCGCGCGCTACCCGACAAGGTCCGTTCTGCGCAAGATCATCTTTTAGTGGAAGACATGATTCAAATTGGCGATCGAGACGAAGAGTGATGGAGCGATCCGGTCTCGAAGCATTTGACCGGATTGGCGGATTTCGACTTCCAAACCGCACTCGTTTGCCAAACTCATCAACTATCATGCTTAGAACGCTTAAGGCTTTTGTCGATGCTGTTGGCAAGAAAAAAAAGGTCGTCGACTTGCGCCCTGACGATCCTGGAACCTTACGATTAACCGACTCATTCCAGTCGCCACGCTTTATCTATAGAGTGACGTTCGGCTAATACAGGATAAAACGCCGTCACTGAATGGAGGAGGCTATGACGTTCGACGCTTCATCCGCACGATGACCGGTTGAAGATCGGTCACTGGTGACATGATCAGTCTCTACACAATGCAGGCCTTGCACGGCCTGGTCTATGGGATGCTGCTCTTTCTGGTTGCGTCCGGACTGACTCTTATCTTCGGGTTGCTGCGGGTTTTAAATATCGCTCATGCGGCCTTCTATATGTTGGGCGCTTATCTCGCCTATGCGATCGTCGCGATCACAGAGAACTTTTGGCTTTCTCTGCTCATCGCCCCTATTGCGGTGGGATTACTCGGTGCGGCAGTTGAATACGGGCTATTGCGGCGCATTCGCGGGCATGGACACGAGCGCGAATTGCTTTTGACTCTCGGTCTGTTTTACATGATCTCCGAAGCAACGCGGTGGATCTGGGGCAGCTATACGTTGGAGGTTCCAACGCCCTCGTTGCTGGCCGGATCGATTCCCCTGTTGGGCGGACGATATCCGACATATCGCCTGTTCATTCTCGCATTCTCAGGTCTGATTTGCGTGCTTCTGGGGATTGTCCTCAACCGGACGCGGCTTGGCATCGTCATTCTTTCCTGCGTTTCGGATCGGGAAATGGTGAGTGCGCTGGGTGTCAACACGGGTCTGGTGATGACCACGGTTTTTGGCCTGGGTTCTGCCCTCGCTGCTATCGCTGGAGTCGTTGCGGCTCCTTTCCTGCAGGTCGAACCATCGATGGGACAGGCAATTCTCGTCGATACTTTTGTCGTTGTCGTAATCGGCGGATTCGGATCGCTTTCTGGAGCGTTGATATCCTCCATTCTGATCGGTGAGATACAGTCATTCGGGATACTTTTCGTTCCACAGTTTGCACTCGTTTTTCAATTCCTTCTGATGGCGGCAGTGCTGATAGTCAGGCCACAAGGCCTATTGGGGAAGACGCGGTGATTCTGCTCGCCGGATGGATTTCAGCGCTCATCGCGCTCTACCTTCTACCTCTGATTCTGGACATCGCTTCGCTGCGACTTGTCATAGAGATACTTTACTTTGGCCTCTTTGCCGCCTCGTTCAATCTTCTGTTCGGGTATGGCGGAATGCTTTCTTTCGGTCATGCAGCCGCGTTCGGAATAGGTGGTTACGCAGCCGGTCTGACATGGAAATTCCTCGGTGCCGTGCCAGTTCCACTGACTTTGATTGGTTGCGCGCTCTCTGGCGCATCTTTGGGGATCGTCGTGGGAGTCTTTTGTGTTCGTTCTCGAGGCACGTCTTTTTCGATGCTCACGCTGGCATTCAGTCAATTTCTCTTTGCAGTCGCACTGAAATGGCGGACCGTGACGAGGGGCGACGACGGCCTGAGCGTTCGTGCACCGGATTTGCGCTTGCCAGGCGGGCTTCTGTTGCACATGAACGAGCCACGGCACTTTTACTGGCTTGAACTGACGGTGGTGATGCTGTGCATTGCTGCGATATGGCACATCACCCGCACCCCATTGGGAAACGCCTCAGTGACGGTGCGCGAAAACGACGAGCGGGCTGCATCGCTTGGCTACAATGTTTTCGCCACAAGGTTGAGCGTGTTCTGTATTGCATCTTCTTTTGCAGCGGTCGCGGGTGGACTCTTTGCGAGCTTTCAAGAACTTGTGTCGCCTGAAGCACTGGATTTCAACACCAGTGCCGAGGTGGTGTTGATCGCGCTTCTCGGCGGTACCGGAACACTTGTCGGGCCTCTATTAGGTGCAGCAGCTTATATTCTGTTACAAAACTGGCTGTCGAGTATCAGCGAACACTGGCCGTTCGTGGTCGGTCTGCTGTTCGTCCTGCTAATACTGTTCATGCGTACCGGTTTGTCTGGCATCGTCGGGCCTGCGGGTCCAATCCAATATCTGATCGGAATGTGGCGTTCACCCACGCGAGAACAGCCATGAACCCCATGCTCGAACTCCGCGAAATTCATCACGATTTTTGCGGGTTTCGTGTGTTGGCGGGAATCGACCTGAAGATCTTTCCGGGTGAGCGGCACGCGATCATCGGACCGAATGGCGCAGGCAAGACGACGTTGTTCAATATCATCAGCGGGCGCTTGCATCCAAGGCAAGGGGGAATTTTCTATAAACAAAAGGACATCACGCGGATGTCTCCCTATCGTATCGCCCGCCTAGGTGTTGCTCGTTCCTTCCAAAGTATCAACACCTTTCCGCGCCTGACTGTCTTCGAGTCCGTGCGAAGTGCTGTTTTATCCCGCCGCGGCAGCCGACTCGATTTCTGGCACGTCGTCGATCATCAGGAATCCGCAGCCCGGGAGACAAATTATGTTCTCGGATTGCTGGAGCTACTCGAGCGACGCGACACGCCGGCATGCGCGCTTTCATACGGCGAACAGCGACAGCTGGAGATTGCGCTCACCATCGCGACGTCTCCTCAATTGATCCTGCTCGATGAACCGACCGCAGGTCTCGACGTCGACGAATCACAGAAGGTCGTCGAGTTGATTCGTCAGATAAGCAAGAACAAGACGCTCGTGATGATTGAGCATGACATGGACGTCGTTTTCGCAGTGGCCGACCGCATTAGCGTACTTCACTACGGTACGTTGCTCGCGTGCGGGACACCGGATGAAATACGCCATAGCAAGGATGTCCAGTCGGCGTATCTCGGATCGGACTCTCGCGCGGGAAGAAGATCATGATGAAAGCCACGGAGTTGCACGCCTACTATGAAAAATCGCACGTTCTCCAAGGTGCGTCTTTGATGGTCGACGATGGTGAGGTTGTTTGTCTTTTGGGCCGAAATGGTGTCGGCAAGTCGACGACACTGAAGTCCATGATGGGACTCGTCAAGCTGGCGTCAGGCTCAGTGGTCTTTAATGGCAAAAACATAACCAATTTTCCGGCTCACTCCATTGCGAGGCTGGGTTTTGGATATGTGCCCGAGGAGCGCCGTATCTTTCCGACTATCACCGTGAAGGAAAATCTTCTGATCGGAATGAAAGAGGCACCGCCGTCAGCCAGCGCCACGAACGGCAACCGCTGGACCTTGGACCGAGTCTATGAGTTCTTTCCGAGGCTGCGAGAGCGGAATGCCCAGCGAGCCGGTACCTTGTCCGGCGGCGAGCAGAAAATGCTCTGCACCGGTCGCGCGCTAATGGGCAACCCAAGCTTGCTATTGGTAGACGAGCCAACCGAGGGACTCGCTCCCGCAATCATCACGCAAGTCGAGAGAATACTCAGCGCGGCTCATCATGATGGCACGGCCATCCTGCTTGTCGATCAGACGATGGGGCTCGCGCTGTCGCTCGGAAGCCGCTTCTATGTGATGTCGAAGGGACGCATCGTGTTTGACGGCAGCTCGGTGGATTTGATTGCGGACGAGCAAGTCAGAAAGCGATATCTGGAGTTATGAAAATGCGCACTTAGGGTGCGTGACCGCTTCTTCAGAGAGGCTAATCATGAACGTTCGAACCGGTCGGCGCACGTTTGTCAAAGGCGTCGCTGCGGCTGGCGCCGTTGCTGTCGGACCATGGATTGTCGCGCGCCCTGCCTGGAGTCAGAGTAGTTCCATCAAGATTGGTGTAATTGAACCACTGTCGGGGCCGGTAGCCTATGTTGGAGGGGCTTTCGTCGCGGCCGCCAGATTCGGCGCTTACAAGCTCAATCGGACCGGCGGGGTGCTCGGACGGCAGGTGGAGATCGTACCCGCGGATAGTGAACTCAAACCCGACGTCGCAACTCGCCGCGCGAATGATCTGCTCTACCGTGAGAAGGTAGACGTTCTTGCGGTTGGGCCCGGATCGGCTGTTGCGAAGGCGGTTTCTCAGGTTGCCAACCTGAATCGAAAGCTATTCGTCACATACGCTTCTGAAGCCGCTGAACTTACGGGTGAAGAGTTCCTGGACACGACCTTTCGGTGCTGCCTGAATACCGATATGCACTCGAGAATACTCGCTTTCTACTTCACCAGAATGGCGAAGCACAAGCCTGCAAGATTCTATCTTCTGAACCAGGACTACAATTTCGGACACGCTTGCGCGGATGGCTTCAAAAAGGCATTCGACAAGATGAAGGCGCCCAATCAGAGCATTGTCGGGGATGAATACCACCCGCTCCAGAAGGTCCAGGATTTTGGTCCGTACGTCACCAAGATCATGGCTTCCGATGCTGACGTCGTCATCACCGGGGACTGGGGCCAGGATCTGCGCCTGCTGCTCCAACAGGGGAAGTCCTTGGGCTGGAAGGTGAAGACGGGCGGATACTTTCTCAGCGATCCCACAGTATTGCAAGCGGTGAAGGACGCGGCGGTCGGTCATATCACCGCGAACGTTTATCACACAACGCTCGATACACCGGAAAACATAGCGGATATCCGGGAATGGCGCGATTACTATCCTGACGCCCCGATCAGTTACAAATATCCGGACCTCATCGTGGTAAGTGCGATTCTGTGGATCGGTGACGTGATAAAGCGAGCAGGCACGCTGGATACTGCCAGGTTGATTTCGACGTGGGAGGGAGCCAGATTTGCAGCAGTTTGGGGCGACGTGGAAATGCGAGCATGCGATCATCAGATGCAGACTCCCGCGTTTGTATCGGAGATACTCGAGCCGGAACAAATACCCGTCGAGATTCGCTACTACGGCAATGCTTTCCCCTTCATTGGCAGACCGACCCGAATTCCGAAAGATGAACTGACGGTAATCCCAAAGGACACAGGCAATCCGCGCTGCGCTTGAATTGCCCAACCTTTGGCAGGACGACGCACGATTCGATGCCGACTTGCCGACCGCCTTCGCTTTTATTCGCTACGAAGAGCGTTTATATCTTCGTCCAGACACTTGGACATCGTTCATTTGGCGAACTGGCGGACAAAAGATTGTCTGCGTGACGACGCGAAGAGTTACGCCGGTTCGCTTGCCCTCAGAAGTTCAATCGCCCATTCGACGAATACGCGCACCTTGGAGGCGAGATGCCGATTAGCCGGATAGGCAATGTGCACAGCGACGTCATCGCCGCGCCAATCGGGAAAGAGGCGCACGAGCGCGCCGGAGCGAAGGTGCGGGGTGACGAGGAACGCATAGGTGGTGAGTACGCCGAGCCCTGCAAGTCCAGCCGCTAGCGCGGCGCTCGAGTCGTTGACACTTAACCGATGACTGCCGTGAATCTCGAAGAGCTGTTTCTCCCGATGGACCCGCTACCCTTCGGAGCACGTCACGTTGACAGCTATTTCGAGGAAAAAGCTGCGCCCAAGTGCGCCGCATCGCAAGATCGGGCGCGGCAAGGTCGGTGTCGGCGGCAAGAACAGCGAAAGGTAGGATGGCTCCTGGTGACCTCAACGAGACACCACCCCGGACGATCGATTGTTAGCGCCGCGTCGGACCGCGCCTCGCCCGGTTGCGCGGGCGGCCTTCGGCCCCCGCAGGCGCCGCCGCAATCACCTCGCGCCGCAGCCATGCCCGAAACGCATCGATCGCGGCGAGTCTCTTGCTGTCGGCTCGCCACACGATGTAATTACCGTGTACGTCGACGATGCTGCGCCGCCACAGCCGTATCAGCCGGCCATCCGCCAGTTCCGCCTCGACCAGCGAGCGTCGCGCCAGCGCGATGCCGGCGCCGCCCACGGCCGCGTTCAGCATGCTGCTCACGTCATCGAATGAAGGGGCGTCGGCCGGTACTTCCAGTGCGAGGGCCACTGCCTGGAACCACGGCTCCCAAGGCTGAGTCGCCTGCACGAGCAACGTGCATTGCGCGAGGTCCGCGAGTCGGCGCGGCAGCCGGCCGTTGCGATAAGCAGGGCTTGCAACCGGGAAGACCTCTTCGTCCATCAGCTTCTCGCTGGCAAGGCCCGGCCAATGGCCAGGGCCGTAGCGCAACGCGACATCGATTCCATCGCGCTCGTCCAGGCGTGCAAGCTGCACGCTGGCGCGCACGTCGATCGTGATCCCTGGATGCTCGGCATGAAAGCGTGGCAGTCGCGGTGCGAGCCAGCGCGCGGCAAACGACGGCAACGCGCTGACCGTTAGCGTGGTGTTGCCCTTCGATGCGTTCGCGCGCCGAACCGCTCTTGCCGAAGACAGACCGAACGCGCGCTCGAGTACCTTGAGCCCTTGACGGACCTGCAACGCGAGTGCGAATGCCGCATGGGTTGGCTCGACACCCGTGCGGCCACGTGAAAACAGCGCGACGTCGAGCTGCGATTCGAGCGCCCGCACGTGCTGGCTGACAGCGCCTTGCGTGAGGGCGAGTTCGTCAGCCGCACGTGTAAAGCTACGCAGCCGTACGGCAGCTTCGAAAGCACGCAACGTCTGAAGGGGTGGGAGGCGGGCGGTCGTCATCAGGCATTAGTATCACTAATGCCGAAAGATCACAATATATCGTTTGAGCGCGGGTGGGTGTCTCTTTAGACTTTGTGCATGAATGCTTATCGACTCTATTTTTCGCCCGGTGCATGCTCGCTGGCCGCGCATATCGTGCTTGAAGAAACGGGGGCGCCGTTCGAGCTGATCTCAGTGCCCGTCGCTAAGGGAGCCAATCTGCAACCCGGCTATCTCGCGGTCAACCCGAAGGGCCGGGTGCCGGCGCTCGCTATTCCCGGGGAACCACGCGTATTGACGGAACTCCCGGCAATCGTGACGTTTATCGCGCGGCGCCATTACCAAACCCTGGCCATGCTGCCAACAGCCCCCGTCGATGAAGCCCGCTGCCATGAGTGGTTCGCATGGCTCGCGGGCTGGGTGCACGGCGTCGGCTTCGGTGGCCTGTGGCGACCCGCACGTTTCGTCGCAGAGGTGTCGTTGCATGCCGCGGTGTCCGCACACGCTCGACAGACTATTGAGACCGCGTTTGCGCAGATCGAGAGCACGCTCACCGACGGATGTTCGTACGCGTTGCCATGCGGCTACACGATCGTCGATCCGTTTCTACTTGTTCTCTATCGGTGGGGCATGCGCATCGGCCTACCGATGGGTGACAGGTATCAGGCTTGGACTGCATCGGCGAGGCGCGTCGTTGAACGGCCGGCGGTACAGCGCGCGCTCCATAGTGAAGGCATTTCGCTCGAGATTTGACGTCCGCGCACGCGCCCGCTTTGGAACGCCTGCCTGCGCCCGCCCACAACGCCGCCCGAACGAAAGACCTCCGCGCAGTCTCATCGGCAGAACTGCAAGATGGCATCGGCGACCTCCCGCGGCGCTTCGCGCTGCGGAAAGTGGCCGACACCATCGAGAACCTTCCGTTCATATCGCCCAAGGAAGAAGGACTCCCGTCCGCTCGAACTATCGGGATGATTGCAGGTGTCCGCACCGCCGTGCAGCACCAGCGTTGCAACCGATAGCGCCGGTGCCGGATTCAGAGGCGCTTCATCGTCTCATCGCCGATAGTCAGCGAGCCGAAGGCTTGCGCCTGCTGGGTCGCAAAGAAGGATTGCCCGCGTTGCCGGTTGTACGTTTCTACGCGTTTCCTCGCTCCGACTCGCCCGCCTGCGCGGATTTGATAGCTGCCGCACGTCGGGCAGGCCAGCAAGGTCGCTTCAGTCCACGCGCACTTCGCGGGTGACCGGTCTGTCATTTGCATGGGATGGCGCCGGCGCAGACGGCGCAGCGGTATCGAGCGCAATGCAGCGAGATACCCGACGCCCCATGAGAAGGTTTCATCCGCGCACGCTCCGCCTTGAACACGTGGGTCCGTTGCCGTTACGCTATTTGCTGCTTTGGCCCGAGACAGGTGCTCCATGCGCGCCAACCATTCTTTGCCTACGCAAACTGGCATGCCCGTGTTCCAGACGACGGGCCATTTCTGCTCATTCGGCAACGACGCGATTGCATTGCGCTGGACGCACGAGAACGAACGTCTCGCGGGTGTCTCGCTGATCGATTGCGAGCGAAAACGCACGCTGCTGATCGCCACGCCGTTCACGCTCACGCTCGCTGACGGAACCACCGTGGGCCTGGACGAGGTGAAGGTCGTGGCACCGGCGAGCGACGACGCTGCGCTCGAACCCAACCCACACGCGTCCCGCCTGGGCGAACGAATCGCAGGGCGGCGCGCGAGCGTCTCCCTGATCGATATTCATGGACGCCTAAAGTTGCAATGGAGCGTCGAGCAACGCGAAGGATCACGATATCTGCGCGTCCAACTGGCAATTACGGCGCTTCTTCAGGATGAAGCGATCACTGCCGTGTCATTGCTGCAGACGCGTGCCCCTGGCGCCAAGGCCAGTCCTGAGCGCAAGGGCACGCCAGCCACTACGGGCAACTTCTATCTGGGCTTCGAGCATCCGTTGGCGACCAGTCGGGTAGATGGCGACACTCTGAGCTTTACGCTGCATCGCGCGTTGCCGCTACAGAAAAACAGGACGTTGGTCTACGCCGCAGTGGCAGGTGTAGCTAGTGACGGCCAGCTTCGGCGCGATTTCGGCATCTATCTGGAGCGGGAACGTGCTCGCCCGTATCGTCCGTTTCTGCACTACAACAGCTGGGGCGACATCGGCTACCTGACGCCGTATACGCAGAAACAGGCGCTCGAACGCATCGAGACGATCGGCCACGAGTTGCATACAGCGCGCGGGGTGCAAATCGATTCTTTTCTGTTCGACGATGGCTGGGACGATCTTGGCGGCGGCTGGCAATTTAGCAATGCCTTTCCAGATGGCTTCGTTCCGCTGCGCGACGCTGCCGCGCGATTCGGCGCGGCTCCCGGCATATGGCTTTCGCCGTGGGGCGGCTACGGTACGCCGAAACAGGAGCGCGTAGCGCGAGGACGTGCCGCTGGTTATGAGGTCATCGACAACGGTCTCGCGTTGTCGGGTCCGACGTATTACCGGCGCTTTCATGAAGTCGTGATGGACTTGCTCGACAAGGGCGGCATCAATCAATTCAAGTTCGACGGCACAGGCAATGCCGACAGGGTGTTTCCCGGCAGCCTGTTCGATAGCGATTGGGACGCTGCGATTCAGCTGATCGAGGACATCCGCGCGGCCAAGCCCGACACCTTCATCAATCTCACTACAGGTACGCATCCGTCGCCGTTCTGGCTGCGCCATGTCGATTCCATCTGGCGCGGCGGCAGCGACGATGGCCTCGCAGGCAGCGGCACGAACCGCGAGCGCTGGATCACCTACCGCGACACGCAGACGTATCACAACGTCGTGGAGCGCAGTCCGCTCTTTCCGCTCAATTCGCTGATGCTGCACGGCATCCTGTACGCGCAGTGCAATCCGCGCCTCAATACCTCGACGGGAGACGCATTTTCCAACGAGGTGTGGTCGTACTTCGGGACCGGCACGCAATTGCAGGAGCTCTACATCACGCCGGCGCTGCTGGGCGAGCACGACTGGGATGTGCTTGCGCGCGCCGCGAAATGGGCGCGCGAAAACCGCGACATCCTGCGCGACAGTCATTGGATTGGCGGCGCGCCGGACGAACAGGGGGCTTACGGTTGGGCAGCGTGGGCGCCGCACAAGGCTATCGTGACGCTGCGCAATCCTCACAGTCGCAAGCAACGCTTCACGCTCGACCTGCGGCGCCAACTCGAGTTGCCAGATGGAGCGGCGGGACGATTCGAAGCGCGCAGCGTGTGGCGTGCAACGGCTTCCGGCACTCCCGCTCAACTTTACGCTGATCTGCCGCAAGCCGTGCAACTCGCGCCATTCGAAGTGCTGACGCTCGAACTGCTGCCGGTTGCCGCCGCGAAACGGTGAAGGGGAAAGGGCGTGCGCGCTAGTACAAGCGATCGGCGAGTGGAATCGGCTTCGCGTCGATCTGATGGAGGTCGAAGACCAGCACCTCGTTGTTACCTTGCACGAGCCACGGCGCCGGGCAATACAAGCGCCTTTGCGGGCCGATGTTCCAGTAGCGTCCCAGGTTGTGACCATTGACCCAGACGAGACCCTTGGTCCAATTGCTCATGTCGAGCCATGTGTCGCCGACTTCAGTCAGCAGCACATTCGCCTTGAAAAAGAGACCGGATTTGCTCGGGTTCGTGCACGCTTCGTTGAGGTTAGCGATGAACGTGTCATCCATCGGCAACAGGTGGACGTCCCATTCCTCGATCAACGAGACTGAGCCGTCTACGTGTTGCATCGTGACCGGTTCGAGCAGACCTTTGCGGTCGACGAGCGCGGGTCCGAAGTTGACGCGCCCCATGGCCTCGACGAGTATCTCCAGCGGTACGGGACCGTCCGGGATCGCCTCTTGATTTTGCCGCACCGAAGGCAGCGCAAGCGGCGCGCGGTGCATCATGTGAAGCGACCGCGCGTACCTGCGCGGCAGTTGCGCTCTCGATACGCCGCCCGCGTACTGTTCTCCAACGAAAACGGTTGCATAGTCGTGGACGCCGCTGATATCAAGCACGCCGCTCGCGTGCTTCGGCAAAAGCTTGCGATACAGCACGAAGCCAAACGCCTGACCGTAATGTTCAAACGACTGCGGATCGAGGCCTTGCTCGCGCGGCAGTGCCGCGGGCAGGTTATCCCAGATCGACGCATAGAGCGTCGGCATCAAGACCCCAACGCTTGCGCAGTCAAGCGTGGCGATGGCGTCGGGTATGGCTGGCAACGGTTCCGGCAGATAGCTGGAGATCAGGTCTCGATACTTGAAGTACTTCGGCGTCGCCATGCCTTGCTCGTTGATCGGCGCGCAGTAGTCGTAGCTCGTGATGTCGGGCTGATAGTTGCCTGCATCGTCCACGTTAGCGCCGGCAAAAAAGCCGAAGCTCGTGCCGCCGTGAATCACATACAGGTTGAACGACAGTCGCGCCTGCATGAACGTGGCCAGGATGCTGGAGAGGTCGTAGTCCACGCCCGCGAAGCCCGCTTCGCCCCAATGGGTAAGCCACCCCGGATACACCTCGCCGGCCATCGCGGGCACCAAGGGGAACTTGCGGCGCAACGTTGCGATTTGCGCTGCATTGCCGTTGCTCAGCGCGATCGCGCCGCCGGTCACCGTGGTGTGATTGCGTTCCAGTTGCGCGAGACCGTCTTCGGTGTAGAACGGCCCGGTTATGCCTCCTTTGAGCCAAAGCTGCCTGAGCTCTTCGAGGTAAGCCGGGTTACTCGCATACGAACCGAATTCGTTTTCGATCTGGATCATCAGGATCGGACCGCCGTGCTCGCACATCAATGGTTTGATGCGCGGAACCAGTTCGTCGATATAGCGAGCCACCGCCGCCATGTAGCGAGGATCGGTGGCCGAGTCGGTCCGCAACTGGATGTCCGGATCGCGCAACAGCCACGAAGGGAGGCCGCCCAGGTCCCACTCTGCGCAAACGTAAGGCCCGGGACGCAACAGCACCCACATCTGCTCGGATTGGCATAGGCGGATGAAGGCCTCGATATCGCGGTTACCGCTATGGAAGTCGAACACGCCGCTGTGCGTCTCGTGGTAATTCCACATGATGTACAACGCGATGCAGTTCATCCCCATCGCCCTTGCCATGCGGATCCGGTGTCGCCAGTATTCGCGTGGGATACGGGCTGGATGCATCTCGCCGCTGCGAATCTGGAACGGCAGGCCGTCGAGCAGGAAGTGTTCGCCGTCGGGGCTAAACGAGAAGGTGTGGCCACGTTCGAGTTTCACGATGGACGTTATCAAGTTGGCGAATGTAGGCTAACTGTATTCGATAGAATGAATACACGCGACGGCATTTCGGCATTCCGGGCGAATGCGATGCGCCGCGCAACGCTGTAGCGGTAATTCTGTAGGCCTGACCGCAAATGAGTACGGGCAAGATTTTGTCCGGCATCGCGATGGCCGCGCTGTCCACCGCATGCGCCGCTGCGGGGGCGTCCGGTGCGTGTGTGCCGTCGTTCTCCGAGGTCGCCGTCAAGGATGGACTCGCAGTGCGGACCCGCTGCGCTGTCTCCGCGCCCGCGCTCTCACGCGTCACCGAACGCCTGAACCGCGCGGTGAAGCACGACGGGCTTTCCGCCGAGCAACGTGCCGCGCTGGCGAGCGCGGCCAACACGATGCTGCACGCGATCTTCTCGCAGACAGATCACGACGAAGCCACCAACGAAGCCGCGCTCGCCAACTTCGAACCGATCCTCGAAAGCCTCGCATCGCAGATCAGGACGCGCTCCGACATCGACCTCGCAGCCGAGGCTTCGGAATGGAACGCACGTTATGAAGAGCTGCTGCGCAGGTTATCGATTACGCACAGCACGGCCCCCACCGAATTGCAGGCCGCCGCCGCCGTGAGGCGCCTCGATCTGGATCACGCATCTGCGTTGCTCACGCGGCTCCTGGCAGATGCAGCCGGTAACGTACAGCTAAGCGCCGCGCGCAACTACGAAGCGGCGAACATCGAACTGCTTCGCTTCATGCCATGGAACGCGCTGCCGTACCTGGAGCATGCCCATACGCTGCAACCCGACGATACGAACATCGCCGCGGCATTCGCCGACACGCTGCTCGCGCAGCACGAGCCCGAGCGTGCCGAGCCGGTGTATCGGGCGCTGCTGGTTCAGTATCGGACGCTTGCGCAACAGAGGCCTACCGCGTGGCAGCCGTCCGTCGCGCGCACGCTCAGCAAGCTCGGCAGTCTGTATGTGATGCTGCGGCAGCAGAAGGAAGCCGAAGCCGCATGGCTGCACGCGCTCGAAGTCTACTGGGCGCTCGCGCGCGTGGACCCTTCGGCCTACGGTCCCGCAGTGACTAACACCTTCGATAGCCTCGCAACGTTGTACCGCGACACGCAGCGTCTGCAGGATGCGGCCGACGCGTGGCGCGAAGCTCTGGCCCTCGACCGTGCGCTGGCCCGCCAGGACCCGGCAAAGTACCGGCCCGCGGTCGCGATGACGCTCAACGACCTCGGTATCCTCTACAGTGCGATCCAGCGCACCCATGACGCGGAACTCGCCTACCTCGAAGCGCTCAGCATCCAGCGCGCACTCGAACATGACAATCCCGCCGCCTGGCGTCCGGCGCTTGCGCGCACGCTGAATAACCTCGGGAACTTCTATAGCGCAAGCGGGCGGCTGTCGGAAGCGGAGCACGCTTACCGGCAAGCTCTGAAGATCCGTCAACAGCTCGCCCGGGAAAATCCCGCGATTTACGAGCCAGATCTCGCGCATACGCTGGGCAATCTGGGCGTGCTGTACCGCCTCGAACGGCAGCCGGCCAAGGCGCTGCAGACCTACCAGGACGCGCTGCGGATCGTCCACGCGCTGTCGCGCGATACGCCGGTCGCGTACCAGCCTGACGAGGCACGGATACTGAACAATCTGGGCGTGCTCTACAGCCGCACGGGCAGGCCGCGCGAAGCGGAAGACGCATGGCGCCGGGCGCTGGATGTGTACCGCAAACTCGCCCACGACGATCCGTTGACCTGGCGGCAGGATGAAGCACGCACGTTGCGAAATTTGGGCACCCTGCTCAGCCACACGCAACGTTCGGCGGAAGGCGACGCATTGGAACGCGAGGCCGACGAGCTCATCGATTCAACGCGGGCGCCATAGATCCGAGGCAAGCGACAGCGCCGCCACAGAGTCAGAGCAGTGGGGGAAACCGTCGCCTGTCGGCGCTCAGCCGAATACGCCCCGGATCACGTCTTTCTCGAACTCGACTGTCCACGCCGTGCCGTGTCCGGTCTGGTACTCCCGTTCCCGCAGTGACGACGTGCGAACGACGGTGACACTGCCCCTCAGCGGGTAGACCTCGTCGACGATATCGGTCGCTCCGGTCTCCTGAAGCACAAAGTCGGATTCGGCGAGATGGTGCCGACGCAGGACGGCGAGAAAATCAGCCCTTTCGTCGGGTGCGATCACTGACATTGGGCGCCTCCTTTGGGCTGAGTCTCACCGAAAAAACCGTGATCGATCGAGACATAGACGGCCCCTTATAAGGTACAAACCGTGCTTTCATTCTAGGCCTTTGCGCCGCTTGTCACGCGAAGTTGCGGCGCCGCTCACCGATGCACGCTGCACTTGCGTCGTACTGATCCGCCGCTCATTTCCGCGCATTCAGCCGGCGTGCGGATTGCCGGTGCGTGAACTATTCTGAAAAGATCGCAAGTGTTCATTCCTTTTCAGATATTCGACAGGAGGTGTGCCATGGCGATGTCGCCAACCTTGCAGGAGTGCCTGCGCAGCAAGGGTTCCCGCTACGAAGTCGTGCGTCATCCGTACAGCCACTCGAGTGTCGAAACGGCTGCCGCGGCGCACATTCCGGGTGACCGCCTTGCCAAGACCGTGCTGCTCGAAGACGAACACGGCTATGTGGCCGCCGTGCTGCCATCGACTTACGCCGTGCAGCTCTCCGAGTTCTGGAGCAAGACCGGGCGCCGGCTTGCTCTCGCCACGGAAGTCGAACTGCGCGAATTGTTCAAGGACTGCGATGCCGGAGCGGTGCCGCCGATTTGTATGGCGTATGGCATGAAAACCTACCTGGAATCGAGCCTGGCAGGTCAGCCGGACGTCTACTTCGAGGCGGGCGATCACGAAGAACTGATTCATATGGAAGCGGATCAGTTTCTCGCGCTGATGGGCGATGCGGAGCGCGCGCATTTCGCACGGCGGATGCGAGGGCTGGGCAGCGGCCGGGCCTGAGGCGGGGCCCGGGTGGTGCCGCCGTCAGTCGCAAAGCAGCCCAACCATCGGAATCGCGGGGATTCGTCCCGCGATCAGGTCGGCCGTGATTCGAGCCGATCCGTGTGACATCGTCCAGCCGATGTGACCGTGGCCGGTATTTAGATAAAGATTGCGATACCTCTTGCGGCCAAAAAACGGCAGGTTGGTTGGCGTCATCGGCCTGAGACCGGCCCACATTTCGGCGCGATCGTAGTTCGCGCCGGCCGGGTAGAGTTCCTGCGTCACGCTCTTCATGAACGCAAAATCAGAAGGCTTGTGGCTCGTGTCGTAGCCGGCAAACTCGGCCGTCGCGGTGACCCGGATCCGGTCGCCGAAGCGCGAGATTGCGACCAGGTTGTGCTCGTCGACCGCTGCAACGGCGGGCGGCATGGGCCGGCCGTCGATGGGAATCGTCAGCGAGTATCCCTTGATCGGATAAATCGGAAGATCGATGCCGATCTGTCGGGCGAGAACCGGACTATAGGGGCCGAGGGCGAGCACATACGCGTCGCCTTTGACAAGGCCTCGGCTCGTTCTCGTGCCGACCATGTCCTGCCCGGCGGTTTCAAAGCCGTCGATAGTCGTCTCGCTCAGAAGCGTGCCGCCACGCGCGACGATCTTTTCCGCAAGCGCGCGGGTGAATTTCGCAGGGTCTCCGGTCTCATCGGTTGGGCAGTGAATGGCGCCCGCTATCCGGTCTTTTGCCGAAGCCAGCGACGGGTCGAGCGCGACCACCTCATCGGGGCTGAGGACCCTGATGACCTGCCCATCGGATTCCAGCAGCTTCATGTGTTCGATTCCGCGGTCCTGCGCCTCCTGAGTCCGATGGAGATACAGAATTCCGCGCTCGTTTCGATCGTATTCGATGGCCTCCTCGGCGATTACATCCTGTAGTACTCGCTGCGAATACGCGGCAAGCCGATGCTTGAGCAGGGTATTGCGGCGTGCCTTCTCGGATGTGCATTCCATCAGGAAACGCCACGACCAGCTGTAAAGCCTCGGGTCCGCCGAGAACTTGAAGCGCAACGCCTGATCTTTCAGCACTAGCGATTTGAGCAGAATCATTGGCGCTTTCGGCGAGGACCAGACGAAGGAATGCCCGGGCGCGATCATGCCCGCGTTACCCCAACTGGTTTCCGCGGCGACTAAAGGCTGCCGCTCGACGATCACGACCTCATGGCCGTCTTTCTGCAACTGGTACGCGGTCGTCACACCGACCACCCCGCCACCGAGCACGATAATTTTCATAATGTCCTGAGATACAACGGGGGCTGCGGCGCTCTCACTTCCATTGCGGCTGATTCAGCACCATGCCGTGCTGTCCCTTGTAGGCAGCCACAGCCGGCGGGGTCCAGCCGTCCAGCATTTGCGGCGCGAGTTGCCAGACCTCGATGCCGAGCGGCCGGCACACTTCCAGCGGATCGCGCGCGTCGGGTCCCCACATCGGCACCGACAGATCGCCGCCCGGACAGGTCGACAGTGCGCACAGCAAGTCGATCTCCGCGAAGAATTCGAGGTAGTCGCCTTTCTTTGCCGGACACGCCTTCATGAAGTATTTGTCGTCGAGATTCAGGCCGGTGCACTGGAATACGTTGAGCACGTCGTGGACGTCGTATTCGGTCAAGCCATACGGGGCGATGGCGCGCGTCAGGTTCGAGTGGCAGTGGAAATGAAAATCCTCGCCGGTCAGCATGCGGTTCACGTAGGGATCGCAGCGCGTGCCGAGCAGATCGTGGACGCGGCCGCCGTGCTCGTCGACGCCGTAGCCGGCGAGACTGTCATCGGTGATGGTCACCATCGGACGCAGGAATGGCAGCGTCGACCACAGACGGTCGAACGTGCTCACGTGCGCCTGCTGCAACTGGCGCGTGCGCGATGCCCACATGCGCTCGCGCGGGTTGTGCCGGTTCCACATGTTCAGGTCGGCAACCTGCGGGCCTTCGATCGTGACGATGCGAAACACGTGGCCGGCCGGCACGGTCCACGCTCGGCCCGAGCGGATCGGCACGACGATCGATTCGACCAGCGTGCGGGTGTCGTGCTGTGAGGCGATGCGCTGATAGAACGTCTTGTCGACGTCGAGCGCCGAGCCTTTGGTGGACTGATAGGCAGCAGGGTAATTCTGCATCATGGATTCTCCCTCGAACTCAGGCCTGAGCCTGTATTAGGACCTCCTCGCGCGGCTCGGTCGGCGGGTCACTCTGCCGACATGGCACTGCCTCCCAGATAGGCAGCGCGGACCCGGCTGTCCTGAGCCAGCTCGCGGGCGGACCCCGCGAGCGCAATGCGCCCACTTTCCAGCACGTAAGCCCGATGCGCGATTCGCAGCGCCTGGCGGGCGTTCTGCTCGACCAGCAGTATCGAAGTGCCTTCGCGGCAAATGTCGGCGACCATGCCGAAGATCGCGCGGACCAGCTTCGGCGCGAGTCCCATCGATGGTTCGTCCAGCACGACGATACGCGGGCGCAGCATCAGGGCTCGGGCAATCGCCAGCATCTGCTGTTCGCCGCCGCTGAGCGTGCCTGCCAGTTGGCTGCGGCGCTCGCCGAGCCGGGGGAAAGTCGCATACAGCTGATCCCTTCGCTGTTGCAATGCGGTACTGCCGCGCCGGATCAGATAGCCGCCCAGATGCAGGTTTTCCTCCACCGTCAGCGCCCCGAAAATGCGCCGTCCCTCCGGCACGTGACCCAAACCCAGCGCCACGATCTGGTGTGCGCGCAATCCCGTCAGGCGCTGGCCGTCCATCGCAATGTTGCCCGCGCGCGGCCGGATCAATCCGGAAATCGCCCGCAGTGTGGTCGTTTTTCCCGCGCCGTTGCTGCCTAGCAACGCGACGACCTCGCCCTGTGCGACGTCCAGCGAGATGCCGTGCAGCACTTCGACAGTCCCATAACTGACACGCAGATCGCGGATTTCTAGGAGTCCCACAGCGATTTCTCCCCGGCGGTATCGTCGCTCGCCTCGTCCTTTTCGGCTGTGCCGAGATAGGCATCGATCACGCGCGGGTCCGCCTGGATCGCGGCGGGCGGGCCCTCGGCGATGATGACGCCGTGATCCATCACGATGATCCGGTCCGACACGCCCATCACCAGCATCATGTCGTGCTCGATCAACAGCACCGTCACGCCATGATCCCGGATCCGCCGGATCAGTTCCATCAGCGCGCGTTTCTCTGTCGGGTTCATGCCCGCTGCCGGCTCGTCGAGCAGCAGCAGTCGCGGGCTGCTGGCGAGCGCACGGGCGATCTCCAGCCTGCGTTGGTCGCCGTAGGGCAGATCGGCGGCGCGCTCGCCCGACCTGCCGGCAAGACCGACGAAGGCGAGCCAGCGTAGGCCCTCGGTGGAATGGTCGGCCGCCTCGGCGCGCGCGGACGGCAACGCCAGAAGCTCGGCGGCGAGCGGTGTCCGAAGCCGATGATCCATGCCGGTCAGCACGTTTTCGAAGGCCGTCATGTGGCCGAACAGGCGGATGCCCTGGAAGGTGCGCGCCATGCCTTGATGGACGACGCGATGAGGCGCGCCGCCGGCAAGCCGTTCTCCGCACCAGACGATCTGACCGCCGGTCGGGCGGATCACGCCGGTCAGGCAGTTGAACACGGTCGTCTTGCCGGCGCCGTTCGGACCGATCAGGCTCACGATCTCGCCGCTCTTCACCGCGAAGCTGACACCGCCGACCGCCAGCACGCCGCCGAAGCGGCGCTGCATGTCGCGTACCTCCAGCAGGGTCTCATCGGTGACCGCGTGGCTGGGCGCCGGAGCCCGATCGGCGTCAGCGCCCTTGCGCGCCGGCGCGACGCGGCGCAACGGCGCTGGCCACAAGCCCTGCGGCCTTAGCAGCATCAGGATCACGAGCCCGATCGCGAAAGCGAAAATGCGCCAGAGGTTGAGAAAACGCAGTATCTCCGGCAAGCCGGCGACGATGATGGCGCCGAGGATCACGCCGGGAATGCTGCCGCGCCCGCCGAGCACGACGACGATCAGGATGGTGACCGATTGCAGATACGTGAAGCCGGTCGGATCGATGGTGCCGAAGCGGGCGGCGAACAGACTGCCGCCCAGCCCGCCGATCAGCGCGCCCATCACATAGGCGAGCAGCTTGACGCGCAGCGTCGGCACGCCGACGGCCTCGGCAGCCGCCTCGTCCTCGCGGATGCTGGTCCAGGCGCGCCCCAACCGCGAACGGCCGAGCCGGATCGCGAACACGAGCACTACCACGAGGAACGCCATGCCCAGTTCGTAGAGCGCTTGCGGCGAACTGATCTCGAAGCCGAACAGGCTCGGGCTCGCGATGCCGAAGATGCCGTTCGGGCCACCTGTGATGTCGAGATTGGTGGCGACGATACGCGTGATTTCGCCGAACCCCAGCGTGACGATCGCCAGATAGTCGCTGCGCAGGCGCAGGGTGGGGTAGCCGATCACGATGCCCGATACCGCGGTGAACGCCAGACTGAACGGCAGCGTTTCCCAGAACGAGAAGTGCAGCAGGGTTTCCAGCAACGCCGTCGTGTACGCGCCGATTGCGAAGAAGGCCGCGTAGCCCAGATCGAGCAATCCGGCGTAACCGACCACGATGTTCAGTCCAAGACCCAGGATCGAATAGGTGACGATGGTCAGGCCGACATCGACCACATAGTTGCTGGCGACCGCGGGCAGCGCCACGGCGGCGGCCAAAAGCGCAGCGCCGGCAGGCCTGGCCCAGCGCGCGGAAGCCTGACGGGCGCTCATAAACTACATTCTCTCGACGACGCGTTCGCCGAACAGCCCGGTCGGCTTGATCACGAGCACGGCGATCAGCACGCCGAACACGAACACGTCGGTCCATTGGGAAGAGACATAGCCCGCGCCGAAGGCTTCGAGCAGGCCGATCAGGATGCCGCCCGCCATCGCGCCCGGGATGTTGCCGATACCGCCGAGGACGGCGGCGGTGAACGCGCGCAGGCCTAGCACGAAACCCATGAAGAAATTGATCTGCGTGTAGTAAAGCCCTTCCATGACGCCCGCCACGGCGGCCAGCACCGACCCCAGCAGAAAGGTGAGCTGGATCAGGCGTTCGACGTCGATGCCCATCAGACGCGCGGCGTCCTGATCGATGGCCAGCGCGCGCATCGCGGTCCCAAGGAAGGTGTGATGAACGAAGAAATACAGCGCGAGCATCAGCGCCAGGCTTGCGACGATGATGCCGATCTGCGCGAACGTGATCTGCACGCCGTGGAGCTCGAACCCCGCCTGGCTCAGCACATGCGGATAGGTGCGAAAGCCCGCGCCGTAGATCAGCAGCACGCTATTTTGCAACGCCAGCGAGACGCCCAGCGCGGTGATCAGAATCGACAGCCGCGGCGCGCGCAGCAACGGCTGATACGCGAGCCGCTCGATCAGCAGGCCGAGCGCGCCTGTGACCGTCATGGCGGCCACCAGAGCGATCAGCAGTGCGAGGGCGAGCGGCAGATGCGCGGACGCCAGCACCATCAGGCCGGTCCAGCCGATGAACGCGCCGACCATGAACAGGTCGCCATGAGCGAAGTTGATCAGCCGGATGATTCCGTAGACCATCGTGTAGCCGAGGGCGACGAGCGCGTAGAACGAGCCGGTCGTCAGCCCTTCGATCACGAACTGGAAGAAGTCGCTCATGACGGCGCGCGGTGCGCAATCGCACTTACTTCATCGCCACCCAATGTCCGTTCGCATCCTGCCTCTGGTAGGGCTCGAACTTGTCGTCGTGCACGACGATGGTGATGTACACGGCTTTGCTGCGGTCTCCCTTCGGATTGAAGGCAATCGTTCCGGTCGCGCCCGGGTAGTTCTGGATCTTGTGCAGGGCAGCGGTGATCGCGGCAGGCTGGGTGGACTTCGCGTCCGCGATGGCTTTCGCCGTGACCCCGACCGCATCGTATTCATAGACCGAGTACGGTCCCGGCCCTTGCCCGTAAGCCTTCGTATAGTCATCGACGTAGGCGTGCGCGCCGCTCAGGAACTGCGCGAGTGGGGCGGTCGTGATTATCATGCCGTCGGCGGCGGGACCGGCCGTCTTCATCAGGGTCGGGTCGTTGGTGGCGTCGCCGCCCATGAAGGTCATTTTCAGACCCAGTTGCCGCGCCTCCTTGACGATCAGGCCGGCTTCGGAGAAATAGCCCGTGTAGTAGATCACGTCAGGCTTGAGTGAGGAGACCCGCGTGAGCGTCGGTGAGTAGTCCATCTGACCGGGCGTGATCGAATTGGCGTACACCACATCGACGCCGTCCTTCTTCAGCGCTTGCACGGTGTTCTGGGCGAGGCCTTTGGAATAGGTCGTGTTGTCGTCGATCACCGCCACGTGCTTCGCGTGCAGCACGTCCTTCATGAAGCTCGCCGCGAACGGGCCCTGCTGGTCGTCACGGCCGATCGTGCGGAACACGTTGTCGTACCCCATCTCGGTCAGCTGCGGATTGGTCGACGCATCCAGCACATATGGAATCCCGGCGCGATGAAAGGTCGTCGATTCCGGCAACGCCGCGCTCGAGCAATAGCCGCCCGCTACCGCGACAACGCCAGCATCGACGAGTTTCTGCGCCGCCTGCACCGCGGTCTGCGCATCGCAGGCGTCGTCTTCGGGCACCAGCTCGATCTGCTTGCCGAGCACGCCGCCGGCCGCGTTGATTTTGGCGGCGGCGAGCTTCGCACCATTGACGATATCCGTGCCGGCATTGGCACTGCTGCCCGACAGCGGAACCGGCACACCGATCTTGATGGTGGCACCCTGGCTCTGCGCCGAACCCGGAACCAAGCCCGCAAGCAAGGCCACGGCGGCCGCCATGCCCGCGACAGTCGTTCGCCGCGAGCCGCGCTCTGCACGGGACCAGCCAATCGTCTGAGCAAACATGTTAGCGACTCCTTTTTGTGAGAGGGATCGGACGATCCGCCACACGGGCATACCGGTGACATCGGAAAGCGGACGGAAATGGGGCGATTGCGAGTGATTCATACCCACCAGGTCAACAGCGTGACGGCTGGCTTGCACCGGAGCGCTGACACAAAAGCGCTGCTTTCATGATAGGAGCCGGGTTCGAAGGGACGGTATAGGGTATTTGCGTATAAACCGTTACACAAAGGCGCCTTCGATCCTCTACCTTTAAGAGGCAGTGACGGCAGCGACTCGCGAAGCCGAACGCGACAAGACAGGAAGACTCCGAAATGAGTGCGATTGCACAGCATGACGATGTGTACACGAAGCTCGATTTCACGCTGGACGACGGCATCTGCCGCCGCGCCGCGATTGGGCTGGTGGTGCTCGCCACCGATCATACGATTGAGCATGAGTGGCGGGGCTTGATGACGCAGGAGGGCGTGGCGTTCTACGAAAGCCGTGTATATAACTCGGCGGACATCACGCCTGAACGGCTAGCGGAAATGGAGGACCGTATCGCACCGGCGGTCGCGTTGATCCGTCCGGCCGAGCGTATCGACGTGGTGGCGTTTGGCTGCACGTCCGCGTCGATGGTGATCGGGGAAGACAAGGTGTTCGCGCGGATTCGCGAAGCGCGCGCGGACGCCGCGTGCACCACGCCGATCACTGCGGCGCTGGCGGCGCTTCGTGCGCTAGGCGTCCAACGTACGGCCTTGCTCACACCCTATGTGCGTTCGATCAACGAATACATGCGCGACTATATCGAGTCGCGTGGTCACCGGATTACGCGCATGGCGTCGTTCGAGCATGCGAACGACAACGAAGTGGCGCGGATCGATGCGCTGTCGTTGCGAACTGGCGTCGAGCGACTTGCGCGCAATCGCGACGTGGACGCGATTTTCGTGTCGTGCACGAGCTTGCGCATCGCTGCGTTGATTCCGGAGCTGGAAGCGGCGATCGGCAAGCCGGTGATCTCGAGCAACTACGCGATGGCGTGGCACGCGTTGCGGCTCGCCGGCGTGGGGGATAGCGAGCCTCATCTTGGGCGGCTGTTCGCGCTGTGACGTTGCACCTTGAAACGCGACGCAGCGGCACCCGGCGGGCGCGAGCACAGCCCCTTTGATGGTTCCACAGGACAGGAGGATTTCCATGCCCGCTCATTTGCCCGCTTTGAACGATCGTGTCGCCCTCGTGACCGGCGGATCACGAGGAATCGGCCGCGCCGTTTCCCTCTCGCTTGCATCGGCTGGCGCAGCGGTGGCGGTCAACTATCGGCAACGCGGGAATGAGGCCGCTCGGATCGTCGAGCAGATCGAAAGTGCGGGAGGCCGTGCGATTGCGGTGCAAGCCGACGTATCGGTTGCGTCCGACGTCAAGGCAATGATCGATGAGGTGGGAAACCGCCTTGGCGTCGTCGGTATTCTCGTCAACAACGCGGGCACCGGGACGATTGTCGATATCGATAGGCTCACGGAAGCCGAATTCGATCGAACGCTTGCGGTCAATCTGAAATCGGCGTTTCTGTGCACGCAGGCGGTGCTGCCCGGAATGCGCGCACAGCGCTGGGGCCGCATCGTCAACCTGTCGTCGGCCGCTGCCCGTGGCGCTGGGTTGGTTGGGGTGCACTACAACGCCTCGAAAGCCGGCCTCGAAGGGTTGACACGCGGTTATGCGGCGCGGCTGGCCCGCGAAGGGATCACCGTGAACGCCGTGGCCCCGGGACCGATCGACACAGAAATGGCCGCGCCGCTGAAGGCCGCGAACGTCGCGGAACGGCTCCCCGTTGGACGCCTCGGTGAAGTCGACGAGGTCGCCCAGGTCGTGCTGATGGTGGTCGGCAACGGCTTTGTTACCGGCCAGACGATTCCCGTCAATGGCGGCGTGAGCTTCATCTGAGCCTCACGACACTCCACGCGGTTCGCTCGCGCTATTTACGCCCGAGCTCCTCGGCTCACCACTTCGCGGAACCGTCGCGTGCAGTGATGTTCACCGCCCCGTCATCATCCGGAGGATTTTCTGCACGATGCGCTCATGCTGCTCCAGCGCCTCAGCGAGCGTACGTGCTCCGTAGCTCTTGTTGTCTTGCGTCTGCATTCCGGCGACGCGAGTTACGAACAGCAGAACCTCCGCGGTTTTCGGATTGGACACACCACGGAAGCGGGTCGTGACCGTCACACCGTAGTCGTCCAGCAGTGTGCGGCGGAAGATCAGTTCGTTTTCCGTCATCCAGCGCGACCACGCGTCGTGGTCGAACACCTCGACGGGCCGGTTCTTCGCATCGAGAACATAGATGCGTGCCGAGCTGGACGGGACCGGTGGCGTCTTCATATCTCAATGCGAAGGCGTGAGCAGGAAGTCCATCGCCTCCCGCCACCAGGTTTGGTCGACATGGCCAATCCAGTCGTTATGGTCAGCCGCCTTCACCACCGTGAGTTTTCTCGGTGCGGACAGCGAGTTGTAAAGCGCCTCGCCGAAGCGCGCAGGGACGATGCTGTCGCGTTCGGCAAGCATTACGAGAATCGGGCGGTCGAACGACGCCAGGTGGGTCACGCTGTCGTATCGGTCGCGCAGCAGCCACCTCACGGGCAGCCACGGAAAGTGATGAGCGGCGACGTGCTCGAGCCGATCCCATGGCGTGATCAGCATCATGCCTGCGATCCTGTCGCGTTCACGCGAGCCGGCCGCAGCCGCCACGCCGGCCCCGAGCGATTCGCCGATGAGCAGCAGCGGCGCTCCATAGAGGCGATATGCGAGCGCGATGGTTTGTTGCGCATCGTCGACCAGACTGGCTTCGCCTAACGCACCGGTGCGCGGTCCGTAGCCTGGATATTCGGCGAGAATCACGCGAATCCCGAGCCGGGTGAGCGCTGCGGCATAGAACGAGCGGTGGCCGGCATGCCCGGCATTGCCATGAAAGACGATGACCGTGGCGCGCGCGGAACCGTCCGGCTCCGCGACGAGGCCCCGGTACGCCTCAGGTGTCGGCCAGGCGCGCAGTCCGCCGGAGGTGACCTCCTCGATCGTGGCCTTCTGAGGGAAGTAGAGAAAACGATCCTGCAAGATGGCGACTCCGGCTAACACGATCAGGTACGTGACGGCGAGGCCGACCATCATTCGGGTGAATTTCATCGTCTTGCGCTCGACCCACCGAACTTTTCGATAGCACGCACCCAGTTTAGCGCGCAGTCGCCCCGGCAACGGATCAGGGTTGGCGTTTGCCTCGGCCACCAGCGGGCTTGCCAGCCGGCTTACGTGAACCCGCAGCGGGCTTGCCGAAGGGTTTGCTGCGTGGCTTTGGCGCGCTCAAGGAGTTACCGCTGGACGAGCGTGCGCCTTTGCCAACGGCCGCGGCGCGCTGCGCCGCAGGCTTGCGTTTGTTTTCGCCATTTTGCGGGCGCGGTTTTTTGCCGAGCGGCTGAATCGCGCCCGGTGCGGCTTGCGGCACCTTCGGTGCCTTGGGCTTTTTGGGCTTCTTGATGATCTGGCCCGTCGCGCTGGTTTGCGGCACGCGGTGTTCGGCTTCAAAACCCGGCTCTTCTTTACGGGGCAGCGTTTGCCGGATCAGCGCTTCAATCGCTGCCAGTTGCGGCGCTTCATCGGCACACACGAGAGACACCGCTACACCGCTCGCGCCCGCGCGGCCAGTCCGGCCAATACGGTGCACGTAGTCTTGCGCCACGATCGGCAGATCAACGTTGATCACCAGCGGCAGCTCGTCGATATCAAGCCCGCGAGCGGCCACGTCGGTGGCTACCAGCATTTGTACTTCGCCTGCCTTGAAGCGCTCCAGCGCACGCAGGCGCGCGGGTTGGGGTTTGTCGCCGTGGATGGTGTCGACCGCATAGCCGGCTTCATCCAGCACGGCCGCCAGGTAATCCACGCCATTGCGGGTTTTGACGAACACCAGCGCGTGCTGCCAACGGTTCTCAGCCACGAGGTGCATGAAGAGGTCGGGCTTGTTCTTTTTATCCACCGGCACCACCCACTGCTTGATCCTGCTGGCGGTGGCATTGGGCGGGCTGACGCTGATATTGACCGGGCCGTGCAGAATCGTCGCCGCCATCGCGCGGATATCGTCGGTAAACGTGGCGGAGAACAGTAGAGTCTGGCGCTGAGCGGGCAAGGCGGCAAACACGGCGTTGAGTTCGCGCGCAAAGCCCAGATCGAGCATGCGATCGGCTTCATCCAGCACCAGCGTTTGTACCTGATCGAACTGCACTGC
This sequence comes from Paraburkholderia sp. BR14320, assembly GCF_040948665.1. Taxonomy (NCBI): domain Bacteria; kingdom Pseudomonadati; phylum Pseudomonadota; class Betaproteobacteria; order Burkholderiales; family Burkholderiaceae; genus Paraburkholderia; species Paraburkholderia sp. BR14320. Next base: position 157,434 of record NZ_JBFPKG010000001.1, read on the forward strand.
GTTCTGGCGATTGAGATCCAGCAGACGGCCCGGCGTGGCGACGAGCACATCCACGCCTTTGCGCAATTTCATCATCTGCGGATTGATACTCACACCGCCGTAGGCGGCCAGAAATCGCAGGTCGAGGCCTTTGCCGTAAGCGATAAAGCTTTGCAGCAGCTGTTCGGCCAGTTCACGCGTGGGCACCAGCACCAGCACACGCGCGCGATTGCTGGACACTGCCGGGCCGTGCTGCACCAGCCGTTGCAACAGCGGCAACGCAAAGCCCGCGGTTTTGCCAGTGCCGGTCTGGGCCGCAGCCATCACGTCCTTGCCACCGAGCACAGCGGGAATCGCCTTGGCCTGCACCGGCGTAGGAGTCTGGTAATTGAGGCCCTGCACGTTACGCAGCAGGGGATCGATCAGGCCAAGCGAGGCAAAAGACATTGACGTATTCCGGGCTAAAACCGCAATTCTAGCGGCTGCCCGACGGCGTCAAAGGTATGCCGTCAAAGGTGCGGCAAATCGTCGATGCATTTTTCGACATGATCGCCGGGGACATCCGTGTCGATCCCGGCGGGTCCGTCGGTGTGAGAGACAGATACGATTTTTGGCCCGAGATACCGTGTGCCGCCGAGTGTAAAAAGGGACCAAACGACATCTCCCCGGCGGATCGCGGCGACGACTTCGACCACCTCCACAACCGCAGGGGGGGACAGCCATTCCCGCGTCGACGGATCGACGGGAGCCCAACGCACGTGGGTGAACCTGTCGTTCGCAGGGTTGATGCGAACGGCGTCGATAGCAAAGGTTGTCACATTCACCTCCATCGTCCTGACAAAGGGATGTTTGCATTATGCGCCGCTTATTTTGCCGGGGATGAGCGGAACCCAAGAACAGCGTAGAGCTTGATGGCGAATGAAGCCTAAGCGGAGTGCTCGTTGCACCACTGAATCGCCCAACGCTGCGCCGCCTCCATCGCATCCACGTCGGACGGGTAATCGCCGAGGTCGCCCGAATACTTTACCTCGACGGCATCGCCGCTCGCCGACGCGCGCCGGTAGATCTTTGCGCGAGCGTAATAGCGGCCGCCTTCATCCAGAGGTGACGCGTCGATGTGGAACTGTTGGTAGTCGAAATGCATGGCCGTCTCCAAACGATTGCCTTGATCGTCGTCGCGTAGGACGAGCCCGACCTCGTTATCGCCGCCAAGGTCGCTCTGTCATTCTGCGAAGACGACATGTACATCGTAGGCAGCAAAAGCAAAGCTCGCTGAACGGCGAGAGCAGGCCCTTTTTGACGACGATGCGCTGAGCGGAGCCTGCACTGCGCGGGTAAAATCAGCGCGAAAATCTTTGCGACCGGCGCGCCCTAGCACCGACCACGCGCACCGGCCAACTACAACCAACCATGAACCCCGGCATCGTCTACGCCTTTTCCGCCTTCGTCATCTGGGGGCTCTTTCCCGTCTACTTCAAGACGCTCCACCAGATTCCCGCGCTCGAGATGCTCGCCCACCGGATGGCGTGGTCGCTCGTGTTCATCCTCGCCGTGCTCGTCGCGCGACACCACTGGGCTTGGCTGCGGCCCGCGCTGCGCGACAGGCGCCTGGTCGGCCGCTTCTCCGCGAGCGCCGCGCTGCTTTCGGCCAACTGGGGCATCTACATCTGGGCCGTGAACGCAGGCCATATCGTCGAGGCGAGCCTCGGCTACTTCATCAATCCGCTGATCAACGTGTTGTTCGGCTTCGTTTTCCTGCATGAGCGGATGCGCTCGCTGCAATGGTGCGCGGTGGCACTTGCGTCGCTCGGCGTGGCCTGGCTCACCTGGCAAAACGGCGCGCCGCCGTGGATCAGCCTCGCGCTCGCGCTGACGTTCGGCGGCTATGGCCTGTTGCGCAAGACTGCAAAGCTCGGCGCGCTCGAAGGCCTCGCGCTCGAAACGGTGCTGCTCTTTCCGGTGGCGATCGTCTATCTGATGATGATCGGCATGGCCGGCGCGAGCCATTTCGCGCATGCGTCGCTCGGATTGCAACTGCTGCTGGCCGCCGCCGGGCCTATCACAGCCGTGCCGCTGCTGCTCTTCGCGGCTGCGGCGCGACGCATCCCGCTCTCGATGCTCGGCTTGATCCAGTACGTGACCCCCACACTTCAGCTCCTCACTGGCGTGCTGATCTACGGCGAGCCGTTCGGGTCCGTGCGCGCGATCGGCTACGGCGCAATCTGGGCAGCACTCGCGCTCTACTCGTTCGAAGGGTTGCGTGGCACGCTGGCCGCTGCGCGGCAGGCGCGCAGGGTGGCTTGAAAAGCTCGAAGGGTGGAGCGCCGCCACCAGGGGCTGGCAGGAAGCGCTCATGACGGTGAGATGAGGGGAGGCGGGTAGCGGCCGAGCCGTGTCACAACGCGGGCGATCCTCTTCGATCTTCGGCACTTGCACCGGTCAACCCGCGACCACGGCTTTCATCGGCAGCCAGGTCGCGCGAACGGCCGGCAGGGCCGCGCAGTCAACAGACAAGGCGCGGGAAACTAGATTTTCGAGAAGTCGTAGTCTCGCTCAACAAGGCAAATGCGGGTTTTGTAGGATTCGTACCATTTTTCCCGCCCGGCCTGTTGTGCTACCAGATGCATTGAATCCCGTTTCCAGGCGGCGATGGATTCGAGGCTATCCCAATAGGAAACCGTAATTCCGAGTTCCTCCCGCGCAGACTCGACACCCAGGAATCCGGGCTGTTTAGCGGCCGCTTCGACCATTGCATCGGCCATGTCTCCGTACCCATTGTCCCCGGGGGTTCGGATGGACGTGAAGATCACCGCGTAATAGGGAGTGGCTCTGGTCTTCGCTATAGACATTGTTACCTTCCTTTGGTCATTTGCTATTGATGGCTTTGCAGTGCGCATTGTCGGCGATCTGTGTCACGTCGTCGAGCCACGTGTCTGGAACCGGGTCAACGAGCTATCTTCCGTGCAATATACTTCTGTATTGCCAGGGGAATCACCGTCGAAGCTGGGGCGGATAGCGGTCTCCGGATAACGAAGTTGCTGATAGGGGCACTTAAATGCGAAACTGGCTCCTGATTCCGACGAAAGAACAATGGGATAAATGGTCTTTACCCAGCAAGCTCACTTTTGTTGGGACTTTCGTCGGAGTTCTGAGTCTTCTTTTGGCAGTTCTGTTCTTTCTTTGGCCGCTGATCTTTACGTCCGATCCGACAGAAAAACGATTGGACGGTGCGTTGCTTGCCGCAATCGAAGATGCCAAATCGATCAGGAACCAGCTCTCGTCACTCAAACAAATCGGGGAATTGAAGTTGGAGGGTAACGATATTGCCGTGCCTTCATCGAAAGACGGGCCAGTGATAGTCGAGTCCTCCGCAATGAAGCAACTGATGGATGACGGCGATTATTATCAACGACTGTCACCGCTTCTTCGCGAAAGACTGCCGAAGTTCATCCAAATAAGAAATGCTTTGCTGAATGGGCTCGGCCGCGCGCAACCAGATATTACGCAGCTTGGCACGCTCCGTCTTTTGGATATTGAGCTCGAAACCGAAACTGATTGTCTCATTCTCGAACGTCAGCTTCGTTCAGGCGAAATGACGAAGGATCGGCATGACGAGTTATTTAATGCGGCGCTTGAACTTCAGGTGTTAAGAATGCGTTCTCGAGCGCCAAGCGACCGCGGTAACCTGTCTGGCCATACGCCTAACCTACCGGCAGAGAGCCAGGTAAAAGAGCCGCCGGGGCAGTAAATCATGTTGCTTTAACCGCCGGCTTAATAGTTACTACCGCTTTGCGTCGCAAGTTCGCATTGGCAACGGCGAGACGCGACTACCCGTCATTTCCCAGCATGGTTCGACGACATGTAGGTGCACCGCAATGACACGCGTACTGGGCGCGAATGTCGTCGGTGACCGCACCGTCCACCGACAGACCGTAGTTGATGAAAAGCTCTTCCCCGGGTGCGATGGTGGCGAGCGCATGAATGAACACCCGGTCGCCCGTTTCGATGGCCTCGCAGTTGGGGGCGCACGCATGGTTCAGAAAGCGCGCGCTGTTGCCGCCGCGGCTGCCGTCGATCACGCGTCCATCGGACAGACCGAACACGAACGTGTGGCCCGCATCGGCTCGCTGACGGGCGGCGGCGCGCCGCCAGCTGGTCACTTCCCCCTTGTACTCGATGACCCGTTCGCCTGCGGCGATCGGCTGCAGCGCGAACAGTCCCATGCCATGCACGGGTGAGCGTCGTGCGGTGATGCGTCGCAATCGCATGTTGTCGTTTCCTTCCCGACCCTCGGTCGTTGCATGTGGTTTAGCGGCGATGCGAAGCATATCGTCACGCACTCACGCGCTCAATATTTTTCTTTATAAAACTGCAACTAACTGTCAAGGACCGCCGCGCCAGGAGTTCCGGCTTCGCCGCACAGCGGTTAGCAACGCTCCACGGTCAGAGCGAGGCCATCCAGTCGCATCTTCACGTCATCATACTGGCGCAACAGTCGGCTCACGCAAATGAGCGGCTGGCTGCCGCCGCGCGCTTGCGCAGCCAGTTCATGCAGGCGAACAGGGCGATCGCGAATGCCATCAGCAGTGTGGCCACGGCGAGGATCGACGGGTCGATCTGGTCGCGGATGCCGCTCCACATCTGCCGCGGCACGGTACGCTGCTCGGGGCCGCCAATGAACAGAATGACGATCACCTCGTCGAACGACGTCGCGAATGCGAACACGCTGCCCGTCGCGACGGCCGGCGTGATCAGCGGCAGCGTGACGCGACGAAACGCGACCCACGGCTGCGCGCCCAAACCCGACGCGGCGCGAAGCAGGCTCTGATCGAACGACAGCAGCGAAGCCGTCACGGTGATCACCACGAAGGGCGTACCGAGCGCCGCATGCGCAAGCACGACGCCAGTGTACGAATTGACCAGCCCGAGCGGCGAAAAGACCAGATAAAACCCCGCCGCGACGACGACGATCGGCACGATCATCGGCGACACGATGATCGGCATGATGATCGAACGGTACGGAAACTGCGCGCGGCTCAAGCCGAGCGCGGCCAGCGTGCCGAGCACCGTCGCGATCAGCGTCGACGCCGCGCCAATGCCGATGCTGTTGGCAAACGCGCGTTGCCAGTCCGGCGAACTCAGCGCCTGCGCGTACCAGCGCAGCGAGAAGCCCTGCATCGGGTACGAGAAGAACGAGCCGGAGTTGAACGACAGCGGCACGATCGCGAGGATCGGCGCGACGAGGAAAAAGAAAATCAGCGCGCAATGCACGCGCAGTCCGGCGCCAGCGATGCGTTCCGAGAGTAGCCGGGTTCGTCCGTCTTTCATCTGAGTCTGCCTGTTGATCAACTATCCGAATGAGCGACAACTACTTGGCGGCGCTTGCGCGGCGCGTCAGCCGAAGCGCAAGCGGTCGATACCGACCAGCCGGTTGAAGATGAAATAGAACACCGCTGTAAATGCGATCAGATAGCACGACAGCGCACCCGCGAGTCCCCAGTTGAGCTGATCGTTGGTCTGCGACGCGATCAGCTGGCTGATCATTTCGTCGCCGGCGCCGCCTAGCAGGGCGGGGGTGATGTAATAGCCGAGCGCGAGCACGAACACGAGAAAACATCCCGCGCCGACACCCGGCAGCGTCTGCGGGATATACACACGCGCGAAGGCCACGGCCGGATGCGCGCCGAGCGATTTCGCCGCGCGCATGTACACGGGCGGCACGCCTTTCATGACCGAGAAGATCGCGAGGATCATGTAGGGCAGCAGGATATGCGTCATGCCGATCAACACACCCGTGCGATTGAAAATCAGCGGCAGCGGATGGTTGATGATGCCGAAGCGGAGCAACGCGCTATTGATCACGCCACCGGGTTGCAGCAGCACATACCACGCGGTGGTGCGCACCAGCAGCGAGGTCCAGAACGGCACGATCACGAACAGAATCAGCCGGTTGCTCTGGTTCTCCGGCAGCGTCGCGAGCAGATACGCGACCGGGTAGCCCAGCACCAGGCACAGCAGCGTGACCGTCGCACTGATCGTGACCGTGCGCCCGAACGCCGCGCGGAAGATGGCGCTGTCCGCCGCGACGGACGTCACCGAACCGTCAGGCGCGACTTGCGCGTCGACGGCGTTCAGCAAATAGTCGGGTGTGGGCGAGATCGACGCACGCTTGAGCAGACGCCAGGTTTCCGGCGTGTTCCAGCGTTCGTCCAGATCGATCAGGGCGGGTTTCCATTGCGCGGGTGTTTCCGAACGTGTGGCACGCGCCGTCTTGAACAGCAGGCTGCGGAACTCCGGCTGATAGAAGTTCATGCGCCGCGCGATATTGCCGAGCTGGCCGGATTCGCTGGCGCCCTTCAGGTCGTGCGCGAGTGCGGCGAACGCCGGTTCGCCGGGCACGCCCGCGCCGTCCCATCCGGCCAGCGCGGCGCTCAACTGCGGCATGCCGGTGCGCACTTCAGGATTTCGCACGCTGCGCGCGAGCAGGCTGGCGATCGGTGCGACGAACGTCACCAGCAGAAAGATCAGCAACGGCAAAGCCAGCAGCAATGCGCGCATCGCGGCCTTGCGGCGCGCAGCCCTGAACGACTCGCGGTTCGCGGCCTGCGGGCCGCGGCCGAAAGGGGCGGTGGATGGCAGCGGCGTATTCATCGTGCTCGATCTCTCGGGTGACGTTCGTTCGATCCGGCGTTACTGCGTCAGCCAGTTCTGGAACCGCTTGTTGATCGCATCCGCGTTGTCGGCCCAGAACGTCGCGTTGATCTGCAGCGGACGCTTGAAGTTGTCCGGTGCCGTCGGCAGATCGTTAAGACGCGCCTTGTCGATCAGCGGAATGGCGTCCTTGCGCGGCGGCGCGTACGCGATGTACTTCGACAGATCCGCATAGGCTTGCGGCGTCGAGGACGCGATGATGAACTTCTGCGCCGCGTCGGCATGCTTCGCACCGTTGACCACCGCCCACCATTCGTAGTCGTACACCTGCGCATCCCAGACGATCTTGAACGGCTTCTTGTCCTTGTGCACGGCGTCGTCGATACGGCCGTTGTACGCCTGCGTCATCACGACCGCGCCGTCGGCGAGCAGCTGTGGCGCCTGCGCACCCGCTTCCCACCAGACGATGCTCGGCTTGATCGTGTCGAGCTTCTTGAACGCGCGGTCGACGCCGGCAGGCGTGGAGAGCGTCTTGTAGACGTCCTTGGGCGCCACGCCATCGGCGATCAGCGCCCATTCCATCGCGACCTTCGGCGACTTGCGCATGCCGCGCTTGCCGGGGTACTTGTTCAGGTCGAAGAAATCGTTGATGGTGGTCGGCGCGGTTTTCAGCTTGCTGCTGTCGTACGCATAGACGGTGGACCACACCATCGCGCTGACGGCGCAATCACTGATCGAGCCCGGCAGGAAGTCGCTGGTGTTGCCGAGGGCCTTCCTGTCGAACTTGGCGATCAGGCCTTCGTCGCAGGCGGTGATCGCGTCGTTGGTTTCGAGGTCGATCAGATCCCAGGTCGGGTTCTTCGACTGCTCCATTGCCTGCAGCTTGGCGAGGCCGCCATCGTAGGACTCGGTGGAGAACTGGTTGCCGGTTTTAGCGGTGAACGGTTCGAACCATGCTTTTTTCGCGGCCGCTTCATACGCACCGCCGAAGGTGACGACGGAAATCGTATCGGCCGCGTGAACCGTGGCCGTGGCAAACATCCCGAGCGCGCATGCCCCGAGGGTGGTCCGGAATGACGAGAACGTGGTCTTCATTTCTAGTTGGCTCCTGCGATAAGTGGCGAGGCGGACGAGGGAACGGCAACAGTGGAATAGTCGGCGCCGCCGGACGCGGCGGAGGATTTCGGCGCGGCCGCCATCGCGGGTAGCACCTTGCAGTCGTCGCGTCGCCAGGTCACGGCGGTCTGGCGGCCGAGTGCGGGCAGATCATGATGCTGTGTATTCGGCACCTTGACGACCATGCTTTCGCCATGGCCGAGCTTCAGATGCACGCGATGATGATCGCCGCAGTAGACGAGCTCCTCGACCAGCGCGTGCACGACGTTCATGTTCTGACGTGTCGCTTCCTGCACGGCTTCCGGCGTTGCGGCGATGTGCGCGCGCTCGGGACGCAGCGCCAGCATCGCCGTGTCGCCAGACGCGAGCCCGGCGCCTGGGCGTCCGCGCACCGTGCTGCCGTCGGCCAGTTGCATCGCGGCCCATTCGCCGCCGTCGGAATTGACGCGGCCAGTGAGTCCGTTGTTCTCGCCGACGAAATTGGCAACGAATGCATTCGCCGCGTTTTCATAGAGTTCGGTCGGCGTGGCGGCCTGCTGGATGCGTCCATCGGAAAACACGGCGACGCGGTTCGACATCGTCAGCGCTTCGTTCTGGTCGTGGGTCACGTAGACGATCGTCAGCGACAGTTCGCGATGCAGCCGCATGATTTCGTATTGCATGGTTTCGCGCAGGCGCTTGTCGAGCGCGCCGAGCGGCTCGTCCATCAGCACCACGCTCGGCTCGAAAACCAGCGCGCGGGCCAGCGCGACACGCTGCTGCTGGCCACCCGAGAGTTGCGACGGACGCCGCCCCGCCAGATGCGACAACTCCACCATGTCGAGCACGCGCGTCACGCGCGTTTTCTGTTCGCTGCGGCTGACCTTGCGCACGGACAGCGGAAACGCGACGTTCTCGGCAATCGTCATGTGCGGGAACAGCGCATAGTTCTGAAACACCATGCCGATATCGCGCCGATGCGGCGGCTTGTCGTCCAGGCGCTTGCCGGCGAGGCGGATTTCGCCGCGGGTCGGCGATTCGAATCCCGCCAGCATCATCAGTGTCGTGGTCTTGCCGGAACCGGACGGACCGAGCAGCGAAACGAATTCACCGTGCCCGACGTCGAGATCGAGTCCCTCGACGACGCTATGCACGCCGTCGTATGACTTGCTGACGCCGTCGAACGAGATAAATGGTTGGCTTGACATGGGCATCTCGGCAGAGTGTTGGCGGTCTACGTGGGGCGGCGGATCACGTCGCGCCCACGCGTCCCGCCAGGTAGCGGGCGAAGTCGTAATTCGGCCGTTCGAGTGGGCTCAGATGACCGGGCTTCGCGAGTGGCGCGTGCACGCCGCGAAACACCGCCTCGACGCCGCGCCGGTCCTCGGCATTGACTTCGTCGAGCAGGGTCTTGAGCGTAGACATGTACTCGGCGGCGCGCGGATCGTCGACGAATTCCGGCGCGAGGCCGCCGCCAAAGCGGATATGCACTTGGCCGACGCCGCGCGGCTGCAGGATCAGATACCAGAAGTAGCCGGGCGTCAGCGTGATCAGGTGGGTCGGGTAGATCGCCAGCAGCGCGGTGGTGCGGCGCCAGTGCCCTTGCAAACGCGTGTTGGCCGGATGCGCGTTGCCGATCGGCAGCGATGCTTCCTTGGTGATCCAGTGATAGTTGAACGCAGGCAAACCCGGCGGACATTCCATTTCTTCGAGCTTCGAGTGCGGTCCGACCGTTGCGCGATGCAGCATCGGCAGGTGGTAGCTCTCCATGAAATTTTCCGCGAGGATCTTCCAGTTGGTGTCCCACACGTGTTCCTCGTGGAAGGTCTCGACGTAGTCGCCCATGCCGTATGGCGCGATCAGCTTCGCCAGTTCGGACAGATGCGATTCGACCGAAGGCGCGTGCGCGTTGAGCGTGACGTAAATCCAGCCTTGCCACCTCTCGCAGCGCACGGCAGGCAGCCTGTATTGGTCTTTGCAGAAGCCCGGTTGCTGATCCATCAACGGCGCGCCCGCGAGCGAGCCATCGAGCGTGTAGTTCCATGCGTGATACGGACAGACGATCCGGCGCACGTTGCCGCGCCCTTCGAGCAATACCGACATCCGGTGCAGGCAAACATTCGAGAACGCGCGTAGCGCACCGCTCGCATCGCGCAGCACGAACACCGGCTGGTCGTCGATCTGCGCGGTCAGATAGTCGCCGGTCTGTGCCAGCGCGCTCGCGCGGCCCACGCACAGCCACTCGTTGCGAAACACGTCGCGCTGCTCGAGCGCGAGAAACGCCTCCGACGTGTAGACGGCCGGCGGCATCGCGTGTGCATCCTCGAACGGACGCTCGCAGTTCTCGCGCAGCGCGTGAACGATGTCGAGCTCAGTGTCCGTCGACTGAAGAATGGCTGACATAGGGGCCCCCCATCAGTGTTTGCATCCGATGAGCACCAATCTAACAATCCAAATTACTAGGTAAAATATTGTTTTTGCATGCAGCGCATAGCACATGGCTATGCAGTGACACTTGCGGGCTCCTGTTAGCTGATGCGCAGACGCCGGATATACGTTTCACAGAATGCCGAAAAGCGTTTCACAACCTCGCGCGGCTTGACGGCGCCCGATAGCGCAATGCCAAGCGTCGTCGCATTGACACTCTCCCTGAAATGTTTAATCACGAAGTCTTCGCCGTCCACAGTCCGGGTCGACTTCAGCGGGAAGTTGAGTATGCTGTAACCCAAGCCGTTGGCGACCATGCCACGCACCACTTCAGGCTGTGACGAGCGGAACGCCGCGGTAGGGCGGCTGCCGACCGCGTCGAACAGCGCGGAGAAGTACTCGCGGCTATGCGGAAGATCCAGCATCACATAGGGCTCGGGCAGCAGATCGGCCAGCGACACCTGGCGCGCCCGTGCAAGCCTGTGTGTTTTGGGCAGGATGACATACGGGGGCAGCGAAAGCAGCGGGGTAAACGCGATTCCATCGGTGATATCGAGGCTGTAGGTCAGCGCGATATCGAGCGAGCCGTCGTGCAGGCCGCTCAAAAGCGTGTCCTGATGCGCTTCCGTGGTACGGAAGGTGATCGCCGAATAATCCTGCACGAAGCGGCTGATGATGCCGGGCATCAGCGGCGGCGCCAGCGACACCATGCAGCCGAGCGAAATGGAGCCCGACATGCCGCCGTCGATTTCGGTTGCGGTCAGCTGTAATTCTTCGGCGTTCTGAAGCAGATTGCGAGCGTGGCCGAGCAGATCGCGGCCCGGTTGCGTGAGCGACAACCCGCTCGCGTGATGGCGGATGAACAGCTGGACGCCGAACGATTCCTCCAGATCCGCGAGCGACGTCGAGATAGACGGCTGCGAGATGTGCAGCCGCTTTGCCGCGGCGGTGAACGAAAGCGTTTCGGCCGTGACGACAAAATACCTGAGCTGACGCAACGAGTAGCGGATCGAGGTGCCGTCCATCAATTGCTCCGTGTTCGGTCGAACCGATTGTCGCTCGACAATTTTCGATTGCATAGCGAAAAACGATGCAGAGCATTTTTAAAATATAGTTTTTGTTGGCCGCCGCGCGGCGTACATTCTGTCCGACCGAGAGACCCGAATCCAGAGCGTATTTCAGAAGGAGAAGGCCATGGCGGCTGAAAAATTGTCGATCGACACGCTGGTCATAGGCGCGGGTCAGGCTGGCGTGGCGATGAGCGAACATCTGAGCAAACTCGGCGTGCCCCATCTCGTGCTGGAGCGCGACCGCATCGCGGAACGCTGGCGCACCTGCCGCTGGGACTCGTTGGTCGCGAATGGTCCCGCCTGGCACGACCGCTTCCCTAATATGGAGTTCGAAGGACTCGATCCCGATGGCTTCGCCGGCAAGGATCAGGTCGCCGAGTACTTCGAAGCCTATGCGCGCATGTTCAATGCGCCGATCCGCACCGGCGTCGAAGTCACGAGCGTCGAGCGTCTGAAGGGCCGGGCAGGATTTGCGGTCGCAACGTCCGACGGCACGATCGAAGCTCGTCGCGTCGTCGTTGCGACCGGGCCGTTCCAGCGTCCCGTCATTCCCCCCATCGCGCCGCAGGACCTCGAACTCACGCAGCTTCATTCGGCCCACTATCGGAACCCTGAGCAACTGCCCGAGGGCGCGGTGCTCGTGGTGGGCGCGGGGTCGTCCGGCGTGCAGATCGCCGACGAACTGCAACGCTCGGGCCGTAAGGTTTATCTGTCCGTCGGCGCGCATGACCGTCCGCCGCGCGCCTATCGCGGCCGCGATTTCTGCTGGTGGCTGGGTGTGCTCGGTGAATGGGACAAGGAAGTCGCGGTGCCGGGACGCGAGCATGTGACGATCGCCGTCAGCGGCGCATACGGCGGCCAGACCATCGATTTTCGCCGGCTCGCGCAGCGCGGCATGACGCTCGTCGGCACCACGAAATCGTTCGCGAATCGCGTTGTGACCTTCGAACCCGACCTCGCCGTCAATCTGAAGCGTGGCGACGAATACCTGATGTCGCTGCTCGACACCGCCGACGCCTACATCGAGCGCAACGGCGTCGACCTGCCGGAAGACCCCGACGCACGGCTGATTCCACCGGACCCGGAGTGCGTGACGCATCCGCTGCCGGAACTGGATCTGCGGAACGCGGGGGTTAGCACGATCATCTGGGCCACCGGCTATGCGGTCGATTTCAGCTGGCTGCACGTGAACGCGTTTGACGATAAAGGCAAGCCGCAGCATCAACGCGGCGTATCGAAGGAGCCTGGCGTGTATTTCCTCGGCTTGCCGTGGTTGTCGCGGCGCGCGTCGTCGTTTATCTGGGGCGTCTGGCACGACGCCAGGCACATCGCCGATCACATCGTCACGCAGCGCAAATACCTCGCCTATCGCGACGCGTCGCAGCGTCAGCAGGACGCGCGCGGCGCGCATGCCGCGAATGCACCCGATACCGCGTGTGACGCATCGCACGCGCCGAAGACCAAAGAAGTGGGAGTGAACTGATGCCTACGCATACCCGCATCCGTATGTTCAATACGAAGGACACGTACCCGAACCAGTCGCTCGATAACGATCTTTGCCAGGCGGTTCGCGCGGGCAATACGGTCTACGTGCGCGGCCAGGTCGGTACGGATTTCGACGGCAACCTGATCGGTCTCGGCGATCCGCGCGCGCAGGCCGAGCAGGCGATGAAGAACGTCAAGCAGCTTCTGGAGGAAGCGGGCAGCGACCTGTCGCATATCGTCAAGACGACGACCTACATCACCGATCCTCGTTATCGCGAGCCGGTGTATCAGGAAGTCGGCAAGTGGCTGAAGGGCGTGTATCCGATTTCGACGGGGCTTTGCGTCAGCGCGCTCGGCCAGCCGCAGTGGCTGATGGAAATCGACGTGATCGCCGTGATTCCGGACAACTGGACGCCGACGCAGGCTTCAAGGGATTCCCATGACATTCTCGATCGTCGGACGTTGTGAGAAGACGGGTCAACTCGGTATCGCGATCAGTTCGTCGAGCATTGCGGTGGGTGCGCGGTGTCCGTGGGTGCGCGCGGGCGTCGGTGCGGTGGCGACGCAGAACGTGACGCTGCCCGCGCTCGGCCCGCAGATTCTCGATCTGCTCGAAAGCGAGCGTATCGCGCCGGATGCGGCGCTCGAACGGGCGCTGGGCGCGAGCGAATGGAGCGAGTACCGGCAGGTGACGGTGGTCGACAGCGAAGGTCGAACCGCGCTGTTTACCGGCAAGGAAGCCCTCGGCGTGCATCACGCGGTCGCGGGAAATCAGTGTGTGGCAGCGGGTAATCTGCTCGCCGGCAAGCCGGTGATCGACGCGATGGTGAAAGCGTTCGAGAGCGCACAAGGCGCGCTCGCCGATCGTCTGCTGCACGCGATGCATGCTGCCGTCGAAGCAGGCGGAGAAGCCGGACCCGTGCATTCGGCGGCTCTGAAGATCGTCGATACACACGTCTGGCCGGTCGTCGATCTGCGTGTCGATTGGGCGGATGACGATCCGATCGGCAAACTCGACGCGCTATGGCAAGCGTATCGGCCGCAGATGCGGGACTACATCGCGCGTGCGTTGAATCCGACCGCGGCGCCGAGCTACGGAGTGCCCGGCGATGAGTGAGCTGTCGAGCCGTGCGCTGCTCGAACGGCTGATCGGTTTTGCGACCGTCAGCCGCGACTCCAATCTGGAGCTGATCGGCTTCGTGCGGCAATACCTCGCGGATCTAGGTGTGGAAAGCGAGCTGTTCCATAACGACGATCGCACCAAGGCAAATCTGTTCGCCACCATCGGGCCGCGAGACCGTGGTGGCATCGTGCTCTCCGGGCATACCGATGTGGTGCCCGTCGACGGTCAGGCGTGGACCGTAGACCCGTTTCGTCTCACCGAGAAAGACGGGCGTCTGTACGGACGCGGCACGGCGGATATGAAAGGCTACATCGCGTCCGTGCTGGCGGCAGTGCCCGCATTCCTGAGGCTGAAGCTCGAAGTGCCGGTGCATCTCGCGTTTTCATACGATGAGGAAGTGGGCTGTCTCGGCGTGCGGCCGATGCTGGCCGAACTCGAAAAGCGCGCGCATAGGCCGCGCATGTGTCTGATTGGCGAGCCGACCGAATTGAAACCGGTGCTCGGCCACAAGAGCAAGCTCGCGATGCGCTGCCACGTGAAGGGCGCGGCATGTCATTCCGCGTACGCGCCGCAGGGCGTCAACGCGATTCAATACGCGGCGCGGCTGATCAACCGGCTCGAGCAGATTGGCGACGAACTCGCGCAGCCGGAACACCATGACGCGCGTTTCGATCCGCCGTTCTCGACGGTGCAGACCGGTGTCATCAAGGGCGGACGCGCGCTGAATATCGTGCCCGCCGAATGCGAGTTCGATTTCGAAGTGCGGGGCGTGCCGGGCTTCGATCCCAACAGGGTGGTGGACCAACTGCAAACCTACGCGGCAAGCGAACTGCTGCCGAAGATGCGCGCGGTGCAGCCCGATACCGATGTCCGCGTGCAAATGCTGAATGCGTATCCTGGACTCGCGACTTCGCCAGATAGCGACGTGGCACGCCTGCTCGCGCTGTTGAGCGGATCGAAACAATACGAAACGGTCGCCTTTGGTACGGAAGGCGGACTGTTCACGCAGGCGGGCATTGCAACCGTGGTCTGTGGACCCGGCAGCATGGATCAGGGCCACAAGCCGGATGAGTTCATCACGGTCGAACAACTGAACCGGTGCGACGCGATGTTCGCGCGCCTCGCTGAACATCTACGAAGCGTGAAGTAGCCCGGGCTCATCGCGACACACGCTCTACCGCTTCGAGCACGAAATGCGCGACCACGACCACGCCGGTGGTCAGGGTCGCGAGCCAGCACAGCGCGCGTAAAGACCAATGCGCGACGAGTTCGCCGACCGCTTCGCGTTTCGCACTCAGCAGCACGAGAAGCACCAGCACGGGCGTAATCGTCATACCGTTGACGACGGCGCTCCAGTACAGCGCCTTGACAGGATCGACGCGCCACAGGCCGAGCGCGAGACCAAGCAGCGTCCCGAGCCCCGCGAGCGCGATGAGCAAAACGGCAATGCGCCGATCACGCTGTTTGCCGTGGGGCCAGTCGAAGGAACTCGCGACCGCTTGCGCAGCGGAACCGGCAAGCGGAGGTAGTGCGAGCAGCGCCGAGCCGACCAGCGCAAGCCCGAGCAGGGGGCCGGCATAGCCCTTCAGCAGCGGTTCGAGCGCTCGCGAAAGCTCCGTGGGCTCGCCGGGCTGCGTCTGTGCGCCATGCAGCGTCGCCGCAGCCGCAATCATCATGCACGATGCCGCCACGCTCGATAACGCGGTGCGCATCAAGGTCTGGTTACGCAATCGGCGAAGCTGCTGCGACGAACGTCGATCGCCCCGCGCGGCGTGCTGTTGGTGCTGCCGATGTTCTTGCTGGGCTTCCTGCTCGGCCTGCGAAAAAAGCAGATACGGACTCATCGTCGTACCGAGCACGGCCATCAGCATGGTCACGAACTCTTCTTTCCACTCGACGTGTGGCACCAGAGAGCGCAGCACGACCGTGTGCCACGGCACATCGACGATCAGCAGCACGCCGACGTACGCGAACATCGGCAGCATCAACCATTTGAGCACCTGCGCATAGCGCGCATACGGAATGAACCACTGCAGTGCAATCGACGTGCAACCGCATGCGAGCGCGAGCAACCAGAGCGGCCCATGCGTGAAGCGTTGGATAACTGCGGCCATCGCCATCACATTGACGGCGATGTTCAGCGTGTTCGCAATCACGAAGCGCGCCACAGCGAAATAGAAGAACACCGGCGAATAGTGGGTGCGCATGTTCGCCGTCAGGCCATGTCCGGTGACGGCGGCGACGCGCGCCGAGACCAGTTGCAGCGCAACCATCGACGGATACGACAGTATGCAGGTCCACAGCATGTCGTAGCCGTACCACGCGCCCGCGAGTGAGTAGGTGGCGATGCCGCTGGGGTCGTTATCGCAACCGAGGCTTGCCAGCCCCGGTCCGAGATCGGCGGCCCACGAGCGGGCAGGCTGCGACGATGAAGCGGGCGCACTACCTTGTGCGGTGGGGGACGCGGTGCGTCTGTCGGGGGGAGAGTGCATGCGGCTGATCGTCCGAAACCGGGGATGCTGTAGCGCTCGCACGAAACGTTCCTTCGTCGAATCGAACCGTTGGCTACGCCGACTACCACCCCATGCGCGAAGCCCCGATGGTCGCCACCACTGAAGCGTTAACCGGTGCTATATTTTTCGCGTCGTCATTTCTATGACTATTGCTACCGCGCGCCACATGCAGCAGACCATGCCGACGGTAAAACCGGAGATGTCAGAGATTCCGCCGTTAATGACACTCGAAGAGAATGCGCATCGCATGCCCACTCGCGCCGCAACCGTCAGGGCCGTGCGCTAATGGAAACCAGCGACTACGACGGCTACACGTTGTGGGGGCATGCCATCCTTCAGCAGGAAGGCGAGGGCATCCTGCAACCGGAGCGCTATGCGGCGAGCGGAACCATCACCCGGGGCGGAAAGCTGGTCGAAGCATCGGGCATTCTCGGACTATTCGATAGCGAGGAAGAAGCCCACCATGCAGGCCTCGATTGGGCACGCGCGTGGGTGGATGCGCATGGATGAGCGCGAGCGTGGCCGTGGGCTACGTTTCCCGCTTGCTGCGTCCATACAGCAGCAGCATCGCCGCTATCACCACGCCGTAGATGATCTGACGTCCAGCCTCCGGCATCTGCGCGACTGAAAGGATCGACTGCAGCAGCGTGATCAGGATCGCGCCCGCTACCGTGCCGAGGTATGAACCTCGGCCACCCAGAATCGACGTGCCGCCGAGCACGACTGCCGCGATCGCCGGCAGCAGGTAGGCATCGCCCATCGACTGCGCGGCCTTCGATGCATAGCCGGCGAGCAATACGCCACCGAACGCCGCGAATCCGCTGCACACCGCAAATGCGGCCACGGTCACGAGCCGCGTATTGATGCCGGACAGATACGCGGCGCGCTCGGTATTGCCGATCGCGTACAGCGTGCGGCCGAAGGTCGTCCGCGACAGCAGGAACACCGTGACGCCGCCGATCACCACCCACAGCGCAACCGCATTCGGCACGCCCGGTACGAGCCAGCCCGCCGCGAGCCATCGCATCACCTGTGGCGCGGAATCCTGCGGCGACGATCCGCCCGTATAGACGATCATGATGCCCTGCGCGACCGCATTGGTCGCGAGCGTGGCGATCATCGACGGAATGCGCAGAAGAGCAACGAGGATGCCGTTGACGACGCCGATCAGCACGCCGCAACCGATCCCCACCGGAATCGCGAGGATCTGTCCGAGTTCGCCGTGTCCCGCTACCGCGCACGCCATCATTGCGCCGACGGTGATCGTCCATGGCAGCGACAGGTCGATGTGGCCGAGCAGGATCACCATCATCAGGCCGGTCGCGATGATGCCGAGGAACGCGCCGACCTTCAGTTGCAGCAGGATGTACTCAGGCGACGTGAAGCTGCGCGAAAACATCCCGCCGACGAGCAGCAGCGCGACGATGCACGCGAACGCGATCACGATCGGTTTGTCGATTCTGCGCGTGAGCTTCGACACGAAGGTGCTGCGGCCGGTTGTCGAGACGTGGCTCATTGAAACCACTCCAGACGGTTGCGTACCCTGAACAGCCCGCATGCGCCGATCGCGACAGCGAGCAGAAGAATCACACCCTGAAATAGCGGCTGCCACAGCGCATCGACGTTGAATACGAACAGCAGGTCGCCGATCGAGCGAAACGCGAATGCGCCGAAGATCGCGCCGATCGCGCTGCCCTTGCCGCCGAGCAGCGACACGCCGCCTATCACCACCGCCGCGATCGAAAACAGCGTGTACGAATTGGCGCTGCCGAGGCTCGCTTCGCCGGTGTCGGTGAAGAACGTCAGAAACAGGCCGCCGATCGCGGCGAGCAGGCCGGCCAGCGTATAGCTCGCGAACTTCGCGCGGCGGATCGGCATGGCGGACAGAAACGCGGCCGGTTCGGACGAACCGGTCGCGTACGCCGCGCGCCCGATTGCCGAGCGTTTGAACGGAACCCAGACGAGCAGTGTGGCTGCGAGCAGAATCAGCAGGCTCGCCGGCAGGACGCCGGCGACCTTGCCGGTCAGTGCGTCGGCGAGGTTCTCGTTGATCGAGCCGCCGGGTACCGGGCGCAGCAGCAGCGCGAGTCCGTAGAAGACCGCGCTCGTCGCGATCGTCGTCACGATCGGCTGCAGCCGGCCGAAAATGATGATCACGGCGTTCAGCGCGCCGCACAGTGCGCCCGCCGCGAGCACGCCCGCGATGCCGAGCGCGCTGTGCAGCGCATCGCCGGTGACGATCCACGAGCCGATGCAATTCGTCAGCACCAGCGTCATGCCGATCGACAGGTCGATGCCGGCCGTCAGCACGACGAGCGCTTGACCCATCGAGACGAGCGCGAGCAGCACCGCTTTGTTCGCCGCCGTCTGAAACACGTTGGCCGACAATGCGGACGGATAGTTGAACAGATAGATCGCGAACATCAGCACGAACAGGCCGAACGCGAACACCGCCCCGCGATTCTCCGCATACCAGTAGCGCAGCCCGCTCATAGCGCGACTCCCGTGGAAGGCGAAACCTGTCCGACGGGCAGGTCCAGTGCGCTGGCGATCAGGTTCTGCTCGGTGATCGCCGAGCCGACGAGTTCCTTCTTGATCCTGCCTTCGTACAGCACCAGCACGCGGTCGCAGCAGCCGATCAGCTCGTCGTAGTCGGTCGAATAGAACACGATCGCCGCGCCCTCGTCGGCGAGGCGCCTGAGCAGCTGATAGAGCTCCTGCTTGGTGCCGACGTCGATACCGCGCGTCGGGTCGCTGAGCAGCAGTATTCGCGGCTGCCGGATCAGCCACTTCGCGATGACCACCTTCTGCTGGTTGCCGCCCGACAGCGAGCCCACCGGCGCATCGACGCTGAACGACTTGATCGCGAGCAGCTCCATCATCCGCTCGACCAGCGACTGCTGGCGGTCGCGATCGATTACGCCGCCGCTGGACATGCGATCGAGCGCGGCAAACGACAGGTTCTCGCGTACCGACATCGGCAGCATCAGGCCTTCGGTCTTGCGGTCCTCGGGGATCAGCGCCATGCCGATTCCGTTGGCGCGCGCGGCCCTCGGGCTGCCGATCGACACCGCTTTGCCGTCGACCTCGATCGTGCCCGCGCAACCGCGCAACACGCCGAACAGCGCGAGCAGCAGTTCGCGCTGGCCTTGTCCGTCGAGGCCGCCCAGGCCGAGGATTTCACCGGGCTTCAACGAAAAGCTGATGCCTTGCAGCGTGTCGTTCCACGCGAGATCACGACACGCGAGAGCCGGGGCGGCTGCGCGGCCGTTGGCGGGTTTGGCCGGAAACACATGCTGGTACTTGCGGCCGATCATCATTTCGACGACTTCGTTGTCGGTGCGTGTGCCGGCCTCGAAGCTCATTACATGACGGCCGTTGCGGTAGACCGTGCATTCGTCCGCGAGCGCCTTCACCTCGTGCATCCGGTGCGAGATGAACAGCAGCGCGAGCCCTTCGTCGCGCAGGCGCTTGAGCACCTCGATCACGCGCGCGACGTCGGCCGCGGTCAGCGCCGATGTGGCTTCGTCGAGGATCAGGATGCGAGGCTCGTGCGCCAGACCCTTGGCAAGCTCGACCATCTGCTGGCGCGACAGCGGCAGGTCCCGGACTTTCGCAAGTGGATTGATGTCGGCGGCGCCCGCTCGGGCGAGCGCTTCCTCGGCCTGGCGGCGCTGGGCCCGGCGGTCGATCATGCCGAAACGTCGCGGCGGGTTCGAAGCGAAGATGTTGTCGGCTACGCTCAAGTCGGGGATCAGCGACAGCTCCTGATACACGCACACGATGCCCGCCGCGTTCGCCTCGGCCGGGGATGCGAACGAGACCTGCCTGCCATCGTAGTGGATCGTGCCTTCGTCGGGCTGCACGACGCCGGACATCACCTTCAGCAACGTAGACTTGCCCGCGCCGTTCTCACCGAGGATCGCGTGAATGCGGCCCCTCTTCACCGCGAGCTCGGCGTGATCCAGCGCGACCGCGCCGCCGTAGCTTTTCGACACGCCAGACATCTGAAAGAACGGCTGCGCTGCATCCTGCGGCATGCTTCGTCTCCCGTCACATTCCGGCCATCATCCGATCACTGGTTGCCCTGGCTCTGCTTCATGATCTCCTGCGCGGAGAAATTGATGCCGCAAGTCGGAAACGAGTTGCCGACGAAAAAGTTGTCGGAGTCGTTCGGGAAATAGTTGACGCCCGACTTCAGCTTCGAATCGTCGGTGACGTCGAGCGGCAGCTTGATCGAGACCGGGATCGTCTGGCCGTCCAGCGCGGCGAGCGCCGTCTTGATCGCTACTGCGACCTGCGCTGGGCCGGTGCCGGCCGACGTGCACTTCAGGCCCTGGCCCCCGTACTGCGCGCAGAACTTGCGAAAGCCGTTTTCCGTCTCGCCGCCGAAGGGCACGAACGGATGCTTCGCATCGATCATCGCGCGCACGACGCCCGTGTCGCCGCCTTGCGCCGAGATTCCATCGAAATGACCCTGCACGGCGATCGCGTCGGCGGCGGCCTTTTGCGCGACCCCGTCGTCCCACTTGCCGTAGACCTGCACGACGTTCCACTTCTTGCCGGTGTCGTCCAAGGTTTTCATGAAACCATTGTGCCGGTCCGTGTCGACCGACGTGCCCGCCACTCCGCGAACCTCGAGCACCTTGCCGCCGTTCGACAGGTGGTTCGCGAGCCACTTCGCCCACAGCACGCCGAGCCCGTACTGGTCGACGTTGACGTTGATCGCGTCTTCGCTGTCGAGGATGTTGTCGAACGCGATCAGCACGACGCCGGCGTTCTTCGCGCGGCGGATCGCGGGGCCGAACGAGGTGGGATTCTGCGCGTCGACGATGATCGCGTCATAGCCGGCATCGATGAAGTTGTTGACGGCCGAGATCTGCGCCGGCACGTCCTCGCCGGTCGAGACGACCTTGAACTCCTTGAGCTTCGCGGCGACGGCCGGCTGTGCCGCATAGGCTTTGGCCGTCTTGATCATCTGGATACGCCACGTGTTCGCGATATAGCCGTTCACGAGTGCGATCCGGTAGGGCCCATTCTTCTTCGGATACTTGATGTACTTCGTGTCGCTCTTCCACGGGACCATGCATGTGGGATCGCTGGACGGCCCGGAAACGATCGTTGCCTGCGCGAAAGCCGCGCTTGCGCACAGCGTGAATGCCGCGGTCGCCGCCGCTCGTAGCACCTGGATTCCTGAAAGCATGTCGTCTCCTTTTTGTTGGATTGAACTTGCCGATTGCCGGCGAACATGGCGGTCATGAATCGCCGCCGAATTCTGTGCGTGAAGCAGGGAATCTTGCGGGATGTGCTGCGGCGGGGCTGAATTCGGACTCGCCGAAGCAGCGGAACGACTTATTCAAAGGCGTCGCCTCCGAAGCAAAACGAAGGGCCGTCCGAAATCAGTCACGTCTGACAGTACTGGCATACCAATCCGCGCGCGATAGTGGTTTACCACGGCGTTGCGGCGAAGCCGAACGGTCTGAAACCCCTGCTGACTCGGTCCGATGGCCAGGAAGGGTGGCGCCGGGCCCGTGGCGGGCTTATCCGTCAATTGGTGTACCATTTTGTCGAACTCGAACCGATCCTTTGGCCGCTTCGAAGCTTTCGGAAATCCTGAATGGACGAGCTTTCACACACGCCGAACGGCCGCGGTGCCGATGAGGACGCGACCGACCGTTCCTATGTCGGGCTCGCGAAACAGATCTACGATCTGATCGCCGCCGACGACGTCGGGCCGCGTGCGCGCCTGCCTTCCGAGCGCACGCTGGCCGAACGCTTTGGCGTGAGTCGCACACAAGTGAGGGAGGCGATCATCGCGCTGGAAGTGCAGGGCGTGGTCGAGGTTCGTGTCGGCTCCGGCATCTATGTGGCAGACGCGCCGGACCCGCGCTCCGCCATGTTCAAACTGCCGCGCGGGCTAGGGCCGATCGAGACGCTGCGCGCGCGGGTGGTGATCGAAAGCGGGATCGCCGCGTTGGCCGCTACCGAACGCAAGGATTCAGACCTGGACCGGCTGTTCGCCGCGTTGCGCGCGATGCGCGAAAACATGCACGACAAGTCGGCGAACGAGGCCGCTGACCGTGATTTCCATCTGGCGATTGCGCGGGCGACGGGAAACGAAATGCTCCGGCTCGTGGTGACTGCGATGTGGGATAACTCGCGCGCCGACCCGTTGTGGAAAAAGATCGAGGAGCACTTCCATACTCCCGCATTGCGGGCGGCGTCGCAGGACGAGCATCAGCGCATCTTCTCGGCGATCATGGCGCGAGACGCGACCGCTGCGCGCACGGCGATGCAGGCGCATCTGACGCGGGTCATCGGCGAATTCACCCAGGCGTGGCGTTAGCATCGCTCCACTCTGTTCACCTTCTGCCTGGTCACGGTTCTGTTTCGTCGCCAGCGACGTTGTCGAGGAACCGCGCCAGTCGTTCGGTGTCGGCCTTCGTCCAGCCGTCGGGCGGCATCACGCTGGCCCAACCGTTGACGTAATCCTCCGAAGAGTAGTTGTGACCAAAACCCGGCGGCACGGCGAGTTGGTGAATCATGTCGCCCACCGCCTGCACGCCTGAGACGATCGGAAACCAATGCATCGCGCGAGGCATGTCGAAGCCGCGAGGCGGAGCCATCCATTCCGGCGGCCACCAGAACGCGCTGACGCTCCAGAGGACAGCCGGATCGGCTGGATGCTGAAGGTACACGATTCGCGGAGCCGACCAGTCGGCATTCAATGCCACCTGATGCGGATCGCGATTCAGGAACCGTACGACACGCCCCCCATTGAAGACCGGCTGCCAGAAGGGCGACCCGCGATCGCGCTCACGAGTGAGTTGCGCATGGATGAGATTGCTCTGTTTGGCGCCGGCGATCAGCACGCCATCGGTCGCGGCCACCATATTGGCCACCGACGCGGATGCGTCCGCTCCCACGAAAGGCGCTTCCACTCCCGCGGCGCCGAGGCTCTTGCCGAACAGAATGAGCTTCGGCCGCTTTTGCGGTGGGAGCGTCGACCAACGGGCGCGAACGGCGTTGAAGAGCGTGATGCCCGCCACGTCCGCGAGCCCAGCGTCCATGAAGATCGCGTAGCGGCTAGGCAGGAAGGAGTATTGAATCGCCACGATCGCCGTGTCGCCACCGTGCAGTTGCTCCAGCGAGGCGGCGGCTTTGGGCACGATCCAGCCCGTGCCGGTGGGTATCCATACGACCAGTACTTTGCGGTCGAACCCGCCCGCGCGCTCGAGCTCGCGGACCGCAATCCGCGCACGCTGCTCGAGCGAATCCGCGGAACGCACCCCCACATAGACCCTCACTGGATCTACCAGCCTCGCATCCGCTCCGTGGAACTTCGCCAGCTCCTGCCTGCTTGTCGCCGTTGCGACGAAGTCGCGCCCCATGCGTCCCAAGCTGTCCCATGCGACCAACGACATGCTGCTGCCGGACACCGTGGGCGACGTGGGGGACAAGGTTCCCTCGGTCGTGTTCTCGTTCTTCGGCTCATGGACGAGATCGGAGCCCGTGGCGAGGGCGGGAAAAGCCACTGCGCGACCGAGCGCCACGCCAATCACGATGATGAGCAGCGCGGTTGCCGGCACGGAGACGATCGACGGCACGTGACCCTGGACCACCCGGTTGACTGCCGCGACACCACGGGCCGCCACTCGCCCGATGACCACCAGCAGCACCGCCGCCAACGGCGACACCACGCTCATCAGCACGCCATCCAACCAGCCGATGCTTGTCATCCCCATGAAACTACGTTGCTCGTTCTGCCAGCCGAGCCATAGCTTCGCGCCAACGAATAGTGCAATGAGCCACGCCGCCGCGAGAACGATCCCTATGCGCCGGCGGATCTCGCTGCCGGGCACGCGCCCCCATCGCTCCAGCAGCCGATTCACCCCGCAGCCAGCCAAAGTGCCTACCCCGTAGCCGATGGCCAGACAAAACGCGCCGACGACGGTTTGCGTTACCCACGACCGCGGAATCAGCGTTGGCGTCAGTGACTGCCACCAGAACACGAGCGCGAGCAACGAGCCGCTGAGCGTCGGCGTCCGAAGTGCGCCTCGGGGCCCGGCGGCTATCGGCTCGTGGGAGTTCCGCATGCGTGCTCGCTCAGATTGGCGCAGCTCGCACTTCGTCCTCACGATCATCCGCAAAGGAGTCGAAGACACGAGCCGGCTTGATTGGGACGGTGCTTCGGGCCATGCATCGCATTGTATTTAGCTTTCTCCGGGTCGAACAACTCGCGGCCTGCCAGTGACTTATCGGGTCAGCGCGCACGCTGCTTGCTCGTCGTGCTGCGATCGGCTCCCACGACTGAATGCCCGCGACCTGGAAATGAAAGATCGATCCACAATCCTATGCGCACGCGACAGCAAACTGCTCCTGGTCGCTCGCTCGCGCTCGCGCTGGTCGCTGCCCGGCGGCACGATAAAGCGGCTCGAAACCCCGCTGGACGCAGCTCGACGCGAACTGGAGGAAGAAACGAACGTCGTCGAGGTCCACCTGACGTATCTGTTCCAGTTTGGCGGGCTGAACAAGCGGCATCATGTTTTCCTGGCCGAGTTCGCGCGCGACATATCACCTGAGCCCGGCAATGAGATCGTCCAATGCCGATGGTTTACTCCGATCAAGATCGCGACCTTGTCGGCCAGCATACCCACCCGGGAAATCGTCGGTCTGTTCGTTCGGCTCGATGATCGCGGCTATCGGCGCGCGGCCCGCTGAAGACAGGTGCGGCACGGTTTTAGCTACGCGGTTGTGGCAGATGGCCGTTGTAGCGAGGTGCACTGTGAAAAGGCGTCCTCGAAGAAATTGCCGGCTCCTGACCAACGGGCGCCTCTTCTGGCAGAGCTTCGCCGGCACAAAATGGCTCGATCGGCGTACGACTACGTACGCGGAGGCGCCAGGCGCTTTTATGCGTGGCTCGACAGCCAGGCTCCCGGCGCGTTGCCCGATGGTCCGCCCGTGTGGATCTGTGGCGACTGTCATCTCGGGAATCTCGGCCCGGTCGCGGATGCGGCGGGTCACGTGGCAGTCCAGATCAGGGATCTGGATCAATGCGTGATCGGCAATCCTGCGCACGACCTGCTCAGGCTGGGACTGTCGCTCGCGACCGCCGCGCGCAGCGCGGACTTGCCGGGCGTCATCACCAGTTGCATGGCGGAAGCGCTCATCGACGGCTACCAGCAGGCCTTCGACGACACCCGCAGCAACGAGACGAAGCGGGCGCAACGGCCGGCGGTCGTGCAGGTCGCGATGAAAAGGGCGCTACACCAGTCGTGGCGCAAGCTGGACCGGCAAACGCAGCATGGTTGAATTGACCGTCGCAAACGCAGCGGAATATCTGGAGCACTGCCGGCGCTACGCTGTTGACCGGCGGGGCGAACAGGTCAGATAGAGGAAGGCTCCCGCCGACGCGCCGGTGAGCGCAGGTGCACGTCATTGCCGCTTACGAACGCCGGCCAGCACCCTTGCGAGTTCGTCGATGGTGAACGGTTTGCTCAATGCGGTCCAGCGAAATTGCATCGCTGGCAATTGCGGGTTTGCGTATCCCGACGAAAACACCACATGCAGTGAAGGCGCTCGCGCGGTCGCCTGCTTCGCCAGTTCGATACCGTCGATATCCGGCATGCGCAGGTCCGTGATCAGCACGTCGAAGGGTTCTTTTGCCAGCCACTCGAGCGCCTCATGCGGCGACGTCGTGAATTTCCCCGAATGCCCGAGCAGGCCGATCAGTTCGTTGGTCGCTTGAGCCAGATTCACGTCGTCGTCGACCAGCAGGATACGCAACGGGGTGAGAGGGCCGCCGAGCGCCGCATCGCGCGAAGTCTTACTGCGTATCGGGTCGCCGGCATCGAGCACCTGGCGGATCTTATGCGCAAGCTGCTCGCGGCTGTACGGCTTGCTGAGCAGGTCGACGCCCGGGTCCAGCCTGCCGCCATGGACGATCGCGTTCTGCGTATACCCCGACGTGAAAAGGACCTTCAGATGCGGCAGCAGCCGCAGAGCTTGCGCGACCATGTCCGTGCTGCGAAGCGGACCCGGCATCACGACATCGGAGAAAACCAGATCGATGTGGACGCCGCTGCGCAATACGGCGAGCGCTTCCTCCGCGGCGTCGGCTTTCAGGACCCGGTAACCGAGGTCCGAGAGCGTGTCGAGGGCGGTCGACTGCACGTTCCTGTCGTCTTCCACGACGAGGATCGTTTCCGATCCTCCCTTGGGCGCCGGCGTGACGCGTGGCGGCAATTCGACTGCCGGCCGGGTCGAGCGGGGCAGATACAGTTTGACCGTCGTGCCGTGCCCGACCTCGCTGTAAATCTTGATATGGCCGCCGCTCTGCTTGACGAAGCCGTAGGCCATGCTGAGCCCGAGACCCGTTCCTCTGCCCTCCGGTTTGGTCGTAAAGAAAGGATCGAAAGCGCGATCCACCACGTCCGGCGGCATGCCTGTGCCGGTGTCGGTGACGGCCAGCAGCACGTACTGGCCGGCCTGGATGTCCGGCACCGAAGCGACGTACTCGTCGTCCAGCATCGCATTGGAGAGTTCCATCGTCAGCTTGCCGCCCTCGGACATCGCGTCCCGTGCGTTGATCGCCAGATTGAGGAT
Source organism: Paraburkholderia sp. BR14320 (assembly GCF_040948665.1). Classification (NCBI taxonomy): domain Bacteria; kingdom Pseudomonadati; phylum Pseudomonadota; class Betaproteobacteria; order Burkholderiales; family Burkholderiaceae; genus Paraburkholderia; species Paraburkholderia sp. BR14320. The sequence continues at coordinate 184,382 of NZ_JBFPKG010000001.1, forward strand.
CACGTTTTCCAGCTGATGGATATCGACGAGCGTGTTCCACAAGCCGCCGGCGACGACCGTTTCCACGTCGATCGTCTCGTCGAGAGCCCGGCGCAGCAGATCGTCCATGCCGCGAAGAGCGGAGGCCAGGTTGATAACGACCGGCTGTAGCGGCTGCCGCCGTCCGAACGCGAGCAGTTGCGACGCGAGTTTCGAGCCGCGCTCGACCGCCGTTATCGCTTTTGCCACGCGCTCGCGAGTCCATTCGTCGCGGTAATGCCGGCTGTCGAGCAATTCCAGATTGCCGCGCAGGATTTGCAGCACGTTGTTGAAATCGTGAGCAACGCCGCCCGTGAGTTTGCCGACTGCTTCCATCTTTTGCGACTGGAACAGCGCCTTGCGCGTGTCCTCCAGCATCCGGCTGGCTTCCATACGCTCGGTGATGTCGCGCGTGATTTTCGCAAAGCCGGCCAGCGTCCCCTCTTCGTCGCGGATCGCATCGATCACCACGTGCGCCCAGAAGCGCCGGCCGTCCTTGCGCACCCGCCACCCTTCGGCTTCGAACCGTCCCTCGCTGGCTGCGATCGACAGTCCCCGTTGCGGCAGGCCGGCCGCGGCATCCTCGGGCGTGTAGAAGCGCGACATGTGCGAGCCGATGATTTCGTCGGCGCTGTACCCGTGGATCCGGCGCGCGCCGGCGTTCCAGTTCGTGACGATGCCGGCGGGAGAAAGCATGAAGATCGCGTAGTCCGTCACTCCGTTCACGAGCATGCGAAAGCGCCGTTCGCTCTCGACGACGGCATCGTGCGCGGTCTTTTTGTCCGTCATGTCGCGCACGATCTTGCCGAAGCCGAGCACACGCCCCGTGTCGTCGATCAGAGCGGTGATCACGACATTGGCCCAGAAGCGTGACCCGTCCTTGCGGATGCGCCAGCCTTCGGACTCGGAGCGGCCGGTGCTTCGGGCGATATCGAGCAACGCAGCGGCGCTGCCTTTGTCGCGATCGTCCTGCGTGTGGAAAATGTCGAAACGCTGCCCGATGACTTCGTCAGCCAGAAAGCCATGAATTTTCTCGCCGCCGACATTCCAGGTACGGATGATGCCTTCCGGCGAAAGTCCGATGACCGCGTAGTCGATGACCGAGTCGATCCATCGCTGCGCCCAGTCGTGAGGCATGGATGGCTGGCCTTGCGCGCCGTTTGTTGCTCGGTAGTCGCCGGGTTTCGATTGATTCATGCTATGCGATCCTGGGGAATATGATCTCGTAGCACGTGTTATGCCACAGCTGGGCAGGATCGGGAAATCGGTTCAGGAACCGAGCCAGCCGCGTCGTGCTGGCGGGTTCGATCAGTTCGACGGCACCGGGTTTCAAGGCGCGGGAAGGAACTGGACATCGCCGTACCAGGCGCGCGTCGTGGTAGCGGTATTGTCGGTATCGGTCAGCAGCCCGTAGCCGGTTATTCTCCCTGGCGGTTCGTGAAAGACCCGCTCGTAGTCTTGCACGATATTGCGACGCAGACTTTGCCATTGACCCGCATCGCCGGGCTGACCAGAGACCACGATCATCTGTACGCGGTTCGTGCGGGGGTTCGCAATGACGGTGCCCGGCGCGGCGTTGGTCGACCAGACGTACATCAACGTCGCATAGGGCAGATCTTCGCCGCTCAGCTGTTTGGCCAGCCCCATCTTCGCCCGGTCGAACATCGACAGCTTGCTCTTGTCGCCGTCGAACATGAACATCAGCCGCGCTGGCGCGTCTTCCTTCGACGCGACGCGGTTATCGGCGCCCTCGATCGGCCCCTCTGCTTTCCAGCGCCATGCCACGACGGGTGTGCGCGCGAGGTCGATATTCCCTTCGTGCATCAACGCAGAAGCGGAGCGGTTCGCGTCCGCCTGCAGCACCGTGGTGTGGTCGTCGTGAACCAGCGTGTATTGCGTGATGGGCTTGCCTCGCACCACCGGCAGGTTCTTCCAGCCGGCGGGCAGCGATGCGCCGGGCTCGCTCGTGGAAAAGGCGATACCGGGTTTTTCGTCCTGGGCAAGAACGGAGAGCGGCAAGAACAGGAGCGCAACACATGCGGCGATCCAGGCTGGCAGTGCGGTTCGTTTTTGCGCTCGGCGGCTCGAAGGAAGGTGCATGGCGGTCGCATTCGTCTTTTGGATAGCAACCATTGTAATAGGCTGCGCGGGCGACATTTCAGCGGCCGCGTACGTCCGCGGCGGGTGGGGGCCGAGCGGCGCCGGAGCGTCTGAAAATCCTTCCCGACCGTCGCCGGCTCGTGCAACAGCAGGCGCACGGCCGACCTCGCAGTTGCAGGCTTCAGGATTTCCTGACCTCCGGATCAGGCTTTGCCGTAGTCATTTGCAGCCGCCGACGACTGCATGCAATCGCCCGTTCATCCATCATCGGTGGGGCTTGCGAAGATCGAAAGGCGATGTGCAAAATGATTGCGGACTTTCTGGACCGACGCAGGCGCTTGCAAGAGATCGACAGAATCTGCCAGCGCCTGTTCGAAACGTGGTGCGAGGCGCGCAGCCTGACACCGCTGACATACCTGCTGTTTTGCTGGCCGTTGCGCGACACTCGTCCTGTCGCGATACGACGTTTGCAGCAGACGTTGAAGGAACTGCGCCGCGATCATGCGGAAGGTTTCGATGCCGGCACGTTCGTGGCGCTCGATCAGCTCGTCGACCGTCTCGACGAATTGATCGATCGGGCAGAAATCCCGGTGACGCTTTCGCTGGTCACCTAGCCGGGCGGAACTTGCCCGCCGCGAATCCTGCGAGATGAACGGAGCAAGGCTTCACCAATCGGGCGCCTCACGCACGAGTTCGGATTCGGGACATGATCAAGATCCTCATCGCCGACGATCACGCGATCGTGCGCGGCGGCCTCAAGCAGATCATCGCAACTACCGCCGACATGATCGTGGTGGAGGAGGCTGGCCACGGCTCGGAGGTGATCGACAAACTTCGCAGCTGTGACATCGATCTGCTGTTGCTCGACATGACGATGCCCGGCATTAGCGGTGTCGATCTGATCCGACGCGTGCGCTCGGACCGGCCCGGGTTGCCGCTTCTCGTGCTCAGCATTCACAACGAGGCGCAGGTGGCGTCGCGCGCGCTGAGGGCAGGCGCGACCGGTTACGTGACCAAGGACAGCGATCCGGAGGTATTGCTGGCGGCAATCCGTAAGCTCGCCGACGGCGGACGTTTCATCGACCCGAAACTGGTCGACGCGATGGTCTTTGAAAAGCACGCGGGAGACGTGCCGCCGCACGAAGTCCTGACGGATCGGGAGTTTCAGGTGCTGCAGCTGCTCGCCAGCGGCCGGAGCATCAATGACATCGCGCAAGCGTGCTCGCTCAGCGCCAAGACGATCAGCACGCACAAGATGCGGCTAATGCAAAAGCTGGGTCTTTCGAACAACGCGGAGGTGATCCGTTACGCGATCAGGCACGGCTTGATCAGCGAGTAGTCGATGAAGCTGGACCATTGCTTTCGAACGAACCCGTCGCGCGGGTACACCTGATGGGAGAACATCGCATGGAAGTGCTATCGGCGCGTGAAATCGAATTGCGAGCGTGGATAAGCCGATGGTATGACCATGCCGTCGCAGTGGGCCTCGTACGGCCGCCGTTTCTGCTCGACGATGCAAAGGCCACACGCCTCGAGGCCTATTTCGCAGCGGGGTTGACGCCGGAGGAGGCTGCGCAGCTGTTCTTCGGAACCGTGCATTAAGTCTCGCCGCTCCTGGCGGTTCATCGACCGCAAACTCCCTCTCGAAGCACGGTGCCAGGCGCAAGTACCTGGCACCCGCCCGGTCGCCCGGCGCTCGCCATTGCGGTTGCCTCGCGCACGTCTCGCCCGCTCATCATAAGCGCGCATTTCCCACATATCGGGGAAACTCCCTGGCTCTCGAAAATTGGAATTCGACTTAACAAAGTTAGAATGACTGCTCTAAGACGGCTTCAGACCGTCTGCCCGACCGACGGCCCGGCGTGGGAACGACCTTCACGAATCGCAGTGGCAGCGATCACCGTGTCCGCGAGAACCTGAGAGATATCCCGTGAGCAGCCCAAAACAGATGCCATTTGCCCTATCCGTTTCGACCGACGTGTCGCAACTGCCGAACCAGTTCGTCGCCGGCTTTTGCGCGCTGATGAGGTTGAACGTCGATGCGTGCAGGTCCGCGGTCACAGGTGCCGCGCTGCACTGGGAAAGCCTATTGCGCGCCCAGACACCTGAACAGCTGATCAGACGCCAGGCCGATGTGATGCCTTGGCTCGTCCTGCAGTTCACCGGTTACACGCGCGGCTGGATGGACATCGCGTCGGAAACCATCGCGCCGTGTCGCGCCGGCAGCAATCACGACGACGGGCACAAGCTCCACGAGGGCAGCATGTCCGCTGAGCAGCCGGCCTGCGCAACGAGCATCGACGCGACGCTGAGCGAGGACCTCGTGCCGCCGCAGGAGCAGCGGGACGGCGAGTCCGTCGCCGAAGCAGACCTAGAGGAAATGGTCCGTGCCATTCTCGAGCGCGTTGCAAAGCCGACCCCCGACACGCCGGAACGCGGAAGTCCGCCTCGCGCACGCCGCTCGTCGGCACGATAGGCGACAAGCTTCCACAAATTCTGCCGGGTCTGGTTCTCGCGTGCTGCCGATGCAGCCGTGGCCGGATCTGGTCACCCGTTGTTCTTCCCGCCGCGAGGTAAGCGATATGTTGAGCCCGCACGAAGTGGCCACGCTGCTGCTGTTGAAGGATGCGCCTGAACGAATCGATTCGGATCGGGTAGAACTTGGCGCGCTGCGCGAACTGCAATTGATCGCGAATGAGCCAGCTGGCTCGGGATTCCCGCTTCCTCACGTGACGCCGCGTGGCGATGCTGTGCTGCGTGCGTTCGCAAGGGTCCGTTGACTGGTGCCAGACAGCAGATAACACAGCATTCTCCCGGCGCGGGGAACGAATTATGCGGCAGCTCGAACCGAGGCTCGCGGTTCGATACCTGAAAACATCCGACAGGATGCTGCCACCAGCTTATGAAATATCTCGCCCGGGTTGCCGCACTTGCCGGCCTGGCTATTGCCGTCTGGCTCGTGTGGCACGTCGACGCGCAGAAGGTGCTCGGTTTGATGCGCGCGGCCGGCGCCGGGCTCGCGCTTGCAGGGATGGTCCATGTTCTGCCGATGCTCGCCAACGCGAGGAATTGGCAGATGCTGATGCGCGGCCCGATACGCCCGAATCTGTTCGCCGTGCTGCGCCTCGTCTGGATTCGGGAGTCCGTGAACGGCATGTTGCCCGTCGCCCGAGTGGGCGGCGAAGTTGTGACCTTTCGCATGATGCGCAAATGGGGCATGGAGCCGGCCCCCGCCATGGCGAGCCTCGTCGTCGATCTGCAACTGACGCTGATCAGCGAAATGCTGTTCGCCATTGCGGCAATCGGCTATCTGATCGCCCATGCGGGCGCCGCGGCGTTGCACCTTGCGGCCAGGCTCGGAGGCGGCATCGCCATTCTGGCGGTTCTGCTTCTGGCGTTTTCGTTCGTGCAGCGCGCGAGTCCGTTCGCCCGTCTGACGAAGCTGTTCAATCGCATCACCAGCGGCAAATTCCGCTCGGTCGTCGGCGAGTCGGTGCGCATCGATCAGTCGATCAGCGAACTCTGGCATCAGCCTGGCGTGATCATCCGTTACCTGCTCATCTGGCAATCACTCCAATGCATCGCGACCGCGCTCGAGCTATGGCTCGCGCTCTATTTTCTGTCGGCCAAAGCAGGTTTCCTGCAGGCACTCGTGCTCGAGTCGCTGATCCAGGCGCTCAGCAGCATCGCGTTCTTTGTGCCTGGCGCGCTCGGCGTTCAGGAAGGTGGGTTTCTGCTAATCGGTACGGTGCTTGGTTTTCCTCCGCAGCTATCCCTCGCGCTCGCGGGTGCGCGCCGTTTTCGTGACATCATCGTCTTTCTGCCGGGGCTGATTGCGTGGCAGGTGGAAGAATGGCGCGACAAGCGGCGGGCTCCGGCCGGTGCGGCGGCAGGTGGCGCCGCAGAGGATCCCGGTGAGCACCGTAGCCGCCCTTCGCAGAGGGTCGGTCGCAAATCATGATGCGAGACACTGGAAAACATGATGCGGTAGTGCTGTTCGGCGCCTTCGATCGCCACAACCTGGGTGATCTGCTGTTCCCTCACGTCGTCGCAAGACTGCTTGCGCGCGATGACGTGATCTTCGCCGGCCTCGCGCAGCGCGACCTGCGCGTCCACGGCGGTCACGCTGTACAGGCGCTCGCGCAATTGGCCGCCGAACGCGGCAAGGACCGCGTGCATATCGTGCACGCAGGCGGCGAGATCCTGACTTGCGGCGACTGGGAGGCGGCGGTGATGCTGCTGCCGCGGGACGAGGCACGGAAGATCATCGCGCGACTGGATGCACATGACGATGAGCGACGCGCATGGGCACGTGCGCTGACGGGTCTCGATGCGCTTGCTCCCTACATGGCGTCCCGTGAGATGTTTCCCTTTGCGTCGAGCGTCATTTATCAAGCGGTTGGCGGCGTCGATGTCGAGCGGCTGGACCCCTGCATGCGAGCAGAAGTCCTCGCGAAGCTCACGCAAGCCGACGACGTCAGCGTGCGCGACGTCCACACGCAGAATGGGCTCGCCGCGGCGGGCATTGTCGCGCGGCTCGTGCCGGACCCGGCGGTGATGGTGGCCGAGTTGTTCGGCGCGACCATTCGCGCTCGCAAAGAGCGGAGCGGCGTGGCGAATTTGCAGCGGGCGTTTCCGGACGGATATGTCGCCGTGCAGTTCAGTGCGGACTTCGGCGACGATAGAACGCTCGGTGTGCTAGCGGGCGAGCTCGATCGCGTGTCGAACGAGAGCGGGCTTGGTAGCGTCTTTTTCCGAGCGGGTGCCGCGCCCTGGCATGACGATATGGCGTGCTACGAACGGATTGCCGCACGGATGAACGTCTCGCGTACTCAACTCTTCCGTTCGCTGGAGATATGGGACATCTGCGCACTGATCGCCGATGCCGCGGCCTATGCGGGAAGCAGCCTGCACGGACGGATCGTCGCGATGGCGTTCGGCGTGCCGCGGGTGAATTTCGTTCATCCGGCGCGCGCGCATGACGCGACGAAACAGTCCGCGTTTGCCGCGACGTGGGAGGCAGCGGGCGTGCCGGGCAGCGTCGGGATCGAGGCGCTTTCGGAAGCAATGCTCGATGCGCTGACGATCGACCGGGCGTTGTTGGGGCGGACGGCCACACACCTCGCCGCGCGCTACCGCGAGGGGTTCGCACAGATGCGAGCTGCGATGTGTTGCGCGTGAAATCCGGGGCCTTGCGCGACGAGCGCAAAGCCCTGTCAGACAAACGCCGCAAGCAATGCCGTCAGATTTTCAGTCGAGAAACCTTCGTGCCGGCCAGCGACACGTCAGCCATCAGACCTGAATTCGTCAGCACGATCGCCTGAACGGGTTCGGTGGCCGTTGTCGTATCGATCGTGCCGTTCGCTCCGACCTTCACGAGCGCGACCGAACCTTCGCCACCGACCGACCATCCATTGGATTTGCGAAAGCTGTCGAGCGCCTCTTGCGTCATGAACAGAAAGATCATGGCCTTCGACTGCGCGCCCGCCTGTAAGCCGAACGAGCCCGATATCGTCTTGAAGTAGCCGACCGATTTCCCGTGCACCCGCAAAGCGCCTTCACCGTATTGGCCACCCGCGATGAAGCCGACCTTGAGCACGGACGGGAACACGAGTACGCCGTTCGCCTTGTCGACGAGTTCTCTTGAACCTTTGACCGTCTCGAACAGCCGCGCCAGGGTCTCGTTGACCTTCGCATCGATGACCTGCCGCTTCGATGCGTTGGATTCGGCGGCAACGGCGTCACTCATCGTGACCGCAGACCCGCTCAGCGCCACACCCGCGACTGCCAGAACCGCGGCACCTGTTTGTAAGAAGCTTCTTCTGCGCATGCTGCCTCCATCGTGGTTCACGGTCGGACCCGTGATGCTGCAATGGTTGAAGGAATATATTCCACCGACACTTGCCAATTGCGTTGACTGCTGCGGGACCGACTGCCTGTCGCCTTGAACGAATAAGCCGTGCATTCAGTCACCACCTGATCGTAGAAGATGACCTTGCTATTGTATGTAAGGGGCAGCACGGGTATTGCGTCGACATGCGTCGAATCGCGCAATTTGCGAATCGAAACTTTAAGCCTGCCTTAATCCTCACTTCATAGATTGAACGCTGGCCGAGCTGAGTTTGGTCGAAGGCTTTTCGAGCAAATCGACTTGGGAAGGAAATGGCTTATCGGATGGAGGAGAAACATGACGCGGACGCGAGGAATCGATGCCCACTAGAACGATCACTAAAGGCAACCATACATACCGGATCGTAACCATTGGGGTAGCGGAAGGTGGCTACACATTTGAAATCATCCACATCGACCGTTCTCGGAACGTGATCAAGGAAGTGCGCCACCAACCGGGTATCGCTTACGCTCTGGAGGAAACCGCGTTGGACAACGGAATTCAAGTGGCGACGGAAATGGCCGGACAGCAGAAAGACTGAATTCCGTTTCGTTTCTCCTTTGCTTAGCCCACGTGCGCGAGCGCGCGTGCCGTGCGAACCGTGGACGGGCGGTCGCGCAGCAGTAGTGGCATCAAACGCCGATTGGCTGTCCGCGCCGCCCACTCGCAATACGCGGCGCTGCCGAGCACCCAGCCGTTGAGCGTCGCCTGCATCAGGTTATCGACCTCGCATTCGTCGAGCGGCTGCGCGCCCAGATCGCGGTAAGCCTGTTGGCGCTCGAACGGCGTATTGCCGAGCGCCCGGTACAGCGCGTGATCCTTGATGAAGCTATCCACACGCGACCCGATGTGGTGCGCGCAACTCGACCACTGGTAGTTTGCCGGGTCGGCAACAAGACGCTTGCGCACCGGCGCCTGATCGATGACCTGGCTCGTGAGCAGGAAATACCGCTCGGGCTCGATCACCGTCGCCCGGTACCCGCCGCGCCACACCGCACCGCGGCGTCCATGGCGGCGGTTGAAGGTCTCGACATAGCGGCGGCACACTGCCTGCATCGCCATGGCCACGCTCGATTCGTATGAAGGCGTGACGAGGAACTGGACCGCGTCAGGCATGAGCACCCACGCGTGGACTGCCAGATCGGCGACGCGCGCGGCGTCTGCCAGACAGGCGAGGAAGTACAGGTAGTCTCCCTCGTCCAGGAATGCAGGGCCCGCGATTCCCTGCAAGATAACGTGTTGCGGTTGTTCGGGGACGTAGTGCCGTGCGAGCCGTGTCATGCTGAATTAACCGGAAATCCGCTGTGGGAACGCGATCCCACAGATATCGGACGCGTCATGGTGCGTAACGCGCTACAGAAAATTCTATCGATCATCTCCGCGCATTTGCATCGCGAAAAGGCCATTTTTCTGGCCTCTTTTCGCTGATTTGCCGATCGCAGCCAGCACCTTTTATGTCACCGCTGAATTACGGCGCCGCTTCGTATCCCAGGTCTATCCCTTGTTGAAAAGACTTAAAACACGCGAGACCGTCTTGGTGGTCAGCACCAGCAACGCGCCGGCGACGCTGTAGTCGACGTGATGCATAACGTCGACCAGATAGAAAACGGAAAGCGCAATGATCGGGTGGTAGATCGCACGGCTTATCAGGCTTTTCATCGGTATCTCACGCTGTAGTGTTCGCGCGAAGCGGTCAGTTCAGCGACGCGCCAGGTTCTAAAGTCCGAGGAAGGCTTGACTGCCGAAGTACGGATGACGTCGATCCGTGATGTTCCTTCCTGTCGTGAACTCTGCCTGCGACAAGCCGCTGCCGTCCTGCCCGTGAGTCGATGTTTCTTGACCGATCGTCCACTTCTCGCCGACGCATTGCGCGAGTCTCCAGCCGATCCGCAAAATGCTTCATAAGCTTCGCGAAAACATCGGTAAGGAATTTGTCATCGCGTGAGATAGCGGGTATAACATGTAGCCCTTGGCCGTCCTCGCGATTGCGCGACGGCCAGGTTTCTCGCCCGGGAAATCGCATTTCACGCGAGCTATCCATGGATGCAGTCTCTGATGTTCTGCGCGCCGTTCGTCTGAGCGGCGCCGTGTTTCTGAACGGGACATTCACCGCGCCGTGGTGTCTGATCGGCCGCACCGATGCATCGCTCTGCGGCGCTTATTTGCCGCCTTCCGAGCGCGTCGTTTCCTATCATCTGATCACAGAGGGGAGTTGCTGGGCGAAGCTGGCCGGCGATCCCGGTTCGGCCATTCACGTCCATGCCGGCGAACTGATCGTGGTGCCCCAAGGGGAAACGCACATCATGGGCAGCGCGATCGGCTTATCTCCGGTGCCGTCGGACTCGCTGCTGGCCGGGCAGATGGCGACAGCACCCGGTGAAGTGATGACGCTGTCCCATGGCGGCGGGGGCGCTGTGACGCGCATCGTGTGCGGCTTTCTGGCCTGCGACGATACTTTGAACAATCCGCTGCTCTCGGCGCTGCCACGACTCTTCAAGATCGACATGCGCCAGGATCCGCGCGCGGCATGGCTCGAGTCGTCTCTCAAACTTGCTGCCGCCGAAGCGGCCGAGTCGCGCGCGGGCGGCACGATCGTGCTTGCCAGGCTATCGGAACTGCTTTTCGTCGAAGCGATCCGCAACTGTATCGAAGCGCTGCCTGAGAACCAGACCGGGTGGCTGGCCGGCGTGCGTGACCGCTACGTTGGACGCGCGCTTTCGCTGCTTCATGCGCAGTCGGCGCATGCGTGGACCGTCGAGGAGCTTGCGCGCAAAGTGGGACTGTCGCGCTCCGCGTTGGCGCAACGCTTTGCCGATCTACTGGGGCAGCCGCCGATGCAATACCTCGCCAGATGGCGCATGCAGATTGCGGCGCACGAACTTCTGACCGGTAGCAAGCCGCTCAACGCTGTGGCGGAACAGATTGGCTATGAGTCGGAAGCCGCGTTCAGTCGCGCGTTCAGACGCGAATTCGGCATGCCGCCTGCCGGCTGGCGCAAGAGCAAGGGACAGCCCAACGGCGCGGCAACATCAGCGCAGCCCGCGCAACATCCGGGTGGCCTCGCCGCAATGCCGGACCGGTGATGTCTGCCAGGAGGCGCCGTGCCGGCTCGACGACCTCGTCTGTCGATCCGTGCAAGCAGCGAGAAGAAACGGCGTTTCAGTCATATCGCGCGGCCACTCGATCATAGAACCTCCAGACTCCCAATCGTAAATTGAGCGTGCCGGAAAGCCAGACCATTCGACTGGCTCTGCCCGGCGAACCGACGCTCAACGCCGGACCGCGCAGCGGTCCACATTGGGAGAACTTTTATGAACGCAGTATTGCGGCTGTCCGATCGCGATCGCTACGCCCGATGCATTCGCGCTTCGAAATTGGTCAATTGGGATATCGACCGTGATGTGATCGGAGGCCGTACCTTCGATATGTCCCAGAAGTATTTGCCGGACGGACTCTCGCTGGTGCCGGATTTCATCACGCTGTCGGACGCGGAAAAGCGGTTCGTTAGCCAGATTCAGGGGCGCACCTACGCGAACGTATTCGGGCTGGTCGAGCGCTTCATCAATGCCAAGGTGCTGGAAGTGAGCCGAGACTACTGGCTCGGCGATCAGGTCGCGCTCGAAGCGCTGGTGCGCTTCAGCGACGAAGAGCTCAAACACCAGGCGCTGTTTCGGCGCATCGAACGAATGATCGGCGAAACGCTGCCCGCCGGTTATCGCTTCGACGTCGATCCCGATGCGCTTGCCGCCGTGGTCCTCGGCAAGAGCACGTGGGCGGTGCTGGCCATGACGCTGCATATCGAACTGTTCTCGCAGATTCACTACCGCCAGAGCATTCATCCTGACGATCAGCTATCCGAGCTGTTCAAAGATGTATTTCTCTACCACTGGAAGGAAGAAAGTCAGCACGCGATTCTCGACGAGCTCGAATGGAAACGCCACGACGCTACGCTGACGGATGCGGCGCGCGATCACGCGGTCAACGAGTTCATCGAACTGCTGACCGCGTTCGACGGCATTTTGCGCGTGCAGGCGGCAGCGGACTCGCGCTATTTCATCGCGAACTGCGGGCGTGCCGTAGTCGAGGCCGAAGCCATGTCGATCGAAGCGAATTTCCATCACGCTTACCGGTGGCAGTACCTCCATTCCGGTATGCATCATCCTCATTTCGCGGATGTGCTCGATGGGCTCGTCTCCGAAGAGCAGGGGACGAGCATCCGGGCGGTCCTCGCCACGATGCATTGAGCGCGCGGACGCACACGACTCATCCAGCTAAAGGAGAGAAATATGAATGCCAATGTACAGCCTACCGAAGCGCATATCGTCAACGGACTCAACGTCGACGATCTGCTCGCGCTGATCGACGACGTCAGGCGCGATGTGTCGAAAGCCGCGACCAGCTGGCGCGTCGCGACCGTCTGGCAAGGCCAGACGCATAGTCGCGCGGAGGTCGACGGGTTCTCGATCGGCGGCCAGCGTGTGCCGCGCCGATTCACGATAGATATCGACGAGCCTTGCGAACTCGGCGGATCGAACCGGTTTGCGAATCCCCAGGAACATCTGATCGCAGCGTTGAACGCGTGCATGACGGTGGGCTACGTCGCGCAATGCGCGGTTCGCGGGATCACGCTGCAATCGCTCGAAATCGAAACGGAAGGCGACATCGACCTGAGGGGGTTTCTCGGGCTCGATCCGCAGGTCGCGAACGGCTACGAGAGTTTGCGTTACACCGTTCGTATCAAGGGCAACGGCACCAGGGAGCAATTCGCGGAAGTGCATGACGCGGTGATGGCGACGTCTCCGAACGTCTACAACCTGGCGAATGCGGTTGCGTTGAAAGCGACGTTCGTCGTCGAGTGAATGGCAAGGCGTGACGCGCGCGGCGAGGACCGGATGGTTTTCGCCGCGCCGCGTTTGCCTGGCGTGGACCTTACGAGGCGGTGAAGACAATCATTAGCGGGCGCGGCGACGGTCGGTGCTTCATCATTCCAGTCCCTCGTGCTTCATCGCAAGCTGGACGGCCGGACGCGCGCGCATGAGTTCGGCAAAGGTTGCCAATTTCTCGGGCACTTCGATACCCATCTTTTTAGCCCAGAGCAACATGGTGAACAAATAGGCATCAGCCACACTCGCTTCGCTGCCGAACAGGTAATCGCCCTTGAACATGGTGGCGATCAACTGAAAGCGTTGACCGAGCTTCTCACGCGCTGCCGTTGCTTCAGCATCCGAAGTGGGCTTGAAAACACGGCCGAACTGCTTGTGGATTTCTGTCGAAATGAACGCGAGCATCTCGAGCAGGCGCAGGTTGCCAGGTTCGCTATTGGGCGCAAGCGCAGGCTTGCGCTGTGCGACCCACGAAAGAATCGCGACATTCTCGGTAAGCCGCTGACCGTCATCCATCTCGAGGGTTGGGACGTAGCTCTTTGGATTGATCTGATTGAACTGCTCCCCCGTTTCGGTCTCCTTCGACTTCAAATCGACGCGAACCCTGTCGAAAGTGAGGTCGGCCTCATGCATTGCGATATGGTCGGCGAGGCTGCAGGCACCAGGCGAATAGTAGAGCTTCATGGCAGGGGTCCCCCTTTCTTGAAATGAACTCGACCGTTTCATCGCAGCAAAGGGTGTGCCGCCGCCAGAGAAACCGTCCGGCGGACTCGATAGCATGTAGAAAGTAGGGTCACTAGTATTCTGACTATGGCTCCTACAATAATTCAAGCTGTCTGACCCGGCCCATCCGAACCAGGATCACAACCGCGGCACGGCATCGGCGACGGCCAGCACAGGAGGGACTATGCGGTCGGAAGTGAAGTCCGGCGTGCGTCTGAGACGTTATGCAATCGCGGTGGCGGCCGTGGTCGTTGCGCTGATCGTCGTCGGCCGCATCACCGGCGTCCTCGTCGACTGGCTGTGGTTCTCCTCGGTCGGCTATGGTGGCGTTTTCTGGACCCTCCTTTCCGCGCGGGTGCTGCTGTTTGCGGCTGTGTTCGTAGTCTCGGCGTGCGCGATCTGGCTGTCGGGGATGTTGGCGCATCGTTACGCGAGGCGCGTCGATGTCTTGCGAGCGCAAGCGGCCGATCCGTCGCATGCGAGCGAGGTTGCGGTCGAACTGTCGGAACTGATCGCGCCGCACGTTCCCTGGCGCGCCAGTATTGCCTGCGCCGCGATCGTCCTGGGGCTGGTTGTCGCCGCTAGCGAAGCTTCGAGCTGGGACATCGCGCTTCGCTTCATTTATCAGGTGCCTGTTGGCGCGCGCGATCCGATCTTCGACAGGGACATCGGCTTTTATCTTTTCTCGCTCCCCGCGTATGTCGCTCTGAAGAACTGGCTGCTGCAGATAGTGTTCTGGAGCGCGGCCGTGGCAGGAGCGGTCTTCGCGTTGCGCGGCGACATTGCGCTGGAGCGGCCACCACGCACGCTGTCGGCCGCCGCTATCACTCATGGCTCCGCACTGCTCGGGTTGTTCTTCGCGGTGAAGGCATGGTCGTGGTGGCTCGACCGCTTTCTGCTGCTCTATGGCGACAACGGCGTCGTGGTCGGCGCGAGCTATACCGATGTCCACGTCGAGTTGCCGGTCCTGTGGATGCTTATCGGCCTTGGAGCCGCCTCGTCCGTTGCCCTGTGGATCAACATGCGGCTGCGCAGCCATCTGCAGCCCGTCGTTCTCGCCCTGCTCGTATTCGGCAGTTCGATCGTGTTCGCCGAGATCTACCCATCGCTGTTTCAGCGCTTCTATGTCAAGCCGAGCGAGCTGAAACTGGAAACACCCTATATCGAGCATACGATCGCGCTAACGCGACAGGCATACGGCCTCGCAAACATCGAGGTCAAACCGTTCGAGGCCGAGCAGGGATTGACGCTCGACTCGCTGCAGGCCAATCGGGCGACCATCGACAACATCCGGCTATGGGATGTGCCACCGCTGATGGACACTTACGCACAGTTGCAGGAGATCAGGACTTACTACAAGTTTCTTTCGGTGGACATCGACCGCTATCAGCTCGATAGCGGATACAGACAGGTGGTGCTGTCGGCGCGCGAACTCGACCCGGCGATGCTTCCATCCAACGCCCAAACCTGGGTGAACCTGCACCTTATCTTTACTCACGGCATCGGCGTCGTGATGTCGCCAGTCACCGAGAAGTCCACTGAAGGCTTACCGTCTTTCTATCTGCACGATATTCCGCCCGTCTCCAGCGGCGGCCCGGCCATTCGCGAACCACGTCTGTATTTCAGTGAAGGCCGCCAGGACTATGTGATCGTAAACGGCAACGTAGCTGAGTTCGACTATCCGCGCAGGCCGACGAATGCATACACGAGGTATAGCGGGCGCGACGGCGTCACGCTCGGCGGTGTGGGGCGCCGCAGTCTCTTCGCCTGGCAGCTCGACGATCCGAACATTTTGCTGAGCGGCTATATCACTGACCAGAGCCGGATCCTGCTTCACCGCAACATTCAGGACCGCGTGCGGACGATCGCGCCGTTCCTGACTCTGGACCATGACCCCTATGTCGTCGCGAGCGATGGGCGGCTGTTCTGGATCCAGGACGCCTACACCGTCAGCCGGTGGTTTCCGTACTCCCGGCCCGGTTTCGGCGACAACGCCAATTACATTCGAAACGCGGTCAAGGTCGTGGTCGATGCGTATGACGGCACGGTCGATTTCTACGCCAGCGATCCCGCCGACCCGCTCTTGCGCACATACGAGCGCATCTTCCCCGGTATGTTCAAGCCTTTGGACGCGATGCCAGCGGGTCAACGGCAGCATATCCGCTACCCCGAAGATCTGTTCCTGATCCAGGCGCAGCTCTACCGCGCGTATCACATGGATGCGCCGGAAGTGTTCTACAACCGCGAGGACCTGTGGCAGTTTCCTCAGGAACTGGTCGGCATGGATGGCGGAAGCTCCGCCAGTACCATGCCGCCGTATTACACGATCATGCGACTCCCCGGCGATCCGCGCGCCGAGTTCATTCTGATGCTGCCGATGGTGCCGAGCCAGCGGGAGAACATGATTGCGTGGCTCGCGGCGCGCTGCGATCAGCCCGGGTACGGCAAGCTCATCGTGTATACCTTTCCGAAGGACAAGCTGGTCTACGGGCCGTTTCAGATCGAAGCGCGCATTCAGCAGAATACCGAGATCTCGCAGCAGATCTCGCTGTGGAACCAGATGGGCTCACGCGTCATTCGCGGTCATCTTGTAGTCGTGCCGATCGAGAACTCGATCCTCTACGTTTCTCCGCTCTATTTGCGCGCGGCGTCCGGTCAGTTGCCGGAGATGAAGAGAGTGATTGCCGCCTATGGCGAGCGTGTGGTGATGGAGGACACGCTGGATCAAGCGCTGGCGGCGCTATTCCAGCAGACCGCGCGAGCGTCATCGCCGTCCCGGGGCACGGTGGATGCTCGCGCGCGAGAGGCACTTGCTCACTATGACCGCGCCATCGAGCGATTGAAGGCGGAAGACTGGAGCGGCTTCGGCGCGGAACTGAATGCGCTGCGGCCGTTGCTCGAGGCGCTCGGTGCTGGCCGTTCCGATGATCAAAAATCACCAGCGGGACAGGGAACAGGTCGTTGAATGCCTGTGCGTCGATCAATGCGGCTCGCCGAGGCAAGCGTCGGCAACATCGACGATCGGCTCGCTGTCGGTGTGAGCTTCCGGAAACCGATCAACGCACCTGATCTGAACGTAGGTCCACCACGTTCCCGGTGGATCGTGACCCAGCCACATCACGGTGGCCGCGACCTTGGTTCGCAGCCCCCATTGCCGCCAGTCGGCGCCGGTCGGCGAAAAGTTTCCGTGAATGTCCTTATACAGGTTGCGGTCCAGGCCGTACCGCTTCAGATAGGGCGGGTTGATGCGCTCCTCGAGCGTAGCCGGCTCGCCACGTGCGATGCCCACCTGCGCTAGATCCGCGTCCCGGCGGAAATCGCTGACGGCACGGCCGACCGCCAACAGCTCGAACAGCAATACCCCGCCAATTGCGATGCAAGTCGCAACAATGCAAAGCGAGAGCGCCCAAAGCACCCGCCTTGTGGTCGTCGGTGTCTTCATCCCTGCCGACCTCGCTACCGGCATCGCGATTCGCTGCCAGCAAGAGCCAAGCCGGTCCGCAGTCCGGTAAGGGGACTTCAGGCCCTTTGTAGAAGGTCAATCGCCTTTTCGGCGTCGTCCAGCGAGTCGAGCGCGAGATAAGCGATGAACTGCGTGCCAAGTACAGCGGCCGACACGCCGCGGAGATTGATCCCGCCATCCGCCAGCATCTGGCTCAATTGCGCGATGATGCCCAACTGGTCCAGACCCATTACACGGATGGAGTGAAGGCTCGGCGTGACGCTGAACCCCGCCTGGGTGGCGGCGCGGGTCACACTGTCTCCCTGTAGCGGAGCGACGAACACGACTCCCTTACCCGATGCCTCTGGCGTGCGACGCGCCACGATGAACTGCAAGTCGGCACCAGCATCCCGCAAGACGCTTAAGACTTTCGCAAGACCTCCCGGTTTGTCGTCGATGGTAGCTGCCCAAACCTCGACATGTTCCACACTCAGTTCCATGGCCGTCCCTCCCGGCTCGAACCTCATTAGAAAAATCTACTTCACGAACGGCAGGCGGGCAAGGCCCGTTGGACGGCGCACCGGTCGGCGATCCGCGTCCAACTTGCTGCTGCTGGGCATCTGTATCAAGATCAAGTCGCCTCTTCACCAACAGGCGACTCTGATGACAGACGATCCCGATGACGATCCCGCTACCAATCCCGACGAACTGAAAGGCCCAGGCGGCATGAGCTTGAGGCAGATCCACGAACAGGTGCGGAAGTCCGCCCAGCGCGACCGCGAAGCGCAGACTGCACGCCACGCGCCCGCTCCTCCGCAAAGCCGCTGGCAGCGATGGGTGCGCTATGTATGGGGCCGTAGCGGGCGACGCTAGGCGCGGGTTGAAATAGGTCCGAACTGCATCTACCCGGCTACCCATTCGGGTGGTGTGCGCCCCCCGTGGTTCTGTCATTGTGAATCCGTCGTCATCACGCAATGGGCAGGGGGCTTGAAATGGAAACCACATCCTCGAGCGGCAATCCTTTGATGGATCTCTCGGACAATCTGGCGGACATCGTCGCGCGTGTAGGGCGGAGTGTCGTGGCGGTACACGGCCGGCATCGCATGCCGTCGAGCGGCGTAATCTGGCGACGTGGCGTCGTCGTGACGGCCGCACACACGATCAGGCGTGAGGAAGGAATCGAAGTCACATTGGCCGACGGCCGCACGGTCGCCGCGGTCCTCGCGGGCCTGGACCCGGGCTCCGACGTCGGCGTGCTGAAACTGGACGGCGTCGATCTCGACCCGATCGATTCTGGCGATGCCCACTCACTGAAGCCGGGTCATCTTGCGCTCGCCGTCGCCCGTGCGGACGATTCCGGCGTTAGCGCTGATTTTGGCGTGATCGGCGGCGTAGGGGGAGCCTGGCGCACGTGGAGAGGCGGACAACTCGATGCGTTCGTGCGACTGGACGGCGGCCTGCGCCCTGGTTTCTCCGGGGCGGCCCTCGCGGATATGCGCGGGCAGGTCGTCGGCATCTGCACGTCGGCGCTGATGCGCGGCGCCGGCATCGTGATTCCGGGGACGACCGTGGAGCGCGTCGCCGATGAACTGCTGGCGAAAGGGCGCGTGTCGCGGGGCTACCTTGGTGTCGGCACGCAGCGGGTCGGCCTGCCGGACGCCTGGGTCAAGGAAATGAACCTGTCGTTCGGCAGTGGCCTGTTGATCAACTCGCTTGCGCCGGGCGGCCCTGCGGAGCAGGCGGGCGTGCTGATAGGCGATGTACTGATCGAACTGGACGGCAAGGCTTGCCGCGACATGGACGACGTCAGTGCCGCGCTGGGTTCGGCAAGCGTTGGGCAGCAGTTGCAGATCGCCTTGATTCGAGGTGGCGAACGCCACGCGTGTTCGGTCACGGTGGGCGAACGGCCCCAACGGAATTCGTGCAGATGAGGTCCGGGAAGGGACGAAATGTCGGATGGACAGACAGGACAGACAGCGCCTTTGCGGGTCGCCGTGATTGCGGCATCGTGGCAAGAGCGCGCGAGCCTGCAAGCGCTTGTCGAGGCGAACCCGGCACTCAAGTTCCTGGGTAGCGCAGCCGACGCCGAAAAGCTCGTCGATTGCCTCGCCGGTTCGGTGCCGGATGTGATCGTCACCGACATCGCGCCGGAGGCAAGCGACGCGCTCAAGACTCTGCTCGAACTCTCGCACGCGTCGCCGTCGCTCGTGCTGTTGAGCGACGACCCGGACAGCGACTGGATGCTCGATGCGCTGCTCGCCGACGCGGTGGCCATCCTGCCGCGCAACGCGATGCCAGCCGAAATCGTCGCGTCCATCGAAGCCGTCGCCGCGGGCCTTTGCGTGCTGACGCCCGACATCCTCGCAAGGCTGCTCGCCGAAACGAGACCGTCGCGCCAGAAGGCACCCGGCGACACGTTCGAAGCGTTGACGTTACGAGAGATCGAAGTGCTGGCGATGCTCGCCGACGGACTCGGCAACAAGGAGATCGCGCGGCAACTCGACATCTCGGATAACACGGTGAAATTCCACCTGTCGTCCATCTTCGGCAAACTCGGTGCGACCAACCGCACCGAGGCGGTGATGCTCGGCATGCGGCACGGATTCATCATGGTGTAGACAATCTCGTGTTGGTCTACCCGCGACGCTGCACGACGTCATGTTCGAGCGTTTTCCACGAGCGCGGCAATCTGCACGAATTCGACGTCGGGGCGTACACCGTAAAGACCGGTTACCCGATCGCGGAGCTCATCGGTGAAGAACGCTTTGGCTGCGTCCTCCGAGTCCCAAACGTAGAAGTTCGTGGCTTCACGCTTTGCGGAATTGAGCGTGAAAGCCTTTGAACGTAGCCCCGGCATTCCCTCGAACCTCCCACGTGCGGTCTCGGCAATCGTCCGCACAGCTCGTTCATCGAAATTGTCGCCGTAGCGAAACGTAACGAATACACCGATCATGTCGTACTCCTTTCGACGCAATCATCAATGGAAGCTTCGACGGAAGGGGCCGTCTTGGCAGGAACTGCACGCGCGCGGACTCGCGCATGCAGGTATGGCTGGGCTTGCCTGATCTACGTTAGTTCAATTCGCTCGTTAGCGGGCGGCTCGCTCGATTGCGAGCGAGAAAGCGGTGACGCAGAGCTTCGGTTGCCTCGCCAGACGCGCCAGGCAATGGCTGGCCTCAGCAGCGACGGCGGTGGAACCATCAGGTTGACGACCTTCAGAAACGCGGTTGCCAATGCGCTGTCGCGGGTCGCGGCAACGTGAAGCCAGCCGATATACCGGTTGATGAAACGTAGCATCGGCGGCCGCCGGCCCTCGATGAGCGGATTGCGAAGGTCGTTGCCGACCGCGATATCCCATGCAATGTCGACGATTTTCGCGGCCTCCGCGAAGAATCGCCGCGCAAGATCGTGCGCGCCTGCGCGCAGCAGGCACCGTTGCAGCGTCAGCGCCTCCTGCGCCGCGACCGTCATGCCCTGTCCGTAGACCGGGTTGAAGCTGCAGATTGCGTCACCGAACACCAGGTAGTTGCCGGGAAAGCGTGCAAGCTTCTCGTAGCGACGTCGCAAGCTGTGGACGTAGCGGTAGCGCCTGTAGCCGCTCAACGGCTGGGCTGCGGCGACGATGTCATGAATTTCCATGGTCGGCAGCGTCGCCAGATACGCGAGAAAGCCCTCATCGTTATCGGGCGCCTCGTCGCCGAGAAAGCCGCCGGTACTAACGATCCAACTGTCGTTCTCCTGTGCGAGGATCACGCCGTTTCGCCAGTTCGGCGCACTACCGGCGACGATGATGCCGAGCTTGCCGTCGAGATCGGTCGGCCGACGTCGATAGGTGCGGGTCGTGTAGCCGATGCCGACCTCGACCTTCTCGCTGACGGGAGCCGGGTAGCCGAGCACTGCGAGCCACGTCGCGCTGGACGAACCGCGCCCACTCGCATCGACGACGAGATCCGCGTCGAGGGTCTCTTCGGGCTTGCCTTCGGCGCGTATGCGCACACCCGTCACGCGCTCGCGGGCGGAGTCGCTGGCGAGCCCTCGCACCGCGCAGTTCTCGATGGCGCGCACATTCGGCAGTGCCAGAAGCCGCCGTCGCAGATGGCCTTCGAGCACCGGACGGCTCGCGAGAAGGCCGGTCAAATCGCTGTTGCCATTGGCAAGCGTGACGTTGCGGCCGATCCAGAGCAGGTCGTTCACGACATCGCCGAGCAACCCGCCGCTTTGCGTGACGACCTCGTTGTTGTATCCGGGAAAGAACTCCTCGAGCACCTCGCTGCCGCGGGCAAGCAGCCCATGTGTGTGACGGCCCTGCGGAACGCCTTTGCGCCAGCTGTCCTCTGCCGGAAACGCATCGCGTTCGAGCACGGTCACGGTGGAATAGAAATCCGACAGCGCGCGCGCGGCCAGCAGCCCACCCATTCCGGCGCCTATCACGATCGCATGCTTACCCAGGTTCTTCATGGCAAATCCTCCGGTGCGATCCGCCGCAATGAGTGCAGCGATGATCGTCTGGCGTGCATGGTAGGATCGACGCGTCCCCTGAGCGTCCCCTCGACGCCGTCATGGAGGCTTGCATGACGATGGCTCTGTTCAACGTGCGGACGCTTGGTTTTCCGGAGATTCGTCGGGACGACCAGCCGTGTCCGATAGGATTGCGCAAAGGCCTGGCCCTGCTGATCTATCTGGCCGAAGCGAAGGGGCCGGTCGGACGCGACGTCGTCGCGACCATGTTGTGGCCGGATAGCAGCGAAGATGTCGTACGGGTGCGGCTGCGGCGCCTGATGTACCGCCTCAGCTGACGCTGGGCGGCGACGTCCTCACCACCGACCGGTCGACGCTTCGATGGTCATCGGCGATCGACCTGCATATCGATTCGCAACTGTTCGAGCAAGCCTGCGATGTAGGAGAGTTCGAGCGGGCATGCCGTCAATATTCGGGCGACTTTCTCGAAGGTTTTTCACCCGGCGATTGCCCGCAGTTCGACGAGTGGGCTTTCTTTCGCCGTGAGGCCTTGCGGGGCAGGGCGATCAACGCGCTTGAGCGGGTGGTGCAAGACAGGCATGCGGCAGGCGACTACGCGGCTGCGGCAGCGCACGCGGGCCGTCTCGTTGCGCTGGACCCGCTCAGCGAAGCGTACGCGCGGCATCTGATTCGCAATCTGCTGCTCGCCGGTGATCGGGCTACGGCCGAGCGCCACTTCGATGCGCTGACCCAGCGCCTTCGCGACACGCTCGATGTGGCGCCCGAAACCGAGACCCGTGCGCTGCTGAACGCCGTCACCGCATTGCCGATCGAGGCGCCGCCGCCGACCCGTTATGTCCTCGGCGGCGGCGTCCATCTCGCGTTCCAGACCTACGGCGCCGGCCGCATCGATGTGTTGCTGCTGCCTGGTTTCGTGTCCCACGTCGAACGGATCTGGGAGGAGCCACGGTGCCGGGCGTTCCTGTCCTCTCTCGCTGAGATGGGCCGGCTCATCCTGCTCGATCGTCGCGGTATCGGGCTTTCCGATCGTGTCGGCTTCAACCCCGGCGTCGACGCAACCGCGCAGGACATCGGCACGGTGCTCGACGCCGCCGGAAGCCGCCGGGTGGTGTTGTTCGGTGCGTCCGAGGGTGGCCCGGCGTGCATCAAATTTGCCGCCGATCATCCCGATCGAGTCATCGGTCTCGTTCTGTTTGGCTCGCTGGCGAAGGGAAGCGCGGCACCCGACTATCCGCACGCGCTGCGGGCTAGCCAGTACGACGCGTGGCTCCAGCAACTCGTCGCGGCGTGGGGCGGGCCCGCGGGCATCGAAACGTTCGCGCCGAGCCTGTCTCGTGACCCCCAGGCGCGAGCGTGGTGGGCAGGTTTGCTGCGGGCCGCGTCGAGCCCGGGAGCGCTCAAGGGCGTGCTCGAGGCGTTGCGCGATATGGATGTGCGGGTTCTGCTGGGCCGGATTGCGGCTCCGACTCTGGTGCTGCACCGTCACGACGACCACGCCGTTCGGATCGGCGCTGGGCGGCATCTTGCCAGCCACATCGCGCACGCACGATACGTCGAACTCGACGGCGCGGATCACTGGGTTTTCGCTGGCGACCAGGGAGCCGTGCTGACCAGCATCAGACAATTCGTTGGCAGTCTGGCTGCATGACTGAATCGGTTCTGGATCCTTGACGCACCTCAACGGAGAATCATTGGTGGGATCTCCGCAACCAGTGCATCGATGGCGCAACGAGTCTTCGACGGAAGATATCGCGTGTTCGGCCACACCGCGTGGATGTCCTGTGGTCGCACGCCGCAACGCTCCCTCACCGCGACGAGTTCGCCCGTCATCACATATCGTGTCAGCAACCAGCATGGCAACTGCACGAGCCCCAGACCGGCGACGCCTGCTCCGGCAATCGCCTGGATATCGTCCAGGCTCAGTTGCGGCTTGATCAGCAATTCACGTTCAATCCCGTCCGTGTCGAGTACGCGCCACGGCGACATCACACCGGCGCGCGAGTAGGCGATGCCCGCATGTTTCGCGAAATCGTCGATATCGACGGGCGTCCCATGCCGCGCAAGATACGCCGGGGCCGCTCCGATGCTCGTTTCCTGAACGCCGAGATGCCGTGCGGCGAGGCTCGTGCTGTCGCGCAAATCGCCGATGCGCACCGCAAGATCGATGTTTTCCTCGACGAGATCGACTGCCCGGTCTGTAAACGAGATGTCGATCTGTAGTGTGGGGTGCTTGCGTGCCAGTCCGAACAACACCGGAGCGACGCAATGGTGGCCGAATGCGAGGGGCGCGCTGACCCGCAGGCGCCCGCGTGGCTCGCTGTATCCGGTCTCCAGTTCGGCTTCGGCGGCGTCCAGCTCGGCAAGCGCCCGGACGCATCGATCGTAGTAGCTGCGCCCCGCCTCCGTCAGTGTCTGGCTACGCGTCGTGCGCTGGAGCAGACGTACGCCGAGGCGCGCCTCGAGCTTCGCAATTACTTTGCCGATGGCCGACCGCGTCAGGTGCATGCGTTCGGCCGCAACCGTAAAGCTGCCGGCTTCGATCACCTTGACAAAGACCGCTACGCCATCGAGTTGATCCATCGAATTGGGTCCTTGTGGGAATAAGTTGTGGGAAAAAACTGCCTCAATAGGGACGTTTGTTCCCGTTATAGTACATCGGACGTGATGCTGCTGATCGATTAGCTCCCTCTGTGTACGCCGACCCGTACGCGCAAACGCACCTTTTCCTTGCGATATCTCATGACACTCGCCACCCCTCCGAAAAATGCCGTGGCGCTCGCCGCGGTATGCCTGACCTCGCTGATGTTCGGCCTCGAAATTTCCAGTGTGCCGACGGTGCTTTCCACCCTTGAAAGCGTGCTGCACGCAAATTTCAAGGAGATTCAATGGATCATGAACGCCTACACGCTCGCGTGTACCACCGTGCTTATGGGCACGGGCGCGCTGGCAGATCGTTTCGGACGCAAACGCGTCTATGTGGTCAGCATCGTGATGTTCGGGATCACCTCGCTCATCTGCGGGCTCGCACAGAGTGCGCCGGTCCTGATCGTCAGCCGTTTTTTTCAAGGGATGGGCGGCGGAGCGATGCTGATCTGCCAGGTGGCGGTGCTGTCGCATCAGTTCCAGGAGGGGCGCGAGCGCAGCAAAGCGTTTGGCGCTTGGGGAATCATCTTCGGCATCGGCCTTGGGTTCGGTCCGATCATCGGCGGCATGATCGTCGCAGTCGCCAACTGGCAGTGGGTGTTCCTCGTCCACGCGTTGATCTCGATCGTGGCACTAGGTCTCGTCTACGCGGGTGTGCAGGAGTCCCGTGACCCACATGCGCAACACCTGGACCTTGCCGGCATCCTCACGCTTTCCGCGTCATGTTTCGGCCTCGTTTATTTCATTACGCAAGGACCGGATCTCGGCCTGGACAGCCTCGTCGCGCGAGGCATCGTCGCGGCGACGGGGTTGAGTTTTATCGCGTTCATCGTCGTCGAGAAGCGTAGTCGTCGGCCGATGTTCGATTTTTTCGTGTTCCGGACCCGCCGGTTTTCAGGTGCGATATGCGGATCGATGGGCATGAACTTCAGCTACTGGCCGTTCATGATCTACCTGCCGATCTATTTTCAGGGCGCGCTCGGCTACTCGAACGTGAAGTCCGGACTGTCGCTGCTCGCCTATACGCTACCGACACTGATCGTGCCGCCATTTGCCGAGCGGCTTGCGCTGCGCTTCGATGCGCGCAGGGTCATTCCGCTCGGACTGTTCATTATCGGTCTCGGCTTCATCGTGATGAGGTTCGGCGCTGGCGTGGAGCAGGCGAGTTGGCTCACGATGCTGCCGGGATGTCTGTTGTGCGGAACCGGGCTGGGGATGACCAACACGCCGGTCACCAATACCGCGACCGGCTCGGTCTCGCCGAACCGCGCAGGCATGGCCTCGGGTATCGATATGAGCGCGAGACTGATCAGCCTGGCCATCAATATCGCGCTGATGGGTTACATACTCTTCGAAGGCGTGCTTTCTTATCTTTCTCGCGCGCTTGCCGGCTTTTCCGAAGCATCGTCGCTGCGTTTTCTCGCGCAAAAGGTGGCCGCAGGCAATTTTGCGGATCTCACGCAGGACAGCGCGAAACTCGCAAGCGCCGATCCGCATGGCGTGATCGCTCATGCGGCGCTCGTCCACGGCTTTGGTCTCGTGATGCTGTACGCCGTGATCTGTGTATGGGCTTTGGCGCTGCTCAGCGTCGTCGCGTTCGGACTGGGCACGCAAGCGCATCGTCCGAACTCTGCACTGGATGAGTGTGCCCGTCGCCCGAGCACCTAAGCCTGCTGAATCACGCGTCCCACTGGGGAGCGAAGGGGGGAGTGACGTAACGCTGGTCCTTGCGAAGCGCTGCGATTGCTTTGCGGTCATCGTCGTCGAGTCGAACCGCTAGCGCATTGAGATTGGCTTGCTGGCTTTCGCGCCGCTGTGCCTTGGGGATCGCAATAACGCCGTCCTGATCGAGCAGCCAGGCAATGGCAATCTGTGCGGCAGTCGCACCGTGCTTGCTGCCGATCCGCGCCAAAGTCGTATCGCTTGCCGCACGTCCCTGTGCGAGCGGCGCATACGCCACCAACGGGATGTTTTTCGAACGCAGATAGGCGAGCATCGCGGACTGATCCAGGAACGGGTGATATTCGAGTTGATGACAGGCGATCGGCGCGCCAATGTCCTCAACGGCCGCTTTGATCAGCGGCATATTGAAGTTGCACACGCCAATGCCGCGGGTAAGCCCCGCCTCCTTGAGTTCCATGAGCGTCTCCAAAGCAGCCGCAAGATTCATGTCGCGGGACGGCCAATGGATCATGTAGAGGTCGACGAAATCAAGTCGCAGCTTCTCGAGACTGCTGGCAAATGCGCGGCGCAGGGCATCGGGTTCGAGGTTCTCGTGCCATACCTTGGTCGTCACGAATAGCTCGTCCCGCGCGATCCCCGAGCCGGCGATGGCGGCGCCCACTGATTCCTCGTTCTGGTACATCTCGGCGGTATCGATATGCCGATAGCCAACTTCCAGCGCGCTTTCTACGACCGGCTGACAGTCGTTGCCGGGCATGCGGAACGTGCCGAAGCCCAGGCGTGGTATTGCGAGCTCTGCGCGTTTGATCGTTTCCATGCTGTTCCTCCGTGTGGGTGAGGCGTCCAATGTCTCACGCGCCAATTGATGAATAAAGTATGGTTCAATCAAATCTGAAATGATTAAAATCACGAATCCATCATTGCTCGAGGCGCATCATGACCTTCGACGGTCGATTGTTCGCGGGGATAACGGTGCTTGCCGCTGTCGCGGAAAGCGGAAGTTTCGTTCGCGCCGCGGAGGCGCTCGGCGTATCAGCGTCCGGCGTAAGCAGAGCGATAAGCCGGCTGGAAAAGCAGATCGGCGTCCGCTTGCTCGACCGTACGACCCGATCGCAAACCTTGACCGACGAAGGAAGGCGTCTCTACGAGACCGTCAGCCCGCATCTGGTCGGCATCGAGTGCGCGGCAAGTACGGCATCGGGTTCTGCCGGCGTGGTCCAGGGCAAGTTACGCGTCAACGTGGACCCGTTCTTTTCGCGGACCGTCCTCGCGTCGAAGCTGCCGGCATTTCTGCAGCAGTTTCCAGAGCTTTCGGTGGAATTGATCATGCGCGATGACGTGGGCGATCTCGTTGCGGATGGCTTCGACCTCGCGATACGTTTCGGGCCGCCACCCGTTGGTACTCTGGTTGCTCGCAAGCTGCTGGAAGCGCGGATCATCACGGTCGCGTCTCCGGCTTACCTTGAAAGCAACGGCAGACCCAATCGTCCTGATGACGTCGTCGATCACGAACGCGTACTTTTCTACAATCCGTTATCGGGACGCCCCTTTGAATGGGAGTTCCATCGGGGCAAGGAAGTCGTCAGCATTCCGGTTTCCGGGCGGCTGCTGGTCTCCGATGTCGGCACGATGCTGAACGCTTGTGTAGCGGGCGCAGGAATCGCCCAGGTCATGTCGATCGGAACGGAAGCACTGATCGCACAGCGAGAGCTTGTCGATCTGTTTCCGGACTGGCCGGATGAACGTTTCCCTCTATATGCGCTCTACCCGTCGCGTCGGCATCTGGCCGCAAAGGTGCAGGCGTTCATCGCGTTCTGCGTTGATGCGCAGATCACGCCGAATGGATCTGCGGCCTCGGCGCAAGCAAAGCGGAGCCGATCCCCATCGAGGCGTTCGCGTTCCCGGTCGCGCTGATGTATGCGGAGAAGGCGAGGAGCGGGGATTTCAGATATTTAACGAACGCTGACCGGCGAGGCGGCACAGGACTCAAGGAGGCTATGCGATGCTCGCACTCTTTACCGATTTCGGGGCCGACGACATCTATGTCGGGCAGGTGAGGGTCGCCTTGCTACGACACGCGGTAGCCGGCACTCCCGTTGTCGATGTGCTGCACACTGCGCCGAACTACGACGCGAAGGCAGGCGCGCATCTGCTCGCCGCGCTATCGCATTGGTATCCGCCGGACTGTGTGTTCCTTGCCGTGGTCGATCCCGGCGTGGGTAGCGAGCGGGATGCCGTCGTGCTGCAAGCCGACGGGCAGCGGTTCGTCGGGCCGGACAACGGGCTGCTCTCGGTCGTGGCGGCGCGCGCGGCGCATACCCGGACCTGGCGGATTACATGGCGTCCGGGCGCGCTTTCCGCCTCATTTCATGGTCGCGATCTGTTCGCGCCGATGGCGGCATGGGTCAGCCGCGGCGAGTTGCCTTCCGACAAGCTCGTTGAGAGGGCAGGCTTGAGCGTGCAACTGGATGCGGGCGATTTCGCCGAGGTCATTTACGTCGATCACTACGGCAATGCGCTGACGGGGCTGCGGGCTGGAACGGTGCCGAGGTCTGCACGGCTTCGCATCGGAGATGCCGATGTCGAATACGCGCGGGTCTTTTCCGATGTAACGGCCGGTCAAGCTTTCTGGTATGAGAACTCGATCGGGCTCGTCGAGATCGCCGTGAATCGCGGCAGCGCCGCGACGCAGCTTGGTGTACGTGTCGGGGATGCCGTCGAAGTGAAGGGGGGCGGTGAATCGGTGGCATAGCCCGCACTATCAGAGTTGGAGCGCCGCGAAAGTGCCTGAAAATTAAAGCCTACGAGCGGTGAAGGAGGGCTGGGCGGCGACCCTCCCGTCGCCGCCATTTGCGCTTACGGCAAAGTGATCTTGCGCGTGAATTCGGCCGTCACGTTGTGACCCGTGGCTACACCGAATACCGGGTAGACAGTTTTCGAGCCGCTAGCAGCCAGGCCCATGTAGTCGCCGAGGAAGTGGCCGCCCGCCACGGGCGCGTTAAGGATGTTGAACGAGGTGTCGGTGAGCTTGCGTTCATTACTCCAATTCGCCGGATTGGTACACGCAGTAGCAGTCGAGCAGAACACCGCGAAATAGTCGGTTCCCTCGAAGCCGGCGGGAGTGTTCGTGTCGTTACGAAAGTCGTAGTAGGTCACCACGATCGTATTGCCGTCGCCCGACGGCACCACCGCCGGAATGAACGCCTGCTGACGGCAGGGGTTGGTTGCGTTTGGCGGCGTCTTGTTGATCTTTACCGGCGTTGACCAGGTAGCACCGCCATCCGTCGATTCACTGAAGGCGATCCCGTCGATCGGAATCGATCCAGTGGGCGTGGTGCAGGTCGCGGACGAAAAGCGGTCGTCCTGCCAGGTGAGATAGATTGCCCCCGACGTCGGGTTCACAGCGACGCTGTACAGAATGGACGCATCGCGTATCGACTGGCCGCTGTCAGGCGAGACCACTCCGACCGCCTGAATGTCGTTGGTGAATGTCGGCGCCGACCAGCTCGCGCCTTTATCCGCAGACTTGATATAGCCGATGCTCAGGCCCGACGGCGTGGCATTGATCGCCGTGAAGAAATCGAGCAGGGTTCCATCATGCAAAACGCGCACCATGTTGTCGATTGTCTGTGCGTTCGTCCCGGGCTGGTAGATCGGGGCGGCGGTGCTCCATGTCACGCCCTTATCAGTGGATCGCGAGAAGAAGCTCGGGCCGGTGAAGTTGAACTTGAATACGGGAGCGCCGCCCGCCGCGGATGCTGCACCGTTGCGCAATTGCCGCGCGATCAGAACGCCATCGTTTTCCGCGAGCAACCTGGCGCCTTCCTTCGTTGGAGGGAACACGCTCAACTGGTCCCAAACTGCATAGACGTAGTTGGTCGCGGTCGGGTCCGCAGTGAGCGAGTTCTTGTCGTTGAGCACGTGTGGCGAGTTGCTGCGGATCAGCGTAACGGGAGTCTGCCACGTTACGCCATGGTCGCTGGAGCGGCTGACCAGCATTCCGCTATTGCGCGCGCCAAACGGCGTGGTCGGTTGCGCGGGGTCCAGCACCAGAGAGAAGAAGAAGGCCGTTCCGTCTTGCGCAAAGTCCACCCAGGGATCGGAAGCGCGGCGGAATTTGCCGCCAGTGCAGTTAGTCACGCCGGACGGAATCGAGTTGGACCAGGTGCTGCCCGCATCTCTGGAGACGACGCCGACGAGCCCGCGTGAGCCGCCGTCGCTCCAGCGATCCTGCTGGTGGCCAGCGAGGAGGCGAGACGAGTCCGTCGGGTCCACCGCAACCCAGGGTTCGATCGAGGTGGCGGGAAACAGGACGCTGCCGAATGCCGACTCCTGCGCGTTCAGCTGGTCGGCGGTGCAACCGCTAAATGGGTCGCCCGCGGCCACCTGGACGAGCGATCCCAGCGTTTGCGCGTGCGCGCCCGTGGCGATCGAGCATGCGAGCGCGACGACGCCACCACCTGCAATGCCCTGCAAAACAGACCGGGATAGGCAACTGAAATTGATTTTCATTCTGGGCCTCGCGAAAAAGGGAAAACGCCTGTGAGTTGCCGGCTTTCCTTCGCCGGCGCGATCACTTCCGACCTTCCGATATATGTGAAAACGTCTTTTCCCAGCGCAGAAACGATGCTTGCTTGCCGTCCGCCGAAGACATGCAGCAAGGCACGTATCTACCGAAACACACTAGGTCGCGGTGGCCAGATTTGTGTGAATAAATCTTGGCGTATGCCATTTCAACACTTGATATCCCCAGCATTGCTGCCATGGCATGGTGATTGCAGCGGATCACACATCGCGGTCGAAGAATGTATCCGCTGCAGAATCGTGGCGTTTGAGATCGACAACCAAAAAAAAAGCCCGCCCTCGAAAGAGGGCGGGCTTGGATTCAAAGAAGCCACCCGGGGTGTTAGAGACCCAGGGATGCCTGCACTACTTCAATGACTCGTGCCCAGATAAGCGGCCTTCACCGACGGATCGTTGCGCAACTGCAGCGCCGGCCCGTGTGCGGCGATCCGGCCGTTCTCCAATACGTAACCGTAATCCGCCACGTTGAGCGCCGCCGCGGCGAACTGCTCGACGAGCAGCATCGTCACGCCCTGGCCCTTCAGATTTTCGATGATGCGAAAGACCTCTTCGACGAGTATCGGTGCGAGCCCCATCGAAGGTTCGTCGAGCAGCACGAGTTCCGGGTTCAGCATGATCGCGCGCGCCATCGCGAGCATCTGCTGCTCGCCCCCGGAGAGGGTGCCGGCGAGTTGATGGCGCCGCTCTTTCAGACGCGGAAAGAGTTCGATCGCGCGTTCCAGATCGGCGTTCACATCGCCGCGCGGACGCGCCCACGTGAGGCGTGGAAAGGCGCCGAGGATCAGGTTGTCGTGCACGCTCATCGTCGCGAACACGCGCCGTCCTTCCGGCGAATGCGCGAGTCCGAGACGCGCGATGCGATGCGAGTCGAGCGCGTCGATCCGCTTCGCGCTCGCGCCCACGCCCATCGTGATCTCGCCGTCGCTCGCGCGGATCATGCCGGAGATCGCGCGCATCGTGGTGGTTTTGCCCGCGCCGTTCGAGCCGATCAGCGTGACGACCGAGCCCTTGGGCACGTCGATCGAAATGCCGTGCAGCACTTTGACCTTGCCGTATCCTGCATGCAGATTCTTGACCGATAGCATGTGTGTTCCTGAGTGTTCCTGTGTATCTCGTGAGTCGAGGCAGGGGAGCGCGGCTCAGGCCGCTTGCCCCGCCGCCTCGCCGCCGAGATAAGCCTCGATGACTTTTTCGTTCGACTGGATGTCGGCCGGATTGCCTTCCGCGATCTTCTGTCCGAAGTCGAGCACCGACACGCGGTCGCACACGCTCATCACGACGTCCATGTGATGTTCGATCAGCACGACGGTGATGCCGTGATCGCGCACCTTGCGGATGATTGCGACCAGCTCCTTGATGTCGGGCGCGGTCAGGCCGGCCGCCGGTTCGTCGAGCAGCAGCACTTGCGGGTCGAGCGCGAGCGCCCGCGCGATTTCCAGCAGCCGTTGCTTGCCGTAGGGCAGGTTGCGCGCTTCTTCGCCGGCCGCATGTTCAAGCCCGACGAAGCGCAGCATGCCCAACGCACGTTCACGGGCGGCGCGCTCCTCGCGCCGGTAACGCGGGGACATCAGTCCGACGTCCGCGATATGTGCCCGAAACGTGTGATGCAAGCCGACCAGCACGTTTTCGAGCGCGGTCATCTCGCCGAACAACTGCACGTTCTGGAAGGTGCGCGCGATGCCCGCCAACGCGATCTGCGACGAAGTCTTACCCGCGATCGACATGCCACGGTACTCGATCGAGCCTGCGGTCGGCACATAGATGCCGGTCAACACGTTCATCATCGTGCTCTTGCCGGAGCCATTAGGGCCGATCAGTCCGTGAACCGTGCCGCGCCGCACGCTCAGGTCGACCTGGTTGAGCGCCTTGAGCCCGCTGAACTGCATCAGGATGCCGCGTAGCTGCAGGATCTCTTCCGTGTCGCCCGCGTGCACGGCGGCGACCGCGTCTGCGCCGATCGTCGCGGCATGATGGGTGTCGACGGTGCTCGTGCGCCCCGCCCCGCCCATCATGCTCTTGCGCACGAATCCGATCACGCCGTCCTGCAGGTAGTACACGACGAGCAGGATCATCAGGCCGAAGATGCTCAGCCGCCAGTCGGCGAGCGTATCGATGCAGTATGAAAACGCGGCGAGCCCCACCGTACCGAGCACCGGAATCGCCACCTTGCGTGCCGTCGACACCTTGCGCGCGAGCGCTACGCCTGCGCCGATCACGACCGCGACCGCCAGCACCGATGCGACGATGCGGAACATATCGATGTCATCGAGCAGCTTGGGTAACAGCACGATGATCGCCGAGCCGAGCACCGCGCCAGTGCGCGTCTTGCGCCCGCCCATGATGATCGCGAGCAGGAACAGGATGGTCAGCTCGAAGTTGTAGGTATTCGGTGAGATGTACTGCTCCGAATACGAGTACAGGCAGCCGGCCAGACCGGCGAAGCCCGCGCTGATCACGAACGCGTAGACCTTGTAGCGGTACACCGACACGCCCATACAGTCCGACGCGATCGGACTGTCTCGCAGGGCTTCGAAGGCCCGGCCCAGATGCGACTTGAGCACCCGGTGCACGACGATCAGCGAGGCCACCAGCAGGGCCGCGACGAGCCAGTAGTATTCGACTTCGTTCATCGGCCGCGCGCCGAGCGACGGCTTCGGAATCTTGACGCCCATCGGCCCGTTGGTCAGAAAATCCATCTCGTTGATGAGAATCTGAAGGATCGTGCCGAACGCGAGCGTCACCATCGCGAGGTAGGGGCCGGACACGCGTAGCGCGGGCAGCGCGAGAATCGCGCCGAAGCCGGCCGTGACGAGAATCGCGAGCGGCGCGGTCACGAAAATCGGCAAGCCGAGCTTCATGAACAGCACGCCCGCCGTGTAGGCGCCAACCCCGAACAGCCCCGCATGTCCGAGCGAAACCTGGCCGGTGTAGCCGACCACGATGTCGAGACCGAACAGCAGGATCGCGTAGATCATGATGGTCTCGACCAGATGGATGTAGTACGGATTGCCCGACAGCACCGGGAACACCGCAAGCGCGATCAGCACAAGTGCCGTCGCAACGAGTTTCTTCAGATTCACGGCGGCCCTCACACTTTCTTGATTGAAGTCTTGCCGAACAGCCCGGCGGGTTTCATCGCGAGCACGATGAGCAGCAGGACCAGCCCCGGCACGTCCTTATAGCCGGTGGAGAGATAGAAGCCGGTAGTGGTCTCGGCGATGCCGAGAATCACGCCGCCGACGAGGATGCCCAAACCGCTCGTGAGACCGCCGATGATCGCCACCGCGAACGCCTTGAGGCCGAGCACCGCGCCCATCGTCGCGCCGGTCAGCGTGAGCGGCGCGATCAGCACGCCGGCGAACGCGGCGGTCAGCGACGAGAGGGCATACGAAAACGTGATCACGAGGCCGGTGTTGATGCCCATCAGCGCGGCGGCGTCGCGGTCGTTCGCCGTGGCCACGACGGCCTTGCCGAAGATCGTCTTGCGGTTGAAGAACTCGACGGCGAGCATCATCGCGAGCGCGCCGCCGACCACCAGAAGTTCCATCGGCAGAACGTTCGCGCCGAACACCTTGAGCGGCGCTTCGGGCAGCGGCGACGGGAAGCGCAGATCGTCGCGGCCCCAGACGTTTTCCGCGACGTTCTTGAAGATGATGCCCAGCGCGATCGTCGACATGATCCAGCCGAATTCGGATTTGATCCTGATCGCGGGCCGCACCCCGATCCGTTCGACGAACGCGCCCTGCAACAGACCGAACGCGCAGACGAGCGGGATCATCAGCCAGTAGTTGACGCCGAGCGAGACCAGCGTGAGGCCGACCAGCGCGCCGAGCATCAGCGCGTCGCCCTGGCCGAAGTTCAGCGTGCCGGAGGTCGCGAATGTGAGTTGATAGCCGAATGCGATCACGGCGTAGATCATGCCGAGTGCGATCCCGCTATAGATGAGCTGTAAAAGAATGGTCATCGTCGAGCGCCTTAGAGTTCACCATCTATAAAACAAAGCCGCCCCCGCTGGCGGGCGGGTGCGGCTTTGGAGCATGCTGCCGCGCTGGATTTGCGCTTGTATCCGCGCTTAGTTCGTCGACGCCTGCTTGGCGCGCAACTGGCTGCCGTCCTTGCGATCAGCGTCGTACGCATAGATCACGCGGCCGCCCTTGACCTCGCCAAACACCGGCACGTTCGGGCTGATCGCCTCGTGGTCGTCGTGCGTGAACGGCTTGTCGTACACCATCACGACGCCTTCCACCTTGCCGTTGAGGTTTTCCAGCGCGGCGCGCACCTTCGGACCTTCGGTCGAACCCGCCTGGGTCATCGCCGCGGCGAGCAGATAGACCGAGTCGTAGCCTTGGGCGGCGGACACCGCCGATTCGATGCGGTTGTTCTTCGGCTTGAACTCCTTGAGGTACGCGTCGATGAACGCCTTGCGCTTGGGCGTGTTCGCTTCCTGAATGAAGGTCTGCGGCATCCGGGCGCCTTCGCCGTTGGTGCTCGCGTTGTCGATGTAGTTCGCCATCGACAGGGTCCAGCTGCCGATCAGCGGCACTTTCCAGCCGAGCTTGGCCATGCCGTTGGCGATCTGCGCGAGTTCCGGCCCAATGCCATAGGTCAGCACCGCTTCAGCGCCGGCCTCCTTGGCCTTGAGCAGCTGCGCGGTCATGTCGACGTCCTTGATATTGAATTTTTCTACCGCAACCGGCTTCACGCCTTTCGTGGCCAACGCCTTTTCGAGGTCTTCGCGGCCGAGCTGACCGTAATTGGTGGAGTCCGCGAGAATCGCGACCTTCTTGAAGCCGCGTTTCGCGATCGCTTCTTCAACGATCATCGGCGCCTGAATGCGGTCGGCGGCGGCGTTGCGGAAGACGTAGTTATCCGGTTGATCGGTGAATTGCTTCGTCAGGACGCTGCCAGTCGCGACGTTGTTGAACACCGGAATCCTGGCTTCCTGGAAGAAGCGTTGAGACGCGAGCGCCACGCCGGTATTGATGTAGCCCACCACCGCAGCCACTTTTTCCTTGTTGATCAGCTCTTGCGCGATCTGTACGCCGCGTTCATTTTTCGCCTCGTCGTCGCGCTCGACCAGCACGATCTGACGGCCAAGCACGCCACCGGCCTTATTGATTTCCGCGGTGGCGAGCCGCACGCCGTCGCGCATGCTCACGCCCATCGAAGACGAACCGCCGGTGAAAGGTCCGTCGACACCGATCTTGATCGGGTCGGCGGCGTAACTGACGTCAATGAGGGCACACAACGCGAGCGCACTCACGACGCTCTTCAAGCGAATTCCCATACTGTCTCCGTAGCATGTCTTTTTTTGCACAGAGCCTGGAAGCGGCTTCCATGCACGCCGACTGGACGTTCTCAGGGAGCCTGAGCGCCTGTCGTGACGCAGTATGGATTTGCTAATCTATATGTAATATTCGGAATTACCCGCGTGGTGCAATACCGGGGTTATTGGCAGATTAGAGAGAAGCGTCTAACTTTGGTTATCGAGCGGCGGTGCCGAGCCACTGATTGACTCTGATATCTGTCGTTTAACTTCATGCGCGCCAATTCGGTCCCGTTGCGAAGCTTCGGAAACCGTCACCTCGCCCGCGCCGCAAGGCGCGTAATGATCCGCTCAGCCATCGCGCGGTCGATGACTTCGAATGAACGGCTCGTGCGCTCATAGGCATACATGGCGCCAGTCGCGATATCGAACCACCAGCCGCTCAATACGAGTGCCCCGGCGCTGACTTGCTGGCGGACGATCGGGTAGGTCATCAGGTGTTCGAGCTGCACCAGCACGTTGAGTTGCGACAATTGATCGTGCGCTTTCAAGCGGTCATCGAGCGGACCTTCCTGTTCGAGCCTAAACGCCGCGTTGTTGGCGTGGCATAGCCATTTATCGAGGTTTGGCGATTTCAGCTTGGCGTTGCGTGAGAACACGGCCTTCATCGCGCCGCACTCGGAATGCCCGCACACGACGATATTCGCGACTTTCAACACCAGCACCGCATATTCGATTGCGCTTGCCTCGGAAAGATCTCCGGTAGAGACGCCCTCCGCAGTCGCCGGCGGGATCAGATTGCCCACGTTGCGCATCGTAAAGAGATCGCCGGGATGGGTCGATGCCAGCAGGTCCGGCACGACGCGGCTGTCCGAGCAGGTGATGAAGAGCGCATCGGGAGTCTGCGCGAGCGCCAGTTTGCTGAACTGCTGCGCGTATTGCGGCAGCATCTTCTCCCGGAACTCGACGATGCCCATGATGAGTTTTCGCATGATCGCCTCTCAAACGACCGGTTGCCTTGCCGCCGACGTCTCCGACCCTCCAAGCCCTTGCGAGTCCGGGATACGGGCCAACGCCAGGTCCTCCGGAAATGGATGCCGCGCGCCGATCTCTCGGTCCAGCAGGGTCAGCTCGACACGCAATGCGTCGTGACGATGCTCCGGCAAGCACTGGAGGAGATTCTCTATCGCCGCGCGCTGACGCCGCGCGATCTGGATGCTGCCGGCGCCATACTGACGTATCTCTCGAAAACTGATATGCACGAAATCTTCCCAGTTCGGCGTTCGAAAGATCACGCACACACGGCCAGACTTATCCCTGATCTCTTCGGTGTACAAAGACCGTTTTCCGACTACGCGCAATAGCCGCTGTAGTTGATCGATGGCCAGCACGGCCGTTGTGGGATCGTTGATCGCGGCCGATAACGCCTTGAGCGCAATATCAACAAGGATGCGGAACGCGAACATCGGATCCTGTTCCATCGTGCGTTCGGTCCCAAAGGCGACCAGTGTCCGCAGCCGGTTTTCATCGATTGCGCCAGCGTCACCGTACAGATAAAACAAGGGTTCGTCGACTGCGACGAAATCGCCGACTTGCGGCACGAATTCGATAACCGAGTTCGTGCGCCTCGCCTTGGCGACCAGTCTTTCCAGATTCACGGCCAGAACGATGCCGGATGTACCGCTGTGGCGAACGATGCGATCAGGCACGCCTCGCTTGCGGTCAACGCACGGCGGGGCGATCCGGCCCGTCGCCGGCGCGGGATAAACGCTCTCGATGACCGCGATGCCGTGCTCTCCAACGCGCGCCACGAGGCTCACTGGACGCAGAAATTTCGCCGCATAGTCGATCAGGAAAAGGAATGCGACGACGGAAGCGAATCCGAATAGCGCTGCAATGAATACCTGAAGCTGGTGCACCTCGCTGTCACCCATCCAGCCCAAGGTCCTGTTGGCGAATAGAAGTGTGAAAACGAACAATCCCGAGATGTTGCGGATCACGTTATCGCGCAGCAAGGTCGTCGCGATGATCCGCGGGGTGTATTGACCGCCAGCGACCTGGATCGCGACGAGCAGCGAACCGAAGGTAAATACCAGAAACGCCAGGTCTGCGGAAACGATGTCGCCGACAAGTGACCGCGCGCCAGTCATGGACAGCCCGAAAAGGCCGGTTTTCGGGTCGAGGATGTCGTGTCCGATCAACCACCTTCCCAGCATTTCAGTGAGCGGCTTCACCACCGCATAGATCGCTACTGCGACGAGCGGGACCGTCCACAGGGAAGATCTGAGGTAACTCTTCAAGCTGTACCAGCGGTTCCAGTCCATGTTTGCGCTCTTCCTGCTTCGCGGTTTCGCCTTGGACGATGAAATGGAGACTCCTCGGGCACGTGGAGTCTCCCCAACCAATAAGACACGCGACCTTGCGGTCGGTCAATGAGACTTTGGTCCGACAGGCGTTATGAAGATTGCCGCAGGCGAGCGTCGTCTAACGTGCCATCGTGGGGAGTGTCTCTTCGGCGACTGGCGCGCCTGCCCGCACATCTTCGGCAGCGGTGGCGATATCGGACGCCACATGGGCCAGCTTCATCAGACGCGGCTGCAGCAGCAGCGCGACGAGACCGCTCCAGCCCGTCTGATGCGAAGCGCCGACGCCACGCCCGCTGTCGCCGTGAAAGTACTCGTGGAAAAGCACGAGATCAGACGAACGCGGGTCGGCCTGCAATTGCGGATAAGCCGCCATCACCGGCCGCATGCCGTGCTCGTCCTTCAAAAAGAGGGTGGTGACACGCCGTGCGAGACCGTCGGCGATCTCGCTGAGCGAGCACCGGTTGCCTGACCCCGTCGGATATTCGATGCGGAACTCGTCGCCGTAGTAGCGATGAAATTCATACAGCGATTCGATCAGCAGATAGTTGACGGGCATCCACACGGGTCCGCGCCAGTTCGAATTGCCGCCGAATACGCGCGAATCCGATTCGGCCGGCTGATACTCGATGCAGACATGTGCGCCGCCATGATCGAACTCGTACGGTGTA
Organism: Paraburkholderia sp. BR14320; assembly: GCF_040948665.1. NCBI lineage: Bacteria > Pseudomonadati > Pseudomonadota > Betaproteobacteria > Burkholderiales > Burkholderiaceae > Paraburkholderia > Paraburkholderia sp. BR14320. The sequence continues at coordinate 223,127 of NZ_JBFPKG010000001.1, forward strand.
CCGCGATGCACGCGCGACAGCGCACGCACGCCGTGATCGGACAGGAATTCGTCTTCGTCGAGCGCGCGGCGCAGCAGCGCCGTCATCCGGTATCCGCGCAGCAGCGACAGCAGCGTGGTATTGCCCTTGCCGGGTTCGGTCCAGCGCGACACCAGCTTGGCCAGATTCGGCCGGTGATCGAGAAACCACGCGAGCCGCTCTCGCAGGCCAGGCAGGTGACCGTATATCCGCTCTTCGAGCACATGCACGGCGAACAGCGGAATCAGACCGACGATCGAGCGAACGCGCATCGGCACACGGGTTCCGTCCGGAAGATGCAGTACGTCATAGAAGAACTCGTCGCGGCCGTCCCACAACCCTGTTCTGCAGCCCTCGCTGCAACCGACGGCTTCCGCGATATACAGGAAATGCTCGAAAAACTTCACCGCGATTTCGACATACGCGTTGTTCGTCATCGCGAGTTCGAGTCCGATCTGCATCAGGTCGAGCGCATACGAGGCCATCCACGCGGTGCCGTCGGCCTGGTCGATGCGGCCGCCCGTCGGCAGCGGGGAAGAGCGGTCGAAGATCCCGACGTTGTCGAGCCCGAGAAAGCCGCCCTGGAAGATGTTGCGATCTTCCGCATCCTTGCGGTTGACCCACCACGAAAAGTTCAGCAGCAGCTTGTGGAACATCACTTCGAGAAACTGGTGGTCACCGACGCCCGTGACTTCACGGTCGAGTTCGTACACGCGCCAGGTCGCCCATGCATGAACGGGCGGGTTCGCGTCGCCGAAAGCCCATTCGTAGGCGGGTAACTGCCCGTTCGGATGCATGTACCGTTCTTTCACGAGCAGCAGCAACTGTTTCTTCGCGAAGTCGGGATCGATCATCGCGAACGCGGCGGCATGAAACGCGAGATCCCACGACGCGTACCACGGGTACTCCCACTTGTCCGGCATCGAGACGACATCGCCGTTGCACATATGCCGCCAGTCGGCGTTGCGGCCGTGCCGGCGTCCTTTCGGCGGCTTCGGCTGACCGGGGTCGCCGTCGTGCCAGCGCGTCACGTCGAACTGGTAGTACTGCTTCGTCCATAGCATGCCGGCGAGCGCCTGGCGTTGCACGAGCCGTGCATCGGCGTCGGCGATATCGTGCTGGAGCGCCGCGTAGAACTCATCGGCCTCCGCGATCCGGCGCGCGAACAGCGCTTCGAAGTCGAGCGGCGCGTCGTCGCGCGTGATGCCCGGCAGTGCCGCCGGACGCCAGCGCAGATACAGCACCGCGCGTTCGTGCGGCGCGAGCGACAGCGCCACATGCGCGGCGGCGCGGGTGCCCGCGTCGCGGCGTATCGCCTGCTCGTCGCCATCGACGAGGTAATCGTTGAAGCCATCCTTGAACGGGCCCGCGCCGGCGATGCCGAAAATGCGGCGCACATTGGTTTCGTTTTCGCAGAACAGCCATTCGATCGGCTGCTGCGCGGAGGCCGTGACGATCATCGTGCCCAGCGCGGGATTGTGCGCGATCACCCGCGCGCCTTCGGCGGACTCCGTCTCGAGCGTCAGCGACGGCCTGCCGGGCTTGCCTGACCACGCCCAGCGGTTGCGCGCCCAGAGGAGCGGCAGCACATGCAGTGGCGCGTGCTGATCCGCGCGATTTTCGACGCTGATGCGCATCACGATGTCGTCGGGTGTGTGCTTCGCGTACTCGACCCAGACGTCGAAATAGCGATCGTTGTCGAACACGCCGGTATCGAGGATTTCGTATTCGGGCTGATCGGCGCCGCGCCGGCCGTTTTCGTCGATCAGGTCCTGATACGGATACGCATCGTGCGGGTACTTGTAGAGCATCTTCATGTACGAGTGCGTCGGCGTGCCATCGACATAAAAGTAAAGCTCTTTCACGTCCTCGCCGTGATTGCCCTGCGCATTGGTCAAGCCAAACAGCCGTTCCTTCAGGATGGCGTCGCGCCCGTTCCAGAGCGCGAGCGACACGCACCAGTCGAGTGGGTCGTTGCCGAATCCGGCAATGCCGTCCTCGCCCCAGCGGTACATGCGGCTGCGCGCCTGATCGTGGGGGAAATACTCCCAGGCGGTGCCGTAGTCGCTGTAGTCCTCGCGAACCGTGCCCCACTGCCGGTCGCTCAGATAAGGCCCCCAGCGGCGCCAGCAATCGAGGTCCGGGCCATGCAGACGGCTTCCTTCCTTCGAACGGAGCAGATCGTTTGCGCGTAGCGATGACATGTGACCTCCCAATCCGGGATCGACTGCCGAACACGTTTGGTGCGTGAATCCACCCCGGTGCTGTGGCGCATGCGCCGCCGGGCGGTACTTGGATGATAGGCGCCGTTTGGCGTTATTGAGTTCGGCTCCGAAGCAGTGAGGGGCAGACTACGAACGCCATCGGGTATCCATCTAGATGCACGTTTTGTCCGGGCAAACGTCGTCTCTGTCCATTGAGGCGAACGCGGCCCAGGCTCTAAATTGGCGCCACTAAGCCCACCTGGCGCTTGCGAGAGAAACAAGATTACCTCGCGCGCCACCCGCCCGAACATACCGACAGCGAAGCGGACTGTTCGGGCGGCTCTAGAGGAGACACCGGCATGGCCCACCAGATAACCCTCCGTTTTGAGGACGGAGTGACCCGCTTCATCGACTGCGAGGAGGGCGAGCGCGTCACCGATGCCGCCATCCGCGCCAGGATCAATATCCCGCTCGATTGCCGTGATGGCGTGTGCGGCACCTGCAAGGCGGTCTGCGAGTCCGGTGAGTACGTTCTGGGCGACTGCGTGGAAGATGCGCTGAGCCCGGACGAGGTGAGCGCCCGCAAGGTTCTCACCTGCCAGATGAGCCCGCGCTCCGACTGCGTGATCCAGATCGCCACGAACTCCGATGTCTCGGGAACCGGCCCGTCCTCCCACAAGGGGCGGATCGTCGCCTGCCAACGAGCGTCGGACACTACGATCGCCTTCTCGGTCGAGCTCGAGAACCGCGCGGATCTCAGTTTTCTTCCCGGGCAGTACGTCAATGTCCAGGTGCCCGGCACCGATCAGACCCGGTCCTATTCGTTCAGCTCGGGGCCGTCCGAGCCGCACGTGTCGTTCCTTGTGCGCAATGTGCGTCAAGGGGTGATGTCGAGCTGGCTCTGCGAAACCGCCAAAGTCGGCGACGCGATCGAATTTCGCGGCCCGATGGGAAGCTTCTATCTGCGCGCCATCGAGCGGCCGGTGCTGTTTCTGGCGGGTGGCACGGGTCTCGCGCCGTTCCTGTCGATGCTCGACAAGATCGTCGAGGACGGCGGCAGTCCGTATCCGATCCACATGATCCTCGGTGTGAACACCGATGAGGATCTGGTCGGCATCGACCGGCTCGAAACCTATGCGCAGCGCCTGCCGAACTTCACGTATGCCTGCACCGTTTCCAACCCTGACAGTGCCTATCCCAACAAGGGCTATGTGACCCACCACATCAACGCGTCCCAGCTCAATGGTGGCGAAGCGGATGTCTATCTCTGCGGCCCGCCGCCGATGGTCGATGCGGTGCGCGATTTTCTGTCGTCAGAGGGGCTGACGCCGCGCAATTTCTACTATGAGAAGTTCGCCGGCACGGGCCTCGTGGTCCAGACCGGCGAGGAGCGCATCGCTCCTGTCGATGTCGATGAAGCGTTCGACCTGCGCATGGCGCTCGAACTGGGGGCGGCTCAACTGACGATGGGCCGGCTGTCGAGCGAGCAACTGATCACCTTCCGCCAGCTCGCCGAGGCGACCGCGCCGTTCGTGCGCGGGCGGCACTTTACCGACGTGCCACGCTACATCGAGGCGAACCACGCGTTCCACTTGTTCACGATCGAAGCTTCCGGGAACGCGCAGTTGATCGCGCTCTACCGGCAGCTGGCCGTGCAGGACTACATCGCTCGCGCGCTGACCGACCAGATCGAGATCGTCGGCGATATCGTCCAGCAGCATCGGGACATCGTCGCCGCCTTCGAACTGGGCGACCTGAACGCGGCGCGGGACGTGATTGCGCTGCATGCGCTCCATTCCAAGGCCACGATGAGCCGGGCGCTGGAGCGCATGGCGACGGGCAAGACGGCACCGGCTGCCGCAGCGGCTCCCGCTCTCCCGCCTGCCGTGCCGCAAAGCGCGCCGCAGGTGTGTCCATTCTCGGGCAGCACGCTTCCGGCTTATTCACACGAGCTGGACTGGCCCGAGGGGCTGGAACCATTCAAGGTGGTCGACGACGGCTCGCAAGGCGACCCTTACGAGCACTACCGCTGGATGCGGGAGCATGCGCCGGTGCTGCGTTGCCAATCGGCGACTTCGGACGTGTGGTTCCTGTCGCGCTATGACGATGTCTACCAGGCGATCCGCAATCCGAAGCTGTTTTCCTCCGAGGTGGTCAGCCCGCCGCCGCTGACGTTCCTGACGCTGTTCGATGCGCCCGCGCATTCGCGCTTGCGCAAGGTCGTCCAGCCGTCGTTCCTGCCGCTGGCGCTCGATCCCTTTATCGATCAGATCGCGCAAAGGGCGGAGGATTTGCTCGACGTGATGATCGCCAAGGGCGGCGGTGACGTCGTCGACGATTTCGCGATCCCGCTCAGCATCTCGACGATCTCCGCGATGATCGACGTGCCGAACGAGGATGAGGAAAAAATGAAGTTCTGGTCGGACGAGACCTTTAGCTATTTCGGGCGCCTGGCCCGCAATGCGCCGGGGACCGGTACCGACGAGCAGAGCGCGCACGCCTTCTTCGCTTACCTGAAGGAAGCGATGGAGCGGCTCGCTTTGACCGACAGCCAGTCGATCGGCGGACATATCGCGCGCATGTGGAAAGACGGGCTGCTTTCCGAAAAGGAAGCGAAGGAGCTGTGCGCGTTCGTGTTCATCGCCGGGCACGACACGACGACCATCCTCGTTGCCAACGCGTTTCGCATGTTCGCCGAACAGCCGAACCTGCTGGCACGTATCCGCGAAAACCCCGCCGACGCCGAGCGTTACGTCGAGGAGGTGGCGCGCTACCGTGGCACGGTCCAGCGCGTGAGCCGCATCACCACCGAGGCGACCACCGTCGCGGGCGTCGATCTGCCGAAGGGCGCGGTGGTGCGATTGCTGCTGTCGGCCGCGAACCGCGACAGCCGCAAGTTTGCCGATGGCGAGACCTTCGACATCGACCGCGATTCCAGCGGTCATCTGGGCTTCGGCAACGGCATGCACAAATGCCTCGGTGCGCCGCTCGCCAAGCTGGAGACGCTGATCGCGACGAAGGCTCTGGCCCGCAAGATCGGCGAGATTGCGCTCGATCCGGCAAGGCCGATCCAGTATGTGCGGGGCAACAATCTGACCAACTCCGGGCCCGAGCATCTGTTCGTGAAGCTGGGGGCGTTGTCGGCCTGAAGCGGATCAAGGGGCGAGAGCGAGTCAGTTCGCTCTTGCCTTTTCAGGCGGCAAGGATCGGTCGTGCGCTGCGGAGCGGTATTCGGTTGGCCGCAGTCCCGTCTGCTTGCGGAAGAAGCGTCCGAAATACGCCTCGTCCTGGAAGCCCAGTTCGCTGGCGATCTGCTTCACGCTGAGCGTCGAATAGCCGAGCAGCCGCTTGGCCTCATGAATCGAGCGTGCATCGATCGCCTCGATGGCCGAGACCCCGAACGTAGCGCGGCAGATCCGCGAAAGTTGGCCGGTGGTGACGCCCATCTCGCCGGCATAGCTGGCGACCGGGCGCCGCTCACGGCAATGGCGGTCGAGCAGGGCGCGGAACCGCTCGATTCGCGCGGCCATCGTGCGCTGCTCGGAACTGGCTGAGAGCCGGGCGCTCTCGCTGAGACGCCCGATCTTGACGAACAGGGTGATAGTGAGTGCGGCGCCCGCGGTGAACTGCCAGCGCTCGTGGCTCTCCGCCTCGTGCCCGATCGACTGGAACAGCGTGTCCAGAGATGTGCCGCGCTCCACGGCGGGATCGATCGACAACACCGTCGGCGTGCGGATGAATTCGAGCAGCTCGGGCGCGGCCGTCATCGCCAGCGATTCCAGCGCGGACTGCGCGGCGGTGATCACGTGACCGTCGACGTCGCTGCGGAAGTGAAAGCCGTGGACCGAGCGCGCCGGCACGACCACGAGGCATGGCGCCTGGACGGCCCAGGTTTTGCCGTCGATGAAAGTCTCGCCGCCGCCGGCGGTCACGTAGAGCACCTGGATCAGCGCATCGTGGACGTGCGGTTCGATGTCGAAATCGAAACGCCCGGCACGCAGCGGAATGCGCTCGTAATGGACCATGTCGACCCAAGGCTGGTCGGCTTCCGCGCCATAGAGCGCGAAATGCAGCACGGTCCGGCGGCGCTGCTGGTCAGAGGCCATGATGCACGTTATGTCCTGCTCTATGTCGACTCTGTCCATTGTTCCACAGGCGCTCGGGGCGTTCAATGTCGATACGGATATCAGGAAGCGTAATCGCATACATATTTCAGGAAGGTAATTACATGAGACAGGAACTTGAAAATCGCGCAGCGGCCTCGACCCCGTACGCGCTGAACTTGAACGGAAAGGTCTGCGTGGTGACGGGTGCCGGCAGTGGCATTGGTGCCGGCATCGCGCGCGCGTTCGCCGCTGTCGGCGCACACGTCGCGCTCGTGGATCGGAACCTTGCCGGTGCTGAAGCTGTCGCCGCCGAACTTCGGAAGGCCGGTGCGGTGGCGCGAGCGATCGGCTGCGACGTGTCGGACGAAGCCTCGGTTGCCGCTGCTGCCGACAAGGTTCGAGCGGAGCTCGGGCCGGTCGGCGCGCTCGTCAACAATGCAGGGCTGCTGCGCGCTGGAGCGCTCGAGACAGTCTCGATCGAGGACTGGAACCAGGCCATCGCCGTCAATCTGACCGGCTATCTGCTGTGTGCCCGGGCTTTCGGGCGCGACATGCTGGCGGCGGGCAAAGGCAGTATCGTCCACGTTGCGTCGATTGCGTCGCTCAATCCGCAGACCAATAGCGGTTCCTATAGCCCGAGCAAAGCGGGCGTGCTGCTGCTGTCGCGGCAGTTGGCGGCGGAGTGGGGCCCACGCGGCGTGCGCAGCAACTGTGTGCTGCCCGGCATGATCCGCACCGCGCTGTCCGCGAAGTTCTACGAGGAGCCCGGCTTCGAGGCTCGCCGCGCCGCCGCCACCGCGAGCCGCCGCATCGGCGAGCCGGAAGACCTCGCCGGCCCGGCGCTGTTCCTCGCCTCTGATATGGCTGCCTACGTCAATGGCGCGGAGGTGCTCGTCGACGGCGGGCTCGATTGCATGCTGATGGACATGGTTCCGCGCCCCGGTTTCAACGCTACTGCGGCCGCGTGAGCGCCGTCACACCACAACGACAAGGAGATTGGATATGACCAAGGAGATCACCTGCGATCTGGTCGTGGTCGGATCGGGTGCCGCGGGCCTCGCCACTGCGATCACGGCACGCAAGCGCGGCCTCGATGTCATCGTGCTCGAGAAGGAGCCCGTGTTCGGTGGTACGACCGCGCTGTCGGGCGGCGTCTTATGGATTCCGCTGAGCAAATACGGCCGACAGCAGAACCCGGCTGACACCGTCGAGCGCGTGCGCGAATACATGATGAGCGAAACGGGCAATAACTACGATGCCGCCGCGGTCGAGTGCTTTGTCGAGAACGGGCCGAAAATGGTCGAGTTCTTCGAGCGCGAGACCGAGATGAAGTTCGTGCCCACGCTCTATCCGGACTATCACCCGGATGCGCCCGGCGGCGTCGACGTCGGTCGCTCGATCCTCGCCGCGCCATATGACATTCGCGGGCTGGGCAAGGACATGCGCCGCCTCAAGCAGCCGCTCGAGACGATCACGTTCATGGGGATGATGTTCAATTCCTCGAACGCGGACCTCAAGCACTTCTTCCGCGCGACCAAGTCCATCGTTTCGTTCCTCTATGTGGCCCGCCGTCTGGCTACGCACATCAAGGAGCTGGCGCTCTACCGGCGGGGGATCAACGTCACGAGCGGCAACGCGCTCGCCGCGAGACTCGCGAAGTCGGCGCTGGCGATCGACATTCCGATCCTCACTTCGACGCCCGTGAAGGAACTGCTGAGCAAGAGCGGCAAGGTGATCGGCGTGCGCGCGAGCGCAGCGGACGGTGAGCTTCGAATCACCGCCCGGCACGGCGTCGTGCTGGCTTGTGGCGGCTTCCCGCACGATCTCAAGCGCATTGCGCAGGTCTATCCGCATGTGAAGCGTGGCGGTGAGCATCTGTCGCCCACGCCCGTCGGCAATACCGGCGACGGGTTGACGATGGCGGAGAAGGTGGGCGGTGCCGTGAAGCTCGGCTTCGCCGATGCGGCGGCCTGGATGCCTGTCTCGAAGGTGCCGTTTGGCAAGGGCCGCACTGGCGTGTTCCCGCATCTGCTCGACCGGTATAAGCCCGGGGTGATCGGCGTGCTGCGCAACGGTCAGCGCTTCACCAATGAATCGAACTCCTACCACGACGTTGGCGCCGCGTTGATGCGCGCCTGCGAGGGTGAACGGGAGACGGCGATGTGGCTGATCTGCGATAAGGTGGCGCTCGGCAAATATGGTCTGGGCTATGCGAAGCCCGCGCCGATGCCGGTGGGGCCGTTGCTGCGCAAAGGCTATCTGATCAAGGGCGACACGATCGGCGAGCTGGCGCGCAATTGCGGCATCGCTCCCGATGCGCTCGAAGTGACGGTCCATGCCTACAATCGCGATGCCGAGCGCGGAGAAGACCCGGCGTTCCAACGCGGCCGCACCTCGTTCAACCGCTACCTCGCCGATCCGGACCACAAGCCCAATCCTTGCGTTGCGCCTATTGCGACCGGCCCCTTCTATGCGGTGAAGGTGGTGATGGGCGATCTGGGCACGTTCGACGGCCTCAAGACGAGCGTCACAGGCGAGGTGCTGCGGGCCGACGGCAGCGAGATCGAGGGCCTATACGCGGTCGGCAATGACCGGCGCAGCGTGATGGGCGGCAACTACCCGGGCGCCGGTATCACCCACGGGCCGAATATGACGTTCGGGTTCGTCACCGGAAATGCGATCGCCACCAAAGCGATGACTCGCAAAGAGAAGGCATACGCATGAATACCCAACCAATGTTTCTGGCCAAGCCCCTCGTCGATTTCCGGGTCTACACGATCGCGCTACGCAAGATGCCCGAGTTTCTCGAAGTGTTCGACAGGCTCGCGATGCCAATCCTGCTCGAGACGCTTGGATATCCGCTCGGTTTTTGGACGAGTATGGTCGGACCGCAGAACCAGTTCACTCACCTGTGGGGGTATGACGATCTGGCCGACTACGAACGACGGTGCCTGGCACGCGATACGCACCCGGACTTCCCCGCCTATCTGAAGGCATCCGGCCATCTGATCACGGCACAGGAGACACGGCTCATTCGGGCCACCGCGCTGGATAGCGTCGCAAAGTAATCCGAAGCATTCGGCCGAAGCGGGCTCCATCGCGGAGCCCGCGTGCTTCTTTGACCGAAGAGGCGGCTCAGGTCTGGTTGGCCCACAGATCGTCAATTGCGCGGACCGCCAGCAAGTAGCCGTCGGCCAGCACGAGGCAGTTCTATTCGATGTCCTTCAGCGTCGTGCTGCCGTAAAGATGCGGCTCCTGCACTGACACGCACTACGCAGAAAAATTTCGCACCTTATCCCCGCTTTCCGTGTCAAACGATAAGCCGCCCGAACCGCCGTTCAGGGCGCCGGCACTTCCGCGCCCACAGGCACGGGTTGTGCACGTGATCTCCTGCACGCATTCCACATCGGAAGAATAAGGAGGGCGGTCATGACCACGACTGCCAGTTTTCACATCGGGTATACGCGATATCTCGGTCCCGAAGGCGAGCCCGTACAGCCATTGCCGGCCTTTGCGCGGGAACCCGAGGCGCTGATCTCCCTCTATCGCGCGATGGTGCTGACCCGCGCATTCGATACCAAAGCGGTCGCGCTGCAGCGCACTGGCAAGCTCGGCACGTTTGCTTCGTCGGTGGGGCAGGAGGCGATCGGAGTGGGCGTCGCGAGCGCGATGCAGGCCGATGACGTGCTGTTTCCTTCGTATCGCGATCATGCGGCGCAATTGCTGCGCGGCGTCACGATGACGGAAAGCCTCTTGTATTGGGGCGGTGACGAACGCGGCAGCGACTTCAGCGTACCGCGGCTCGACTTTCCAAATTGCGTTCCCATCGGCACACAGGTGTGTCATGCCGCCGGCGCGGCCTACGCGTTCAAGTTGCGCGGCGAACCGCGCGTCGCCGTGACGATTTGCGGCGATGGCAGCACATCGAAGGGCGACTTCTACGAAGCGATGAACATGGCGGGCGTCTGGCAGGCGCCGCTCGTGCTCGTCGTCAACAACAACCAGTGGGCGATTTCGGTGCCGCGCAGCACGCAGAGCGCGGCGCAAACGCTCGCGCAGAAGGCAATCGCGGCGGGCATCGACGGTTTGCAGGTCGACGGCAACGATGTCATCGCCGTGCATCAGGTGATGCATGCGGCGCTCGCGAAAGCGCGCCGAGGCGATGGCCCGACGCTGATCGAAGCGCTCAGCTATCGACTCGGCGATCACACGACGGCCGACGATGCAACGCGTTATCGCGACCCGGATGAGATTCGCAAGCAATGGGAATACGAGCCGCTGCTGCGTTTGCGCAAGTATCTGATGCGGATGAACTTCTGGGACAAAGCGCAGGACGAGCAACTCGGCCGGGCGTGTCACGCGCAGGTCGAGGCAGCCGTCGAGGCGTATCTGGCTGTGCCGCCCTCCGATACCTCGGCGATGTTCGATCACTTGTACGAGACGCTGCCGCATGCCATGCGTGAGCAACTGGAAAACGCGCAGCGATTCGCACCGATAGCGGGCAATGGTCGGCATGGTCAGAACGGAGGCAACGGCCATGGCTGATCTGAACATGATCGATGCGATCAATCTGGCGCTCGCATACGAACTCGAACACGATCCCGCCGTCGTGCTGCTCGGCGAGGACATCGGCGTGAACGGCGGCGTGTTTCGCGCGACGGCCGGCTTGCAGGCACGCTTCGGCGCGCAGCGCGTGCTCGACACGCCGCTCGCCGAGTCAGCGATCGCGGGCACCGCGATCGGCATGGCAGCGATGGGACTGAAGCCCGTCGCCGAGATCCAGTTCAGCGGGTTTCTGTATCCGGCGATCGATCACGTGCTCAATCATGCGTCGCGTCTGCGCCATCGGACTCGCGGACGCCTCACCTGTCCGCTGGTGATCCGCGCGCCGTGCGGCGCAGGCATCCATGCCCCGGAGCATCACTCGGAAAACCCCGAAGCCCTGTTCGCGCACATTCCTGGCTTGCGCGTCGTCACGCCTTCGTCGCCGGCGCGCGCGTACGGGTTGTTGCTGGCCGCGATTCGCGATCCCGACCCGGTGATCTTCTTCGAGCCGACTCGCCTTTATCGGCTGTTCCGGCAGACAGTGGAAGACAACGGCGAAGGGCTGCCGCTCGACACCTGCTTTACGCTGCACGACGGCTCGGATGTGACGCTGGTGTGCTGGGGCGGCGCCGTGCAGGACGCACAGGGCGCCGCCGATCTGCTCGCGCAGGAAGGCGTGATGGCCGAAGTGATCGACGTCGCGACGCTCAAGCCGATCGACATGAACACGATCCTGGCCTCGGTGGCGAAGACGGGCCGCTGCGTGATCGTGCACGAGGGTTCGCGCACGGGCGGCATCGGCGCGGAGATCGCCGCCAATATCGCCGAGCGCGGGCTTTATTCGCTGCTCGCGCCTGTGCAGCGCGTGACCGGCTATGACGTGGTGGTGCCGCTGTACCGGCTCGAGAATCAATACATGCCGGGTGCCTCGCGCATCGTCGCGGCGGTGCGGCAAGCTATGGAGGCGTCGTAAAGCCATGAAAATCTTCAAACTGCCGGACCTCGGCGAAGGCTTGCAGGAAGCGGAAATCGTCGAATGGCATGTGAAAGATGGCGACGAAGTGCGCGCGGATCAACCGTTGCTGTCGGTCGAAACGGCGAAGGCGATCGTCGAGATTCCGTCGCCGCAATCCGGCCGCATCACGAAGCTGTTCGGACGGACGGGCGATATCGTGCACCTGGGCGCGCCCCTCGTCGCGTTCGAGGGCGAGGCCGATGATGCAGACGCGGGCACTGTCGTCGGCCATATGGAAGTTGGCCAGCATGTCGTGCAGGAAGCGCCTGCGTCGCCTGGCACGGGCGGTGGCGTCAGCGCGGGCGGTGGTGTGATCAAGGCGATTCCGGCGGCGCGCGCGCTGGCGCGCAAACTGGATGTCGATCTCTCGATGGTGACGCCGTCCGGCCCTGAAGGCGTGATCACGGCGGCTGACGTGCAGCGCGTCGCGAAGATACTTGGCGAAGTCGGTCCGGCCGAAGTGCTGCGCGGCGTGCGGCGTGCGATGGCGCACAACATGGCGCGCGCGCAAAGCGAAGTGGCCGCCGCGACCGTGATCGACGACGCCGATATTCATGCGTGGCCGCCGCACACCGACGTGACGATCCGTCTGATCCGCGCGCTGGTCGCGGGCTGCCGCGCCGAGCCGCCACTGAACGCATGGTTCGACGGACATACGGGGCGACGCCATGTCCTTGAGAAGATCGATCTCGGCATTGCCGTCGATCTGCCCGATGGGCTTTTCGTGCCGGTGCTGCGCGACGTCGCGCATCGCGATGCGGCGGATCTGCGCGGCGGTCTCGACCGGATGCGCGCCGATATCCGCGCGCGCAAGATTCCGCCGGAAGAAATGCGCGGCAACACGATCACGCTGTCGAACTTCGGAATGATTTCGGGGAAGTACGCAGCGCCGATCGTCGTGCCGCCCACCGTCGCGATTCTCGGCGCGGGGCGCATCCATGAACAGGTGGTCGCGGCAGACGGTGCGCCTGCCGTGCACCGGATCTTGCCGCTCAGTCTGACGTTCGATCATCGCGTCGTGACAGGCGGCGAGGCGGCGCGCTTCCTGGCGGCGACGATCGCGGATCTGCAGAACGCGTGGTAGCGGTTGGCGTGTGCCTGGCGTGATTCGCCAGCATCGTATCGATAAGAGCGCGAGCCTCGCGGTCGATGCACACGAGGGCAACGCTCTCCGACTCGTATGTAACCGGATCGGCGAAATCACCGGTGAGGTGTTGTTTTCGTGTCCTTCTGCGTAACGACCACGTGACGTGATAGGTCAGCGCAATTCGATCGGACAAACGGGCCGTGCGTGGCTCCATGTGTGCTTCGATAACGAATCCGCGATAGCGCCCGACGATGTGACGTTTCATCGATTGATGAACGATCAGGCCGCCAGGCGGCCTATCCCCATTTCCGGACGGCGCAGGCCCGGCGGGAACACGTGCCATGTGCCGTCGGCATGGCGAAAGAAAAAGAGTGAAAACGTCCCGGAGGGCCGATCGATCTGAATGCACACGCGGCATGTTTCACCCGAGCGGGAGCGGTCGAGCAGACGCACGCACGCCCCGCGGCCTCGCGTCGGGCCAACGAGTTTTTCGACCTCGGAACGCAGTGACCTGTTGCCCGCCATGATTTTCCCTTCGATAGACGATGAGTCGATGCTATGGAGATCGGTGCGTGCGTCCAATCGGCGCCGGCGGAATGTCGTCTCAGGAAGCACTGATTTCAGCCGTCAGGATTTCCTGAATCAGAACCAGCACGCGGAAACTCGTTGCGGGGCAAGGAGACGTCCACGGCGTCGCCCTCGGCGGTGTCGTCGATGAAGCTCATCGAACCGCCGCGTCCGTTGCTGTCACGCTTGACCGCGATGACGTAGCGATCGCGCTCCTGCAAGTCGTGTTGAGCGAGGGAGCAATATGCCGTGGCCAGCCGGGTCAGGAATATTCGATCTGCGAGGCGCTGGTGTTCGAGCCAGCTAGTCTCGAAAGACGGAAGGATTTAAGCCACGCTGATGATGGAATGCTGGGAAATTCGCGGCGTTCCATGTTTGACGGCTATCATAGAACTCTTGATAAAGCCGGATTGAACGGACATGACAGACCCTGTATTGAAAGATGTCGAAGCCCCTGTGCGGGAGAGTGACAACAGCCTTATGTGGTCCGACGCGCGGCTCCTCGGCTTCACGCCGATGGATGACGTGCATAAGGAATTCTATGAAGTCGCGCTACGGCTCGTGACCTGCTCCGATGCGAGCGCCCTTGCCGCGATCGAGGAATTCGAGAAGCATGCGGTCAGTCATTTCGAGCAGGAAGACGAATGGATGCGCACCACCAACTTTCCCCCGCGCGACTGCCACATCGAAGAGCACGAAGCCGTGCTGAAGTCAGTCCGCGACGTTAAAGCAGCGGTCGAAGCGGGGCAGGCCGGTTGCGCGCTGGTGCATGACATCGGCATGCATCTGTACAACTGGTTTCCCGGACACGCCGACTACCTGGATTCGGCGCTTGCCGCATGGATGACCAAACAGACGATGGGTGGAAAACCTGTTGTCTTGAGGCGGACGATTTGAAGTTTGCCGTTTCGACCGTCGAAATACACTGGACCTCATAAGTTGTAGCCAGCAGGCTGCTGGCTCAACCCGTGTCGCGTGGCTCGGCTCGCGTCAACGCATCGTCGCTTGCGAGCGTCGCGACTGAAATCACCGCCGACGATATCCCCCCGTTCAACTACCCGACTCGCGCAGCACGATGTCGCCCAATTCGGCGAGGCGGGCCGCGTCGACGCGCACGCTCGGGCACGAGATGCCCATCGCGGCGATCATCTCGTCGTGCCCGTCGTAGATGGGGCGAGCCACGCAGCGGATGCCATCGGTGAATTCCTCGTCATCGATGGCATAGCCGCGCTGGCGCGTTAGTTCCAACTCCTGCGCGAGAGCCAGCTCCGAGGTCAGGGTGCGCAACGTGTACGCGGCCAATTCGGCGGGCGTTTCGGCGTGGCCGAAGGCCAGGAACGCTTTGCCGAGCGCCGTGCAGTGCAGCGGCGACAGCGCGCCGATCGGATGATCGACCTTGAGCGGCAAGGTCGAGTCGACCTTGTCGATATACCAGACGCGCGAGCCGACCAGCACCGCCAGATGCGTGCATTCCCCGGTGGACGCGGCGAGTCTTTCCAGCGCCGGGCGCCATGCTTCCTTGATCGCGACGACTTCCTCCAGCGTGCGTTGTACCGGCTTGCCCGGCTGACTGCCGTTCGAGGCCAGATAGCGCCGGTTGGAATCCTGCGCCGCATAGCCGGCGGCAACCAGCGTCTTCAGAAGATGGGCGGCCATGGATTTGTCCATCTCGAGTTCGCTCGCGAGTTCCGTTAGCCGGACGGGGCCGTGATGAGTCCGCAGATACGTCAGTGCTTCGAGGCCGCGAGTCAGGGACTGGAGCAGTCGCATGAAATATCCCTCCACACCAATAAAAGTTTTCGTGTGCAAAACATTAAAAAGTTTTACATAGGAAAACTTTAGCCGAAAAATCACTTAACGTAGGGAATTACACGGATTTTTTTACGCTAGATGTGAAGTAATGTTGTGCCTATGCAAATTCAGTACTGGTGAATTGGGTCGGTCTGTCGGGTGAGTTCAGTTTTTAATCCAAGTTGTTTTGCATGCGTCAACTTTACGGAGGCAGGCATGTTGGGGAGACACGGAGTAAAGCGCCGCGCGCTTGTGCTGGCTGCACTACTGGCCTCGGCCGCGGGATTCACGACCCCGGCCTTCGCGGATTCGGGCGAAGTGTCGATCAGCGACTATTTCACCGGCGACATGGGGGAGAAGGCGTTCAACGAACAACTCGCCAAATTCACCACGGCGACCGGGATCGCAATCAAGCAAAGCCCGGTGGGACACGAGGATTTCAAGTCGGTGATCCTGGTACGCGCGGCCGGGCATAGCCTGCCCGACGTATTCAGTTTCTGGGCGGGCGCCAAGACGCAATTCATCGCCGATTCGAAGAGCCTGCATCCGATCGACGGGATGTGGAAGTCCGCGGGGCTGGATTCCGTGATCTCCAAACCGATCGCGGCAGCGGCGACGAGCTACAGCGGGCATCGCTATCTGGTGCCGGTCGACTATCACTTCGTCGGGGTTTTCTATAACCCGAAGGTGATGGCCAAGGCGGGCATCACGACGATGCCGACGATGTGGGACGGCTTCCTCGCCATGTGCAAGCAACTCAAGTCGCAAGGCATCACGCCGATTGCGATGGGTTCGAAGAATCGCTGGCCTGCGCAGTTCTGGTTCGACTACATGCTGTTGCGTACCGCGGGGCCGGACTATCGCGCGAAGCTGATGACGGGGCATGCCCGCTACGACGATCCGCAGGTGAGCTCGGTGATGGGCCAATGGAAGTCCATGCTCGATGCGGGCTATTTCAACAATAACGCCAACGCAATCGACTGGACCGATGCCGCCGACAAGGTCGCGAAGGGCGATGCCGCGATGACGCTGATGGGCACGTGGATCACCGGCTACTGGAACAACAACCATCTGGTGGCGGGCAAGGACTATGACGTTGCGGTGTTCCCGCAGATGCAGGCAGGTGTGCCGAACGTCGCGCTGGGTCCGGTGGACGGCCTCGTGATTTCCGCCAACTCGAAGAACGTGGCGGGTAGCGAAAAGCTGCTCGACTACATGGTCAGCAACACCGACGTGCAGTCGGCATGGACGTCGTCCCAGGGCGCGCTGTCGGCCAACGTGAAGGTCGATCAGTCCCACTACAGCCCGGTGATGCAGAAAGCCGCCGCCGCGGTCGAGAAGTCCAACAGCTTCGCCTTCAACTATGACCTCGCGACGCCGCCGCCGGTGTCGGAAGTCGGTCTGTCGATGTTCGCGAAGTTCATCGACCAGCCTGGCGATATCAAGGGCCTGCTGAGTCAGACCCAGACGGATGCGCAGGCCGCGTTCAAGAAGCAGTAATACCTCCACGATGGCGGGTCGCCCGGCGGCGGCCCGCCTTGTTTTCCGGTAGAGACGCGAGATGAGGAAACACGATCGGCTATGGCGCGTGGTATTTCTCGCGCTGCCCCTGGGCGTTTTCGGAATACTGGTGGTGGGCCCCCTGCTGTCGTCGTTCTACTACAGCTTTACAGACTGGAATGGCTTTTCGTCCGACTATGATTTTGTCGGATTCTCTAATTTCACGCGGATCCGCGACGATCATCTGTTTTCGCATGCGGCGCTCAATACCGCGCTCTGGATCGTTGCCGCGATCGCGTTGCCGACGCTACTGGGGTTGTGTCTGGCGCTGCTGCTCGATTCGAAGGTGCCCGGTTCCCGGGTGTTCAAGAGCATCTTCTATCTGCCGATCTGTCTGTCGGCCGTGATCGTCGGCCAGATCTGGATCTGGATCTATCAGCCCGACTGGGGGCTGCTCAACCTGTTTCTGTCTCACGCGACAAGAACCCCTCACGACTTTGCGTGGCTCGCTAAACCGAATACGGCGCTGTGGTCCGTGATCGTCGCGTGGTCGTGGCAACAGACCGGGCTGTCGATGGTGATCTATCTTGCCGGGCTCACCGCGATTCCCGAAGACTTGCAGGAGGTATGCCATATCGAAGGCGCGAGCCGCTGGCAGCGCATCCGCCTCGTGATTCTGCCGTTGTTGACGCCCTCCACCGTGGTCGCGGTGGCGCTGTCGGTGATCAACTCACTGAAGGGTTTCGACATTCTCTACATCATGACCGGCGGTGGACCGTTCAACAGTTCCGATACGCTGGCCATGCACATGTACAACGAGAGCTTCAAGAAATATCACATGGGCTATGGCAGTGCGATTTCCGTGGTGCTGTTCCTGATCGCCGTGTCGGTGATCGGCCTGTATTTCCGTCAGTTGCGCAAGGTGGACCGCATCTATGGATGAGCGTCTGTATGCCCGCTTCAATCCGGCGAGAGCGGCCACTTTCACGATTCTCGTGGTGCTGGCGGTGCTGTTCCTGTTACCCACTGTCGGCGTCTTGCTGTCGTCGGTGAAGGAGCAGCGCGACATCGCGCTGGGCGATCTCTGGAGCTTGCCAGTGAGGTTGTACCTCGGCAATTTCATCGAAGTGCTGTCGAAGCCCGCGGTACACCAGTATTTCGTGAACACGCTGACCGTCACCGTGCCCGCCACGATCGTCTCGACCGCGCTTGGCGTGCTCGCCGGTTACGTATTCGCGAAGCTGCCTTTTCGCGGCTCGAATGGCCTGTTCCTGGTGCTGGTGTCCGGCATGTTCTTTCCGCCGCAGGTGATTCTGATTCCGCTGTTCCGGCTTTTCAATTTTCTCGGCCTGATCGACACACTGTGGCCAGTCTTCCTCGTGCATACGGCGCTGGGTATTCCGATCTGCTCGCTGCTGATGCGCAACTTCTTCGCAACGGTGCCGACCACGCTGCGTGAAGCCGCGATCATGGAAGGCGCATCGGAGCCGCGCGTGCTGCTGTCGGTGGTGCTGCCGCTCAGTTTGCCGGCGCTCGCGGTGCTGGCGACGCTGCAGTTCACGTGGATCTGGAATGACTTTCTGTGGCCGCTGGTGTTCACGCAATCCGACGACAAACGCACCATCATGCTCGGCATCGTGAATCTGAATGGCCAGTATTCCGTCGCCTGGGGCGTGCAGGGCGCGTTGTCGATTCTGGCGAGCTTGCCGACGCTGCTGGTGTTTCTGTTCTTCCAGCGCTACTTCATCAAGGGCATGACCATGGGCGCGGTAAAAGGGTGATCGAATGGCGCAATTGAGTCTGCAGGGCATACGCAAATCGTTCGCTGGCCATGAGGTCATCCATGGCGTCGATCTGAACATCGCCGACGGCGAGTTCGTGGTGTTCGTCGGCCCGTCGGGCTGCGGCAAATCGACGATGCTGAGAATGATCGCCGGCCTCGAAGACGTGTCGGGCGGGACGATCCACATCGATGGCCGGGATGTGACGCAGGTGCATCCGTCGAAGCGCGAAATAGCGATGGTGTTCCAGTCCTACGCGTTGTTTCCGCACATGACGGTGGCTGAAAACATCGGCTTCGGATTGCGGCTCGCGGGCGTCGACAAGCGCGAGATCAGGCGGCAGGTGGGCGAGGTCGGCAAGACGCTGCAGCTCGATCATCTGCTGGAACGCACGCCGAGAGAATTGTCGGGCGGGCAGCGGCAGCGCGTGGCGATCGGGCGCGCCATCATTCGTCATCCGAAGATCTTTCTGTTCGACGAACCGCTCTCGAATCTCGATGCCGCGTTGCGGGTGCAGATGCGCCTCGAGATCGCGCGACTGCATGCCGGGTTGCGGGCGACGATGGTGTACGTCACGCACGACCAGGTCGAGGCGATGACGCTGGCGGACCGGATCGTCGTGTTCAACGGCGGCAAGATCGAGCAGGTCGGCACGCCGATGGAGCTCTATGAACGGCCCGCGAATCTGTTCGTCGCGCGCTTTATCGGCGCGCCTGCGATGAACGTGCTACCGGCGTCGGCCTGGCCGTATCTAATGAGCCGGGATGATGCCGGTCCGCGCAGCGCGCCGGATGGTGTGGACTGTATCGGTATCCGGCCCGAGCACATCACACTTTGCCCGCGCGGGCAGGCGAGCGTTGGCGGGCGCATCGAACTCGTCGAGCAGCTTGGCGCGGAGACACTGTATTACCTCGGCATCGGCAATGGCCTGCCGACGCTCACGGTGCGCTCGCCGCTCGCGCACGCGGTGCGCCGCGGAGACGAAGTCGGACTGAATGTGGACAGCTCGAAGCTGCATCGCTTCGACTCGGACGGAATCGCTATCGGGAATCACGCCACGCGAAGCGATGAACGCAAACCATCGCCAACAGAGACTATTCAAATAGAGGAAGAAAAATGACGGGATCTCGTTTTCGCGTGGGGATCATCGGTGCGGGTCGCATCTCCGATCTGCACGCCATCGAATACCTGCAAAATCCGCTGGCACGCATCGTCGGCGTCTGCGACCGGGATGTGGCGCAGGCGCGCAGCAAGCTCGCCGCTTGGGGCATTTCCGACGTCGCGGTCGAGGAGGACGTGGATCGCTTCCTCGCGCGTGAGGACATCGATCTGGTCGAGATTCTGTTGCCGCATCATCTGCATCTGCCGGTGGCGCTGAAAGCGATGGCGGCGGGCAAGATCGTCTCGCTGCAAAAGCCGATGTGCGTCGATCTCGCCGAGGCGGACCAACTCGTGGCGGCCGCCGAGGCCTATGACCGGCCTTTCAAGGTCTTCGAGAATTTCATCTTCTATCCGCCGGTGCTGAAAGCGCGCGAGCTGATCGATCAGGGCGCGATCGGCACGCCGCTGTCGATCCGCATCAAGTCGAACCCGGCGCGCAGCGCGACGGCGTGGGAAGTGCCACCGTCCGCATCGGCATGGCGCAGTGAGAAGTCTCACGCGGGCGGCGGGCCGCTCGTTTTCGACGACGGACATCACAAGTTCGCGCTCGCCTGGCATTTCATGGGTGATCCGGAAGAGGTGCATGCGTTTATCGGCGATACCGAAGGTCCGGGCGGCATGCGTTTCGATGCACAGTCGATCATCTCGTTCCGGTTTCCCGGCAATCGTGTCGGCAATCTGGAGATCGTCTATTCGCCGGACATGGAACTCGCGACGCGCCACTATGCGCAGGACGATCGCGTCGAGATCACCGGCACGTCGGGTGTGCTCTTCATCAACGGCGGCCATGGACGGCTCGGGGCGACGCCGCCCGTGACCCTGTACCGCGACGGCCAGCTCACGACCTACGACGTGCCGAGCGGGTGGGAGCAGAGCTTCGTGCTGTCGACCCGGCATTTTCTGAATGCGCTGCAAACGGGTGGGGCGCCGGTGCTGACGGCGAGGGAGGCCCGCCAGGTGCTGCGTTTCTCGTCGGCGGCCGAGCAGTCGGCTCGTGAAGGCAAGGCGATTCGCCTGGCATTTTGATCCCGCGAGGCACAACCATGTCTGATCTCGTTACTCCGTCGAAGCAGCTTCCGGTCACGACAGAAAGCCGCGCCGCCTGGTTGCGCGAGGCGGGCGGGCTGAGCGAGGCGTTGGCGGACGGCCTGCTTTCCGATGTCGTCGAACTGCCTTTGGCCGAAGCGCTCGTGCTGGGTTTGATGAAGCAGGGCGTGACCAAGTATCTGGCGATCTTCGGACACGGCAATACCGCGATTGCCGAGATTCTGCGTATCTACGAGGCGCACGGTCTCGTGAAATGCTGGCAGTTCCGCAACGAAGTGGAAATGGCGCACGCGGCCACCGCGCTTTCCTGGGTCTACGGCGAAGTCGCCGCGGTGCTCACGTCGATCGGGCCCGGCGCGTTGCAAGCGCTCGCCGGCTCGCTGGCCGCTGCGTCGAACGGGGTCGGCGTCTACCATCTGTATGGCGACGAGACGACGCACGGCGAGGGCTACAACATGCAGCAGATTCCTCGCCCCGGGCAGGGACTGTTTGGGTCCCTGACAGAACGGATGGGTGCGTCCTATACGTTGCATACGCCCGCTGCATTGCGCGACGCGTTGCGCAATGGCAGTGCGGCCGTGTTTCATCCGTGGCGGCCCGCGCCGTTCTATCTGAATCTGCCGCTGAACACGCAACTGGCGCGGGTGTCGCTGAGACTCGATGCGCTTGCGGCCCGACCCGTTTGGCCGCGTTTGCCGATACCGGACGAGGCGTCCCTGGCCGTGGCTGCGAAGCTGATCGCGGGCGCGGACCGGGTGGCCATCAAGGTCGGCGCCGGTGCGCGTCATGCTGCGGCGGCGGTGCGGCGGCTGGCCGAAGCCGGCGGTGCGGTCGCGGTCCTGAGCCCCGGAACGGTTGGTGTGCTGCCCGACGCCCATCCGCATAACCTGCACGTGGCGGGCTCGAAAGGGTCGATCAGCGGCAACTGGGCCATGCAGGAGGCCGAGCTGCTGATCGTGATCGGCAGCCGCGCGGTGTGCCAGTCGGACTGCTCGGGCATCGGGTGGCCCAAGGTTCGTCATGTGGTCAATATCAACGCCGATCCGACCGACGTCCAGCACTACAACGAAAGCACCGCGTTGCTGGGAGATGCTGCGGCCATCTGCGAGCGGCTGGCGGTGGCGCTGGCGGGACCGTTGACGCCGGCGAAATCGGCGTGGCTCAAAGAGGCCGCGCGCAAGAAAGCCGAGTGGCTGGCCTTGCGCGACGCGCGCGCCGGCGGCCCGCGATGTTTCGATGCGGTCTGGCGGCGCGAGGTGCTGACGCAACCGCAGGCCATCGCCATCGCCGAGCGTTTTTGCCGCGAGATCGGTGCGCTGAAGTTTTTCGATGCCGGCGACGTGCAGGCTAATGGATTCCAGGTGATCCGCGACGACTTGCCCGGCGAAACGTACACCGAGTCCGGTGCGTCGTATATGGGTTTCGCCGTTTCCGCGCTGCTGTCTCAGGCGATCGCGGGGAAAGGATGCTATGGCGTCGCGTTCACCGGCGACGGCTCGTTCATGATGAATCCGCAGATCCTGATCGACGGTATCGAGCATGGCGTGCACGGCACCATCCTGCTGCTCGACAACCGCCGCATGGCGGCGATCAGCAGCTTGCAGGAAGCGCAGTTCGATACCGATTACCGCACCAACGATTCGGTCGCCGTCGATTATGTGGCGATGGCGGGAGCCGTGGCGGGCGTGATGGCATTGTCGGCGGGCGATACGGAGCGAGGTCTGCGCGATGCGCTCGCGCAGGCGCACGCTCACCCGGGCCTGAGTCTGATTCACGTGCCGGTCTATTACGGTGCGGACCCCGCGGGCGGGATGGGTGCGTATGGCCAGTGGAACGTCGGCCCATGGTCCGACGGCGTGCAGGACGCTTATACGAAGACGCGAATCTGAAAGGGGCGAGCATGTACGAATCTGGTGGCCTGTTGATCGATGGCGCGTGGCGCGGTGCGTCCGACGGCGCATGTATCGAGGTCAGAAGTCCGGCGACCGGCGAGCCGGTTGGCAGCGTGCCGGCAGCGACCGAAGCCGACGAAGCGGCTGCGCTTGCGGCAGCCGGGCGCGGTTTCGCGCTGTGGTCGAAGACGCCGGCGTGGGAGCGGGCCGCGGTGCTGCGCCGTGCAGCGGATCTACTGAGAGCCCGGATTGACACGTACGCGTTCCTGATGAGCGGCGAGACCGGCAAACCATTGCTCGAGGCGCGTGGCGAAATCAATGCGAGCGCGGATCAGTTCGAGTGGTATGCGGAAGAGGCCAAGCGCATCTACGGACACACTATTGCCGGGCGCCATGCCGACGAGCGGCTTGCCGTCGGGTATCAGCCAGTGGGGCCGTGCCTTGCGTTGTCGGCATGGAATTTCCCGATGTTGCTGCCGGCGCGCAAGATCGCCGCGGCGCTGGCGGCCGGCTGTAGCGTGATCGCGCGTCCGGCTTCGGAAGCGCCGGGGAGTTGCATGGCGCTCGGGCAGGTTCTGCTCGATGCGGGCTTGCCGGCCGCGGTGCTTGGCATCCTGACCGGTCACGCCAAACCGATGGTGGCCCGGCTGGTTCAATCCGCGGTGATCCGCAAGGTGTCGCTGACGGGATCGGTGCCGGTCGGCAAGGAGATCCTGCGGCTCGCCGCCGATCACGTGAAGAAGGTTACGATGGAGTTGGGCGGACATGCACCCGTGATCGTCCATGCCGACGCGGACCCTGTGGAAAGCGCGAAAAAGCTCGCAACGACCAAGTTCCGCAATTGTGGTCAGGTCTGCATCTCGCCGTCGCGTTTCTATGTGCACCGCTCGATTCTGACGCCGTTTGCCGAGACCTTCGCGGCCGTTGCGAGGGAACTCTGGATAGGGGATGGGCGTGACCCCGAAACCACCCTTGGTCCGATGATTCGCGCCCGGGCGGTAGAGAGCGCACTGTCGCTGATCGAGGATGCCCGCGGCCGTGGTGCGCGAGTATTGGCTGGCGGCCAACGGCCGTCATATCTCGAACGAGGACATTTCATCGAGCCGACCGTGCTGGTTGACGTTCCCGACGACGCGAGGATCATGTGCGAGGAGCCGTTTGCACCCGTTGCGCCGATTGCGGCTTTCCACGACGTCGCGGACGTGATCGCGCGCGCCAATGCAACGGAATTTGGTCTGGCGGCCTACGTCTTCACGCACGACTCGGCACTGGCCGCGATGACCGCGGAAGCGCTCGAGGCAGGCATGGTCGGCATCAATGAGACGCTGTTGGCGACGGCCGAGGCGCCCTTCGGTGGTATCAAGGAATCGGGCTTTGGCCGCGAGGGCGGCAGCCTTGGCATACTGGACTACCTGACGCCCAAATACATTCGTCATCGCCTGATCGTAAGGAATGGGACATGAACCAAAAACCGCGTGGCCTGGACAATGGCCTGACGAACTACGGTGATCACGACTTCGCGCGCTATCTGCGCCGGTCGTTTGCCAAATCGATGGGCTACACCGGGGAATCGCTCGACAAGCCGATCGTCGGGATCTGCACGTCGGAGAGTGGTTTCAACAACTGCCATCGCCATTTCCCCGAAATGATCAAGGCGGTCGAACGCGGCGTGCTCGCGGCGGGCGCGTTGCCGGTGGTGTTTCCGGTGATTTCGCTCGGCGAGGTATTCCTTTCGCCGACTTCGCTGGTCTATCGCAATCTGATGGCGATGGCCGTCGAGGAAATGATCCGCGCCCAGCCGATGGATGCGGTGGTAATGCTCGGCGGATGCGACAAAACCGTACCGGCAATGTTGATGGGCGCGATCTCCGCAGGGCGGCCCGCGGCCATGGTGGTGGCCGGTCCGATGATGACCGGACGGCATCGCGGCGAGCGGCTTGGCGCCTGCACGGACTGCCGCCGCTTCTGGTCGAATTTCCGCGCCGGGAAAGTCCCGGAGCAGGAGATCAGGCAGGTCGAGGGGCGTTTGGCCGTCACCTCGGGAACGTGTGCGGTCATGGGTACGGCGTCGACCATGGCGCTGATTGCGGAAACGCTGGGCATGATGCTGCCCGGGTCGGCGGCGATTCCGGCCGTGCATGCGGATCGACTGCGCAATTGCGAGGAGACTGGAGCGCTGGTTGCGCGCATGGCCCTCGATGGCGGACCGAAACCGGCCGAAATCGTGACGCCCGCATCGGTGCGCAACGCGTTGCGTGTGCTGCTGGCGGTCTCCGGTTCGACCAACGCCGTGATTCATCTGGCGGCGATCGCCGGTCGTATCGGACTGAAGATCGATTACGACGAGTTCAACCGGCTGTCGGATGAAACGCCGGTACTCGTGGATCTCAAGCCGGTAGGCAACGGCTACATGGAGGATTTTCATGCGGCAGGCGGGCTGGAGGGTGTTCTGCGCGGCTTGATGCCCCAACTCGATCTGACCTGTCGCGACATCGCCGGGCAGAGCCTCGATGAGCGTTTGAACAAGCCGCTTGCCGATCCGATCGATACGGCCGTGATCCGCTCGACCGAGCAACCGATCAGTGCCGAGGGCGGCCTGATCGTTCTGAACGGTAGTCTCGCCCCCGGCGGCGCGGTGCTGAAGCGCGCCGCCGCGACTCCCGAACTGCTGGAACACGAAGGGCGCGCGGTGGTATTTACCTCACTCGAAGATCTCGCCGCGCGCATCGACGACCCCGATCTTGACGTCCGCGCGGACGACATCCTCGTATTGCAGAACGCCGGGCCGCGCAGTGCTTCAGGCATGCCCGAAGCCGGCTATCTGCCGATTCCGCAGAAACTTGCGCGGGCGGGGGTGAAGGACATGGTGCGGATTTCCGATGCGCGCATGTCGGGCACCGCATACGGGACCATCGTGCTTCACGTGACGCCAGAGGCGGCGCTCGGCGGCCCGCTGGCGCTGGTGCGCAATGGCGACCGGATCCGGCTGTCGGCGCGGGACAAGCGGATCGATCTACTGGTTGACGAGGCCGAGCTGACGCGTCGTGCCAGTGAGCTCCGTCCGGCGGAAGGGATCTATGCGCGCGGTTACCAGCGGCTTTATCACGATCACGTGCTATCCGCCGCGGCAGGGTGCGACTTTGATTTCCTCACGGCATTTCCTGCCGACGAGCTCAAGTAGGCTCATCCGCCCCAGCGGTGTCGTCGAAAATGCGCTCGTCGAATTCGATCGGGAAGGGGGCGTTCCGGCTCAGCGTTCCGGCGTCGGACGCGTTCCGGTACTCGGCAAGACGGGCCGAAACAATGTTTCGAATGTGATTGCCGACTATCGCGGTTTGCCTGGGCCCCAGTGTTTCGAGGCGACCCAGCAGGTCACCGGGGAAGCGAAGCGAAATGTAGGGGGTATCGGGCCCGGCCGGGTTGCGCACTAGCAGCACGTTCAACCGACCGTCCGCCGCAGCCTCTTCGCTGTAGATAGCGTCATCGTGGAAGGAGCGCGATACCGCCTGGGCGACGCGCTCCAGAACACTGCGAGTGATCTGATAGATGGGCATATTCGTCTCCTGATCGGACGCCCGACAATCGTATCACTTTCCCTTTTTCGCGCCTGCACGTAGCGCGTCACTCTCGTACGCGTCGCCGACATCGGGCAATTTTGTTTGAGGCTGCGTTATACTCGATTCCATGGATACGAAACCGACCTCGCTGAAAGTGCACCGTTGGTGGCACGCCTGAATCCGGCGGCCCGTTTCCACACACACGCATATTTGCAAACATGATGCCGCCAGTCCTGGCGGCATTTTCGTTTCTGCGCGCTCGTGGCTGGTGGCATCCAAACCAGGAGCCTCCTGTCCATGACACACACCAACCGCCCCACGATCTTGACCGGTGACCGCACCACCGGCCCGCTTCACCTCGGCCACTATATCGGCTCGCTGCGTGCGCGCGTCCAACTTCAGCATGAGGCGCAGCAGTTCCTGCTTCTTGCTGACACCCAGGCGTTAACCGACAACGTGGGCCGGCATCAGAAGGTTACCCAGAACGTCATCGAAGTAGCGCTCGACTATCTTGCGGTGGGCATCGACCCAGCGAAGTCGACCATCTTCATCCAGTCCCAGGTACCAGAACTGGCCGAGCTGTTTCAGTATCTGCTGAACGTCGTGACGGTCGCGCGCCTCGAGCGAAACCCGACTATCAAGGAAGAGATTCGCCTGCGCGGTTTCGAGCGCGACATCCCGGCGGGCTTCCTCACGTATCCGGTCAGTCAGGCGGCTGATATCACCGCGTTCAAGGCAACCCACGTACCCGTGGGCGATGACCAGCTACCGATGATCGAGCAGACCAACGAATTGGTGCGGCGCTTTAACAGCACCGTCGACCGACCCGTGCTGGTCGAATGCGAGGCGGTGCTGTCACAGGTCACGCGATTATCCGGTATCGATGGCAAAGCCAAGATGAGCAAATCCCTCGGGAACGCCATCGCACTAGGCGCCACGCCGGACGAAATCACCAAGGCAGTCAACAACATGTACACCGACCAGAACCACTTGCGAATCAGCGATCCTGGTCAGGTGGAAGGCAATGTCGTGTTCGCGTTTCTCGATGCATTCGAGCCGGACGTGCAGAAGGTCGACGAACTGAAATCCCACTATCGGCGGGGTGGACTTGGCGATAGCGTGATCAAGCGCGTGCTGAACGAGCGGCTCCAGTCGCTCATTGAACCGATTCGCACACGCCGTCGCGAGTTGGAGGAAGACCCGGCCGAGGTGCTTGCGATCCTGCGTCGCGGGACGATGCGCGCGCGGGAGGTGGCGGGAGAAACTTTGTCAGAGGTCAAAAGCGCGTTGGGCTTGACGTACTTTCAGCGCTGAACAGAGGGGATCGGCCGTGGCGCGCTCGCCCGCTTCAGATGTTCAAGGTAAAAGGCAGCGACGACAAATGCGTGGTGTTCGTGCGGCGAGGCCGGGCTTGGACATCCCGAACATTGCGCGATGATCCTCCATCTGTGCTTCGAGGGTGCCCAGATCGCGGCGCAAGGTTTAGGCGCGGATCGTGTGGCTACGCAGTTGGAGAATTTAGTCGACGCGATGCAGGACACGCGACGCGCGGCACGTTCCAGGCGTGACGTAAAAGGTGGTCGACGTAGTAAAGCCCCTGGTACGAAACGATCCGTCTGACGAAGGCGAGAGCGATCAGTTTTCGACGACGGCAAGAATCAGCAATCGCGGTGGCGGATTTCGCAATTGCCGCGTCGGGACACAACCGGCAGCATGACTCACATCATGCATCGCTCTCCGTTGCCGGGTCGCTTCAATGCTGCATCGCGACGACGGTTCGCCATTTTTTTCATTGGCGGTTTTTGGCTCTGGGTCGATTCAGGTCCTCGAAGAATCGGTTGCTGCCGTAGAAGGCGATGATGAGCTCAACAAATCACGGAATTGTTGCGCCTCAGGAGCCTCAAGGGCATTTTCCGACCTATGGAGATCGTGATGCAAACGCTGTCACACTGGATCGTTGTTCTTACCAATGCGTACATGGAATACACGACGTGCAACTGGAACGCCACGCACGTCTACCGGCGCACGGTTGGATATGACCAGGTGATATGGTGCTGAACGGAAGGCGGGCTTGTTGTTCCTTGCGGTGCGTGACGGTTCTCGTTCAACACTCGCAGTTTGTAAATTACGCCTTTTTCACGTAGGCGTTACACCATCCTTTTGCTTCGACCAGCTTGCCCCCATAGGTCGGGCACGGCCCATTCGTGGAACCGGGTTTGCCCTGATACAGTTGGCAATTGGCGCAAGTCTGCCCTGTCTGGTACCGAGGGAATTTCGACTTGTCGACCTTCGACGCGTCCATCTTGTATCCGAGCGCCTGCGCGGTCGGATCGTTTTCGGCGAGCACGGGCGCGTCCGCGTTTGACTTCGTCGAGAGAATGGTCGTTGAGGCAACGGATGCGGCAAGTATCATGAAATGACGGCGAGAGAGCGACACGATCGAAACTCCTTTCGAGACACGATCAGACGGCCGCAAAGTGACACTGAACCGGTCAATCGCGAACCGCCTCGTCATAACACATGAGCAATCAGCATACCTTTCGATTGTTGAACACCGGTTTCGCAGTCGGCCTGCCGGTCGACATATCACTTTGAGATATATTCAAAGTGGTACGTGCGCGATCCCGCGTGACTCTCGAGTTATCCGTCCACCGGCGAACGCATGTCATTGCGACTTCAGGTGCAGATCGTTGCTCACGGATTGCACCCCCGGCACGCTGTGGGTCACCGCAAGGGCTTCCAGAATCTGAGCCTGTGAATCCACGTCTCCCGACAACTGCACGACGCCTCGGTACGTTGCCACGCTGATCGGCAACGAACGTAGCGTGGAGTCCGCGGCAAGCGCCTGCTTCACGCGGCCGGCGAGCGTGGCGTCGTCAGTGGCGACTGCCGTCGGCGCGGTCGCGGACGGTCTCGCTGTGGTCGTCGACTTACAGCCGCTCGTGAACACGAACGCGGGCAGAGCGAACATCGCGACGATCAGTAACCGGCCTTGGATGTAGGGCGTGTTTCGCATTGAAGTCGATTTCCTGAACAAGCTCTGAATGAAACATTCGTACATTCACTTCATCTGAACGAAGCGGTCCGGCTTGTCGAGTATACGGCGTCACACTGATTTTCAACCGATGGTGCTTCGTGTCCCGTGACGGCCGCCGACCTCACGGAGCCGTGGTGGATCAACATGGGAGCGATGGCCATTACGACGTTGGCCGGCAGCCGTCTCATTCTGGCAGGGCATAACCTGGGCGGGTTGGCCCGGCGACGACTACCTGGTGCTGAGGGTCCTCACCACCGCGTGCTGGTTCATGGCGACATTCTGGATTCCTCTGCTCGCCGCGCTTTTCATCGAAAAGCACGTGATCGTCGGCGAGTCAATACGCTCTACGGCGGCTGAGTGGTCTGGCGTCTTCCCACTCGGCATGTACGCCGCCGCGACCTGCCTGTACGCCGAGGCCACCCGGTTGCACTTTCTCAGTTCCGTGGCTCGCGTTACCGTCGTTGTCGCCTTTGCAGCATGGGCGCTGGCCTCGGTCGGCCTGCTGCGCTCGGCGCCGAGGTCGGTCACGGGAAAATGACGGACGTTGCGCGAGTCATTGGCAGTGTCTAAGCGTCGTTCACCCAGTTGCTCGGTCGTTGACATATTTGCCTGAAGCATATAATAATTTGCCTGAGGCAAATACAAAGGTGCAATCATGTCCGATGTCACCGTCGACCAGCGCGCGCAAACCGTTCGCAGCTTCAACCGTTTCTATACGCGCCAGATCGGCGTGCTGCACGAGCATCTGCTCGAAAGCGAGTTTTCGCTGACCGAGGTCCGCATCCTGTATGAGCTCGCGCACCGCACGGACCTCACGACGTCGGACCTGTGCCGCGAACTGGGCCTCAATGCCGGGTATCTGAGCCGCGTGATCTCGGGCTTCGAAAAGAAAGGCCTCGTCGTCAAATCGCGCTCGGCGGCGGATGCGCGCGTTGCGCATCTGGAACTGACGGAGCAGGGCCGCGCGACCTTTGCGCCGCTCGATCAAGCATCGCAGCGCGAGGTCATCGCGATGCTCGAGCGGCTGCCGCAAACCGCCCAGCAACAACTGGTCGACGCGATGGAACAGATCCGCACGCTGCTGAGCGATCCGGAGCCGGGCTTCATTCTGCGCGAGCCGCAACCGGGCGACATGGGCTGGATCGTGCATCGGCAAGCCGTGCTGTACGCGCGGGAGTTCGGCTGGAACGCAGAGTACGAGGCGCTGGTCGCTGAAATCGTCGCGAAGTTCGTCCGCGAATTCGATCCGAAGCGCGAACGCTGCTGGATCGCCGAGAAAGACGGCAAGCCGGTCGGCTCGGTGTTCGTGGTACGGCAGGACGACACGACCGCGAAGCTGCGGCTGCTTGCCGTCGAAGCAAGCGCGCGTGGCCTCGGCATCGGCCAGCGTCTGGTCGACGAGTGCATCCGCTACGCGCGCTACGCCGGTTACCGGAAACTCGTACTGTGGACCAACAGTGTCCTCACCGACGCTCGCCGCATTTATGAAAGGGCGGGTTTCACGCTGGTAGAGGAGGAGCCGCATCACAGCTTCGGCAAGGACCTGATCGGTCAGAACTGGGCGCTCGATCTGTGAAGGTGGATGGCAAGGCGTCGTCGGCCGCTGCGATCACAGGTGTGCTGGTCGGTGTCGCAATGGTGTCGACGCGCGCGGTGTCGAGCGATGCATCGCCGCCAACGCTCGCTTTTCTTCGGTACCTGATCGGCACGCTGGTACTCGCCATCCCGGTGCTGTGCGGCTCGCGGCCGCGCTTCGCGCTGAAAGACGCGGTCGCGATCGCCGTGCTTGGCGTTTTTCAGTTCGCGCTGCTGATCGTGCTGATCAATGACGCGTTGCAAACATTGTCCGCCGCTAGCTGCGCGCTCGTGTTCTCGACCATGCCGCTTTTTACGATGATTTTCGCAATCGTGATCGGCCGCGAGGTCTTTCGCTGGACCAAGCTCGCCGGCCTGGCGCTTGCGGTTTGCGGCATCGCGTTGCTGTTGGCTGCGTCCGCTTCACCTACCGGCGCGCATCCGAGCACGGCCCCCGCATTCGCTGCTTTGTTCGGCGCGACGTTGATCGGCGCGGTGTGCAGCATCATGTACCGGCCGTATGTGCAACGCTATCCGGCGCTGCCCACCAGCGCATTGGCGATGACCGCCGCGGTCGTCTTTCTCGCCGTATGGTGCGCTCTGACCTCGCAGCCGCTCGTGCCCGGCTTGAGCGCAACGCAATGGGCGAACGTCGGCGTCATTGGCTTATCGAGCGGCATCGGATATTTTTGTCTGCTGTGGGCGCTCGCGCGTATCGATGCGAGCCGCGTCGTCGCGTTTCAGGCGCTCGGGCCGGTCACGGCTGCGGCCATCGAACTGTTCATCGCGCGGCGGCCGCCGTCGATGCCGTTACTCGTTTCGATAGCGATCGTCGTCATGGGTCTCAAGCTGGCGGTGAGCGAGGCACCGCCTTGGCTGAGACGATCCAGCACGCGGCGCGCAGCGCGGCGTTAATAGCGGTCATCGCGCAACTCAACCGAAAGCGGGGAATCGCCTAGACTACAGAACCGACGGACGCTGTCGTCCCCGCGACTCTATCCGGCCATGGCGCATATCTTTTTCGCAGCTTCGATTCAGCGGCATATCGCAACGCCCGAGCGCGAGATCGACGCGCGCACACTCGGCGAAGCGCTCGAAGCCGTGTTCGTCGCGCAGCCTCGACTGCGCGGCTACATCCTTGACGATCAGGGCTGGCTGCGACCGCATCTCGCGGTATTCGTCGACGGCCGGCGGGTCCACGACCGGGAACATCTGTCCGACGCGCTCGGCGAGCAAAGCCGGGTTTACGTGGTTCAGGCGCTGTCGGGCGGGTGAGAGGGCCAACAGTACTCGAGGAGTCACTCGATATGAGCGATCGATTGCTTGTCGCGACCCGCAAGGGCCTGTTCGATGTCAGAGCCGACGGTGAGGGCGGCTGGCACGTCGGCGATCTGCATTTCGCCGGCGAGCCAGTGAGTATGGTGCTGCCCGATCCCCGCGACAGCTCGCTGTATGCGGCGCTCAATCTCGGCCACTTCGGCGTGAAGCTGCATCGCCGGCGCGCGGGCATGACGGATTGGGAAGAGTGCGCGGTTCCGGTCTACCCGCCGCAGCCTGCCGACGAGACGCCTGCCGCAGACGGCGCGCACGCGAGCGCAGGCGCCGACAGCGATGACGGAGCCGCGCCCAGCCGGCCGGCCACTCCCTGGACGCTTCAGCAGATCTGGTCGCTCGAAACAGGCGGCCCGGACGAGCCGGGCGTCTTGTGGGCCGGCACGATTCCGGGCGGGCTTTTCCGTTCCGGCGATGGCGGCGACACATGGGTGCTCAACCGCGCGCTGTGGGATCGCCCGGAGCGCCGTGAATGGTTCGGAGGCGGCTACGACGCGGCGGGAATCCATTCCGTGATGGTCGATCCGCGCGACAGCCGGCACGTGACGATCGGTGTGTCGTGCGGCGGCGTCTGGCAAACCGACGACGGCGGCGCGAGCTGGCGCGTGAGTGCCGAGGGCATGGAAGCCGACTACATGCCGCCGGAGCGGCGCGGCGAAGCCAACGTGCAAGACCCGCACCGCGTCGTGCAATGTCCGGCAAACCCGGATGCGCTGTGGACTCAGCATCACTGCGCCATCTTCCGCTCGATCGACGGTGCGGCTCACTGGCAGCGGATCGAAGCGCAGCCGTCGAGCTTCGGCTTCGCGGTTGCCGTCCATCCGCGCGACCCGGACACCGCGTGGTTCGTGCCTGCCGTGAAAGACCAGTGCCGCATTCCGGTGGACGGCCAATTCGTCGTCACGCGCACACGCGACGGCGGCCGCACGTTCGAACGCTTCTCGAGCGGGTTGCCGCAAACACCGGCGTATGACCTTGTGTATCGG
The DNA here is from genome assembly GCF_040948665.1 of Paraburkholderia sp. BR14320. Lineage (NCBI taxonomy): Bacteria > Pseudomonadati > Pseudomonadota > Betaproteobacteria > Burkholderiales > Burkholderiaceae > Paraburkholderia > Paraburkholderia sp. BR14320. The sequence continues at coordinate 256,328 of NZ_JBFPKG010000001.1, forward strand.
CACGGGCTCGCGGTAGATGACACTGGCATGCGCCTCGCGATGGGGTCGACCACCGGTTCGCTCTGGACGTCCGACGACGGCGGCGAAAACTGGCAATTGATTTCTGCGCATTTGCCGCCTGTCTATTGTGTCCGGTTTGGATGAGGGACCTGCGTTAGAAGATCGAGGGCGGGCAATGGGACGGACCGCGCGAATTTCCGCAGCGGCCCGTCGCGCGCGCTAACTCATGATTGGTGCCGTCGCAGTTTCGATCCGGGACACCTGGTTCGCGGTAATCATGCTGCCGAGGGCATGACTAGAGCGCGGTTCCTGCACTCCAGAAATGATGTATTGCCACCGGTGTCTGAACCGGGGACTCGACATCGTCCGGACCTTACCTCGCACGCCGGCGCTGCTCAGGCATGAACTCGACTATCAAAAGGTCATGGGCGTGACGATGATGGCGGCGACGGGCTGGGCTGCCAAAGAAGTGCTCGACGCCTATACGCGGGCCCGTTCGCTATGCGACGAGCTAGCGGGCGAGAGCGAGTTGTTCACCGTACTGCGAGGCGAAGGGCAATACCGGATCTTCCGGGGCGGCGGGATTCCACTGTGCAGGTGGCGCGCCATGCCCACCTCGGTCAACGTGCCGCCACGCGTATTAATCTTGCCGCCGGACCCGGCTTCGCCAGCGCGTCTGCCTGGTCAACGGCGACGCGCCACTTCGGAAACGTGCCGGAGCCGTCGACTGTCCACGACTCGCCCATTTCGTCGACATACATCGCGTTCGGGCTTCGCCCGGCCGCCGACGCGCGCCGCAGCGCGCCCGGCGCAGCGCGTTCGAACGACCGGCTGCCCAGCTCGTTGAACACTGTCGCCAGCGGCCGCCGCGCCTGGCCAGACCGGCTGAGCGGTGCGGCAAGCGGTCCGGCGGGCGCACGCAGCACCGCGTCGGCGCGCTCGCGGCCGGCGAGGATTGCACCGAGCAGTGCGGACGGACCGCTCGAAGCCGATGTCTCGTTGGACGCATCTGCGGCGCGCTTCGCGTTCGGTGAATCCAGTGCGAGCGGTTCGCTCGCGCCATCGATCCGCACGACGAGGATCACGTGCCAGTCGTCCGGCGTGTTGTTGTAGCGCGGCGCGAGCGACACGAGACGCAGCCGCTCGATCTCGAAACCCGCGTCGCGCAGCAGCAGGTATTTGGCGACGGCGAAATCCTTGCATACGCCGCTTTCGGCAAAGAATCGTGCCGGCGTGTAGTAGCTGCCGTCGGTTCCGTCGCGGTAGCGGACCTCGTTGACGAGCGCGTCAGCGAGCAGCACGGCTGACGCATCGCCGGCCTTCGCGCGCTCTGCCCGCACCTGCGTAACGAGACGGGTCCAGCCGGCGGGTTCGCGCATCAGGTGTCCGCGCAGCGCCTCGCGCAGGCGCTGCACGCGGCCGATCGCATCCGACGATGGTTCGAGCTGCCTGTCGGCAAGCGGCAGCAGGAACATCAGGTCGCCGACTTGCGCGAGTTCCGGGCGGATTTTGCGGTTGGCTTCCCACCACGTCCCGGTGCGTAGGCGCTCGATGCCGGCTTTCAGCTCTTGAGGCGTCGCCGAATCGCTGGGGCTCGCGTCGAGCGTGCCGGACGCATAGCGTTGCGATGCGTCTGGCAGGATCGCGGCGCCGGCGACGACCGGCAACAGCACCGCGGCTGCGAGCGAGCACTGGAGAAAGCAGAGGAGCAGTCGAGCGAGTGGCATAGGTAGACTCCAGGAAGCCACACCGGACGCCGATGCGCGACAGTGTTTTCGAAGTCCCTGGGATGGCGTCTTACGCCATTCAGCGCAGGGCAACGCTGGCTGGACCCAACACTGCACGCGACGTGCCAATTCGTCATATTTCTCTACCTCATTGATTTACAAGGAAATTGGCTTTGCGGTTCGGGCGCCGCGAACGCCTCTTGACGCCGATCGCCCAACAGACACGCGATACCTGTTGGCGTCACTCGCACACTTTGAGTTGACGGAAGCTGGAGGCCGTGTCTCCGTTACCATCGCTGATGGGGATCCTCGACGAAACAGGCGACCGCGCGGAACTATCCGAAAGCATTGGGAGGCTTGAATGGCTGCTGAGCACGACACGTTGCATCCACTCCGCCCGCTCCTGAAGAACTGGATCTGGGAGCATGGACGAATCGGGACTCGCTATCTGGACTGTATCGATGGCGAAATCAAGTTTGATGAAGGCAAGAAATCGCGCTTTGCGGCCGAAAAATATATCTACGTGCCGCTCGATCCAGACGCTGACGACGACACATCTGCGGATGGCCCGCCGATCCAGGAAGCGGGACTTGCCCGGTTTTTGCGGGCAGCGCAATTGGGCAAGCCAGATGAGGCCGGCTCGGTAGCGGAGATCCACCGCGCGGTTCAGGACTGCGTGGAGCTCGGGGTGTTCAGCGCATATCAGTCGGACGCCCGGGAGGCGCTCGCGCGCTATGCGAACGAGCCGATGTTCGAGGATGAAATCCGCGCGGCAGTCATCGCTGATATCCGGCGCGGTTACGCGGGCCTGCGCAAGCAACTGGCGCTGTACGATTTCAGCGTGCTTTACGGTCTGGCCATGCCGCTGCTTATCAGCGAGACGCCCTTCATCGACTGGCGCACGCGAGGGAGTCCAGCGGTACCGTTCGTATCGCTTCCCCTTGGACCTTACTGCCTGCTGGTAGGCGCGCCGTCCGGCAGGAGTAGCCGGGTGGGCCCGGTGGTCTGGAAGGCTGCGACCTCGATGGGGCCGCTGAAGGACCACAACCGGAAAATCGAGGAGCACGCACGCTTGTGGCTGGTAGCGACCACGGACGACCAGCTCGTCGCGATACAACGCCGCTTCGCTGCGGTCAGGAGCCCCAAGCCAGACACATGAAGCCCCGGCTGAACTGCGCGGTTCCTTCAGGGCAGTTGTAAATCAAGCGCTGCCTTAACCGGAGGCTCATTGCTCCGATGAAACGGGACGATGTGCATCGTGGACTCACCAAGGTGCTGTTCAAACGTACAGTAGCGCGCACTTCACGTAACGGCCTAGACTTAACATGTGGATATGGACTAGAACGCGGAGCGAGTTATGGTCACGAGGACTGTCCGACGGACACTTTCCAGTCTGACTTCGGCGATTACGCATGCGCCCACTAGTAAGCGTCGGATCGAACATACCGTGAAATCGGCTCAGCAAAGAGCGGACGAGGCCTGGAGGCGCACGACTCACGGACCGCAAAACTCCCTGGTACGTAAAGATCCGAAGGGGTAATTTTCGCAAGGCAGACGCAAGGCCAAACCCGTCGGATTGGACGCATATGCTGCTTCTCCCAGAACCGGATGCGGAGGCACCACTATGTCGAGCAAAAGCGATAGGGACGCCAGATCCACCCGATTGAATCCCGGCAATCCAGCCTCCGCGAGTTCTCGAGCGGGCAACTTCGGCGACGATGACGACGATGGGGAACCCATCTCTTACGTCGATCGGTACTTTTACACTCCGCCTCGCGCGACCCCGTTCCAGGTGATAGGGCAGTACGGAGTCGGGGTGGTTTCACAGGAAGGCGAAGCGAGGTTTGTCACCTTTCGTCTGGAAGCCACCGCGAGCGCGACCCTCCTTTATTCCCACTCGAGCCTGCAGTCGCGCATGGAGGACTATTTCGAGCGTTTCGCGATCCATGTGCATGGGCTGTTCCACATGCACTTCAAGGCTCCGCCGGTGTTGTATGTGCAGTTTGACGGAACATCTGGCCGGCTGCCGTGGCACGTTCCGCTCGACCTGGAACAACCAGAGACAATGCGGACGTTTCTGATGTCGCACAAGCCGTTCATGAACTGCGCACCCGCTCCCGATGCAGTGATCGAACTGTTATGTGACCGCCTCAGCGAACCAGGCGAGGATTGGGGTACTTTCCAGGTGCCGAATCGAGACGCTTCGGATCTGACATTCATCTACGCCACGCGCTGCAACGCTGAGATTCAGAAAAATTCCCACCCGGGCCCGACAGCGTTCGAGACGACAAGAACGAGAACGATCATTTGAATTGACGCGTCGATCATTGCATTTCTTGGCCTGGCAGCCGGAGTAAACTGGATTTGCGGCGTCGTTACCGCACAAGGAGATCGAGATGAAATTCGCCGAAATGTTCAGGTTCGCAAGGCGGAACCCCAAGGCTGGTCAGGCAGCCGACGGAGAACATCAGCATGATCACGGCAAGTCGGCGCAAAAGGAAGCGAGAAAGCAGTGGGACGTAGTCGCTCGCAATCGTCATAAGCACGCGAAGTGGCAATAGGACACGACGACTGGGCCACGGAGACAAAGAACAAGGCGTGGTAGTCGTATTTCGGTTTACATCGTTTGGTCGCTCGATCTGCCCGCTGTGACGCGCACACGGACGCGGTTGCCCGCGCCCATGTGCGCCCGCATCAGGTTGCCGGCGCGGTCAGCGACGTGTTGTACGTGGTGCCCGCAATCACCACGTTGCTCAGCGTAATGCCGCTCACCTTCGTGTTTAGCGCCCGGGACGGCCGGCTCTTCAACTTTGAGCCGGGCCAGTTCATTACGGTGTCCGCCGAGATCGCCGGCAAGGAGGTCAGCCGTTGCTACACGATCTCTTCGCCGCCGACACGCCCCCATACGCTTTCCATTACGGTCAAGCGCACGCCGGGCGGCATCATGTCGAACTGGCTGCACGAGAACATGAGGGAGGGTGTCGAGCTGAAAGCCTTCGGACCCCGCTGCAAAGCTTCTGTATCTTGCGGCGGGATCGGGAGTGACACCGTTGCTGTCAATGACGCGGGCGGCGCTCGACCTCGGCCTGAATCGCGACATCGTGTTTATTCATAGCGCCCGGACGCCGGAAGACATCATCTCTCGCAACGAGCTTGCGTGCTTGTGCGCGCTCTCGGACAAGCTCCGGGTCGTGCACGTATGCGAGGCGACCGGGAACGAGCCGGATTGGTCGGGTCCCGTGGGGCGTCTTGATCTTGAACTGTTGAGCCGGCATGTGCCGGACTACCGCGATCATGAAGTGTTCATCTGCGGCCCGGGCGGCTATATGGAGGCTTCCGAAAGATGCTCGAGGAAGGTGGGCACGATCCCTCCGGATATCATCAGGAAAGCTTCAACTTCGCGGAGACTGTGGAGTGCGCCGAAGGGCCGGGCGCGCAGTCCACCGCAGAAGCGAGCGGGCAGATAGGCTATACGGTGCAGCTGGCGCGCTCGGGTCGCGCGTTCATGATGGACGGTTCGCAGACGGTGCTCGTCGCCGCGCGCAAGGACGGTGTGCCCTTGCCATCGTCATGCAGCCAGGGCATATGCGGGACCTGCAAGACGAAAGTCCTCGAAGGCTCGGTGGACATGAAGCACAACGGAGGCATCCGCCCGCGTGAAATCGACAAGGGCATGCGCTTGATGTGCTGCAGCCGGCCGACTTCGGATCTGATTCTCGATCTGTAGCTTTTCCGATTCCGGGGAGCCCTCGGCCCGGAGCATCCTCGATTGCCCATGCAGCGCCGGCGAACGCGATACCTGATCGGTGCCGGGACCATGGGCAAATTGTCGAGCGAGGCGTCGGCGCCTCGCGTACGAGCAGTTGGCGTGGTCAACGGACGGACGAATTGCCGAGACCCAGGCCTCTCTCCGTCCTTCGGTGTCAGTAGTGAACCACGGTCCGGATCGATTTGCCCTCGTGCATCAAATCGAACGCTTCATTGATGCCAGACAGTGGCCTCGTGTGGGTGACGAACGGCGCGAGCTGGATCTTGCCCTCCATCGCGTCTTCCACCATGTCGGGCAGTTCCGAGCGGCCCTTCACGCCGCCAAAGGCCGTGCCCAGCCAGCGGCGGCCGGTCACGAGCTGGAACGGACGGGTGGAGATTTCCTGGCCCGCACCGGCCACGCCAATGACGACCGACTGGCCCCAGCCACGGTGCGCGCATTCGAGCGCCGCCCGCATCACGTTGACGTTGCCGATGCATTCGAAGCTGTGGTCCACACCCCAGCCCGTCATTTCGACGATGACCTGCTGGATCGGCTTTTCGTGATCATTGGGGTTGACGCAATCGGTCGCCCCGAAGGCGCGCGCCAGGTCGAACTTGCCCGGATTGGTGTCGATGGCGATGATGCGGCCAGCCTTGGCGAGCTTGGCGCCCTGGATCACGGCGAGGCCAATGCCGCCCAGCCCGAATACGGCGACGGTATCGCCTTCCTGCACCTTGGCGGTGTTCTTCACCGCGCCCAGACCCGTGGTCACGCCGCAGCCGAGTAGGCACACCTGCTCGGGATTGGCCTGCGGGTTGATTTTGGCGAGCGACACCTCGGCCACCACGGTGTACTCGCTGAACGTGGAGCAGCCCATGTAGTGATAGAGAGGCTGGCCGTTGTAGCTGAAGCGGGTCGTGCCGTCCGGCATCACGCCCTTGCCCTGCGTGGCGCGCACGGACACGCACAGATTGGTCTTGCCGCTCTTGCAGAACAGACACTCGCCACACTCCGCGGTGTAGAGCGGGATCACGTGATCGCCGGGTTTTACGCTCGTCACGCCTTCACCCACTTCCACGACGATGCCGGCGCCCTCGTGACCGAGCACGACGGGGAAGAGGCCTTCGGGATCGTCCCCCGAGAGGGTGAAGGCATCGGTATGGCAAACACCGGTATGCGTAATCTTGATCAGCACCTCGCCCTTGCGAGGCGGTTCGACGTCGATCTCGACGATCTCGAGGGGCTTACCTGGCGCAAACGCAACTGCAGCACGCGATTTCATAGTGGTCCTGTTAAGAAAGGGGCGGCCAATTGCGGGTTGGAAATCCCGCATTCAACTAGCGTAGATAGGTTCGAACGAGGGTCACGACATCGTCGATCGACCCCGATGGGGCATCCGCGGATCCCGCAAGGTGCGTGAACTCCTCGCGCAGATGACTTTCGAGCACACCGGCCATCACCCCGTTGATCGCGCCGCGGATGGCAGCCAGTTGCTGGAGCACCGGAGCGCAATCGGCGCCATCCTGCAGCGCGCGCTCGAGCGCGTCCAGCTGGCCGCGGACCCTGCGCACGCGTGTCAGGACGCGTTTCTTTTCTTCGACGGAATGAGGCATGACAGCGACGATGTGTGGATACTAGGGGGCAGTATAGGACAATACTTTTGGGGAGTATAGCTTTCCGGGGATTCGGCGGCCGAAATACCAGGTGAATAGCCGGACTGCTACCGTGGTGCATCCGGCGCATAATGAATTCCTACTGGTCGTGCCGCGGCGAGGTTGTATGCGCTGCACAAACTGCGGATTCGATAATCTCAGCAGGGCCAGGGTCTGCGAAGCCTGCGTGACCATGCTGACGTGCGTGTGTCCCCGTTGCGGGCGCGGGTCCGCCGCAACCGCCCGATTCTGTAGCAAGTGCGGGGCGCCGCTCAGCGAAACGCCGGAGCCGGCGAGCTCCGTCCAGCAACCACCGCCTGCACCGGTCAACTACACGCCCCATCATCTTGCCGAGCGTATCCGTGCCGAGCACGTCGCGATGGAAGCAAGAGGCGAAACTCGCGCGGCACTACGCGGATATCTGTCGACGCTCCAGCATCGACATTCGCGCGGAGTTTCTCTGAGCAGCCTGCTGACTAAAGCGTCTGGCAGTCGTAGTGAGCCGAAGTGCGCGAAGGAGCAGAGATGACCCACTTGCAGGAACGCTTCGTCGAGTTGTGGACGCGCTGCGGCGGCGCACGCGCTGAGGCGGTCTATGCCGACCTCGCGCAACGTTACGGCGAACCCATTCGTCACTATCACACGCTGCGTCACGTTCGCCGCTGTCTGCGCTATTTCGATGTGGCGCGCAGCGCGATTCCGCATCCTGATCTCGTGGAACTTGCGCTGTGGTGCCACGACATCATCTATGTTCCAGGCGCAAGCGACAACGAACAGCGCAGCGCGGACTGGCTTCGACGCTCGGCCGGCGATCGCATTGCGATGTGTCAGCGCATCTGCGAAATGGTCCTCGCTACCCGTCATACCGGCGCGCCGGAAGAACTCGATGAACGCTTTACGTGCGACATCGACCTCGCTGTGCTAGGCGCCGCGAGATCCCGGTTTCTGGCGGAAGGAGTGCGCGTGCGCAGAGAGCGCTCCGACCTCGACGACCTCGCGTATGACTTGCAGGAACGAAAGTTCCTCGGCAGCCTGCTTGCACGACCTCGCATCTATTTCACGGACTATTTCCACGCGAGATGCGAGATGCGTGCTCGCGGGAATCTCACGTGGCGGCTCGCGTCGGAGACGCCGGGATCGCGGTAGACCCGGACGGGAGAGCGGGGCTCGCAGACCTCAGCGATGGGGCTTGAAAAGGAGACCCCGGCAGCGAACCGCCGGGGTCGTACTCGCCGCGCGCTGCGAAGTTGCCGCAAGTTCTGCACTTCGGGGTGCTTATTCCCGGGATCAATGCAGCATGCCCAACATGGTTCGGTCGTTGAAGTCGTACACTGGAGATCCCGGACCACGTTGATGCCATTGTTGATCTCGCGGCGATGAAAACGAAGCAGCAGATGGCACCGATTGGAGCACAGCAGTTGGAACTAGTGCGCTCGGTGGATTTACCGGGCGCAATGCTTAGAGCCGGGCGCCGCCTGTCGCGTCGATCACCTGTCCCGTAGTCCAGCGTGCGTCATTCGAAGCCAGGAAGGTGATGACGTCAGCGACGTCGTCAGCTCGACCTACTCGCGAGAATACCGACATCGCCTCCGCGCCGGCGCGCGCTTCGGGCACGGTTAGCCACTCCGCATTCATGTCCGTGTCCGTCACGCCCGGCATGACCGTATTGACCGTGATGCCGCGACGCCCGAACTCAGGGGCAAGCGCCAGCGTCAGGGTCTCAACGGCACCTTTCGATGCGGCGTACGCGGGATGCGTTGGAGCGGCGACACGCGTAAAGCCCGTCGAAACGTTGATGATTCGTCCATTGTCGCGAATGTGATCGGAAACGGCCTGGATCAGAAAGAACGGTGCCTTGAAGTTGACCGTGAGCACCTCGTCGAAGGTCGCCTCACTGGTTTCAGACAAGGGAATCCCCGGTGCAATGCCGGCGTTGTTGACCAGAATGTCAAACCGCGGCTCACCGGTGGCGGCAATCGCGGCTGCCTTGAACTGCTCCCAGATACTGTCCGTTGCTTGCTTCCCGCGGCTCAAGTCCGCTTTGATGGCGATGGCTTTTGCTCCGAGGGCCTCGATCTCGCGAACGGTGGCGTGAGCAGCATCCGCGTTGCTGCCGTAGTGCACGCCGATGAGCGCGGCTCCTTCTCGCGCGAAGGCCAGCGCCACAGCACGGCCGATACCCCGCGAGCTTCCCGTTATGATGGCCGTTTTACCTGAAAGTTTTCCAGACATCATTCATTCCTTTTCGAATTGAATAGTGATCGTTATATTAATAACGCTGAAAACACGCTGTCAATGTTTTTTATAGGAATCGTTACAAAATGAGTCACCCCGCCCGAAAACGTGGCAGACCGAGGTTGCTGGAGCGCGACGTGGGGCTTGATGTCGCCGCGCGGCTGTTCTGGGAGCATGGATACGAGGGCACCTCGATAGCCGATCTGACCGAGGCCATGGGTATTCCGCCGCCGTCCCTCTACGCAACGTTCGGCTCAAAGGAGGAGCTTTATAGACAGGCGGTCGACCACATCAGCAAGCGTGAGAACGGGAAGTGGCTGGAAGCGCTGCAAGGAGACATGCCCGCCTACGATGCGATAGCGTTCTACCTGCACGACGCCGCGGCACGCTTTACCGACCCCGGAAGGCCGCGCGGCTGCATGATTTCGACGGCTGTTCTTCAATATGCCGAAAAGAGCGAATCCGTCGCACGGGCGGTCGCCGAGCGGCGGGAGTCCTGGTTCCAGGCCGTCAAGGCACGCTTTGACCGTGCCGTCGCCGAGGGTGAGCTTGCCCCGGAGACCGACACTGAAGCTCTCGCCCGCTTTTACGAGGCGGTCGTGCAAGGCATGTCGGCGCAAGCCTGCGACGGGGCATGCAGGGCAATATTGAAGCGACTGGCTGATATTGCGCTGTCGGCATGGCCTCAACCTCAACCTCAACCTCAACCTCAACCTCAACCTCGTCGCAGGAAACCGGTTGCGTGAGTGCATGGGTCCGGAATTGGCAAGGTCTGCCTGGATATGCGAATCCCGCGCGGCCGGCCACTTGCAGTCTTCGGAGATGGGTTGCCGCGAAATAGTGAAAACCTTCCAGCTATGCTTCTGGAACAGTTTTACGGTCGCATGTCCGATTCCGCGACTCGCACCGGTAAACAACATATAGCGGGTTGGCTTATCGTGTGTGGCGATTCGGAAAGTTGACTGCTCGATGCGGGTACCGGGTTCATGTCTCGCCGGCGATAGCGCCGTCCTTAAGACGTTGGGGCAATCTGAACCGCGAGACCTCAATGCGTCGCTTCCGCCAGCAGTAGCGCAGCCAGGTCCGCCGGACGATCCAGCATGATGGAGTGACCACACGGAATATCGTGGACCTTCCATCGGGGGGCGTCCTTCAATCGGGCATACGTCTCGACAAACCAATCGCCTCCGTTATCGCTCGCGAATACATAGGTGCGGTTAGCAACGGGTGCCGAATCCGCTCCTGCGCGGACGCCTTGAACGAACGTGGCCAGGGGCTGCGGCACCGACATCCTGTCGACCCAGGCGGCGTCTGCTTCATTTACATTGAATAGGGCTGCTGGAATAGGCGGAATCATTCCGCCGGATTGGCCCGCCTGCGTGAGGAAAGCCAGCGCGGTCTCGGCGCCGGTAATATCGACAAGTGACTGCCCATCGGCTGGCGCGTAGGCATCGAGATAGAAAAGCCTGCGGATGCGCTCCCCGATTTCATGCGCTACACCAGTTATGACGAGGCCGCCATACGAGTGACCGCACAAGATTGCGTCGGTGATGTCCTCGTACTTGAAGACGTTAACAATGTCCTGAATGTGAGTGTCCAGGTTGATCGCCCGGTCGGCCAGGTGAGAGCGTTCGCCGAGGCCGGTCAGCGTGGGAGTGTAGACATCATGTCCGGCCTCGCGAAGCTGGCGGGCGACTCTTGCGTACACCCAGCCGCCCTGAAAAGCACCATGAACTAGCACGAATTTCGCCATGACGATTGTTCCTTCTGTTTCCTTGTGAGCGATTCACTGTGCCCCGTCTCCGGTACGCGGCTTGGTGGAGATCGGCCACTGGCTGAGCGCGACTCCGAAAACGCAGATAATGGCGCCCAAAATCAGCGTAGGGGTAATGGGTTCATGCCTGAAGGCGACGCCAGCGCCAATTGCGAAGAATGATTGAAGCAACGCGTAGGGGGCAACCCGAGCCATCGAGAATCGGGCTATAAGCCAGAACCAGATCGTAAATGCGACGATTCCGCCGAGCATCACGGTAAAGGCGAAAGCCAGCCACTCAGAACTCGACGCCCTCTGAAGCGCGTCGATCTGCCCACCTTCCACGATCATCGAAAGTCCAAGAAGCTGGAATGCCGTGAAGAGCGATACCCAGGCGAAGAGCATCACAGGGTCGAAAGGGCCGAATTTCTTTGCGAGTACGTTGCCCATCGCCAACCCGAAGGCAGACCCGATCACGAATAGAGTCGGAATGGTCGAGACCTTCAACCCCGGATCGGCGATTGACAGGGCCACACCGCACAGCGCGAAGCCGACGCCGATCACCATTCGGGCAGAGGGCCTCTCTCCAAGCATTGGCCAGGCAAGCATCAGGGTAAAGGGCGTCCAAAGCTGATTGGCAATCCCGGCGATTCCCGCCGGCGATTGCGTCAATCCTATGAATGAACACGCGAAATTCACCCCTCCCATGAAACAGGAAATCAGGAAGATCGGCCAAATCTCCGGGCCCCGAATTCGTGCCACGAACGGAATAAGAATCGCGGCAATCACGGCAAATCGCAGGCCCGCGAAGAAGAGCGGTGGCAGCACCGTGAGCCCCGCTTTTACGACGACAAATTGAAATCCCCACAGCAAAGGAACAAGCAGCGCCGCTGCTATATGAATAGCTTCCATTGATAACTAAACCAATCAGTCCATAAATAGACGCGAGAAATGCGTCGCGCCTCATCGTCAGCAGTCAACGTGCCAGACTGCTGATCAGTGTCTGCACGGCATCCCTTGCCCTGTCAGATTCGATTCCTGTCTTGCGAACGACACGAAGCCCTTCGAGAAAGCAAACCAGCACGTGAGCGGCCGCCTCAGGGCTAACGTTCCTGCCCAGATCGCCTTCCTTCTGGGCGTGCTTCAACGCTTTGACCAACCGGGCCTCCATCGCCCTAAAGAAATAGGCGATCCGGTTCGAAACCTCGTGATCATGCGCCGCCAATTCCATCGCTGTAGCCACAACCAGGCAGCCGCGCTTGCCGGCAGCACCATTGGTACGCTCGACGTAGCCGTCCATACACGCCTTTAGCCCCGCCAGAGCTTTCTGCCCTGAGGCAAGCTCAAAGTCGAGACGTTTGAGCGCCTGCACGATGTAGTGATCGAGGGCGAGCAGGAAAAGACCGTGTTTGTCGCCAAAGGCTGCGTACAGACTCCCTCGGGAGAGCCCGGTCGCTTGCATCAGGTCCGGCAAAGACGTGCCTTGATAGCCGAGCGTCCAGAAGACCTGCATTGCACGCTCGATAGTGTGGTCGACGTCGAACTCGCGGGGACGTCCTCGCTGCCGGTCGGTGATGGAGTTTACGTTACGCATGCTCAATTTATAAACCGCGCAGTCCAGAAAAGTCAATGAAGATTTGCAAAGCTCATCTGTATGAGCACGCACGCTCTACGGTGGTTCGTGTTTCGTCACGGCACGCAGACTTGCGCGGCGCGAATCATTGCCCGAAGGCTCGTTTGCACATCCGCGTCAGTGGTGGCCCAACTGGAGACACTGATTCGCATGGCGACGCGGCCCTGCCATACTGTGCCGCCACACCAGCAAATGCCCTCGGCCTGAAGACGGTTGATCACGGCGCGCGTCACCTCCGGCGTACCAAATGAGACGATCACCTGGTTGAGTACGACACGATTCAGGATTTCAAAGCCACTGGCCTCGAGACCTTGGGCAAACATTCGGGCATACCGGCAGGTACGTTCGACTAGCCCCGCAACGCCATCTTTGCCCAGGTTAAGAAGCGCCGCCCAGATATCCACACCGCGCGCTCGTCTCGAGGATTCCGGCGTGTAGTACGACGGTTCCCGCTCAGTCGCGTCGCCCTCTGCCAGGTACGCGGCATTCAACGACATTGCCGCACGCAGAGTGGCGGCTCTGCGCACTAGAACGATGCCATTGTCATACGGTACGTTGAGCCATTTATGCCCATCCGTCGCCCAGGAGTCGGCTTCGGCCACGCCATCCGTCAGACTGTCGAACTGACGATTTGCAAGCGCCCATAGCCCGAATGCACCATCAACATGGACCCAGGCACCGGCTTTCCTCGCGAGGCGGCATATCTCGCGCGCCGGATCGAAATCGCCGGTATTGACGTTGCCAGCCTGGATGCACACGATCGTTTGCTCATCCAGTTCCGGAAGTTCGCTGACTCGCATCCGGCCCTGGTGATCTGTTGGCACTACGATGACCCGCTCGCGTCCGAGTCCTAACATCGACAACGCCTTGGAAACGGTCACGTGAGTCTCTTTACTGACGACTATACGGAGTTCCGGAGCGCCGTAGAGTCCCTTCGCCTCCACGTCCCAGCCCAGGCGGGATAGCAGCGCGTGGCGTGCTGCTGCCAGCGCCGCAAAGTTGGCCATCGACGCGCCCGTAACGAAGGCTCCTGCGACGTCGTCCGGCAAGCCGAACAGATCGCCGATCCAGCGTAGCGCAACGTCTTCGAGCGTTGCCGCAATCGGCGAAGTCCATCGAAAGCACGCGTTTTGATCCCAGGCAGTCGCGAGCCAGTTCGCTGCGATCGTTGCGGGCAGCGCGCCGCCGATCACCAAACCGAAGTACCGTCCGCCCGTTGTCGCGACGGTAGCGGGGGACCCAGCCTCGTCGAGGCGGCGCAAGACTTCACGTGCATCCAGCCCGGCGTCCGGCAATGTGTGCCGGAAGTCATTCAGGCCTTGCAATGCCTGAGTAGAAACGTTGACCGGCCTGTCATGCACAGACTGAACATAAGCGAGCGCACGTTGCCCGGCGTCCTGCAGCAGTTCAGCGGTCGGGGTCAGTCCGGCTGCTTTTGCACTTTCGTCGAGTTTCATATGGTTCGTTCCGGAGGTTTAGGCATACGACCATGCGGGCGCAATAGAAACCGGTCACGTTTGTCGAGCAGCGACTTGCGACCAACGCTACCCGAGCGACGCTGGGTCGCTCACTACCTTGGTCTGATATTGCGCGCGCAATGATGCAGCGAAAATCGTGTCTATGTCGCGCGGAATACCCGGGCGGGTGAACAGCGCTACGGGTGGCAAGGTCCAGTCGAACGCATAGGGGACAATCGCCACGCCCGCAATCCGTACGAGTTCTTCCGCGATGTCTGCCGGCATGATGGACACGGCGTTCTCGTTCAATGCGACCGTCTCGCCAATCAGCCGCGGCGATAGGCTTTCGACAACAGGAAAGGGCGGTGTGACGCCGGCGTGCAGGAACAGATCGGATATCTGGTCGCGCATCGGGGTTTGCGATGCACCGAGAATCCAGTCGAGTTCGGCGAGTTTTCGCCAGTTCATTGCGCTGCGTGAGAGTCTGGCAGCGAGGCGCCGGGAAGCGATCAAACGGGGTTTTTGCTGATGAATCACTTCGAAATGAAGATCATCGAGATCGACGCTCGACGATGCACGTCCGATCACAATGTCGAGTGTATGGTCGCGCAATTGGGACATTAGCCCTTCGCTCGTGCCTTCGTGGATGGAAAAAGTGAGCCCCTGCGTAATCTGCGACTGCGTATGACGGATTGCCGCCGCCAGAGTCTTTCCTGAAATGAAGGAAATCACGCCGATGTGAAACCGCGTCGCGTGACCGGAGATCAGCGCGCCGACATCGGATGCGAGGTGGTCGAGATCGTGCAGCATCGACTCAGCGCGTGAGAGGACGGTCGTGCCGAGCGCGGTCGGAATCATGCCGCGTGACGAACGCTCGAACAGCGAACCACCGAACATATCTTCCAGTTCAGCGAGCGCATTCGTGATGGCTGGCTGACTGCTCGCCATGTGCTCGGCTACGCGTGTGAGAGAGCCATGTTGCCGTATTTGCAGCAGCAACATGAGATGGCGCATTTTCAGGCGTGCACTCAAGCGCCTTATCACTTCGTCCGTGTTGAATGACACGATAGGGCGAATCCAGACATAACCAAAAGGTGATGCCCCGATAATAAAACAAAATAAACCTCGCATGCCTCGTTCCTAGAATGTGTTCCATGGCGATCAGCCGGGATGGGCCCGGCGCACACATAGGAGCACGGCACAAATGGACAGGACCGAACGCGAGGCAGCCCTGCAGTATCACGAGTTTCCTACGCGGGGGAAGATATCGGTGAGCGCAAGCAAACCGCTCGTCACGCAACGGGATCTCGCACTCGCCTATACGCCCGGCGTCGCCGTCGCATGCGAGGAAATCGCGGCGGACCCGCGCGAGTCGTTTCGCTACACGAGCCGAGGGAACCTGGTCGGCGTGATCACGAACGGCTCGGCGGTGCTGGGTCTCGGCAATATCGGTGCGCTTGCGTCCAAGCCGGTGATGGAGGGCAAGGCGGTCCTGTTCAAGAAGTTCGCGGGCATTGACGTCTTCGACATCGAAATTACCGAGAGCGATCCCAACAAGCTCGTGGATATTATCGCGAGTCTCGAAGCAACATTTGGCGGGATCAATCTGGAGGACATCAAGGCGCCCGATTGCTTTATCGTCGAGCAAAAGCTGCGCGACCGTATGAAGATTCCCGTTTTCCATGACGACCAGCACGGTACTGCGATCACCGTGTCCGCTGCGTTTCTCAACGGTCTGAAAGTGGTGGGCAAGGACATCTCGAAGGTGAAGGTCGTCACTTCAGGCGCAGGTGCCGCGGCGCTCGCGTGTCTCGAACTGATGGTCGATCTCGGGCTGCCGCGCGAAAACGTCTGGGTGACCGACATCGAAGGTGTGGTCTATCAAGGACGCAAGGCAGCGATGGACCCCGACAAGGCGCGCTTTGCACAGGCCACGTCGGCGCGGCTGCTGTCCGATGTCATCGAAGGCGCCGACGTGTTCCTTGGTCTTTCGGTGGGTGGCGTGCTGACCGCGGAGATGGTGAAGCAGATGGGGCCGCGTCCGCTGATTCTCGCGCTCGCCAATCCGACGCCGGAGATCTTTCCCGAGAAAGTGCGCGAGGCCCGTGATGACGCGGTGATCGCGACGGGCCGTTCGGACTATCCGAATCAGGTCAACAATGTCCTGTGCTTTCCCTATGTGTTCCGCGGTGCGCTCGACGTTGGTGCGACCACCATCACGCGGAACATGGAAGTGGCCGCCGTTCAAGCGATTGCCGGCCTCGCGCAAGAGGAACCGAACGACTCCGTCGCCGCCGCCTATGGTGCGTACGATCTTTCCTTCGGGCCGCAGTATCTGATTCCAAAGCCGTTCGATTCGCGGCTTATCGTGCGCATCGCACCCGCGGTCGCAAAGGCCGCGATGGAGGACGGCGTGGCTACGCGCCCGATTGCCGATTTCGACGCTTACGCGGATCAGCTTCAGCAGTTCGTCTATCACTCCGGCGCGTTCATGAAACCGCTGTTCTCGGCCGCGAAGCAATTCGTGCGCGAGGGTGGGAACTCGCGCATCGTTTTCACCGAGGGCG
The DNA here is from genome assembly GCF_040948665.1 of Paraburkholderia sp. BR14320. Classification (NCBI taxonomy): domain Bacteria; kingdom Pseudomonadati; phylum Pseudomonadota; class Betaproteobacteria; order Burkholderiales; family Burkholderiaceae; genus Paraburkholderia; species Paraburkholderia sp. BR14320. Next base: position 273,103 of record NZ_JBFPKG010000001.1, read on the forward strand.
AGGAGGAGCGTGTTTTGAGGGCGGTTCAGGTGATCGTCGACGAGAAGCTGGCGCGGCCGATTCTTGTCGGCCGGCCGGAAGTGCTGCTGTCGAGAATAGAGAAATTCGGGCTGCGGCTGAAGCTGGGCGAGGACGTCGAGGTCACGAATCCAGAAAACGACGAACGCTTTCACCAATACTGGACGACGTATTGGGAACTGCGGTGCCGCGATGGAATTACGAAGGAAATGGCGCGCGTTGAAATGCGCCGCCGCCTGACGCTGATCGGCGCCATGATGGTACGACTGGGCGACGCGGACGGGATGATATGCGGCACCGTCGGTGCTTATCACAAGCATCTGCGCTTCATCGACGAAGTGATCGGCAGGAAACCCGACGCACAAACTTATGCGGCCATGAATATCCTGCTGCTCGACAAGCGCACGCTGGCACTCGTCGATACACACGTCAACGACAACCCGACTGCCGAACAGATCGCGGAGTTCACCATTGCGGCCTCAGCGCAAATGGCATGGTTGAATCTGTCGCCCAAAGTTGCGTTGTTATCGCGTTCGAACTTTGGCTCGGGCAGTTCCGCGTCGGGAGAGAAGATGCGCAAAGTACTCGCACTCGTCAGCGAAAAGGCACCCGACCTCGAGATCGACGGCGAAATGCACGGAGATTGCGCGCTGGATGAAGCGCTGCGTCAGCGTGTTTTGCCCACGTCGCGACTGAAGGGCGCGGCCAATCTGCTGGTCTGTCCGAATGTCGACTCGGCAAATATTGCGTATAACCTGCTGAAGACCGAGGCAGGAAGTAATGTCGCCGTGGGGCCGTTCCTGCTCGGCGTCAACGCGCCCGTCAACATACTGACGTCCAGTTCGACGGTTCGTCGAATCATCAATATGGCCGCGCTCACGGTGTTGCAGGCAAATCGCGACTAGGCGGCGGAGGTAGCGAGCTGTCGTCAAGGAAGTTCACGCTGGCCTGGTTGAATGACTTTGGATCCTGGGTTGCGTCTCTTCGTTGACAACCTGCTTCGATAAGCCGGGCGACGGCCATCATGGCTACAACTGGCGGACTTCTCAATAGCTCATCCTCAATGGCTCGCGCAGTTGGTTCGGAAGATCGCTGACGGACGACTGCGTAATCTCAAGCCTTTCTGCGGCCCGCGTGACATACCTCGCGGTCATGACAGGATCGAATACTCCCATCAGATTTCAGGTCGAGCCGGATACGTGCGGGATCGACTTTCGCTGAATAAGGGATTTCCCTCGATCGAATGCGTGGCACATTCTTTCTGCCGCAACGGCTGGCGCGCCGTTTAGTTGGGAGCGCCGATGCCGGGGGACACGCCCGTTCGATCATCAATATCTCCTCGGCGACGCATTTCTGATCGCTCCCAACAGAGCGGAGTACTGCATCTCGAAGTAGGCATTGACCACGGTAACGAAACTTTTCGCCGCCGGACTCGGCGAGCTTGGCGTACCGGTGTACGAGATACGGCCGTGAATTTTTCGAACCAGAATGACGGAAGTCGCACAGGCCGACGACGACGAGAAGATTCGACGAGGATTTTCGCCAATCGCGCGATGGAGGACAGTGGACGAGATCGGCAAGGCCGTCGCGTCGTTGGCGTTGGGCTGTTTGCCGTTTAGCACCGGAGACGCTTTGCATATCGATGGAGGTCTTCACATTCATCGAGTCTGAATTCGGAGAGTCGATCGAAGAGATCTGCGTCATCGCGATCGGTGATGGTGCCTTGCCAAAAGACCACGTCCAACCCGTATGGCCTCGGGCATGATGCTCTCACATCGGCATCAACCACATTGATGGAGCGCGACGAAGCAATGCAACCAGACCAGGCGACGGCTGGTCCGCGGACGCTTTGCGACAAGATCTGTCCGGGCTGGATCTTCGGCGTGTCCCAGAAGCGCCAGGGCAAAGTCAAGCGGCGAAGGACCTGAAGGGCATGCGTATCGGCGTGAGCGCGCCGGGTTCGAGCACGCACATGGCGGTCAACTACATTCTGCATAAGGCGGGGCTGCAGCCGACGGACGTGGCGATCATCGGTGTGGGCCAGGCGGCGGGCGCAGTCGCGGCGGTGCGGGCAGGGCAATTCGATGCGCTGATCGTCAACGATCCGAGTGCCACGATCCTGACGAAGGACGGCAGCCTCAAGCCGCTCGAGAACATGCGCACGGCCGAGGGCAACGTCAAGGTGTTCGGCTCCGATTACCCCGAGTCCAGCCTATTCGCGACGCAGGACTTCATCAGCAAGAATCCGAAGACGGTGCGAGCATGGCGGTTTTTTTGACCACGTTTCGCCGCTTCGCCTTCCCTGTAACGTCGCTGGCTTCGCTTTCGAAACGACAGGGCTACGCGTTCCCGCGATTCCCGTGTCGCCCTACGTGTCGGCGGGCGGCGTGTTTTCGGGCGACCTCGACCATACTTCGATCTTGCAACTGCTGGCGGAAAAGTTCGATTCGCACAAGGCTTACTCGCCGGCTGTTTCAGCGCGCAATGCGTACCCAGCCTGAGCAGCGCGCTGAACACCTCGGCGACAGCCGGTTCCCCGCCTGGTCTCGCGGGCGACGATAAGGTGTCATTCAAGACCACGTTCAACGGGGAGTTGAAGACGGGCCAGTCCGACGTAAATCAGGGGTTTCATGCGGTCGCACTTGGCGACGACGTACTATCATGCAATCGAAGGGAAGTCCACGCACTATGACCAAGTCGCTTAAAACACGATTGACACTTCCTGCCGCGGTGCTTTTGCTCGCTGGCTGTGTCGTCGGCGGCACGCCATATACCGGGCGGCATCTCAGCCCAGCAGAGTGCCGCGATCTGGCGGCGCTCAAAACCAACGCGCCTCCGACCTTGGCACAGCACCAGAATGAACTCGCGGCTCTGAGGAAAGCCGGTTACGACCCGTCGCCGTGGAATGACGACCCGTACTATCCGGATGATCTGCAAGCGGCCCAGCGCCTGGTCGACTATTGGTTCCAAACCGAGTGCCTGCTGCAATGATTGCGGTTGGCCAGCCGTCTTCGGCTATCAACCGCTTACTGCGTCTTCGTCAAATCCTGACCGATTGCTGCGACGACCGCCTGTTCGCAATCCTTGAGGCCTGCTACCGACTGGTCGAACTGGTCGGTCAGCGTGCCGAAGCTGCCAAAACGATATTTGGCGTCTGCTTCGATATGAATCGAATTGGCCTTGATGTCCCAGCCGCAAGCGAATGTCTTAAAGTACATGTCCTGCATGGACTTCGAATCGAGCAGGCGCGCACGGATAACGACCCACGGAATGAAGTCGCTCGTATTCGGTGGGGATGCATAGCCAAACGAAGTAATCCATACATTCAGGATGGCATCCGCGTCGGTCTTGATATCTGAGAAGTCGTCTGACTTGCCATCGCTTGCGAGCTTGACGCTCTGGCCATGCAACGCAACGATCTGATAGCCGGCATTGGAAAGTCGCTCTGTAAGCCCATTGTCAACAACGGGAGCGAAAACGATTTTTTCGCTCGCCACACGCTGCGTGTACGTACTCGTATGATTGGCGTTGACCCCTGCTTGCACCAATCCACCAATCAGTCCAAATGCTCCGGCAGCGCCACCGAAGTTCACCACGCTCTCTCCGCGCGGTTCCTTGACGTCCAACATGGCGATCGTATGGAGCTTTTGTCGATTGCTGGCGGCAAGGTCGTTTTTCGGAAGCGAAGCGCAACCGGTGAGCAGTGTTGTGACGACAAACCCCGCGGCGAGTAAGAACTTTGAAAGTGCTTTGGTCTTCATGATTCTGTATCTGTGGATTGAGAGCGTCGACGCCCAGCGCCTTTGAATAATGACCATCCCGGGAAATCAGGAACCGGCAAACCGTTTATCGGCATCACTGCTATGAACTTTAGAACTGCAACGGGGAGCAACGCCCTTGCCGATCCACGAGGACCTCGAACACTATTGCGCGCGTCCGGAGTCGACAAGCAGCAGGTTTAGGCGGCACGAAGTGCCGGCTCACGCAGAACGTCCGGATTAAGTTAAGAGCGCGAATGTGGGTCATAGCCTTACCGAAGTCCGACAGATTTCTTATCGCTTCTGAGGGGCAGCGCACGAAACACATCGCGGGCCTATACATTTCCCCAGATTTTTTACGTCAGAATCGTACGCAAAAGCAAACGAGAGGAAGGGCAACGGCACCTTCGCTTTTTCTGGTTGTTACATCGAGATCCTTTGTAACCGGCAGCGGACACAAGCGCAGCTCGACCATCTGGCTCCTGCGGTTTTCTCGCAGCGCTCTATCTGAACAAGATCGCTGCTAAACCCGTTGGCGTCCACGGATTCCGACCTCATCAACCCTCATGCCATGAATCCACGCCATAGCGCTACTACTGCGCCGCAACTCGCCCGTCCCGCGCACGCGCCATACATCGACGGTTTGCGTGCGGTCGCAGTATTGTCGGTTATCGTTTATCACATGTACGCGCAGTGGCTGCCCGGCGGGCTTGCGGGAGTCGACGTCTTTTTCGTGGTTTCCGGGTTTGTTGTCAGCGCTTCAGTTGGAAATCTCGAATCAATGCAATTTTCGCGCTTCGTGTTCTATTTCTATTCGCGTCGAGTGCAGCGGATCGTGCCAGCGCTGGTGGTGTGCCTGCTGGTGACCGGCTTGTTTTCAGCACTGTTCATTCCAAACGCATGGCTGAGCGATACCAACAAATACACCGGCTTCTTTGCTTTCTTTGGGTTGAGCAATCTGGTGCTCGCGTTCATCGGTGATGACTATTTTTCGCCACGCGCCGAATTCAACCCGTACCTGCATACCTGGTCGCTTGGGGTAGAAGAGCAGTTTTACCTGATCTTTCCGTTGCTTTTCTTCATGTGGGTGAGCAAACGTCCGAGAAAATCGCTTTGCGTTGTTCTGTTCGCCGGCGGGTTCGCTCTGTCCGTGTTGAGCGCATGGTGGCTTTCGAGGCGGAATGAAGGGATCGACTTTTACCTGATTCCAGGGCGTTTTTGGGAATTGGCATCCGGTATCCTGCTATACCAGTTGCTCGCGCTCGCGAAGCGCCCGCTCGGCGTGATCGACCGCAATGGGACGCTGGTTTCGATGGTGTTGCTCGGCGGTTCGCTGGTGCTGCTTGCGGCCGGTTTCAACGGCTTGCGCCCGCAGCAGCTTCCTTTTCCGGGTGCGCTGCTGCCGGTTGCCGGCACGCTTGGCGTACTGTATGCGCTGCACGGAAGAGAGCCGCGGGATTGGCTGCACAAGCTGCTCATTTCACCAGCGGTGACTTTCGTCGGCAAGATCTCATATTCGCTTTATCTCTGGCACTGGCCTGTGATCGTGCTGCTGCGGTGGACGACGGGGCTCGATGCGCCAGTCTGGCGCGTGCTTGCGGCCGTACTGACCTTCGCACTGGCGACAGCGTCCTGGTACTACGTCGAGAATCCGGTGCGGCGCTCGGCGGTCCTCAAAGGCATGCGGCGTCCCGCTGTCGTAGGTGCGGGCGTAGCTGCGTTGATGTGCGGAGCGCTGTTGTGGGCAGGCATTCAGGTAGCCCAGCTGAATCTGTCGCTGAGCGTGGTGTCACAACGTGCCGACGACTGGTATCCGAGCCGCCCCCTTGAGGCCAGCACTGACGGATGTCTGGACGCGTGGGATAGGACCAAGCTCAACGGGGGGCGCATATGGACGTATTCACGTGCGGGATGTTCGCTTCCGGCGACCTATCGCGGGCGCCTGTACGTGATCGGCGATTCGCATGCGATGGCCTACAACAGGATGTTGCGCGAATTCGCCCGGGATACTGGCGTGAAGGTCTTCGCGTACAACAATGGCGGCTGTCCGTTCATGGTTTTGCTGCCGCGCAAACAGGATGAGGTGGAGAGCTGTGCGCCGGAGACGGATGCGGCACTCGCTCAAATCGAGGCACAGGTCAGGCCTGGTGACGTGATCTTCCTGCCCTCGCTGCGACTGCCACGTTTCTCCGACGAGTGGGCCCGCTTCGACGACTCGAGCGCCCGGGACTACATGTTTGGTCCAGAGGCCGTGAAAAGCCGGGTAGACGGCGTGCGAGAGGCCATTCCAATCTTGCAGAAACTGGCAGCCAAAGGGGCGAAGGTCATCCTGGAGGGACCCACACCCGAGTTTCGGAGCCAGCCGTTCCGATGCTCGGACTGGTTCAATCGCGACAATCCGATCTGTTCCGGCGGCGACAGCATCGCGCGTGAGGATCTGGAAGCCTTGCGGGCGCCGGTGCTCGAATCGTATGCTCACATCGTGCAGGCGGTCCCTGAAGTTAGCGTATGGGACCCGTTGCCACCACTGTGTCCAGATTCGGTCTGCTCAACGCACACCGCCGACGGCCGGCCGCTCGTCTTCGATGGCGATCACCTCAGCGGCTATGCGAACAGGCTTCTGCTGCCAAGCTTTAAGCAGGTCGTCAGCAAGCTTATGGAAACGGGGTCCGCGAGCTGAGCGCTGACTAGCGCTCTGCCAATAGCGTCAGGGGACAATCGGCCAAATTGCGCAAGTCGATGCCCACATGCAGATCGCCGACGATCTGTAGCCAGAACTGATTAGTGACAATGGTCGGCCTTATCGAAATTGTCCGAAACGCCTTTATTCATTTTCGTTGGATTTCCTAAAGCAGACTTGCCAGGGCACTGACCTTGGGCTGCTGAGTGTCTTTGCGCCAGATGCAGGTCTACAACGTTGTGGGAGACACGGCCGACCATTGGTCGCGCACTGCAGTGTCACGACCGATACTCTAATGTGAAGCCACGTACACCGAGTCTCTGAATGTCCGTTTTGGAGAGCTGCGAAGATCTGTTGAGGGTCGAACTGCCCGCGGCGATAACACGTGTACTGCGAACAGATGCCGTCGGTGACCGCGCAATCGACTCACACACCGCAGTCGGCAACAAGTGGTTCGCTGGTGTGATAACGGCGAGGGCACGAATGGACGTTCGATCGCCCCTCACGCTCTGTTACCACCACGGTAGAGCCGTGGCATTCCTGAGTACTGGGTATGCAGATGAAGCGAGCCGGCATTATCGGAGATGCGCGGTACTAACGAGTCTGGCAAACCATACGAAAGGATTTTGCCTTTCACACGGACCGGCCTGCTGGTGCGGGCCGGTTGCGAGGATACTCCGCGATGACCTCGTCTGACCAAAACCCTGAATGGGCAAGCCCGCGATGAAAGTGGCGAGCGATCCGTCCTCGAGATCGAAATGGATGCGGCCGTGTCGCGTTTCGCAAGCTCGCGGCCCAATGTGGGAGTATCGGTGCAGTGGCGTTCTCACCAGTTGCTGCCCGGGATACCTGTCGAGGGTTTGCCGTACCAGGCGTTCTATCGCGATCGTCTTGGGAGTGCGCAAGCTGTTGCGGCGAGACGTGCCGAGGTTCTCGCGCGTCTTAGCCTCGAATGCGGCCTCGAGTACACGAGTCTGACGGCACACCAGGCGGCGTCAAAGCGTGCCGCGGACCTCCCCGGCCAGCGAAGCTCGTTCGGCGACACGCAGGCGAGCGGTGTGCCGCATTTCGTGTTCAACACGCGCTACTAGCTGTCGGGCGTCCACTCGCCAAAGGCGTTGGCAAGCGCCATGACGCTGGCAGTTGCGAATTGAAGTCGATCGGCAACGGGATAACTCGCCGTGTTGCGACCCATACGGACGTGATCAAAACGTATGCGTGCGACAGACAAGCTCGCAGGCGCCGCACCTGGCGGCGCCCGCGTTTGCAACGACTCGTGTGTCACCGCCGCATGAGGCCCATCACGAGCGTAACAAGGAAAATCACGACGAATATGACGAAAAGTATTTTTGCGATGCTGGCTGCGCCTGCGGCGATGCCGCCAAAGCCGAACGCTGCGGCAATGATCGCAATGATGAAAAATACAAGGGCGTAATACAACATGATGTGTCCTCCTTCCATCGGGGGCAGTTCGTCTCAGGTGCACGCATGACGCTTTCATGGCAGCAATTCCCGTTCCCCGCTGGGTGGCGCAGGCAAATCAACGCCAGGCGAACGAAATCAGCCAGCGATCGCAGTGCTCCGGAATTGCCGCGTGGCAGGCCCTTCCATTCATGGATTTGGTCCGATGAATGACCCTCCGGTTCATTCATCGCGGCCGGCGGCTTCGACCTCTCAAGCGCAGAAAACCTCTCCGTTTAAGCCTCGGAACTTCTATCGGCCTCGATCTGCCGGTTCGCTTCCGGTACAGGCTGCGCGGGAATGCTCGTTGCGCACCCGCGGCAAGGATCGTTAGCGACGCTAGATTGGCGCCTTCTCGAGATGACAAGAAAACTCCCTCCGCTCAACGCTGTGAGAGCCTTCGAAGCAGCGGGCAGGCATGTGAGCTTTACGAGGGCCGCCACGGAGCTAAACGTGACCCATGGCGCCGTCAGCCGACAGGTTGCGTCGCTGGAGGAATGGCTCGGCGTGCCGCTATTCATGCGCACTGCCTCGCAGCTGGTGCTGACAGAAGCAGGCCGGTGCTATCTCGCCGAGGCGACCGCGGTGCTAGACCGCCTTGCCGTCGCGTCGATGCATCTCGTGGACCAGGTGGTACCCAGCGCGCTAACCATCAATGCGCCACCCACTTTTACGATGCGCTGGCTCATTGCGCGCATCTCGAGTTTCCAGCGCAGGCGGCCCGACGTCGAGATCCGCTTCACGACGTCGATCGCACCGGTCAATTTCCATGAAAATGCCTACGATATTGCGATTCGCGGTGCGTGCGAGCCGATCCAGGGCTGCGTGTCATTGCCGTTCATGACCGAGGTGATCGTGCCGCTTTGCCACTGTGATCTGCTTGAGGGAGGATGTCTGCGCGAACCCGGTGACCTCGCGGGCCACACGCTCATCCACTATGTGACGGAGCCGTACCCATGGGAGGAATGGCTTGATGAGGCCGGTGTGCCAGGTCTGAAGCCAATCGGCCAACTGAAGTTCGAACAGATGTACTTTGCGTTGCACGCGGCCGCCGAGGGGCTAGGCATCGCCCTGGTGCCGCTTTTTCTCGCCATCGACGAGATCGTTTCGAACCGATTATGCGTTCCTTTTGGTCCGCGCGCAGCGCGGTACCGGAAGTACTTTGCGTGCGCGAGCCACATGAACCCTGTGACGGAAAGCTTTTACGAATGGCTATTGAAGGAAGGCCAGGACACTGAACAGTCGATCGCAGCCTGGGCTGCGTCGGCCGGCTGGCCAGCCAGCGTCGTTTCCGGCTGAGTGTGCTTGGCGGTGGAAGCGCATCGAGCTCATCGATCGCATCCTGCAACCGTCGGCAACGCGGCTGCCGACAGCTCGTCTGCGAGTGTGAGCGGTATTCACACGCCGTGAGTTAATGTCGTTTGCAGGCAAACGGAAATGGATCGACCATTTTCAAACCCGGTTAAGTGAGCCGGCTCACGCATACCCTCGCGCTTCCATCAGGGGAATAAGTCATGAGTGAAACCTGCTGGGCCTCTTTATCGGAGGCTCCTCCCTTGGCATCCCCGCGCTCATGGTGATTGGCCACTATCGGCGTGAGCGGTCGCGGTCAAGAATGCTACGACATCTGAATCATCATGAATGGTGGCATCAAACGCATCGGCGAATGTGATTGCACCGTCGCGCGTGGAAACGCGACGAGCGTCTAAAGATAACAACGGAGAGCACCGTCATGAGTTGGTTGAGAGAATCGGTCTCGACGAGAGAGCCGAGGTATGACCGGACTCAGTCGGCTAGCACAAGAGAAAGATGGATGAAAACAAAAACATTCAGGAAAGGGCCTGCGGAAAGGACGAGTCCTTATACCCCACATACTGCCGAAGCGGCGATAACCCATCTCGAACGGATCCTGTCAGCCGATGGCGCAAACTCTCTATTCGGCCGGACCTACTGGCGTGCGCGGCTTGAACAGGTAAGCGCGACACCGGGGCTGGCTCCGGAGCAGCGAGCAAGGCTTGCAAAACTTCTTAAGTCTCTTGGGCCCGCGTTTGAGGACAATGGTTCATCTTAGGCACTGAGCCGGGCCAAGCCTGACATCCGTCAGTCGGCGACAACCACATCAACGGAAAGTCGATAAATATTCATGGTGCCGATCGGCCCTCGCGAGCGCGTCTTACTTCAAACCCGTCGGCGGCGCAGATGGCGCCCCATGCGGTCAATGTTTCCATATCGTCGTCAACCTCGCGTCAAGGACGCCATACTGACCGCGCGTTGGACGTCGATGGGAGTTTCCGGTTGGGCAGCACCTGAGGTGCGGCTACTCATGACGCGTGTCTGGCATAGTCGTTGCGCTTCGGGAAATGCCGGCGTGCGAAATCTGGCACCCCCACCGGGTATAGCGCAGATTCGTCCCACGTCGTTGCCGCGAGTTTGCGGTCACTGAAGGGAGGCAATCATGAAAGCAACGAAGACAGCAACCGTATGTGTTGCATTGGCGCTAGCGTCGGTCGGCGCGGCCTATGGGCAGGGCGGTGGAGGCGGTGGAGGCGGTGGAGGCGGCGGGACGAGCGCTGGTGCTGGCGTGGCGGGAGGAGCCAACGGAGCGGGCCAGGGTGGTGCGGGAATAAGTGCGCCGAACACAGGCGCGACCAGTGGTTCGACATCCATGTCGAAAGGTTCGACGGCGAGCTCGCCGACCCGACTCCCACAGAAAGGCTCACACGCTAAAGGCGCGTCGGACACGGCTGCATCAGGTGCGCAGTAAACAGGCGCAGCGAGGCGATGTCCGATGAGCTGCTTACTCGTGTACTCGTTCTGTCAGTCGCATCTTTGCATCCCGGCGCGGACGCATGGGGGTTCAAGGAACGACCACTGATACAACGAAAACAGGCTGAAGCCGAAGCCGCGCCAACGGAGGACCAATGACTCAGTCATGCATTGCCATAACTGTCCGCCGCGAGGACCCTGCCTCGCTTGATGGACAAATCCTGCTTGATGAACTCAGCGCCACGCTGGCGGTATTTTCAGGCGATGGCGGGCAGTCGAGGTTTTGTCTCGCCGATTTTCACTCATCGCACGGACGGTTTTTTGTTGCCCGCACCCTTGCCGGTGAACCGGTTGGGTGCGGCGCATTCTGGCATTTCGACTCGCGCACGGCGGAACTCAAGAGAATCTACAGCAGGCCGCATTATTCAGGTGTCGGCAAAGTGATTCTGCAGCAGCTTGAAGTCAACGCGGCGGCAGCCGGTTATAAAAGGCTGGTCCTCGAGACTCGCGCGGTGAACCGGCGCGCGATCCGATTTTATGAGCGCAACGGCTTCAGGGCCGTTCAACGGTACGGTTCCTATATAGAACAGTGCGATGCGTGCTGCTTCGAAAAGATGCTCGTTGCCGCGGGAGGTGAAGAGGCTGGTTGGCCGACCGGCAGGCAAGGCGGCGCAGATCGATCAATGCGCGAACGCGGATGTGGCGATGCCGATCGAATTGACCGTCGCTAACGAAGCCGAATAGGTGGGTCCATGACATGAGCAGCCGGTGGAACTCCTCGCGGACCCGTCGCGCCCATGCTCCTGTGGGTGAGCCCGGGACGTTCCCCGTTCTGATCGAGCCACAGCTCGCTACGCTGGTCGATCGCGCACCGGCGGGCGGCGACTGGTCCTACGAAATCAAGTTCGACGGCTATCGGATGATGGTCCGGATCGAGCGTGGCACCGTCCAGATCTTCACCCGCAACGGACATGATTGGACTTCGCGTTTGCGCAGTCTGACCGACGCACTCACGGCTTTGCCAGTCGAGGAGGTGTGGCTCGACGGCGAGGTGGTCGTGTTGGACGCGGAAGGTCGCCCCGACTTCAATGCGCTTCAGAATGCCTTCGACCGGCGCAGCACCGCGGACATCGTCCTGTTCGTCTTCGATATCCTCTGGCTGAACGGCACCGATCTGCGTGAACACCCGTTGCGTGTGCGTCGCAAGCTTCTTCGCGCATTGATGCATGAAACGGACGCCGATGTGTTGCGCTTGTCGGAAGACTTCGCGAAAGACCCGGTGTCGCTGGTCGCTTCAGCTTGCCGCATGAAGCTCGAAGGGATCATCGGCAAGCGCGGCGATGCGCCATACCGCTCCGGACGGTCTACCGAGTGGATCAAGCTCAAATGCAATTTGCGCCAGGAATTCGTGGTCGGCGGCTTCACCCGGACCAAAGGTGCGCGCTCAGGTGTTCATTCCCTGCTGCTCGGCGTGTACGAACAGGATGGGTCGCTGCGCTACGCGGGCAACGTCAAGCCATACCTGTCCAGTCGCGCCACGAACGCTTTCCTGCGGCGTGCCGGCACGGTCACCGCTAGTAAAACAGCGTTCTACAACCCTCCCAAACCGGAAAAAAACCGCGACTACCTCTGGTTGGAGCCGGTGCTCGTCGTCGAGTGTTCGTTCCTCGAATGGACGCCCGCCGGCGAAGTCCGACATCCGGTTTTTCACGCGATCCGGGAAGACAAGGCCGCTGGCTCGATCACCGAAGAACCGATGATCGCCGTCGAGTCGGACGAACCGGTCGAGGCCGATGCGGGTTCGACTCGCCAGCGTCCAGGGCCGAAAGGTGCGGTGACGATCGGCGGCATCCGGATATCCAACCCCGAGCGGGTCATGGATGAGGTGACCGGGCACACCAAGCGCGACATGGTCGAGTACTACGCTGCGATATCCGAATGGGCGTTGCCGCATCTGCATAATCGGCCGTTGGCGTTGGTTCGCGCGCCAAACGGAATTAAAGGCGAGTTGTTCTTCCAGAAACACAGCGAAAAGTTCCAGATTCCCGGCGTCGAAGAACTGCCGCCGGAATTGCATCCGAGGCATCCGCCGCTGCTGGTTGCCAACAAACCGGAGGCGCTGGTCGGTCTCGCCCAGATGGGCGTTGTCGAACTGCACTGCTGGAACGCCGCGGCACCCGACCTCGAGCATCCCGACAGGATCATCTTCGACCTCGATCCCGACCCGAACCTGCCATGGAGTGCAATGCTGGAAGCGGCAGAACTGCTAAAGGTCGTACTCGACGAGATAGGTCTGCGGTCATTCCCAAAAACCAGCGGAGGCAAAGGATTCCACGTCGTCGTGCCATTGACGCGACGACAGGCCTGGGATGAAGCGAAGGGGTTCGCGCAGGCGGTCGCCCGTCACATGTCGCGGGTGGTACCGGACCGCTTTTCGGCGGTCCTTGGTCCTAAAAACCGCATCGACAAAATCTTTATCGACTATCTTCGCAATGGCCGCGGCGCGAGCACCGTTGCCCCTTTCTCAGTCAGGGCGCGTTCCGGAATGGCGGTTTCGATGCCGGTGTCGTGGGACGAATTGCGGCGGGTCGGCCGAGGCGACGAATGGACCATGCGCAAGGCGATCGAACGTCAGCGTTCGCTGCAGTTCGATCCATGGGAAGACTACTGGCGCACGCGGCAGGGAATCACCGCCGCAATGCGCCGCGCCGTGGGCATGAAGCGCTAGCTGCCGCGCTGCTCGGTGCCTTTCAGCTCAGCGTGCCGGTGCGAATGCGTCGCTGCGTACTTGAGCTCGTAGTGAGCTCCTTTGCCGCTGCGTGTCGGGGGAAAATGCTCTCCCTCTACGCACGTTACTTCGAAAGTCCCCTTGCCATCGTCATGGACGACCGAATAGATGCCGGACGTTTTGACGATCTCGCCGGGCTTGAAAGAGTTATCGCCTGCCATGTTGACTCCTCCGTTGATGAATAAACCGGTCCAGCAATGGCTGTACCACGCGCGCCCATGGGGATGTTGATGATTTCCGTCGCGGTGGTGCGATAGGTTCGGACAGCCGTTTGACGACGGCACGTCCGTTGCTCCTACACGGTGGCGCTTGCGATGGCGTCGGCGCGATCGACACGCCGCATCGGCGCACGCGTATCCGCGAATCCCGACCCTGTTGGCCCGCGCGACGGGCCCATCGACTACGAGGCACGACATGAGAGCCCTTTGCTGGCACGGCAAGAAAGACGTCCGCGTCGACAACGTCCCGGACCCGGTCATCGAGCATCCGCGCGATGCGATCATCAAGGTGTCCAGTTGCGCGATCTGCGGTTCGGACCTGCATCTGTTCGATGGCTTTATGCCGTCGATGAAGTCGGGCGACATCCTCGGTCACGAGTTCATGGGGGAGGTCGTCGAAGTCGGCTCCGGCAACGCGAGGCTGAAAGTGGGCGAGCGCGTCGTCGTGCCGTTTACGATCGCGTGCGGCGAGTGCGATCAGTGCCGGCGTGGCTTCTTTTCGGTGTGTGAGCGTTCGAACCGCAACAAGGAGATGGCCGACAAGGTGTTCGGCCATACCACCGCTGGCCTGTTCGGCTATTCGCATCTGACGGGCGGCTATCCGGGCGGGCAAGCCGAATACGTGCGCGTGCCGTTCGCGGACGTCACGCCGGTCAAGATTCCCGACGGCCTGACCGACGAACAGGTGTTGTTTCTTGGCGATATTTTGCCGACCGGCTGGCAGGCCGCGGTGCAATGCGAAATACAGCCGACCGACACTGTCGCGATCTGGGGCGCTGGCCCGGTCGGCCAGTTCGCGATCCGCAGTGCGATCCTGCTCGGCGCAAAGCAGGTGATCGTGATCGACCGCGTTCCCGAGCGCCTCGACATGGCGCGCGCCGTCGGCGCGATCACGATCAACTTCGAGGACGAGAGCGTGCTCGACCGGTTGAAGGAACTAACGCAGGGCAAGGGTCCGGAAAAATGCATCGACGCGGTCGGTATGGAATCGCATGCGACGCGCTCGTTCGATGCGCTTTACGACCGCGCAAAGCAGGCGGTGATGCTCGAAACGGACCGTCCGCATGTGCTGCGCGAAATGATCTACGTATGCCGCCCGGCGGGCGTGCTGTCGATTCCGGGCGTGTATGGTGGGCTGATCGACAAGATCCCGTTCGGCGCCGCGATGAACAAGGGCTTGACGTTTCGCATGGGGCAGACGCACGTGAATCGCTGGACCGACGATCTGCTGAAGCGGATCCAGGATGGGCATATCGATCCGTCGTTCGTGATCACCCATACGGTTCCACTCGAACAAGGGCCCGACATGTACCGCGTGTTTCGGGAGAAGGAAGACGGCTGCATCAAGGTGGTGATGAAACCGTAGAACTTCCAGGCACTTTCTTCATTTCGTATCGGCGGCGACAACAAAGGCGCACAGCCGACCCTTCATGTGTTTGAGCAGAAGGGCGGCTGGCACCGGGACGTCAGTGCGAGTTGCAAAGTCGCCAGCGGGATCCCGGCGGCCTCAGGGCGAACGCCCCGCAGTCTTTCAGCCTTGCGCAAATCTGTACCAGCAGTGCCGGCGGCGGATCGGCGGCGACCAGCAATGCGTGGGCGGCACGGCTGTCCTCACGCAGGCTCGCCACGAAACAGTCGGCTTGCGGCTCGACGAACCGGTTGACGGCGTTCAACCCCCATTCCCCGTGAGCCGCATATTCCGCATGATCCATTTCGTGCGTCGGGAGCACCCATTTCGCGGCGCCAGGCGAAGCCGCGAGTGAGAAAACGAACACGTCCAGCTCACATAAGCCGGACTCAGCGAGAGCCTGGCGTGCGTCGGAAGCATCGCGATACGAGCGAAAGATTGCGCTCAGATACTCGGCCATTTGGCGCCCCGTCCTTTTTTCTATCGCTTAAGCGGGAAGCACGCTCTGTGCCGCGTTCCGGCCTCCGGTCGAGATTTCAGCGGCTACGCCAGTCCGTGAACCTCAGCCACATCGCACAGCAGGCGCGGGTGCCTGGGATCGGAGACGTCGATCTGGTTCCACGCAATCCGATGATGCCGCCGGCGCCCCTTGCGCTGTGCCACTTCACGCAACAGCCTTGGCAGCCAGCGGACGGCGAGCCGCTCGACCAATGCACTCGGACCGATGTGAAATTCGCTGATCATCCAGGCGTCGTGGTCGCGAACCACCTTGATCGCCTCTATGCGGCCTAGTGATGAGCCGTCTCGCGTCAGCACTTGCCGACCGACGATCAGATCGATGTTGATCTGCGCCATCATCGCGATCCCGGAATACGCTCGACGATGTGCTCGCGTAGCCAGCGCTGCCAGTTGCCAAGCGGGGTATCGCGCGCATCCAGGTCCACCTCGATGTCGACCTCCATGCGACGGACCCGACTCCACGGAATCCGGTACGGTTCGACGTAACGCGCGCCGCCGATTTTGCCAGCGAGTCGCGCGACCCGACGCCCGGCGTGCTCGCCAATGCGTCGCGCCATCGCGACTGATCCGGTCTCGAGCGCAACCAATTCGGGCGGGCGCCCCGGCCGTAATTCGGCGACGATACCGTCGACCCGCCCCATCTTTGCACCGCGCGGTGAAGGAGACGATGATGGAGAGGAAGCCGCGGTCGCTGCATGCCATGGCGGACAAATGGCTCGGCTTGCAGCCAGAGAAGCAGGTACGCGCAAAGCGGTTAGCGCATGGCCGACGCTGGCGGGGGTCGTGCGTCTACGTTAGCGCGGCCGGCGCCATGGGCGAAGTGGGGATGTTCTTCTTCCATCACGACGATGGCGCTTGGTACATCTTCCCACCTGGCGAGTCGCGCCCTTCGATCGGCGCCTTGCGCACGGCCGCCTAGGGGCGCACAAGCTCCTGTCCTGTGCTGCTACCGGCCTGTCCCGGAAGCCTTTTCGATATCCTCGAGAAGTCTCAGTACGGTTTCGCCGCCGCCGCGTTCCCAGCAATTGGTGTGATCCGCACCCTCCAGCATGAATAGTCGCCGCGGCGCGGCAGTGTGCGCATATAGGTGGGCGAAATGCTGCGGTGGGATCACGTTGTCATGTGTGCCGCCATAGATCACGACGGGCACCCGCACCCGCGCGATCTTCGCGAGATTGTCATACTGATCGCGAACCAGCAGGCCCACTGGCATGAACCAGAAGACCTGTGCCGCGACATCTGCGATCCGTGTAAAGGGCGCTTCGAGGATCAGGCCTTCGATCTGCCCTGGAGACTGTGCTTCGGCCGCGAGTTGCACCGCCACGCCGGATCCGAGCGAATAGCCGTGCAGAACGATGCGCGCATTCGTACGCTCGACGAAGCGAAGTGCTGCGCGCCCATCCTCGTAAAGGCCCGCTTCGTGAGGTATGCCCGAATTGCCTCCGTAGCCGCGATACTCGGCGAGGTAGACTCCGTAGCCGCAGTCGAGCAGTGCGCGCGCGATATGCCCGCGTTGCGAGAGGTCTTCGCCGTTGCCGTGAAAAAGCACGACGGTCAAGCGTCGAGACGATGCCGGCGCTTTGTACCAGCCACGCAGATCGAGTCCGTCCGCTGTGGTGGCGGTCACGACCGACATGTCGGCGAGTCCCGCTTCGTTCGGCTCACGCCGCCGCCATTCCCCCGGATAAATCAGGCGTCCCTGTATCCAGAATAGTGTGGCGGCCGCCGCGCCATATGTCGCGGCGCAGGCCCCGCAAAACCAGGCCAGCAGCGCGGTGACGCCAGTCATGACACCTGCTCGGCACCCGGCAGCGTCGCGGCGACGCCATACCGGCTCCCGTGACGCAGCAGGGCGGCGTCGAATGCTTGCACGGTCAGCGGCGCCGGTGAGGGCATGCGTGGCCTTTCGCTGCCGCGTTGAGCGAGTGCTTCGTCGAAGCGCACAAAGGTGGCAAAGTCGAGAGGAAAACGTTGCGCGTCGACGCCGCACAGACGCGCGTCGGGCGAGGCCGCCGCGATGATCGTTTGCCACTCGCGCGCGGGCACCACGCCGACGCCTTCGGTGCCGTGCGAAAACAGCATCAGGTCAATATGTTCGAAACGGCCTTCCCGTTGAAGCAGCCGCGCGAGGTTGCGTGCCGATGGCTCGGTGCAGAACACCAGCCAGAACGGCAACGCGCCAAGATGCATCGTCGTGTATGGATCGAGCAGGACGAAGCTATCGACGACGAGATGCTGCGGCTCGATACCTTCAAATCCGTACCATTCGCGCAGCGTGTCGAACGCGAAAAAGCTCAGCGATTCGGGTTCCTCGAAGCGAAACTCGACTAGACGCCAGTCGGCCTGCCGGGCGAGGGCACGCAGAGAGTCGAGCAGGTTCATGTCGAAGCCCCATTCGGCTTCAGGCGCGAGCGCATCCGGCGAGGGCGGCTCCCAGCAAGTGCGGGCGCTGCCATAACGGGCCAGGTATTCCCGCACGCGCGGGCCGGCACCGAAGTATTCGTCGCGTGTCGCGCCACCCGCCGCGCCAAACTGAAAGAAGGCGCGCTCGCCGATACGCGTGACGGGCCACTGCAACGTGCATATGTCTACATACAGCGTCGCGCCGGCGGGCAGACTGCGTAGCAGGAACTCGCGAAACCCGAGCGCCAGCGCGCGCTGCTTGATGCGGTAGTAGCGCATCGTGCGCAACATGAGCCGGTCCTGATTCGGATCGTGCATGTGGTGAACGGCGATTCGTCCGTCTGCCGCGAGTAGCGCCTCGCGCGCACGTCTGCCGTCGCGCAGGCCTGCTGCGGCATCATCGGGATCGCTGCCGGGCGCACGGACGGGGCAGAGAAAAGTCTGTGGCAGCCAGGGCACGCCCATGGCGGCGGCCAGATGCACGAGCGCGCCGTTGGACGAGCCAACGAAGGCGGCCGGGTATTGGCGGCGCGGATAACGATCGGCAAGCCACGTCGCTATGGTCTCGATGTCAAGACGCAGCGCTGCGCGCTCACCTATGGCCTCAGTTGCGCCGCCGATGGAGTACGCCCATTCGCGAGCGAAGCGAGGCAGGAGATTGATCAGCGGCATGCTGCGGTCGAGCAGTGGTGACCCGCTCGGGCTGCTAAAAGGCTTGCCATGCAGGCAGGCGCCCAGTGCACCGACCATCGCGGCGGCCGAATCGAATCGCGCAATTCCTCGCGGTGCGCCGCTCATGGCTGCTCCATTCGCCCGGAAGGTTCGCCGGGTAACGTGTCGACGAACTGACGGATCGCCAGCGCAAGACTGTGCGGATACACATAGTTCAGGGTGTGTGTGCCGCCGTCGATGATGATCAGTTGCGCGGCGCGCAGCCGCGCGGTCACTTCGATGGCCCACTCGCGCGGCGACACAGGGTCCCGTGAGCCGCACACCACGAGGACCGGCGCGCGAACGAGCGGCAGCCGGTTCTCGATGCGGTCACGAATCATGATGCGCATCGTGGCCAGTGCGCGCAGCAGTCCGGCCTTGGCGTAATCGATGCGCCTTGGCGCGGCCGGCGAATGAGGCCGCTCGCGGCGGCCGTTGACCAAGGCGCGCCACATTTGGACCGGCAGATGCCGGGCCCCGCGATCCGCGGTGGGCCCTTGCAGCACCAATGCCTTGACGTCGCCGGAATGACGCGCGGCGAGCTCGGTCAGGATCTGGCAGCCGAACGAGTTGCCCACCAGAATGGCGGGTCGGAGGCCGGTGGCAACCAGCCACAGGTGCAAAGCATCGGCGAGACCGGGCAGATCGAGCCAGCGGCCGCGCAATGCGCTTTCACCGAAGCCAGGTAGATCGGGAGCAAACACTGGAAACCACCTGGCTAGCGCTAGGGCAAGCGGTTCCATGTAGCGGCTGGAGACGACGAGACCATGGACGAGTATCACTGGCGGGCGAGCGGCAAATGCATTCGTGGCGGTGGCGTCGGTCGGGCTTGCGGTCCGAGCGAACATCCGGTACGGACCCGCCTGCACCCAGCGCCCTCGAATTCCAGCGAGCCGGCTTCCTTCAGTAAGCGCCGGCGTTTGACGCAGGCGGCCCCAGTAGTGCAGCAGCGCGACGGCGGCGGCACTCCCGGCGATGGCGCTGGCAACCAGCGCGATCTTGGGATGCATACGCGGGTGGCCCGCTTCCGTGCGGTCGACATCGCAGTGATCGTCGCGAGAACGGGCGCCCGGGTTCGCGGCCCGTGTGCTGCTTGTGTTGGCCCGACGTTGACTCATCCGTCATCCTTGGTGCGATGGTGGCAGATTGAGCTAGTTTGCAGCGGTCTCTCCAACGCACGGTTGCGACCGGGCACTGCCACCATGCCCGCGCGATGCGCGGCATCGTGGGTGTGCAACCGGCGTGCCACGAATTCCGCCTGGTGGCGATTGCGAGCTTGTCGGGCCCGGTGCATGTCGGTTCGCGATTGCGCTGAGCCGTCCGTAAATGTCGAGTTAGGAACAGAGAGGCCGGGTTCCCGATCGGTGAAGGACGATGCAGGGCGCCTCCGGGCCGATACTGTGCCGGGAGTGCATCGAGGCGAGGGGCAGCGCCCGAGCCTTCGGCGAATGCCGGCCGGAGCGCTCAGCACGCGAGCCGAATTCGAGAACAGCAACTCACGCCACCCACCTTGAAATTTTCACCGTGCATACTATTCTAAATTCCGCTCAGGCAGTCGCGCCCGCCATGCGGCGCGCTGCGTGTTTCGATTTGTTTGCCGCAGCCCGGCAGACGGACTGGAGCGCGTAGGCCGGTTCGTTTCCGTGCTGCATCGAAGGAGGAAACGATCATGAGTGACCTTTACTTCGGGGCCGATCTGTTCAGTGAGTTCGACCGTCTGCAACGGCAGATGGCGAGCCTCTTCGGCGGCTTCCCTTCCAGTATCCGTTCGGGCCGCGTGGGCGCCTTCCCGCAGATCAACATCGGTTCGACCGACGACTCGATCGAGGTCGTCGCGTTCGCGCCGGGGGTCGATCCGGCCAGGCTCGAAGTATCGCTAGACAAGGGCTTGCTGACCATCAGCGGCGAGCGCGCGAGCTCGCAACCGGAAACCCGCGGCGACGATGCGCGCACCTATGCACAGGAGCGATTCGCCGGCAGTTTCCGGCGCGTGGTCGAGCTTCCGCAAAACGCGGACCCTGGCAAGGTGAGCGCGCGGTACACCAATGGATGCCTGATGGTGAGCATCGGCAAAAGCGAGGCGTCGAAGCCGCGCGCGATCACCGTTCAGTGAGCACCGACAGAACTACGGAGGACATCATGAACGACACGACTGAACTCGCCAGAAAGGAGCAAACGGCGGTGACCCAGCGCGACGGTGAGGCATCGCAACGCCGGATCACGTTGACGCCGCCGGTCGACATCTTCGAGGACAGCCACGGCATCACGCTGTGGGCGGATCTGCCGGGCGTGACCAGGGAGCGGCTGGAGGTCAAGGTCCACGATGGCAACCTGTACATCGAAGCCGAGGCGATGGTGCCGACCCCGGCGGAACTGCGTCTGCAGCATGCGGAGATCCGTGAGCCTCACTTCGCGCGGGCGTTCTCGATGAGCGCCGACTTCGATGCGTCGAAAATCGAAGCCAATCTGAAGGACGGCGTATTGAAGCTGACGATACCGCGCCGCGACGAAGCGCGACCGCGCCGCATCGAGGTGCGTACCGACTGAAGTCGGCCGGGGGAGGGGGACAGCAGTAGCAAGAAGCTGGATGCTGTCCTCCGGCCTCCGCCTTTCGGCTGTCGAGTCGAAGCAGTCGCGGCGCGGAGACCGGAATCCCGTTTTGTCGATGATAGGAAAGGAGCACACAATGAACACTGATCCGAAAAAATGGAACCCCTTCAAGTTCCTTCGCGGAACCGCCCGCAAATCCGATGCGGACGACTCAGACGGTCGGCGCGCGGATGAGTGGCGGGCCGCATGGCCTGACATTCCACGACTATCTCTTCGCGAACCGTGGCGCGCCGTGGAGGAATTCTTTCGTGACCCATTTGCAGGCGGTGGTCCGTTTGAACGATGGTTTGGCGACTTCAGTTCCTCGCGCTTCCAGCCGCGCATCGACGTCGTGGACGAAGGGCCGGTGCTTCGCGTAACTGCGGAACTGCCCGGGATGGTACGCGAGGACTTGAACGTGAGCGTCGAGGAAGGGGCAATCGTGCTGCGTGGCGAAAAGAAGCAGGACGTGCGCAGCGAGGAAGACGGATGCTATCGATTGGAGCGCGCCTATGGAAGCTTCGTGCGCAGAATTCCGATGCCGGACAATGCCGACCCAGACCATGCATTGGCAAAGTTCGACAACGGCATTCTTACATTGACCGTGCCAAAAACGGAGCGGGCACGGTCCGCTACTCGAACCATCGATATCGGTTAGCACCGCCGCCAGAATTGCCCGGCGGCGGGCGACTTTCTGGCTGGCCAGGCCGTTAGCTCAATTGGTAGAGCAGTGGCGGTCTTTGCGAGATCGACAAGCAACGTGGCTTCACGAAAGCCCCCGGCATTCGCGCCCGTCGAATCCGTGGGTATCTTGACGCATGGGGGGTACTCGCAAAGCGGCTGCTTGCGCTCATCAGATTCCGCTTGTCGCGTCCATGTCGAGTCGTCGCACCAGCACGTTTTCCACAAGCTGTCTGTTGACGAGTTCTCCGCGTAACCATGTCACGTCGGACGAGCATGTGGCGAAAATGCACAGTTCAACGGTCTGGTCGTCGAACTGCCTGACGTCGCCCGCAAGTTGCGCATCGCTGTCGTGCAACGCCCGGAATAGCAGCAGAAGGCCTGACCTGTCCGCGAGGCGAATCGTCATGTGGATTAGCATGTTTCACCTGTTCGCTTGCCACGGGGAAGGGGCTCCCTTCCTCCCGGCGGCATCGGCCGGTCGATCTTTCCAATGCTCGCGCAGTGAGCAATCCGCGACATGACCCGTTCAATGCCGACGAATGTATCGCGATCGCGCATCCGGTATGCCACGGCACGACACAAGGGCATACCCCATTCGGATTTCTTTGCTGCAATCCCGGGAATAACCCCTGCTCATTCCAGTTGATGCTGCCGCGGGACTGACCTTCGGCAGTAGCGGGCTGTCGAAAGTGACGAAGCGACTACGGCGTTGCGCCCGACAGCTGGCGACATCGATCCAATGGAATGGAGGCGAACCATGAAGTTCATGACTAAAGCGATGCTGGCATCTGCGCTGGTGACGGCACTGTCGGGCGGCGCCTACGCGCAGGGTGGCGGCGGAGGCGGAGCGGGCGGGGCCGGTGGCGGCGGCGGAACCGGTAACGGTGTGGCCGCTGACGGCGGCAATGCTGGGGGCGCTGGAGGGATGGCAACGGGTGCGACAGGAACCGGAACTGGCGCTGCGCCTGACAACCC
This sequence comes from Paraburkholderia sp. BR14320, assembly GCF_040948665.1. Taxonomy (NCBI): domain Bacteria; kingdom Pseudomonadati; phylum Pseudomonadota; class Betaproteobacteria; order Burkholderiales; family Burkholderiaceae; genus Paraburkholderia; species Paraburkholderia sp. BR14320. Next base: position 296,081 of record NZ_JBFPKG010000001.1, read on the forward strand.
GTCGAGGGATCGGTCGAGCGGGATGAACAATAGCACCCGTCCCAACACCGGCCACGGCACGAACGACAATACGGATGGCAAGCAGCAAAACGGCCAGTGATGCATGGAAGCATCACACCCACGGACGAATGTGGTTGGCATAAATCGAAGGTAAATCACAAGATGGCAAGCGCAGGCAGACCATTTCGACCGGTACGCCTGCGCTGTGTCCTCATGGTTTACTGTTGCGTCGCCTTCTTGTTACCGGCCCTTTCCGCAAACTCGGTAAGCTTGAGGTCCGTCGCCTTTTCTTCGTCCAGCGTCTCTGTCAGCAGTTTCACGGCTTCGGTGAAACCTAGTTGCTTGCCGATGGCGCAGAGACTACCGTAGGTGGCGATCTCGTAGTGTTCGACCTTCTGCGCGGCAGCCACGAGGCCCGCATCCAGGACCGGACCTTTTTCAATCTCGTCGATCAGTTCCTGTCCTTCTTCTATCAATCCCTCCATCGCGATGCACTTCATTCTCTTCAGGCGGATGTCACAGGTTTCCACCACCTTGTCGATCCGTTCAACCTGTCCTTGCGTTTCTTCAAGATGAGTCTTGAATGCGTCGCTTAGCGCCGGGTCGGAAGCGGCGCGGGAGAGTTTCGCCAGCGCTCGTGTCAGTTGCTTCTCCGCGCTATAGATATCGGAAAGCATGTGCACGAACAGATCATCGACCGTCTTTCGCTGTGACATTTGTGAGCTCCTAAAAGGTTGTTCGGAGCCCTCACTGGCGCAACGAATATGCCCGAGACCGAGCGGCACGCATCCAGAGACTTGCGTGATGTGAGGGGAATCGCCAACGCTTAGAAGTTGACGTCGAGCCATGCCTTCGCCCAGGCCACACCGCGCTCATTTGCGGAAGCCTCGGTGTCGAAATAGCCGATGTCGATGAAGCGAAAGACCTGGCGATTGTCCACGTAGTCCTGAGGGCGGCGCTCGACCTCCACGCGAGCGTGGTAGTGAAAGCCTCTCTTCTCCGGTGACGAACGAATCACCCACTCCCGATGCGTCACCTGCAATGATACGTCGGTCATTCTGAGTTATATGGACGCCTTCCCTTTGCCGGGTGCGGCCAATCTCCGTAGTAAGTGGGTCTTCTACGCGGCGCAAACCGCGTAACCGGGTTGATACGTTCGACCATGAGCCATTAGCGCCCAGACGGTGCATTCGATCCTCTCTGGCTTCTACGCTTCGATGCATGTTTCCCAAGCAGTCCATGTGCCTCGGAGGTTTGCCTATGCCTGTCCGAAAGACGCGGTTAACGGCCCACACGCGTGCGCGGATTCGCTGCCTGCCTCGAAAATGGGGACGTTTGCGCGGGAGGCTTTTGCTGGCTACGGGGCGCAAAGATCTTTGCGCTTTCCACCTTGCGCCGCCACGTGCTAAATCGGCGCGTCTCTGTGATGAACGGGTAGTGGCCACAAGACACGTCGTTATGGGGCCGACGAACGCATCGACGATGCGATTCGCACCCAACGTGCGGAAGAGGTTACTGAAATCCAACTCGATCTCGTACGCGTAGACCGCTGCTTCGCGTCGTCGTCGGGTACGGATTGATCAGCCCGCTAGAACGGACCTTGCGCCAAGCAAGGTTCACTCAGGGTGATGAACTTGTGAACATTCTCGTCAGGATCTTGCTCACGACCGCTTCGGCTGAAGTCTTCGGCAGCTCGTTGGGCATGGTAATGGTGAAATAGAGGACGCCGTCCATCAATGCGATCGTGGCAAGTGCCTGGGCGGCACACGCGCCTGGGACTTGCATATTGACGTGCTTGCAGAACTGCTCGATGAGGGAGGCGATCATATCGCGCTCTTCTAGCCAAAGGACGTTCATCTGTTGTCGAAACTTCGCATCACGTATGGCATGCAGGCGGGCCTCGGCCCACATGACATAGTTGTCGTCGTCGCGATAGCGCTGCGCGTACAACATGGTGAGCTGCTTTCGCAGGTCCTGGCTGGACGAGCCGTCCTCTAACAGCTTCCGCAAGTTTTCCCGGGTGTTCTGGTGATCGCGACGGAGCAGATCGACGAACAGGTCGCTTTTGCTGTCGAAGTTCGAGTAGAACGCACCACGGGTATAGCCGGCCCGGGCGGCGATATCCTCTACGCTCGTTGCGGCCAGCCCCTTCCTGGCAATGCTCGAGGCCGCTGCGTCGAGCAGGCGCCTGCGGGTCTGCTTGCGGGTTTCTTCCCGGCTCAATCGTTTGCGTGACATGCGATAAAGCGGCGCAGACGAAACGCTGCGCGTCCAATTCCTGATGGCAAGTGACTGCAGGGACTTTTCGACAGGTAGTCGCTCCGCTGCGAGGGCGAAGCGGAATCCTCGGCAACGGCCATCGACCAACAAAGATTGCGAGCTTCCCGACGCCGCTTTGCGTGCTTTCGGCGCGTGCGCCAGCTACCTGGTGGCTACCGTCGCCGCGGATTCGCCGGCTTGCCAACCACCCCCGAGCGCCTTGAAAGCAGCAACTGCTGCCCGGGCTGACTCCGTTTGTGCCTGCACTCGCGCATCGGAGGTGCGTAGCAGGCTGTCGTCGGCTTGCAGGACTTCGATCAGGCTGACCACGCCTTTTTGATAGGCTGCAAACGAGGCAGCTCTTGCGCGGCCGAGCGAGTCCACGCCCTGGTTGAGCACAGCGGCCTGTTCCTCGCGCTTGACCAGTGCCGAAAAAGCGTTCTCGACGTCCTCAGTTGCATGTAGTGCGGCAAGCCGGTACGCAGCCAGCATCTCGGACTGCTGGCCCTTGGCCTGGTTGATCTGCGCATCGATCCGGCCGAAGTCGAACAGACGCCAGCGCAGACCGAGCACGCCGGCGGCCTGGCTGGCGCCGCTCGAGAACAGATTGCCGCTAGCCACGGATGTCGCGCTGCCGATCAGTCCGCTCAGGGAGACCTTGGGGTAGTACTCGGCGATCGCCACTCCAATACGTGCATTCGATGCGGCGAGGTGTCGCTCGGCCACGATCAGGTCGGGCCGGCGTCTGAGCAGCTCGCGCGGGGATCCGGTGGCTCCGATCTGTGGGGGGACGGGGATGTCGCCGGCTTCGAGCAGCTCGGCCCGGTGTACGCCGGGCTGGGCGCCGAGCATCACATCCAGTGCATTCATGGCCGCGTCGAGGCCCGTCTCGAGGACCGGGACGGAGGCCCGGACCTGGGCAAGTGCCCCCTCCGCCTGTCTGACCTGAAGCTCGGCTGCCAACCCCTTGCCATACAGAAGGTTGATGGTGGAGAGCAGATCCTGCTGCGTCTGCACCTGCCGCCGCGCAACGTTCAGACGGGCTTGCAATCCGCGGATGCTGATGTAGATGTCGGCGGTCTGTGCCGCCACGGCCAGGCGTGTGGCCGCGGCGCCGGCTTCCGAAGCCTCGTACTCGGCGAGCGCCGCTTCCCGTCCACGACGCAGGCCTCCGAACACATCCAGTTCCCAGCTCGCGCTGAGATTGGCTTCGTAATCGTTGCCGTAGCGGTCGAAACCGGGCGTCGAGTTCAAAACTCGCCCGAGGGGCGTTTCAACCGACTGGTAGACCCTGGCTGCCTGGCCGCTGACATTGCCGGAAGGCAGCAGCGCGGCATTCGCCGCCCCAAGTGCCGCACGTGCCTGGGCGACACGAGCAGAAGCTTGCGCGAGGTCAAGGTTCTGGTCCAGCGCAAGCGCGACGAATCGCGTCAGTTGCGGATCGCCGAACCCCGTCCACCAGGTGTCGAGGTCCGCAGTGGCCGTCGCATGCCGCTGATCGACCGCGGCCTGGCCGATGAACCGCTCCGGCATCGGTACATCGGGCCGAACGTATTCGGGACCTACCGCGCAGCCTGCCGATAGGCTGGCGGCGATAAGCATGGCAAGGGTGTGTTTGGGCAGCATGAGCTTCTTCCGGGGCGAGGAGGGCGGATGAAAGTGACTATAGTGCAATTTAGTCACTTGTTGTCGATTTTCGGGAGCGGCGGTAAGCTAGGAACCATGAAAAATGCAGCCACCTATCCCATTTCGGCCCGCGGCCCAGCCGACCATGAGGTGCGCGATCAGATCGTTGCGGCGGCCACCGAGCACTTCAGCCGGTATGGCTACGAGAAAACGACCGTCTCTGATCTCGCCAAGTCCATCGGCTTTTCCAAGGCGTATATCTACAAGTTCTTCGAGTCCAAGCAGGCGATTGGCGAGATGATCTGCGCGAACTGCCTGCGTGAGATCGAAAGCGAGGTCAAAGCTGCCGTCGAAGAGGTCGACCGACCGCCCGAGAAATTGCGGCGGATGTTCAAGGCGATCGTCGAGGCGAGCCTTCGCCTGTTCTCCCAGGACCGCAAGCTCTACGAGATTGCCGCGTCCGCCGCCACCGAGCAGTGGCAGGCGACGCTCGCCTATGAAGAGCGCATCCAGAAGCTGCTTCAGGACATCCTCCAGGAGGGGCGGCAAAGCGGGGACTTCGAGCGCAAGACGCCGCTGGATGAGACCGCGATGGCGATCTACCTGGTTTTGCGCCCGTACCTCAACCCTCTGATCCTGCAACACAGCTTCGATTACACCGATGAGGCGCCGGCGAAGCTGTCCAGTCTGGTGCTCCGAAGCCTCTCACCTTAACGCGCACGAATGGTGACTGTTGACTATATTGGTCACTAGAACCATAATCGGATCCATCATCTTTTCGTCGATGGGTCTTTCATGCTTGCGCGTCGCCTCGCCACCTCAGCCGTCGTCTTCTCCTTGCCGCTTGCGCTGGCCGCTTGCGGCGCAAAAGCACCGCCCGATCCGCGCACGGAGGCGCCGCTGGTGCGCTCCGCCGTCGTTCGGGACGCACCGCCTGCCTCGCGCTCATTTACCGGTACGGTAGCCGCCCGGGTGCAGAGCGACTTGGGGTTTCGGGTCTCCGGCAAGGTGCTGGAGCGGCTGGTCAATGCCGGGCAGAGCGTCAGGCGCGGCCAGCCGCTCATGCGCATCGATCCCGTCGATCTGAAGCTGGCCGCGCAGGCGCAGCAGCAGGCCGTCGCTGCCGCGCGGGCACGGGCGCAGCAGACTGCGGAAGATGAAGCGCGCTACCGCGATCTGCGCGGCACGGGCGCGATTTCCGCGTCGGCCTACGACCAGGTCAAGGCTGCGGCGGATGCTGCCAAGGCCCAGCTCAGCGCAGCCGAAGCCCAAGCCGACGTCGCGCTGAATGCGAGTCGCTATACGGAGCTGGTGGCCGACGCCGATGGTGTCGTCATGGAAACGCTGGCCGAGCCCGGCCAGGTCGTCAACGCCGGGCAGATCGTAGTGCGCCTGGCTCACGCCGGACGTCGCGAGGCCGTCATCCAGTTGCCGGAAACCCTTCGCCCTGAGGTCGGTTCCGTCGCGCAGGCAACGCTCTTCGGCAAGCAGGACGTCACGGTTCCCGCCGAATTGCGGCAACTGTCCGATGCTGCGGACCCGCTCACCCGCACCTTCGAGGCTCGATACGTGCTCGACGGCACGCTGTCCGATGCACCGCTAGGAGCAACGGTCACCATCCAGATCCAGGATGCGCATCGTTCCGCGCAAAGCGCGCTGAAGGTGCCGCTTGGCGCCCTTTTCGATGCGGGCAAGGGACCGGGAGTATGGGTCGTCGACGGCGAGCCGCCGAAGGTCTCATGGCGGCCGGTCACGGTCCAGCATGTGGATGACGACGACGTCCGCATCATCGGCCAGATCAAGCAAGGCGACCGGATCGTCGCGCTCGGCGCGCATCTGCTACGCGAAGGTGAACTGGTCCGTGTGGCGGGGCAGGCTCCCGTGACCGCGACCGAGGGAGCCCGTCCGTGAGCGAAGGTCGTTTCAACCTCTCCGCGCTCGCCGTGCGCGAGCGCTCCATTACCCTGTTCCTGATCTGCCTGATCTCGCTGGCCGGACTCGTTTCATTCTTCAAGCTCGGCCGTGCCGAAGATCCCGCCTTCACGGTCAAAGTGATGACCATCATCACTGCCTGGCCGGGAGCCACCGCGCAGGAAATGCAGGACCAGGTCGCCGAAAAGATCGAAAAGCGCATGCAGGAACTCCGCTGGTATGACCGTACGGAGACCTACACGAGACCGGGCCTCGCCTTCACGACCTTGACCCTGCTCGACAGCACACCGCCTTCGGAAGTGCAGGAACAGTTCTACCAGGCCCGCAAGAAAATCAGCGACGAGGCAGGCAATCTGCCGCCTGGTGTGATTGGGCCGATGGTCAACGACGAATACGCGGATGTGACGTTTGCGCTTTTCGCGCTCAAGGCGAAGGGCGAACCGCAGCGCCTGCTGGTACGCGACGCCGAGACGCTGCGCCAGCGGCTGCTGCACGTGCCGGGGGTGAAGAAGGTCAACATCATTGGCGAGCAGGCGGAGCGGATCTATGTCGAGTTTTCGCATGATCGTCTGGCGACGCTCGGCGTCAGTCCGCAGGACGTGTTCGCCGCGCTGAACGGCCAGAATGCCCTGACGCCCGCCGGCTCTGTGCAGACGAGAGGCCCGGAGGTGTTCATACGCCTCGACGGCGCGTTCGACGCGTTGCAGAAGATCCGCGACACGCCCGTCGTGGCGCAGGGACGCACGCTGAAGCTATCGGACATTGCCACCGTCACGCGTGGCTATGAAGATCCGGCGACGTTCCTGATCCGCAACAACGGCGAACCTGCGCTGCTGCTGGGCGTCGTGATGCGCGACGGCTGGAACGGGCTCGATCTGGGTCACGCGCTGGACCGCGAGGTGGGCGCGATCAACGGCGGGCTGCCGCTCGGCATGAGCCTGACCAAGGTCACCGACCAGGCCGTCAACATCAGTTCGGCGGTCGATGAGTTCATGGTGAAGTTTTTCGCCGCCCTGCTGGTGGTCATGCTGGTGAGCTTCGTGAGCATGGGCTGGCGCGTGGGCCTGGTGGTTGCCGCGGCCGTGCCGCTAACACTGGCGGTGGTCTTCCTGGTGATGCTCGCGACCGGCAAGAACTTCGACCGCATCACGCTGGGGTCGCTGATCCTGGCGCTGGGCCTGCTGGTGGACGACGCCATCATCGCCATCGAAATGATGGTGGTGAAGATGGAAGAGGGCTACAGCCGCGTTGCCGCCTCAGCTTATGCGTGGAGTCATACCGCGGCGCCAATGCTCTCCGGCACGCTGGTCACGGCGGTCGGCTTCATGCCCAATGGCTTCGCCCGATCCACTGCGGGCGAGTACACCAGCAACATGTTCTGGATCGTTGGGATCGCGCTGATCGCATCGTGGGTGGTCGCCGTGGTATTCACCCCCTACCTCGGCGTCAAGATGCTGCCCGACTTCAGGAAAGTCGAAGGTGGCCACGACGCGCTTTATGACACGCCGCGATACAACCGTTTCCGTCAACTGCTGGAGCGCGTCATTGCGCGCAAGTGGCTGGTCGCCGGGTCGGTCGTGGGCCTCTTCGTGCTGGCCGTCCTCGGCATGGCGGTAGTCAAGAAACAGTTCTTCCCGGTCTCCGACCGCCCTGAAGTGCTGATCGAGGTGCAGATGCCGTATGGCACGTCGATCGCCCAGACCAGCGCCGCCACAGCGAAGGTCGAAGGCTGGCTGGCCAGACAGAAGGAAGCGAGAATCGTCACAGCCTATGTCGGTCAGGGCGCCCCGCGGTTCTACTTCTCGATGGGACCGGAACTGCCCGATCCGTCATTTGCCAAGATCGTGGTGCGCACGGATAACCAGGACGAGCGCGAGGCACTCAAACAGCGGCTGCGCCAGGCCATTGCCGATGGGCTTGCGCCCGAGGCGCGCCTGCGCGTCACGCAGCTCATATTCGGCCCTTACTCGCCGTTCCCGGTCGCTTACCGGGTCACGGGTCCGGACCCGGACAAGCTCCGCGGTATCGCGGAGCAAGTTCAGCAGGTGATGGATGCGAGTCCGATGATGCGCACCGTCAACACCGACTGGGGCACGCGCACGCCCACGCTGCACTTCACCCTGCAGCAGGACCGGCTGCAGGCCGTGGGGCTGACATCGAGCGCGGTCGCACAACAACTGCAATTCCTGCTCACCGGTGTGCCTGTCACCGTCGTCCGCGAGGACATTCGCACGGTGCAGGTCATCGCGCGCTCGGCTGGCGAGGTCCGGCTCGACCCGGCGCGGATCGGCGACTTCACGCTCGCTGGCGCAAACGGCCAGCGCATCCCGCTGTCGCAGGTGGGCAAGGTCGACGTGCGCATGGAGGAACCAATCATGCGCCGGCGCGACCGGGTGCCGATGATTACCGTGCGCGGCGACATTGCGGAGGGGCTGCAGCCGCCAGACGTGTCAACGGCGATCACGAGGCAGCTTCAGCCCATCATGGACAAGCTGCCGGACGGCTACCGCATCGAGCAGGCCGGCTCGATCGAAGAATCAGGCAAGGCGACGACAGCCATGTTGCCGCTCTTTCCGATCATGCTCGCAGTCACGCTGCTCATCATCATCCTGCAGGTGCGCTCGATCTCCGCGATGGTCATGGTCTTTCTGACCAGCCCGCTGGGACTGATCGGTGTCGTGCCAACCTTGATCCTTTTCCGGCAGCCGTTCGGTATCAATGCGCTGGTCGGCCTCATTGCGCTATCGGGAATAGTGATGCGCAACACGCTGATTCTGATTGGCCAGATTCATCAGAACGAACAGGCCGGGCTGGATCCGTTCAATGCCGTGATCGAGGCAACCGTGCAGCGTGCGCGCCCCGTGATCCTGACCGCGCTGGCGGCGATCCTGGCGTTCATCCCGCTGACTCATTCGGTGTTCTGGGGGACGCTCGCTTATACGCTGATCGGTGGCACTTTTGCAGGGACGATCCTGACCCTGGTGTTCCTGCCGGCCATGTATTCCATCTGGTTCAGGATCCGGCCGGGCGATACCACTGAACTGCACGGAGGCAGGCATAAGCAGGCGCAGGCTGCGAAAGACCTGCCGCAAGACGTACTCGCTGCCAGGCAATGAACCTTGGCTGCAAGATCAATCGGAGCGGCTGATCCGCCTTTTATTCCCATTCACGTGCATTGAAGGAAACTGTCATGTCCAATTCCAAAGTCGTCGTGGTTACCGGTGTGTCGTCGGGGATCGGACGAGCCACCGCGGAGAAGTTTGCCAGGCAGGGTTGCCGGGTATTCGGCACCGTACGCAACGCTACAACCACACAATCGATCCCCGGTGTGGTGCTGGTCGAGATGGATGTCTGTAACGACGCCTCAGTGCAACGGGCAGTCCAGAGCGTCATCGCAGAAGCCGGGCGCATCGACGTGCTTGTCAATAGCGCGGGCGTGACGCTGCTCGGCGCGACGGAAGAAACGTCGATTGCCGAGGCTCAGTCGCTATTCGATACCAACGTTTTTGGTATCTTGCGCACAACACAAGCGGTACTGCCGCACATGCGCTCGCAACGTTCGGGAAGAATCGTCAATGTGAGCTCAGTGCTCGGCTTCCTTCCGGCTCCGTACATGGGGCTCTATTCAGCATCCAAGCATGCCGTCGAGGGAATGTCTGAAACCTTGGATCATGAGGTGCGCAAGTTAGGAATCCGCGTGGTGCTTGTCGAGCCTTCCTATACCAGAACCAATCTGGATCTCAATGCACCGCATGCGGCTTCCAAAATTGCAGCCTATGACGATGAGCGCGCCATCGTGTCCCGCGCGATTCAAAAGAACGTCGATGAGGCGCCAGCGCCTGATGGCGTTGCAACCACGATTGTCGATGCCGCGTTGGGCGCATGGAGAATGAGGGGCACTCCTAAAGGCCAGGCTTCTCTGCTAAGCAAATTGCGTCGCTTCATGCCTGCCGGACCCGTCGACGCAAACCTGAGAAAGACATTTGGACTCTCGTGATGTTGCCTACCGACTTCACGTCACAACCAGAATTTAAATGAGCTTTCTGCGAAAAGATCCGGCGCACCTAATTGCCGGACGAGCCCTATGACCGCAATTCCGATCACTGACTGGAACGCTCGGTAAGAACCTTCGCGGGAACGGTTTGGTTGCACGGGGCGGCAAGCGTGGTCTCGCGCGAATGGCGCCGTTCCCTCGCAAACTCATGTCGGGACTGCCAACCGAATTTAAAAATCGCTTTCGCGAAGATCACGATTTATTTACAACGCCAGAGAAAATTGGTGTGATCTCCATATTAGCCGATCCTATTTCGTCTGATAAAAACGCGCTTAAACAATACCTAAATCGCGATAGTACAAATCAATGCCGCGCCAACGTTTGCGCAATTGATCGACGGGTCAATCCTGGCTTCAGTTCATTAAGTCCGCCGCCGTAAATACATATGCGAGGCGCATCAGTTTCCACGGGCGCGGCCGCATACCGGTGCGTGACTCGGGCATCAACAACGATCGCCCGCATTTACGTATCTTTCCGTCGAAAATGGAAGCGAAAAATGATCCTGAATAACTTGTCCGTGAAGACAAAGCTTACGGTTGCTTTCGGAGCATTGGCCGTTGTTGTACTGATTGTTTCAGGACTCGCCTTGAAGGAGCTGAACGACGCGAATGACCGCTTTTCCGGCTACATCAATGGTATTAACGCACGAGCCACAGTGGCTGAAGCTGTCCGCACTGCAGTGGATGATCGGGCCGTGGCGGTGCGCAATCTGGTGCTGGTCACCACGCCTGCCGACATCGAACTTGAAAAGGCCGCCGTCATCGACGCTGAACGCAGAGTCGAGGCTAACCTGGAAAAGTTCAATACCATGGTAGCGGGCGCTTCCGACATGACCGACAAGGCACGCAGACTCGCGGCTGAACTTCCCAGGATCGAGGCGCTTTACCGTCCCGTGGCCCTGGAAATCAACAGGCTGGCGGTGAGCAATCAGCGCGACGCGGCGATTGCGGCAATCGATACCCAATGCAGGCCACTTCTTTCGGCCCTGATCAAGGCGTCCAACGAGTACGAGAACTTCACCCGTGAACGCGCCCAACAACTGGTCCGCGAATCGAGCGATCAATTCGCGACTCAGCGGAATCTGTTGATTGCAATCTGTCTGGTTGCGCTCGTGCTGGCGGTCGTGGCAGGCGCAGTCATCACCCGCAGCCTGCTACGCGCTTTGGGCGCCGAGCCCACGGCACTGGTCGAAGTGACGCAGCGCGTGGCCGGCGGCGACCTGAGCCCGGTGCCGGGGGCGAACAGTGCGCCGACCGGAAGCGTGCTCGCCTCGATGGGCAAGATGCAGGTCAGCCTCGTTCACCTGATCGGTCAGGTTCGTACTTCGGCTGACAATATCGCGACGGGTTCGAGCCAGATCGCGTCTGGCAACGTGGATCTTTCCACGCGTACGGAACAGCAGGCTGCGTCACTGCAGGAAACCGCCGCAAGCATGGAGGAGCTGACGTCGACGGTGAAGCAGAATGCCGAAAACGCACAGCAGGCGAGCTCGCTCTCGGCCAACGCATCCGAAGTGGCGGGACGGGGCAATCAGGTCGTTGGCGAGGTGGTCGATACGATGAGCGAAATCAGGACGAGTTCCACCAGGATCGCGGATATCACCGGGATCATCGAGGGGATCGCCTTCCAGACCAACATCCTCGCGCTGAATGCCGCGGTGGAGGCCGCCCGTGCAGGCGAGCAGGGACGTGGGTTCGCGGTGGTCGCGAGCGAAGTCCGCAACCTCGCTCAGCGCTCGTCCAGTGCCGCGAAGGAGATCAAGGATCTGATCAACGCGTCCGTGCAGAAGATCCAGAATGGGTCGTCGCTTGCCAACGAGGCGGGGAAGACGATGGCGGAGGTGACACAGGCCGTGGCGCGGGTGACCGACATCATGGGGGAAATCGCAGCCGCGTCGACCGAGCAGAGCCGCGGGATCGAGCAGGTCAATCAGGCAATCACGCAGATGGACGAAGTGACGCAGCAGAATGCCGCGCTGGTGGAAGAAGCGGCGGCGGCGTCGAAATCGCTCGAGGATCAGGGCCGGCAGCTGAACCAGGCCGTGTCGTTCTTCCGTCTGGATTCCCAGGCCGCTGCGCACGCACCGGGCAGACCCGTTGCCCCGGCAAGCGTCCCGGTGGCACGGGCGCGGACTGCGCCGCGTGCACCCCGGAATACCTTAGCCAACACGAGGCCGGTCGCGGTGACGGCTAATGCGACACGCGCCGCTGCAGCCACCACAGTCAACGGAGAAAGCTGGGACACGTTCTGACACGCGCAGTGGCGACACCCCAGGCTGCGTGGATCCCCCGCGCCGGCGTCAGGCCATTTGATCGCGTGTATTGCGAAAGCGCATGAGCAAGAGTGCGAACAGCACGCTGCCGATCGCTGCGGGCCTCAGTGGGGTGTTGCCGCCTGAGCGGATCGGCGGCGGCAGCAGCACGAGTTCGGGCCGGAGCAGCCTGCCAAATTGCGGGCATGCTGCTCGTGGGCGGCGATAGATGTTGGCTAGATGCGGCGCGCGTGCGCAACCTTCGAAGAGCAGACCTTCGTGCCCCAGGCAGCAGGACATCAACAACGGTCATCCCACGCACGGCCCGGTTGACCCGCGCACTTTCAATTCCGCCGGCACCGCATACCCTTGCCGCGTCGGTCGTCCATCCAGCGCATCGAGCAGATGCTTCGCGGCGACCGTGCCGATCTCGCGCGTGTCCACGTGCATCGTCGTCAGAGGCGGCCGCGCTTCGCGCGCGATCGCGAGATCGTCGAAGCCGGTGACCGAAAGCTGCTCAGGAATCGCGATGCCGAGGTCTTCCGCCTCGCGCAAGACGCCCAGCGCAATATGATCGTTGCCGCAGATCACCGCGGTTGGACGCGGCCCCGGTTGTTGCCAGAGCGCACGCAACGCCCGCCTTCCAAAATCGAGTGTGGATTCGCCTTCGATCAGATGCTCAGGCCGAACCGCGAGACCATGACGTTCGAGCGCGACGCGAATTCCCGCGAGTCGCGCCTGCACGCGGTCGTTATCCCGCGTCGGCTGGATGCAGACCGCGAATGACCGGTGTCCGAGCCCGACGAGATGTTCGGTGATCTGCTCATAGGCCGCACGGTTGTCGAAGCCGATGCAATCGTGGGTGCTTCCCTCGCGCCACGCATAGAGCACGACGTAAGGCACGCGCCACACGCGCAGCGCTTCGAAGAGTTCCGGCGGATGCGCTTCGCCCACGACCGCGATCGCCTCCACGCCACGCGCGAGCATCGCGTGAACCTGCGAGAGCGCTTCATTGGGGTTGTAGTTCGAACAGCCGAGAAAAAGCGTGATGCCGCGCGCGGCGAACTCCGCCTGCATGCCGCTCACCTGCGAGGCGAACACCTGATCGTCGAGCGTCGGAATCACGATGCCCGCGATGTGACTGCGGGTGGACGCGAGCGCGCGCCCGGCCGCATTCGGAAACCAGTTCAGCTCCAGTGCGGCCTGTTCGACGCGCTCGCGCACGCTGTCGGACACCTTGCTGGGCTCGTTGTAGACGCGCGATACCGTCGCCGTTGACACGCCCGCGCGTTTTGCGACATCCGACAGGACAGGGCGGCCCGCGCCGCGGCGGGCGCGCCCGCCGGCCGAACGTCCGGTCGGCGACGGTTCTTCGAGAGTGGAGGCGGAGTCAGAGGAGCGAGCCATCAACGGTGTGATTCGAAAAGAACGCCCGTCATCTTACCCGCGGCGGGGTGACTGATGGGTCAAATCCCCGCGGCGATGCGCGAACGGAAATGCTCGGTGCCTTCGACGATCCTGTCGAGCACCGCGTCGAGCGCCCAGAAGCGCTCGCGCACGTCGTAGTCGATCGCGCGGCAACGAATCGACTGAAACGTGCCGATCCGCTGGTGATACATCTTCGCGAGCGCCGGATAGCCGAGCGCCTCCGATACCGCCGCGAGTACGAGAAAGATCGAAAGCTCCTGTGCGAGCGCCGGGTTCTCGTCGGCGCGGTTGCGCAACCAGTTGTACAGGTCCGGATGAAAGTTCGTGAACACACCGTTGAAACCTGCCGAGCCGGCTTTCATCGCGTCCCAAGCGATCGCGGCATTCGCGTTCAGGATCTTCATCGGCGAGCCCTTCGCCAGCGCGACGCGGCGCTTCACGGTGTCGAGATCGCAGCTGACGTCCTTCAGCATCACGAAGCGGCCGGTATCAATGCACATCTTGAGTTCGTCGTCGGACAGCAGGCGCCGATAAGGGGCGGGGCACTCGTACAGCCCCAGCGGAATGTCCGAGGGCAGGCGGCTCATCAGGCGATGCAGGTTCGCCGAGAACGCTTCTGTGCCTTCGCGGCGCGGATCGAGCCGGTTCGTCACCAGCACGATGCCGTCCGCGCCCGTCGCCGCGGCCGCGTTCAGCTCCTCGGCTTGCGCGTCCGGATCGTCGCTGATATGGCCTGAGACCACGACCGGCACGCGGCCGGCCACGCGCTCGACCACGAAGCGGCCGAGCGCGGCGCGTTCGGCGAGGCTCAGGAATTGCATTTCGCTCGACTGGGCGACCGCGAAGAGCGCGTCCGAGCCATGCGCGAGATACCACTCGATCAATCGTTCGAGCCCGGCATAGTCGATGGTGCCGGCGTCGTCGAAAGGCGTCAGCATGACGGGAACGATGCCTTCGATCGAGGGCGTCGAGCGCGGCAGGGAAGTGGGGAGGGTCATGTCGGTGTTGTCCTCTTGAGAATTGAATATGACGCTTCTCAGGCGTGAGCGCGCGCCGGCGTACCCGGCTCGACCTCGACCTCGATCGGCTTGCGCACGAGGAAGAGATAGCTCATTGCGCCGACGAAGGCGATTCCCGCAGCCGTCAGCAATGCCGGCACGAAGGACCACGCCTGCGCGATATAGCCCGTGAGAATGGGCGCGAGTGCGCCGCCGAGAAAGCCGCCGAAGTTCTGGATGGCGCCGAGCGAGCCGACGCGGTTAGCGGGTGCTGCCGCGGTTGCCAGTGCCCATGAGCAGGCTGATGCCGCATTGGCGAGAAAGATTACGACCGAGATGCAGACGATGGCGATCGTGTTGCTTTCGACGAGTGCAGCCGGCACGGTGAACGCCACCATGCCGAGCATCGCGATGACGACCGCGTTGCGTCGGCTCGCCACCGGCGAGGCGCTCTTCTTGGTGATGAAGTCGGAGAACCAGCCTGCGCAAAGCGCACCTAGAAAGCCGCAGAAGAAGGGTATTGAGGCCGCGATCCCCGTGTGCATCAGGGTCATGTGGCGCTCTGTCGTCAGGTAGCCGGGCAGCCAGGTCAGATAAACCCAGTTCAGATAGACCGAGCCGAAGAAGCCGATCAGCATCCCCCAAGTCGTTACGTTCGAGAACAGCGCGCGCCAGTCGGCGAAGCTGAGCTGCTCGGCAGGCTTCGTCTCCACGGCGTCGCCCTTGAGGTAGCGCAGTTCCTCCGCAGTGAGCGCAGCGGGGTTCGGGTCACGATAGATGGCGAGCCAGATCACCGCGACCACGAGACCGAGCGCGCCGGTAACGATGAAGGCCCAGCGCCAATGAAATTCGACGACGAGCACCGACAGGCACAGCGGTGCGAGCGCCGTGCCTAGCGGCGACGCGGAATTGAAGATGCCGGTCGGCTTGCCTCGCGCGCGCAGCGGAAACCAGTTGCTCACGACGCGCGCCGCCGACGGAAACTGCGGCGACTCGCCGATGCCGAGCACGATGCGCGCGACGACGAACCAGCCGAAGGTGGACACGATGCCGCCCGCGGCTTGCGCGAGCGACCAGATGATCAGGCCGACGCCGAGCAGCCTGCGCGGTCCGATGCGATCGACGAGGCCGCCGACCGGCAGTTGAAAGAGCGCGTAGCTCCAGGAGAACGCCGACAGCAGCAACCCCATTTCGCCGAGCGACAGACCAAGATCCTTGCGGATCAGCGGATCAGCGGATTCGCGACCGCGAGCGTGCCGCGATCAAGATAGTTCACGATGCCACTCACCATCAGCAGCGTCAGCGCCACGATCTGGGCGCGGCGCACGCGCGGCGGTGCCTGCTCGGACACGGGGGTTGGGTTCATGCTGTCGTCTCCATGTTGTGTTGTGGATCGGCTGCGATCTCGCGTAGCCGGGTCTATCGAACCGTTGCCGGGAAGGCGGGTTGTGCCCGCACTTCGGCCTGCGTCGGAATGGATGCCTGCGCGCCTTGACGCGTGACGCTGAGCGCTGCGGCCCGCTGTCCGAAGTCGATCGCATCGCGGATGCTGGCGCCGCGCACGCGCTCGGCTGCGAAGCCGCCGACGAAGGTGTCGCCGGCCGCGGTGGTGTCGATCGCATCGACGCGCGGCGCGGGCAGGTGACCTTCTTCTCCGCTTGTCGCGTACCAGACGCCCTCGGCGCCGAGGGTGACGATCACCGTCTCCACGCCTTTCGCGCGCAGGTGTGCTGCGGCTTCGCGCGCGGACGCCGGGCCATCGACGGGCACGTCCGTCAGCAAGTGGGCCTCGGTCTCGTTGAGCACGATAAAAGCCACCTGGCGATACAGCGTGTCCGGAAGCGGCTGCGCCGGAGCCGGGTTCAATAGCACAGGCGTGCCGAGCCTTGCTGCGACCGAAATTGCGTGCCGCACCGTGTCGAGCGGCACCTCGAGTTGGCAAATCAGCATGCCGGCGGCCCCGATGGCGTCTTGCGCCGCATCGACGTGGGCGGGCGTAAGCGCGGCGTTGGCGCCCGGCGAAACGACGATCGTATTCGCACCGTCCGCGGCCACCGTGATGGCGGCGATGCCGGTCGACATGTCGTCCACCGTGTGCAGCTGCGCCGTATCGATGTGCTCGCTGTCCATACGCGCGCGGAGATGCGCGCCGAAGTCGTCGTCTCCGATGCAGCCGAGCATCGCCACCGAAGCGCCGAGACGCGCCGCCGCGACAGCCTGATTGGCGCCCTTGCCGCCGGCGAATGTAGCGAACGCGCCGCCGAGCAAGGTTTCCCCCCGCGCGGGCAGACGCTCCGCGTGCACCACGAGATCCATGTTCGCGCTACCTGCGACGATGATCCGGACCGAAGAGGATGCTTCGGTAGAACGCGTGTTAGCGCTTACATCTTCGGCTGTTTTCAGGGATGACATGCAATGAGGACCGGTGAACGTTGCAATATGGGACGTGTTAGCGCTTACATTACTCGCCAAGGCACGCCGACGCAATCGAAAAGGCGCGACCTTCGGGAAGTCCCTCAAAAGCTGATGAAGCGCTGTGTCACCAGCGGCCGGTCAGCAGTGTGTACTGCCGACCCACTTCTGTCGTTGACAAGTTCCCCGGTCGAACGGCCGCAAGCTGGAGGCGGACATTCAAAGGGGGCAAGCAACACGTCTAGTTCGTCAGCTGTTCACCTTAGTGACGAAATCCGGGGCGGAAGAAGATGACGGACCATCGGCGTCATCAGATTCTTAACGAGAAGTGCCGTCGACAAGCAAAGGTAACACTTGAAGCAAGCGCAGATCAGAGCTGCGCCACGTAAGTGAAGAACTGCTGACGCACATACGGAAAATATTTTTCAGACTGCCGGCCGGACGTTCCAAGGCTCTGCAGATGGGTCTCGTAATCGCGTTATCCGAGCGGCCAGAAAAGCGTCGATCGCTGCATTGACGGCCACGGGGTTCTCCCGCGCAGCAAGATGGCCAGTCTCCGGCAGCAGCACGAATTCGCTGCCGGCGATCGCATCGACCAGCCTTTGCGTCTGAGCGACATCGAAAATTCGATCCTCACTGCCCGCGATGACGAGGACCGGCACGTCACGGATCCGCCGCATCGTGGCGTGCAAATCTTCGCGGGCGAGCAATATGCCTTTGATGGCGAACGCGATCGACACGGGATCTTCCTGCATTATTCGGCCGAGGTAGGCCAGAAATTCAGGGTGACGAGCCTCGGCCGTTTGCCCGCCGAACCCTTGCCGTACGGCGGGCAGCAGCCAGTCAGGGGCGGTCTCGCAGTCTTCTAGCGCGTCGGCTATGCTGCTCATCTGCTCGATGAGTTCCGGCGTCGATGCAGAAGCGGTGCCATTGGTGATGACTGCTGCCTCTACGCGCTCCCGCAGATCTGCAGCTGCAACGCCTGCGACCAAAGATCCCCAAGAATTGCCGACGAGGATGCAGCATTTCACTTTGAGTGCGTCGAGTATCTCTTTCAGACACGCAACGGAATCCTCAACGGTAATCGGACGGCGCAACGCATCCGATCCGCCGATCCCCGGCGGATCGATAAGCACAATGCGATAGTCGGCCGCGAAGTGATCGAACTGATAACTCCACATGGAGGCGTCTAGCATAAGGCTCGGCCAGAAAACCATCGTGCGGCCGTCCTGACTGCCACCGGTACGAACGTTGATCTTGCCAAACGCAGTCAGGACTTTCCGCTCCTGTGTCTGTGTTTTCCAGTTATCGGTCGGTGGTAAGTACGTTAAATGACTTGTACTACTTATCGTTGAATTCAGCATTTGCAAATCTCACTCGGTCGCGACGACGTTGGCGAAAGCCGTTCAGACTTCCAAGGTTCGCAGCCCGCATAAAACACCAAAGACCTAGCAATTCCATCTGAACGACGGTAAGATGGAATCTTATGCAGCCATCTTAACTCCGTCAAGATGCTTTCCGATCAAAATTCATCCACTCCGACCAAATCGTCATATCACCACGGCGATCTGCGCTCGGCCCTGATCAAAACGGGCGAAGCGCTGCTTGAGGAGCAAGGTGTGGCCGGCTTTACGCTGGCCGAATGTGCGCGGCGAGCCGGCGTTTCTAAAGCCGCGCCCGCGCATCATTTTTCGAATATGAATGGCCTGTTGGCCGCGATTGCCAAGAAAGGCGTGGAAGAATTGGCAGAGCGCTTGGAAACGGCGCTGGCCGGGATCGAGGGCGGCCCTGCAGAGCGCTTACGCTGTGTCGCGCGTGTCTATGTCGATTTCGCATTGGACCGGCCGGAGCGCTTTCGAGTCATGTTCGGGCCGCCGCTGCCGGCCGACCAGCACGGCAAGACGCCGTCAGCCCCCAACGACTGCGCGCTGTATGTTCTGGAACGTGAAATCGCCGCTATTCAACTCGATGGGGCGAGCCAGCGCTCGATCGCGGTCTTCGTCTGGTCTTTCGTGCATGGCCTGTCGATGCTGCTTCTCGATCATCGACTCGTACGGCTGATGAAAAACGGAGAGTCCGACCGCAATAGCCTGATCGAGGACACAGTGCGGCTGCTGTCGTTTTCGCCTCTGGGCCAAAACTTGAATACTGCCAAAGCATCGTGAGGATTTACGGGGCAGTCGAGCTCTCGAAGATTCGGATCGCGTTGCATGTGAGTCCAGCGTCGAGCCGCTGAAAATGCGGCGTCACGAGGTCCAAGTGATTTTCAGCTTCTGTGGCACGAAGTTCGACGTTTTCCAAGAATGCTGGCATCGCCGAATGCCGTGGATTGCCTGACCAACCGGCCGGTCCTCCACTTCAAGTTTCATTCTGTTGGTCCGTTAGCGATTGAGTGCCAGACGTTGCGCTGCTAGCGGATTCTGTCGGCGAGCGCCGTCTTGACCGCAGTCGAGGCGTGAAAGGCCCCCAACTCCACGACGCTTTCGATGGTAGCGAGTGCGAGTTCCGGGGTGACGTCGCCAGCGATGCTGGCGTGATGCTGCACGGCTGGAACTGGTTCAAACCCGATGATCAGCATTGCGAACGCGGTGAACCGTCATTGATCGCAGGCATAACACGGGAAATTATCGCAGCCCACAACGTCGATCCTGAACGCGTGTACGTCGCAGGTCTGTCCGCGGGTGGCGCAATGGCGGCGATCATGATTGACACGTATCCCGAACTGTATGCGGCGGCGGGGGTGCATTCCGGTCTTCCGGCTCGATGCGCACACGATCTTCCATCCGCGCTCGCGGCGATGAAGGGCGGCAGGCGTTCCAGACAGGCGCGGCATGCCATGGACGCTGTCACTTCATCGCCGAAACGGCCAGTCATCGTCTTCCACGGATATGCGGACGCCGCTGTTCACATACAAAATGCCATGCAGCTTGTTCATGGTTTCGTCGCACGACCGCATGGCGGCCGCGAACAGCGTCGGAACGATACAGGTCGACGTGCCTGCACCGTATCCCAGCTGGTTTCAGCGGACGGTATCGATGCCGAACTGTGGACTATTCACGGAGGGCCGCACGCGTGGGCAGGCGGCAATGCGAGGGGCAGCTACACCGACCCCGTCGGTCCTGACGCAAGTGCGGAAACGCTGCGATTCTTTCTTGCGCACCCTCAGCGGCGATGAGCAGATGACGCGGGCCGCGAAATGGACCCGGGCTGTTATTGTCACCACGCCGATTGCTGAGCAAACCCGCCTCTGAACCGCTAAACGTGCAGACCGATCAAAAACTCACCGCGAGGATGCCCAGGCATGGCCCCCAGGGAGGGGCAGCGAGAACAGCAGGTTCGCCGCGATCAGTAGAATCTGTCGATAACGCTGCGGACCGACGAACCCAACATTGGCGCCGACCTTGCTGAATCGAAACCCCCCGATCCATGTGAAGCATTGCGAGAGTCCTTCCACTGCATCGCCGATACGAATCGGATGTGCTGGATGGGGACTGTCAGCCAACGTGGCGGCCCGCTTTCCCGCGCGGGGTAGCCATCTCGAACGATATGCGCAAATCTTTTCTTCGGTTGAAATCAATTCGTCGTTCTATCGTTCGCACCGGCCGGAAACCTATGCCCGATGGGCTGCAAGCGTACCCGATGCATTCCGGTTCTCTGTCAAGGTTCCGCGGAGGATTACGCACGAGCTCAGGTTGCGCGACGCGGATGCGCCCGTCAGCGATTTCGTGCAGGAGGTCACACCGTTGGGCAGAAAATTGGGGTGCCTGTTGCTGCAACTGCCACCCAGCCTGGCGTTCGATGAAGTCGCGACACGAGATTTTTTTACCCTGATGCGTAGCCTCACGGCAGCGCATATCGTCTGCGAACCGCGCCATGCCACATGGTTTACCGAGGAGGGCGCGCAAACACTGAAAAGCGCTGGGATCGCCTGCGTGCGCGCGCATCCTTCGCCAATCGCCGGCGTCGAACCGGTGGGTGATCCGGGGACGCTGTACGTCCGTCTGCATGGCTCGCCAGAGATCTATTATTCGGCATACGACGAGGCGTTCATCGAAGCGGTGGCTGCGCGGCTCTTGGAGGCTCGATCCTCTGCGTCCGAGGTCTGGTGTATTTTCGACAATACCGCGCGCGGCCAGGCGGTTCCTAACGCTCTAACACTGATGGAGAAGCTGGAGGGGGCCGCTTGCTGAGATAGCCCGTCGAGGAGATCCTGGCGCCCACGTCTCTTCAAGAGTCCATCAGGATGCCAAAGGTCGGTTGATAGACGACTGGGCCAAAAATGCCCGTGCGATCAGCCACGAGAGCGCTTACCTTTCCGAGACCCAGCTGCGTGATTCAGCCGCCGAATCCTGGCAGGCATCGCGGCCGACATGCGCCATCCAGCCTGAGAGCTGCGGCGCGCGTACAACGCGGCTCGATTCGCATGAACGAGGTGATTGATGACCTCCTCGTTTTCACCCGCGGACGGCTGGGTGACACGTCGCCAGTCAGCTTGGCCCCGCAGGACATGGGGCGCATCTGCAGCGATGCGCTTCGGCTGACAGGCGTCTCGCATACAAGTGCAAGGGAGAGCGATTGATCTGGAGGCCGGCCATTCGCGGTCAGAGCGAGAAGATGCTGCGGGATTTAGCCCCGCGTATCGATCCAGTCGCGCACAGCCACCCCGGTCGCGGCACCGCCATTAGAAAATATCTGCCGCGGTCGAACCGTTGGCCAAGCTCGGCGAAGCAGCGAAGGGAGGCAGCGAAACCATCCTGGTTGCAGGGGACGTTTTTCCGCGCGTCTGGTACTTCAAGCAATGCGCCTAGGCCACCAAAGCAGGTCACGGCGGCATAGGCGCTGAGTGGCAGATAAGGCATTTACCGCGGACGGCTAACGCCATAGTCTTTTAATTTAATGCTCGCTCGGCCGGAACGTTGGGTCGCTTTCTACGACCTCCTGGGTTGCGGACCAGTACGGCTTCCTGTTGTAGTAGCTGTAGGTTGTCTCTCCCCACTTCGCATCTGCCATCGCCGGCCAGTGGTCCTTGTCGAAGCCGGGATCGTCCTTGAGGCGCTGCGCCGCAATATCAACAAAAAAGCACTTCTGGTCCGTATCGAGAGTGAGCGCGCTCCACGGGATGGCGTGAAGGTTCGAACCCATGCCAAGGAAGCCGCCCTCGGAGAGCACTGCGTAGGCGATGCGACCGTTGCGGACATCGAGCATGATGTCTGAAATCTTCCCGACGTGTTCGCCGTCGGAAGACATCACCTTGGTGCCGTCGAGCGTCGCTGCAGCCATGACCTCCGGACCCGGGCCTTCGCCGACGCCTCCGCCGACGATGTTGGCTCCGCTTTGAGTGCCTTGCGGGTTGATTGAGCCCATCATTCACCTCCATCAAAAAATTGTGCTCTATTGGTGCGCAAGGCGCGTGCCCAAAGGAAGTTAGTATCTGTTTCGCAACCGAAGAAACGGTCGTCGAGGGGCTGGGACGAACGGTGAGATTTGTGCAGTTCAGGTCGTGCCAGCAGGCTCAGAATGCCTATCAATGTGAACGCGGCAAACGTTCGCGGCAACGACCAAGCCTGAGACCTCTATTGAGGTTTGTCATGTGTTGTAGAGGGGAATGGACCCGCGGAAATGACGAAGCAGTTCTTACGAAGCACACGCCAATCCATGCCAAAGAGCCGCGAGAAACGGGAGCCCACGAGCGGCCCGCTGCAAGGCAGGACGCTGCCCAGCGTCGGCCATGGCGACGGACAGACGCATAGTGGCCTTTTCGAGACATTACGCGCTGCCTACGGTCTGCTGTTGATTTCATGACCAGCTTGCATTGGCAACGGCGACTAGTCAGCGACAGAAGGCACGCGGCTTGCGGCGCCTCCTTCAAGTGAACCGCAGACGCTGACATGAGATATCTTCTTTTGAGTGAGCCATGAAACATCCAGCTAACACGTTTTTCGCTTCGGCTCTAGTGATGGCGCTGTCGGCAACTACATATGCACAAGGCGGCAGAGCAGAAGCGGCCGCAACATCCCATGGCGGCGCCGGTTGGATGAAGACCCCCAGTGGGAGGGAATCCGATTCACCGAATGTCATGGGCAGTGGAGCGGCCAGTGGCCCTGCGACGGTGCCTTCCAGGCGCGGCAAGGCCAATGGTCTGAATATGGGTACCCGTGACGGCGCGAACAGCGACGTCAATAAACCACGGAACAGCCCAAGGCAAGATGACCGGTAGCGATAACAGCGGGTTGCACGCGGCGTCAACATCGCGCGAGGCTGACGTCCACGCGACACAGCCCGCCTTTCGACTACGCAGCTAGCGATTCGCTGCCGCAATGCAAACTGACAGACTTGCCCCGACACCGGTCGCCGTACGTTGTTGCGCGGTCCATGTCGACCGCGTGATCGGGCCAAGCGACAAGCTAACAGCCCGTGGGAATTGATGCGTTGGCGGATCGCCAGCTACGCGACACAGCGCAAAACTGATGCGACGCTCCATGAAAGCAGAAGAAATGTCTACCCTCCTAAATATCCCGATGCATGGCGGTGATGCTCGACTGAACGTCAAAGTGGCGACCGTCCTCGTCGGCCATTCGCCGCGACCGTGATCGTAGGCAAGCACTGGCGCAACGAGTACGGCATCGCTCTCCGCTTCGCCCATCACTCGATAACTGCCCATCTCTATCTGGTATGGCACGCCCGACGCTTGCCGAACGCAGCCAGGCGAGAGCACCGTTTTACAGTCGCCGTTCCAGGTCCCAAGTTCGCCGTCGACATCATAGCGCTCCTGTCGCAGCCATCTTGTTTGCAACGGGCGGTGAGGCGACGTAGCCGGCAATCAGGTAATTGTAGCGACACCGTTCCATGCCAGCGAAAGATTAGTGCGGTGCGCACAGAAGCCGCCGAAAAGGCGGACTCCGTTTGCATTATCGGTTCGGTTGTCGCGATTCGATAGTTCCGTCTCAGCGACCGGAGGCCGACGAGCACAGATCACTCTCCGAGAATGGGAACATTGTTTGCTCAAGTGTCTCCGTCGGCGGTGGCACACTGCGCTCGCGCCTGGAAAGCCTCGAGTGCACGGGTCAATCTTCTGTCGTGGACGCGATCGCATATGAGCCTCATCGCCGCAGACTGTTACGCGTGTGGCCTTGATCGACGGCACTGGTAGGGCAGGGACGGTAGAAATGCAGAAGAACTTGGTGTGGGCTGACAACGCGAAGTCCGTTGTCACAGGCAAACGCCCCCACGGGACAGCGCTGATCGCGCTGGCGCTGGCAATATCGTCGGCATTGAGCGGCTGTAGCTCGTTGTACTCGGAAGGCGCGGTCGCGGGCGCCGGTATCGCGGGTGCCGCGGTCGCGGGCAAGGTCACCAGCAATGCGGCGGTCGCGACCGGTATCGGTCTTGGCGCGGTCGCCGCCGCGCGCGCCGGCGTGCAGTATTCGGAGCGCGTGGTCCACACGAATACGCAGAACAGCATCGCGCAGGCGGCCGGTCCGCTCGAAGTCGGGGCGGTCGCTCCCTGGAGCATCACCCACTCTTTCCCGATCGAAGACGACGAGCACGGTCGCGTGACCGTCAGCCGCCTGATCAGCACCGGCGCGCTCGACTGCAAGGAAATCGTTTTTTCCGTCGATCAGACCGCAACGCGCGACAAGCCCGCGAGCAGCGCGTTTTACATCGCATCGGTTTGCCGTGACGGTAAGGACTGGCGTTGGGCGTCGGCCGAACCCGCCACCGAGCGCTGGGGTGCGCTGCAATGAAATTGCGTTCGCCTGGCGTTCCGTGGGGTGATCGGCTTCGGCTCGTCGCGGCCGGCGCGCTATGCGTCGGCGCGAGCCTGCTGGCGAGCGGCTGCGCGTCGATCGGCGCCGCGAGCGGCGCGGCGGCGGGTGTCGCTTCGGGCATCGTGACCAGCAATCCGGCCGTCGCGCTCGGCGTCGGCGTGGCGGTGCAGGCCGCCACCGACGAAGCGGTCGCGCGCTACATGCGCAGCATGCACAAAGACCAGCAGGATCTGATGGCGGCGCTGGTCGGCACGATGCCGGTCGGCGAAACGAAACCATGGTCGGTCAAGCACACGTTGCCGATCGAGAACGGTCACGGCCAGGTGCGCGTGACGCGCGCGGTCAACTCGGCGCTCGCGCTGTGCAAAGACTTCGTGTTCTCGGTGCAGGACGGAGACGGCCCGAACGCGCCCGAGAGGTGGTTCACGGCCAGCGCGTGCCAGCAGGACAACGGCTGGAAGTGGGCGACGGCCGAGCCGGCAGTCGCACGCTGGGGCAACCTGCAATAAAAAAGCGGCGAGTGTTTCTCGCTGCTTCTTGCCTCCGTCATTAACGACGGCCGACCCCATCGTAAGCAGTTCCTGGAGGACGCAGTCCACCTTGCGCGCGCAGGGCAGCCCCCGATGACCAGGATGCAGTCCCGATGGGGCTGCGTCGTTGAGCACAGCCCCGCGTGATAGATCGCACGCTAGCAGGAGTGATTTAACGTCGCTCTGTACATCCGAGAAGCGGCGACGTCTTTCAATCAATGGTCACGCTAGAGCACACGGGTCGACAGCTCCCGCAAAGCGGAAGCGGGTGTGGATCGACGCTACCTTGCGGCGAACACCGAGACCCCGCCATTGACGAATCCATTTGCGGCGCAACTCGGGCATCCTGCTGGCGATGTCGCCGAAGAGTAGGGAACGAAAATCAGCCCTGTCGCCGGGTCGATTGCAACCGAATGCGCATTGTTACCAGTGTTCAGGCGAGTGACAACGCTGCGGGAACCGGCGTCGACAATGGTTAGTACTGGCGTACACGGCGATGCTGCCGAGCAGGCGCCATTCGTCGAGGCATTGCCGGAAGAAGTCCAACGGCTTGCCGCGTTGTAGTAGCGATTGGTGGACACATCGTATTCAAGCTGATCACCTCCACCCGCGTTGAGGGACGCCAGGAGCGCGCCGTTTGAACGATCGATAATCTGCATGAGCAACGGCGCGCCAGTCGTCCCTTCTCGGCAACCGACCGCAATATCGTTCCCAGGCCCGAGCGCCAACCCAGTAGGATCGCAGTTACCTTCCCCATACATCGCGACGCCCGCAAGGGTTGTATAGTTCTGCGTGCCGCCGTTTGGTATTGCCCGAACAGATGCTCCCGGCAGTTTTACGAGTTCACCATGAGGATTCGTCGTGCTGCCGTCTACGTTCACGTAGAAGTTGTCGCTCGTGGCGTCGTACCGGCAGGCTTCGAGTCCGGCAGTGGGTTTACCCGCGTTGTCAGTGAATGTGACCTTTGCCACGACGGTCTGAGTTGCCGTGTTGATGAATGTCGCGAAGGGCGGGTTCTCCTCCGGACTCGAGATCATGAACAGGCCATGCGTCGGATCCAGACAACCTTCATCTGCGCGCACGCCGGTTGTGCTGACCACTATCTTGCTTATCACTGCCCCTGCTGCAGGGTCGACGATCTTCACAGAATTCACGTCCCCCGCATAGATGAGGCTGCCGACAGGCGTCGCGCCGTCCGGACCGGCCTGCGAATTTGGACCGGGTCCAAGTCCCGTAAACGCGAGCGGACCGCTCCCCTGGATTGCCTTGACGAACGACTTCGACGGAATGTCGATCTGATCCAGCGAAGCGTTATTTCTGTCGGTAAAAAAGTAATGGCTACCGGAAACGACGCCGATATCAAACGAAAAGTTGACGCCGGTCTTGATGTTCGGCACGGCAATGTCCGATACATAATGCGGCCCGCTTGTAAGGTTGTCCCCGCCGCCACAGCCCGCAATAACGACCGCCACCGACGCAACCGCCATTGCATTTGCCAAAATGTACCTTCGCATCGCCCACCTCCTCTGATCGTTGAAATATGTCGAGCTTCGTCAATGCGTCCGCAACAGTGGAATCCGCCGCTACAGCATACGCTTTCCATTAAGTAGTCGTCCGTATCGTATTCACCAGGTATCAAACGTGATTTGCTTCAGTTTTTCATAAGGTTTCCGTCGAGCGTTGCCGCTGCCGCTACCCTGAACAAGGCGACTCCGCAATGCAGAGCGGAACTTTTAGCCATTCAATGTCGCGAAGTTCGCCATACCACCATGCTCGGGCTTCGCGTCAAAAACAGCTGACGAAAGGGTGCCCGTCGCGGCGAGATGCAATCGGTTAGCACCGGTTTGCACTTGAACACGTCGCTCAGCTAACTGCAGACTGATAAGACGCGCGCCGTCGGAGTCGATTCTGGAATGTGAGCTGAAGGATGCACCGGCCATTGTCCGGATCAAATCTTATGGGACAACGCCGCACGGGACGTAGCACAGCTGGCGACCATGGTTGACGGATGTCGGGTGGTGTTTTCGATGAACAAACTCCAGCCGTCGGTCGGTGCACTGCTTGGGGCTCAATTGTGCGGCATCTTCGCACTACTGGCCGTCGGCATCGGGTGTGCGAGCTAAAAGCGCTCCACGCGACGCGTCGGCCGACGCGCCACGAAGTCGAGTGAGGCATCAGGGCTGATGCTCCTTCTTCACGCGTGGTTGCATGCAGCATACCGCGGCGCTGGAAGTGCGCCTGTTTGTTCCGCCTTTCAAGTGCGTCATCTACCTCGATGCCAAGGTAGCGGACTGTACTTTCAAGTTTCGTGTTGCCGAGCAACAACTGGACAGCGCGGAGATTCTTCGTGCGACGATAGATCAACGACGCCTTGGTCCGGTGCATCGTATGCGCACCGTCAGCGGTGTCGTCGAGGCCCCAGCCGCGCATATTGTCGCGTTGACAAGTGAGGAGACTCGTGAATTCGGCTCGGGAACAGGAAGCCGGTTCCATGCAGCCCCGCGTGCCGTATCTATGCCATCACGCTGTCGCGGGTTTGCTCGGTAATCTCAAACTGTACCGGCCGTTGTGTCTTCTGCTGCATGATCGTCGCCCGGCTGGCGATGTGCTCCTCATGACAGACGTCTCGCACCCGGGATGCTCAAGCACACCAAAAAGGAAAACGGCATCCGCACCATCCAGGCGACGTGTGACGTCATCTCACGCTTGAACGACACCTTTGCCGAGCGGCTGCTGTCCTTTCGCCAGGACAACAACGAGCCGGCACCGACGTGCTCATGCTCACGACGATGAACAGTTCGAAGGAGCTTGAGTGGGACCAAGTCTGGATCACACGCTCCGAAGAGACCATCGTTCCGGTCCCAAATCAACCGAGCCAGAAGAGCGGCGACTGTTCTACGTAGCAATGACCCGCGCGCGACGCGACGATTAGCGATCGCAGTCCTGCCCGCCCCGCGAAAGTGACGATGCGACAAGATCGCGGCGCTTCTGTGTCCGCCGGGTGGGGTTTCTTTGTTCCAGCCGCCATGCGACACATACCGCGCCGATCGTCAACGGCGCGCCAATGAGCATCCCCATGCTCGGCTGCTCGTCCAGAAAAAGCCACCCTAGCACGACCGCCACCACAGGATTGACAAACGTGTACGTTGCGACCAACGTCGGTTGAACACGGTCGAGCAGCCACACGTACACCGAAAATGCAACGACAGTACCCGCTATCGTCAGGTAAGCCAACGCGACGAGCGAGGATCCTGAGATTCGATCCGGTCGGAAAAGCTGCGCTTCGCCGGCTCCTGCGCTCAGCGCTGCAAGCACGACGCCGCCTGAGAGCAGTTCAATCCCCGAAAGTCTCAGGCCTTGTTTCGTGCCGCCGAAGTTTTGCGCGGCGACGGTTGCGAGCGCCCACGAAAGACTCGAGCCTAACAGCGCGGCGAGCCAAAACGCGTCGATAGCCCCCGACGAAGAGGGAGCCCAGGCAATGACGCCTACCCCGGCAAAGCCCGCGCCGAGCGCGAGCCATACGGACCGCGAGGGCGCGCGTCGACCCGGTAGCAGGAAGCGCAGCAGGGCGATCCAGAACGGGATCGTGGCGAGCATGACCGCGGCAAGTCCGGACGGCACATGCCGCTGCGCGAGCGCCAATACTCCATGGCAACCTACGAAAAACAGGAGTCCGCAAACAATTGCCAGCAGCAGCGTTCGCGGCGTCAGCGGGTCGCGTTCGCGCAAGGCACCCCAAAGGAGCAGTATGGTCCCGCCGGCCAGACAGCGGATGCACATCAGCATCAGTGGCGGGAACGAGCGCAACGCGATGGCGACGCAAAGATACGTCGACCCCCAGACGACGTAGATGATTGAAAACGCGATGAGCAAGCGTACACGCATTGGCGCTTTCCACTAATACATAACCGGTTAACAGGTTAGACTACGGTCGGTATTTTGCAAGGAGTCGGCTATGAGCATGGTCAACACCGCGTCACAGGCGAGCAGCGCATTCGTCGTCACCGAGGACCCTTGCATACCGTTCGTGAATACGGTCGCATGGAGACTAACCGGGGAGCCTCAGGAGCGGCTCGAGTCCGCCCGCTCATTGCTGGTTGTGCTGAGGGAGCAGCGGCTGGTCGACGATGGCCTGCTGCGTGCGTACCGCGCCCAATGGAAGAGCGATCCCAGGGCGGCTGACAACGCATACCGGCTTGCGATCGAAGCCCGCGAGGCGATCTATGCCGCCCTCTACGGAGCCGCGAGGGAAAAGAAGACGCCGGCGGACCTGTCGTTGCTGTTTCGATTGCTCAGCGTCGACACGCCGGGCGCAACGCTGCTGCACAGAAACGGTAGGTACGTCTGGTCATGGGACGCGAACGCGTTGCGCGCCGCGGCGTTGATAAGGCCATTCGTCGTCTCGGCGTTGGGGCTCCTGACGGGGCCACGCGCGAAACGGATCAAGCAGTGCGAAGACGCGCGCGGCTGCGGATGGCTTTTCGTCGATGAGAGCCGTGCGCAAAACAGGCGCTGGTGTTCGATGGGGGATTGCGGCAATTGCGCGAAAGCAAGGCGTAACTACGCGCGGGGGCGTGAATCCTCCTGAGCGTCTACAACGATGGCATGCGTCGCAGGTATCTGTGAAGAAATGTGTTGCTCAAAACAATCGGCGGCTAGGGCGAAACGATTCCGGTGTGACGTGTCGTCTGGCATCGCCTGCCGGTTGATGAAGCGGCCGTCGCTGAGCATGCAGAAGCAGAGTCCGTTGAAGGCGGCTGGGCGAAGGTGACAAGAACGGGGTGAACGGCTTCTTCGAAAGGCAGAGTGGCCGTTCGCTTCCGCGAGAAGAAGGAGGCTGAGCTTCGCTAGGCCGGCGAGTTCGAATTCCGCCTTCGATCCCGTTGCCGGCGCTGGATATCAACGTCGAAGTCTATACACGGTTTTCCCTGCGTGTCGTGTCGGTGATCATCAAGTTCGACAAGGTGATGGATCAGTCGACCTCATGGTCTGGAACGGTATTCGTGACCAGATAACCTTGTCGGCGTAGGCGTCGTCACCGGACTTTCCAACGCAACGCGAGCGCAGTTCTGCCAACTTGTTTCCAGAGCTGACTATGGAGTTTTCAATGGATGCTTTCCGGCGACGCGGACGAATGCGTGCTGCCGGCCACGAGCGGCCCTTCGGCGCTTACTTTTGAATTCGTAACAAGTTAAAGGTCCGGCGCTGACCCGCCACTGACCGAGCGGGAAATCGGACCGGCCAATCATTGGCATCCTGATCGTGTGCGCTATCTATTCCGCTGTCGAGGCGTCTGCCGGATGATGGTGCGTCATGCTTGGATCGTGCCCTGCCATCGCGTCGTGGCCATGATCGAACAACTGGGCGTCGAACCATTCGTGCAGCGCCATGACGAGGCGAGGCTCGTCCGCGTGATATACGATTTTGCCTCCATCGGGCAAGTCGTGATAGTGGATCGTCAGTTCGCCCGGCTTCGCGGTACGTAGCACGGCTAGGCCCGGCATGTCGTTGCCGTGGATTAGCTCCGGCGCATTGAAATCTCCCTCCGAAAAATGCCGGGCGATCATGGCCAAGTGTCCGCGGATCATGGCGGCCTGCTTCGGATCATGATGCTTCGTGACGACCTGCTGGATTCCGCCGTCGGCCGTCTTCGTAAAGATGTGTGTGGTGGCCGCAAGGGAGAACGGCATCACCTCCGTGCCGTGTTGCTCCACTTCCCTCTGGCGTGCCGTAACGTCGGCGATAGCGGGCGACGAAAGAACAGCTATTCCGAGAAGGACCGCGGTCGAGACCGCGACAACAACCGCCGACGGGCGTGACATGAGTTGCTCCAATCGAAATAGAGAACGCATAGTCTAGCGTTCAATGTCCGTTTCCGGTATTGGCGAACGTCCCTTCGGGCTTGCAACCGGCCATAGCCCTTGCATTGGCGCGAAAGGCGGCGGTGGGTCGACATGACCCCGACGTATCCGGCAGGGAGCGACGCCTGTCCGCAGGCGCCGCGACACGCTCACAGCAATGTGAATGAAGGCAGGCGTCGAATAACCGTAAACGTTAGCAGCCCTTGAGTGGGGCGACCGTACGATTCGCCGTAGTGGGTGGACTTGAAGCACCGCAGTGACGCGCGTACGCATACCAAATGTCGCGGCTGATCGCGCCATCGACTGATCGGCCCTGTTTTGGATCGACTCAACCAAGACTCGCGATCGCGAGTGCATGTGCCATACGCGTGAACGTAAAATACCGTTGATACCTATGAGCGGATAAGTTGAACCGAACCACAGCGCGCTCCGGCGCTGCGCACTGGACTTTGGGCGTTCGCCATACACGTTTGGCCTCCTCTGCCAGGCAGAAGCGAAGGTCGAAACTCAACTCCGCGCACTAGATTTGGCGGTAATAGGCCGCTGGTCTGGACTTCTGGGACTGTCGCTAGCGACCGCTGCACGCGGGCTCTCGTTTTCAGGTCAGAAACGCCGTCCGGTTACCTGACCCACTGCGTGAGTTAAATGGGACGCCATTGAAATGCCCGTGCGGCTGATGCAGCTTCGCAGATCGCGAACCGACCGCAACTCGCGGAGGAAGCAACATGAGCACTCTTGAAGGATTCGGCATAAAGGAGAGAGCTGGCGACGCGCGCAGTGGGCTGGATGTCGATGCGCTGCGGCATGGCGTTGTCGAGAACGTCATCTGTCTGCAAGGCCGCCATCCTGCCTTGGCCACCGGGCATGATTGGTATATGGCCCTTGCACATACCGTGCGCGACCGCATGTTGGGGCGCTGGGCGGCAACCGTCGAGGGCTACACCGCCCGGGAACTAAGGGTTGCCTGTTATCTTTCCGCTGAATTCCTGATTGGACCGCAACTCGGCAATAACCTCGTCAACCTCGGGATCGAAGCCAACACGCGCGCCGCCATGCAGGCGCTCGGCCAGGAGCTTGATACGCTGCTGGCGATCGAGGAAGAGCCCGGGCTCGGCAATGGGGGGCTTGGGCGGCTGGCTGCCTGCTATCTGGATTCGCTCGCGACGCTCGAAATTCCGGCAATCGGATATGGCATTCGATACGAGTTTGGCATCTTCAAACAGGAAATCTGTGATGGATGGCAGGCAGAAGTGACCGACAAGTGGCTTCAGCGTGGCAATCCATGGGAGTTCGTGCGCCCCGACGTCAACTTTTATGTCTCTTTCGGCGGCCATACAGAATATGAGTTCGATGCGCAGGGCGGCTTTCGCGTGCGCTGGATACCGGCGCACCAGGTGAAGGGCGTGGCCTGCGATATGCCAATGCTCGGATACCGGGTCAACACGTGCAACGCGTTGCGGCTTTGGAAGAGTGAGGCTGTCGAGTCCTTCGACCTGCACGACTTCAATGCTGGCGACTATTACCAGGCCGTGCAGGAAAAGGTAAATTCCGAAACGCTGTCCAAGGTGCTTTATCCCAACGACGAACCCGACGCCGGCAAGCGCCTGCGCCTTGCACAGCAATACTTTTTCGTTTCGTGCTCGCTGCAGGACATGCTGCGCCTGCTCGACCGCAGGCGCGAGCCGGTCGAACGCTTCGCGGAAATGTTCATCGTGCAGTTGAACGATACGCATCCGTCGATCGCGGTCGCCGAACTGATGCGTCTGCTCGTGGACGAGCGACGCCTGCCCTGGGAGCAGGCGTGGAACATCACACAGCGCACGTTTGCCTACACCAACCATACGCTGCTGCCCGAGGCCTTGGAAACATGGGGTTTGCCGCTCTTTCGCAACCTGTTGCCGCGCCCGCTCGAGATCATTTTCGAGATCAATAGTCGGTTTCTCGCTGAGGTCCGGCAACGCTATCCCGGCGACGAAGCGCGTATTGCGAGAATGTCGCTGATCGACGAAACCGGCGAGAAGAAGATCCGCATGGCCCATCTGGCGACAATCGGCAGTCACGCGATCAACGGTGTGGCCGCACTGCATTCGACGCTCCTGAGACAGACAGTGCTGCGCGACTTTGCCGAATTGTGGCCTGAGAGGTTCGACAACGTAACCAACGGCGTCACACCGCGCCGGTTCATGCTGCTGGGCAATCCGCGTCTCGCGCGCCTGCTCGACCAGACGGTGGGCGAGGGATGGGTAACCGACCTGGCGCGTCTTCGCACACTCGAGTCCCACGTCGACGACACGGCTTTCCAGGACGACTGGCGTCACGTCAGGCGATGCAATAAGGCGGATCTTGCGCAGCTCGTACGGAATAGCACGGGCATCGTTGTCGATCCCGATGCATTGTTTGACATCCAGGTCAAGCGCATCCATGAATACAAGCGGCAACACCTGAATCTGCTTTACATCATTACGCTCTATCAGCGTATTCGCCGCCACCGGGAGCAAGACGTGGTGCCGCGTTGTTTCATCTTTGGCGGCAAGGCGGCACCGAGCTACACGATGGCCAAGCTGATGATTCGTCTGATGACAGGTCTGGCCGAAGTAGTCAACAACGATCCGGCAATGGAGGGGCGGCTCAAGGTCGTGTTTTTTCCAAATTTCAACGTCAAAAATGCCCATTTCATCTATCCGGCTGCCGACCTGTCAGAGCAGATTTCACTGGCTGGCAAGGAGGCATCCGGAACCGGCAACATGAAGTTCATGATGAATGGCGCAATCACGATCGGAACATTGGACGGTGCGAACATCGAGATCCGTGAGGAGGTGGGCGAGGAAAACTTCTTCCTTTTCGGTTTGTCCGCTGAAGAGGTGACGAGTATCAAACGCGAGGGCTATCACCCTGAAGTTCACGTTGAGGGCAATGCGGAGTTGCGCGAAGCGCTGGACCTGATCTCGTCAGGATACTTCTCGCGCGGCGACCGGGAGGTGTTCCGTCCGCTCGTGGACAACCTGCGCAACTTCGATCCGTTTTTGGTGTTGGCCGACTACGCTGGATATGTGGCGTGCCAGGAACTTGTAAGCGTCGCCTGGCAGAATCCGGGACGTTGGACGCGGATGTCGATCCTCAACACAGCACGCTCGGGGAAATTTTCGTCCGATCGCGCGATCGGCGAGTATTGTGAGCGGATCTGGAATATTTC
Organism: Paraburkholderia sp. BR14320; assembly: GCF_040948665.1. Lineage (NCBI taxonomy): Bacteria > Pseudomonadati > Pseudomonadota > Betaproteobacteria > Burkholderiales > Burkholderiaceae > Paraburkholderia > Paraburkholderia sp. BR14320. The sequence continues at coordinate 330,394 of NZ_JBFPKG010000001.1, forward strand.
TCCGGTCAGGATCGCGCTTGACTAACCCTAATTGAGGCCGGCTTATCCCGCCATCAAGCATTGCTGAGCGGCCTTCGCCGGGCGCTCCGACAAAATGCCGGGCCATGATGCAATCATTCGATATTTCGGCGCGTTCTCATCGCGAACTTCATTTGCGAGGCGGCCGAGGGCAATTCCCCTGGTTCGGTCGAACTCGCGCCAAAACCAAGCGGGCTCATTGGCCGCTCTCCCGCATAACGACCAGCCGGTCGGAGAACGGTCCTGAATAGACTGTCTGGAAATAAAGCGGACGGTTACGCAGCGTATATCCGCGCAATTCCATGATGAACCCTGGCTGGCCACTTGCAATTTTCAACTCTTTCGCGGCAACGTCAGGCAGCGGATCAAACCTGATCCACTGGTCGACATGCTGCGTCGGCAATGACAGACGCTGGGCGACCAGTTCTCGCAAGTTTCGTTCGAGCGCAGCGCGATCGAGTCCGCCCAGTTCCGAGAAATCCTCATCACGCATCCAGAACTCGGTATACAGATCGAACCGGCCAGCCACGCTGATGACACGATCGATGCGGACGTAGCCTTCGCCTCCGAGGAAGTCGGACCAGGGCCCCTTGCGCTTAAGGCGTTTCACTGAACGCGGATGAACATAGGAGGGCAAGTCATTACCGTCGGCATCGCGAAAGCGGAGATAGCGAACGTCCGCGGGGGCCACGCGCGCGCCCGACACGAATGTTCCGCGGCCCTGTTCGCGTGTAATGAGTCCCGAGTGCACGAGTTGCATGAGCGCCTTCTGGACGGTGCCCACGCTCACGCCGTGCGTGGCCGCCAGTTCGCCCTCTGAGGGCAGCCGGTCGCCCTCGCGAAGGTCGCCAGTTTCGATGTGCCGGATGATCGATTCCGACACCATGGATAGTTTTGTCATTTTTTTCCAAACACTGCGTTGAAATCCCCGTGAACGAACTCCCTAACCGCGGGAAATGTACTCGGGGACCTGCCGCTGGAGCATCGAACTCCTCACGCGCCGTATCAGGCGCCAGTCCTATGCATGAATGTAATGCTTAATTTTATCTAAATCAAGAGCTTTTGCCGTCTGATCATAATGTCCTATATAGGAGTTTCCCTTAACTCCTATATAGAAGTGTTGACTCGCCTGTGCGACGCGCCGTATCTTGCAGACATTGGAGACGCAATGTGCTGGGCCACGCGGAAGGAGGTTTTGAGCAAATGAATGTGAAGTCCCACCTGGAGAAGATCGCGAGACTGGAGTTGCTGCGCAATCGCTTTGACCCGCTCGTCGACTTCGAACTTTGGTTTTGGGCCGGCATGACCGCAGGCACCCATGCGGTCAATGCCGCGCTCCATTGCGCAGGGGTTACCGCGAGCGACGACATCCATCCGACACAACCGGGGGTTTATCTCGTTCCCCACGCCGACGGCTCGCTGACGACCGAAGTTCGACCGCTCGGCGACATCCTGCATGTAGGTCGCCCGGTAATCGAGGCTGCGATACCGGAAGACATCGAATCGATGATGCACCTGATGGAGACTGTAGAACGATACCGCGATCCATGCGTGCGTGAAGGCGTGGTACCGACGACAGCCATCGTCGCCGAATGCGACGCAGCGCTTGCGCGGTGCCAGCGGCTTTTGAATGAGCGCCTGCAAGGAGACGCGCATGGACATTGAAAAACATCTCGAAGCTGCGCGGCGCATCGAGCGATCCCTGAAGAAGTGCGCCGACGACGACTGCGAAATGAAGATCGAGGGGGCGATGCTGGCAGGCACGCATTGGCTGAACGCAGTTCTGCATGGAACGGGTGCGACGGGTCCTGGCGCCGACGTATTTCATACTTATCTGCTGACGGTGAACGAGTACCGGCGTCTATGTGTTGCTGACGAAGAGATGGTCAAGGCGCTTTCCGAAATCGAAGATCTGCGTCCGCCATACGTGCGCGGAAACCGGCCGGGCGCCAAGGCTGCGGCGGATCGAGCGCTCGAATTGCTGTCGGTCATTCGTCGCAAGGCAGAAAACGTCGTTTGATGCGTCATTTTCGCGGCCACACGCGATGGAGAAAACGCCATCGACACGGGTGGTCCCGTTATCGCTGGACGTAGTTCAGCCGCGAGGTAAATCAGTAAATACCAATCAATTGATTCGGCGTACTACGGATGCGTTAGGAAGGCATCGCGATGTATGGACTCCGTTCCGTACGCGTGATCCCCGGCGCACCCGCAAATTCATGATCATTGGTGAAAGGTGATTTGCCTTCCACAGAAAAGGAGATGAAATGAGGAAGACAAAGATAGCCGCCCTTGCGGCTTGCGCGATGACATCGGTACCGGTGTTTGCTCAAAACTCGGTCACGTTGTACGGGCTTGTCGATACCGGTGTCGAATACATCACGCATGCAACGTCGACCGGAGGGACTGTTGTGCGTATGCCGGTGATTGGCGGTGGTGACGCGGCGTCGCGCTGGGGCATCAAAGGTTCGGAGGACCTCGGCAACGGGTTGAAGGCCATTTTCACGTTGGAGAGCGGATTCTCGATGTCGAACGGCTCGTTGCAGCAGGGTGGTCGGTTGTTCGGCCGGCAGGCTTACACCGGCCTGGCTGGACCTTGGGGGCAACTCTCCTTCGGGCGCCAGTACAGCATGACGACCTGGGGAATGTATGATTCGAATATCCTTGGCTCAGGCGGGATGGGTGGTCTGGCTTCGTTCGATCCTTACCTGCTGGCGGCACGTTTCGATAGCGACGTGGTGTATCTGGGCACATTCGCTGGCTTGACCGTGGGGGCGAGCTATTCGTTCGGTCGTGATTCGAGTCCGGCAGGCAACTGCCCGGGCCAGAGCGGCAATGACTTTCTGGCCTGTCGCGCTGTGTCCGCCATGCTCAAGTATGACGCTAACGCTTGGGGCATCGCGACAACCTATGACGAGCAGCGCGGTGGAGCGGGAGCGGCACCCGTCACAGTAGTTCCCGGCTTGCCGGGCATCGCTTTCACGAAGTCATCGGATACTGATCGGCGGTACCAGGTTGCAGCCAAGCTCTTCGTCGGGCCTGTGCAACTGGGCGCCGGGTGGCTGCACCGGCGCATTCAGGGGGACGTGAAATCGGCCACTACCGACCTCGAATATCTTGGCGCGACCTACCCCTATCAGGCCTGGACGTTCGAAGCGCAGATTTCTCGGATCGATAACACTGCGTTCGATGCCGACGGCACCCTTGGTACGGTGCGCGTCAACTACAACTTCAGCAAACGCACTGCGGTATACAGCGTGCTCTCCTACCTGAAGAACAACGGCAAAGGCGGCATCTATTCCGTCTCCGCGGCGAGCACGGTGCCTGCCGCGCCGGCTCCTGGCGGCAATCAGTTCGGTGCGGAGATCGGCATTCGTCACATGTTTTGAGGCCCCAGGCTACAGGCGCCGGGCGACGGGGGTGGTGCTGCCGGGCGTTCTCGTGGCGCGTGACCACCTGTGCAAGCCGCAACCGGCGCAATATAAGGGCAGTCGATTCACGCCGAATGTAATAGACGCTTATTGCGTCGCTGAAACGTTGGTTTGGATCCAGGAGGAATGGCATGGATCGCGAGGGTATCCGCTCCATCGGGTGGTGGACTTATGTTTCGATCGTGATCGGCGCGGCAATCGGCATGTTTGCCGGCGTGACGTCGTTTAACTCGGTACCGGGCATCTTCGCCCGGCCACTCGCGGCGGAGTTCGGGTGGGGCCGGATGGAAATGTCGCTGTCGTTCTCGGCTACGCTGCTTGGCATGGCTATAGGCAGTCCACTCATCGGCATGCTGATGGACAGGTTCGGAATTCGGCGCGTCATCTTCTGGTCTGGCGTCGCTTTCGGCCTCGCCGTCATCTGCATGTCGAAGCAGGACGGCAGCAAGATCATGTGGATCGGACTCTCCGGGCTGATCGGAGTCGTCGGCGCGGCGGTCTCGGTATTGGGCTACCTCGCGGTATTTCCACAATGGTTCGATCGTCGTCTCGGCCTCGCGCTCGCACTGGCTATGTGCGGTCTCGGCGTTGAGTCGATGGTCATGCCGACTTTCGCGCAATATCTGGTGACCCATTTCGGGTGGCGTACGGCCTATGTCATCCTCGGAGGCGCGTCGCTGCCCTTGATGCTGGTGGCCTGTTCGCTACTGAGGGAGCACAGGATCGACGCGCCAGATCAGCGCTCAACCGTACCGGTGCGTGCGGAAGGACTGACGCTCGGGCGGGCGATGAAGAGTTACCGGTTGTGGGCGATCTGGCTGACTTTCATGCTGGGGTCGATCTGTACGCTCGCACTGGTGCCGCACCTTCCCAGCATGTTCATCGATCGGGGCATCAACGTGGAAGACGCTGCACGCGGTGCTTCGATGCTCGGAGTGGGCCTGTTGGCGGGCCGACTCCTCACCGGGGTATTGCTCGATCATGTGCATGCTCCTCTGGTCGCTGTGCTGTTCTTTCTGGGTGGCGCCGCCGGCATCCTGTTGTTTCATATCTCTCGAGACTATCAGGTGCTGTTGCTGGCCGCGGCGCTGATCGGCTTGACGATTGGCGCCGAGGGCGACCTGATTTCCTACCTCGTGCGCGCGTATCTTGGAATGCGCCTGTTTGGCACCCTGTACGGAATCGCTTTCTCGGGATATTGCCTGGGCTCCGTCGTCGGCCCGCTTGGCATCGGCGCCTATTTCGACAGGCACGGTAGTTACGATCTGCTCCTGGTCGTGCTCCCGTGCGTCCTCGTTGGTGCGTGTGCGCTGATATTGACGCTCGGACGTTATCCGGGGACCAGCGGCCGCATCGAGGCGGTTGCGTCGTAACGCAAGGCGATGCGTCGGCGCCCCTACGTCAAACGCATCGCAAGCCCGATCGGCTGCATGATTCGGAGCGTCACATACGAAACTTCGGCCAGATCGCGGCGCTGATTCAACGGTGCCTCGTACCTGACAAAACTCCTTCGCAAAGGGAGTCGCCGCTTCTTTGCTATTCAAAATCCATCTGCTGCCGATCCTTTCCGGCTCGCAGATGCGACAGCGCCATCCGTTCTGCTCGCATTCCTTGTCCCCGCGCCGTTGAAATTCAGTGCGCGGGCGACGTTCACCCCACCGAGCAAATTCCAGGCTGATAGCACCCGTTCACGGAGCACACGCGGATGCCTCGCGTCCGCCTGAAACTCCGCGGACACCTGCAGTCAGCGCGCAGTGCCGCGGCCACCTGCCGACGTTAGAGCGCGCCGCCGCGTGGGGCTCTAGCAGAGGTGTTCTCTTTGTTAGAACACGATTGCTCAACCTGTCTAATTGATCGACACCCCTCTTCAAAACATACTGCTTCGGCATTCAACGCAAACAGTGACTGGCAGCGTTCGATAGCAGCGGTCGAACGACCAACGCAGCCTGTGAGCGAGAGATTCAACCCACATCTGATCGGAGCGTACTGATGGAGCAGTCAACGGTAGAAGGTTTGTTCGAAGCATTTGCTGAGTTTTTCCCCGGCGCGACGGAGATCGGATCCTATGTAGGCGGCAGACTCATTCCGGGCACCGGCGACGAGATCCAGCTATACGATCCAGCCAGCGGAGAAAAATCGGTCAGCTATCGGGACGGCGGCGCGGCATGCGCGCAGCAGGCGTGCGTCGCCGCGCAGGAAGCGCAGAAGAAATGGTGGGGCATGACGCATGCCGCGCGCGGCCGAATTCTCTACGCCGTCGCGGCCAAAGTGCGGGAGCACAACGAGCCGCTCGCTCGCCTTGAAGCGATTTCGACCGGCAAGCCGATTCGCGATAGCCGCCGCGAAGCCGAGATGGTGGCGGAAATGTTCGAATTCTATGCAGGGTGGGCCGACAAGTTTTATGGCCACGTGATCCCTGTGCCGACCACGCATCTGAACTACACTCGCCGCGAGCCGTACGGCACGATTCTGCACGTCGCACCGTGGAATATCCCGATGCTGTCGTTTGGGTGGCAAGTGGCTCCGACCATCGCCGTCGGCAACGCCGTGCTGCTCAAACCGTCCGAGCTGACCCCGTTCACGTCGCTCGCGATCGCGATGCTGGCGGAACGAGCCGGCGTGCCGGTGGGCCTGATCAATGTTCTGGCAGGGTACGGTCACACCACCGCTCAAGCGGCGATCGCAGACCATGCCGTGAAGAAGGTCGTTTTCGTCGGATCGCCCGCAACCGGCGTGAGAATCGCCGAAGCTGCGGCAAAGCGAGTCATTCCGTGCATCCTGGAGCTCGGCGGCAAGTCAGCCAACATCGTGTTCGATGACGCCAACCTCGATCAGGCGGCGGCGGGCGCACAAGTGGCGGTCTTTTCGGGCGCAGGGCAGAGCTGCACGGCGGGATCACGCTTGCTGGTGCATCGCAAAGTCTATGACGAGGTGGTCGGCAAGGTCACCGACGGTGCGCGCAAGCTGCGCGTTGGGCATCCCCTTGAAAACACCACTGAGATCGGCCCCATCAACAACCGGAATCAGTTCGAGCACATCAAGCGAATGATCGCCAGAGGCGTCGAGGAAGGCGCGCACCTTGCCGCTGGGACGACGAAGTTCGGCGACGAAGGATACTTCGTACCCCCAACGCTATTCACGGGCGTCTCGAACGACATGGACATCGCGCGCACCGAGGTATTCGGTCCCGTCATCGCGGCGATTCCGTTCGAAACCGAGGAAGAGGCGATCGCCATCGCCAACGACAACGAGTTTGGTCTGGCGGGCGCCGTGTGGACCAATGACGTCGCACGAGCACACCGTGTGGCGGCACAGGTGGACGCGGGAACCTTCTGGATCAACAGCTACCGCTCGATTCACGTGGGTTCGCCGTTTGGCGGCTACAAGAACAGCGGATACGGACGCACGAGCGGCATCGAGGCGCTCTACGAGTACACGCAGACCAAGAGTGTCTGGGTTCAGACGGCCGCCTCGGCAGTCACCCCGTTCGGTCGCGCCTGAGCGAAGGAAAAGGAGAATCAAGCCGATCATGAATACGGTACACACTGAGACTTTCGACTATGTGGTGATCGGCGCCGGATCGTCTGGTGCCACGCTCGCTACGCGATTGGCCGAGCGCAACGCAGGGACGGTCCTGTTGCTCGAAGCCGGCGCCCCTCGCGATCGGGACTTCTGGGTGAAGGTTCCGATCGGTGTCGCCAAGCTTTTGCAGAACGACAAATACGTGTGGCAGTTTTCCACCGAGCCGCAGAAAGATCTGGCCGACCAGAAGGTCTATTGGCCGCGCGGACGCATGCCCGGCGGATCGAGCTCGGTCAACGGCATGATCTATGTGCGCGGTGAGCCGGCAGAATTCGATCACTGGGCCGAACTCGGCAATCGAGGGTGGGACTATGCGTCGCTGCTGCCTTACTTCAGGCGGCTCGAGGCGGTCGCGTTCGGCGAGGACGCTTACCGTGGCAGAAGCGGACCGATTCAGGTGTCGTCGGTGGCTCAGGTCAGCCCGAACCCGCTCAGTGATGGGTTCATCAGCGCATGCCGGAGCGCTGGCATCCCCGCTACCGAGGACTACAACGGCGCATCCTATGAAGGCGTCAGCTACCTGCAACTGTCGACCGGCAGCGGCAGACGTTGCAGCACGGCAGCGGGCTATCTGCGTGGTCGCCCGCATCGAAACCTGCACCTCGTCACCGAGGCGCTTGCCACGCATTTGTTGTTCGACGGCAAACGGACGACAGGCGTCGAATACACGCAGGGCGGGCAGACACGTCGCGCCCTCGCAAGGCGCGAGGTGATCGTCAGTGCTGGCCCGATCAAGTCGCCGCAATTGCTGGAACTATCCGGCATCGGCGACGCGGAACGGCTCCGCGCTCTGGGAATTGCGGTTCAACAGCATTTGCCCGGTGTCGGAGAGAACCTGATCGATCACTTGCAGTCACGCCTTACCTATGCGTGCACGCAGCCGGTTACGTTGAACGAGATCATGCACAGCCGCTGGCGCCAGGGCCGGATGGGACTGGCTTACCTGCTGACCCGCCGCGGAATCATGGGAACGCCGTCCGTTTCCGCCCATGCGCTTGCGCGTTCGGGACCTCATGATGCCCGGCCGAGCGTGAAGATTCAGATCGGCCACCTCAGCGGCGCCGACCGGTACGCCGGCAAGGGATTCGGACTCGATTCCTTCCCGGGCTTCAATGTCGGCTTTTTCCAGCTACGCCCTGAATCGCGCGGGCATTTGCACGTGCGCAGCCGGAATCCGCTGGATGCGCCCGTCATCGAGCCACGCTACCTGAGCAACGAGGCGGACAAGCGGGTCATGCTGGAAGCGTTGCGGATGTCGCGCGAAATCGTCAGGCAGCCCGGCATGGCGGAGTTCGTCGCGCGGGAGACGCGCCCGGGAATCGATGTCCAGGATGACGACGCGCTACTGCAGTACATCCGTCAGTCTGGTCAGACGAGCTGGCATCCAATCGGCACCTGCAAGATGGGCACGGACGCAATGGCCGTGGTCGATCCAGAATTGAGAGTCAGGGGCGTCATCGGTTTGCGCGTCGTCGATTCCTCGGTGATGCCGACGATGTGCTCGCCTAATACCAATGCTGCGTCGATCATGATCGGTGAAAAGGCCGCTGATCTCGTGATGGCAGCACATAGATCGGGAGCAGTCTGATCCCAGTAAGCATGCAATGCGCTGAAGCCCGTCACACGTCGAACTGCCCGATACGCGTGGCGTTCAGACGGGGCGACCTGACGATTGACATTCCATTCACATCGTAACTGATGCTGCGAGCCACAGCCGCCACCAAGGCCGGCGGGCCGCCCACGGAGGAGACACCATGGATCGGAAAAATGACCGCCCAATCGGGAGGTGGACGTATTGTGCGGTTGTGCTAGGTGCTGCACTGGGCATGTTCGCCGGCTTGACGCCGTCGTTTCATGCGGCTGGAGGTATTTTCGCGCGAGCAGTGGGAGGAGAGTTCGGATGGGGTCGTTCGATGGCGTCCCTGTCGTACTCTGCTTCGATGATGGGGCTCACCGTCGGCAGTCCGCTGGTTGGCATGCTGATGGATCGATTCGGCGTGCGTCGGGTGGTGGCATCGCTCGGCGTTGCCTACGGTTTCGCCGTCATCTGCATGGCCTTGCAGAATGGCGACAAGATGCTTTGGGTCGGGCTGTCCGCTTTGGTCGGCATCTTCGGGGCCGCGGTCTCGGTTGTCGGCTATCTTGCCGTACTGCCGCAGTGGTTCGACCGTCGCCTCGGGCTGGCACTTGCGTTGGCCATGTGCGGTCTCGGCATCGGTACGACGCTGATGCCTTCACTCGCGCAAATGCTGGTATCGGAATTCGGTTGGCGAGCCGCCTACGTCGCGCTTGGGGCCGGCTCGATTCCGCTCACGCTGCTGGCATGCCTGCTGATCAGGGAGCGTAGACGCGCGCCGCGCGGCTTGCGGCGGGTTGATGTCGAACCTGCGGACGGTCTGTCGCTCGTCCAGGCGGCGAAGACTTATCGACTGTGGGCGATCTGGCTGATTTTCCTGGTTGGTTCGTCGTGCACGCTGGCCCTGGTCCCGCACCTGCCGACCATGCTCGCCGATCGCGGCTTCAGCCCGGCCGATGCCGCACGCGGTGCGTCGATGCTCGGAACCGGCTTGCTCGCGGGGCGCCTTCTGACCGGTCTGATGCTCGACCGTATGCATGCGCCGTTCGTCACTTGCGTGTTCTTCGTGTCCGGCGCGATTGGTCTTCTCATGCTGCGTGGTTCGCACGAACTTCCGACGCTGATGATGGCGGCGGCCCTGGTCGGACTGACGATCGGTGCGGAGGGCGATCTGATCTCGTACCTGGTGCGCTCCTATTTCGGTCTGCGTTCGTTCGGGACGCTATACGGCATCTGCTTCTGCGGGTATGGCCTTGGTGCTGTGGTCGGCCCGGTGGCGATCGGCCGCTACTTCGACCGGCACGGCAACTACGATTTGCCGCTCCTGATCTTGCCGTGCATCTTGCTGGTTGCGTGTGTGCTGACTCTTACGCTTGGGCGTTATCGGCGTGCAGGACAACCCGCTACGGGCGAGGTCGCGAGTTCCCTTTCGAAAGCCTGATCACGGTCTTGCCTGCTTGCACCGCGCTCGGCGTGCCGTCCAGCTCATGATTGACGAAGTATGCGAGTTGCCCATGGATCATCCCTTACGAGCCACGCTGGCCGACGAGCTGCACGCACGGCCATTTCTGCGGATCAGTGGGTCGGTGTCATTGACGCATATAGCGGTCTATGCCGACGGCGAAGCGACGATTCACGAAGCGCTTTTAAGGCACCTGTGCCGGCTCACCGGCATTGCCGAGCCCATTGCCGATACCAAGCACTATTCGTTCCGGTGGAGCGACGACAAGCAGCTGAAATGGGAACGACACACCGAGTTCTCGACCTTTACCTTCGTAGCCCGCCGGGATGATACCGATTACTTCTCGGACCTTGCGACGGAACACGTGCCGTCTGCGTGGTTCGAAGCAATCAAGGGGAAGCAATTCGTCGCCGTCAGGACCGAACTGGTGTCGGGCGAGGCCGCCGTTTACGCGTCCGACAATGCAAACAGATGGATCGATGGGTCTGGGATGGTGGGTAGTCATGTGCTCGGAAGCGCGCAGGTGTTTTGCGACTGGACCATCAAGAGCGACGGGTTTTCACGCTTCCTGGTGATCGACAAAGGCTTGCGTGAAGTTCAGAGCGGACGGCTCCTTCAACGTCTCTACGAAATAGAGACCTACAGGATGATGGCCTTGCTCGCGTTGCCGGTCGCTCGCGATATGAGCATGGCGCTGGACGAACTCCAGTATTCACTCGTGCCGATCATGAGAACCATGGATCAGAGCGAAAGGGGATACCGCGATTCGGAACTTTTGGTGAGCCTGACGCATCTCGCTGTGCGAGTCGAGACGCTCGCCGGGTCGGCGCCACGCTTTAGCGCGTCGCGGGCCTATGAGGGTCTCGTGCAAGCCCGCATTCATGAGTTGCGGGAGGAACGGATAGAGGGTATGCCGACGATCGCCGAGTTCATGGAACGCCGTTTCGGCCCGGCGATGCAAACGTGCAACGCGGTCTGGACCCGGCAGGAGCAGTTCGCGGCGCGTGTTGCGAGGGTGGTCGCGCTGCTGCGCACGCGCGTCAATGTCGCGCAGGAGGAGGATACGACGCGGCTTCTCGAAGGCATGAATCAGACGGCACGCAGTCAGCTAAGGCTCCAGCACGCGGTCGAGGGGCTGTCGGTCGCAGCTGTTTCATACTATGTGCTGTCGCTCGCGGGTGCGGCGCTCAAGTCACTTCACGCGGCCGCGCTGCCGCTCGATCCCGAACTGGTCGAAGGGCTGTTGATCGTCCCGGTCGTATTGTCGGTGTTGATGGTCACGAGGCATAAGAAGCGCGGCGATCGAAAGCCCATGGCCGTGGGTCGCCAGGTTTCGGAATGACGCCATGAGCTTCCCGTCGTTCGCCGACGCAAAGCGACGAGCTTCATTTCGGAAGGTGGATGAAGCTGACGCAAGCGCCCCACCTGCGCCGGAACACGCGTTGCATTGTGACGGCCCAGAATGCGACAATGAATCGCAAGCCCGAAAGCCTTTGTCCAATGCGCGAGGACACAGAATGGACGGTGCAATCAACGAAAGCCGCATTGGATACCTGTACGAAGCCGTACGGCGCGGCACGGTACGGGCGGCTGCCGAGCATCTCGACCTGGCGCCCTCGGCCGTCAGCAGGCAGATCGCCTTGCTGGAACAGGAACTCGCGATGCAGCTGGTGGAGCGAGACAAGCGTGGCGTCAAGGCCACCGAGGCCGGTGCGCTGCTCGTCGAGTATTTTCGCCAGCAGCGTTCCAATCAGGCTGATCTCGTGTCGAAGCTTCAGGAAATCAGGGGGCTGCGTCGAGGACTGGTTACCGTCGTCATGGGTGAAGGGTTTGCCTCCACCATGGTCGATGGACCGATCAAGCAGTTCTGCGAGACCTATCCGGACATTTCAATCACGCTGGATCTTTGCAGCACCAACGAGGTGATGCGCCGGGTGTCGGAGGACGAAGCGGATGTCGGTTTGGTGTTCAACCCGACGCCGGACGCCCGAATCGTGACCCGCGTGAAGTCGCGTCAGCCGATGCATGCGATCGTTTCCCCGACGTTTTCTCTGGTGGGAAAAGTCGAGTCGGTCACGCTTCACGATCTTCTTTCATATCCGGTCGCGTTGACACACCCGGAGCATGGCACGCGGCGGTTGGTCGATGCGGCGATGCTGGTCGACAAGGTCCGGCTTACGCCAGTGATCACGACGAATTCAGTCGCCGTTCTCAAGCTGTTCGCAAAGAGCAATCTCGGCTTCACCTTTCTCACGCCGATTTCCATTGCACCCGAAATCGCCGCCGGTGAGTTAGTGGCCTTGCCAGTGGAGAACCGCTTGCTTCAGAGTCCTGAGGCTCATCTGATCACGCGTGCTGGGCGGCAGCTTTCCCCTGCCGCCAATCGATTGGTTCAGCGACTAAGTTCGCACATTTGAGAAGGCGGATAGCTGAAAACCGCCACCGCCCGTTGGCTTGTTCAACACAAGCGGGGTGGTGGCGGTTTTGCGGGCAGCTTCGCCTGTGTCGGTATGCGAGCAGACAAGCGCTAGTTCGTCGCAAACTATGCGAGCCGGCGTCCCTTCGTTTCGTGGACCATCGCAAGACCGATGAGCGATATCAATCCACAGCCGATCACATAGTAAGCGGGGGCGTTGGCGTCCTTCGTCAAATGGATCAGCAAGGTCGAGAAGAATTGCGAGAAGCTCCCGAAGATCACGACGGCAACGTAATAGCTGACCGACAATCCCGTTGCGCGCAGCCGCTGCGGCAGCACTTCGCTGACCAGCACCAGGGTCGAGGCGGAAGTCATGGCCATTGGTACGGCAAGGCAGCCGGCGACGATCAGCAGGCAAGTCAGAGAGTGCAGATTATTCAGCGCGTAAAACGCCGGATAGATCATCGCCAGCATCGCGACGCGCGACCACCACACGACCTTTCTACGGCCGATGCGATCGCTGAGCCAGCCGGCGAACGGTGAGAGCAGGGTGAGCGCCACCGAGCCCACGAAGCCCGCCCAGATCGATTGCGAAAGCGGCAGATGAAGCTGGATCGCGCCGTAGTTGGGAAGATAGAAAACAACGATATGCACGGCCGATGCCAGTCCAATCATCAGCAGCACACTGGCGAGCAGCTCCCGCCGGTGTTCTTTCACGAGGCGGCGGTGCGAGATCGCATCGCTTTCGCCCCACTTGGTCGGAACCAGAGTCTCGTCCAGACGTGACCGGATCATCACGCTGAGCGGAATCACCAGAATGCCGATCACGAACGAGACGCGCCAACCCCAGGATGACAGCGCGGACTGCGGCAGGAAATTGGTCAACGAAAGGGCGACGAGCGCCGCGAAGATCGCCGCGAGCCCCTGGCTGAACGGCTGCCAGCTCGTATAGAACCCACGTGACTTATCGTCGGCGTATTCGAGCAGCATCGCGCTGGCCGGTCCCATCTCGCCGCCAATCGCAAAGCCCTGAAGCAGACGTGCAATCGTCATGATGACCGGCGCGGCCAGACCGATCTGGGCGTAGGTTGGTGCCAGCACTAGCATCGTGGCGCTCAACGCCATCAGCCACAGGGTAAGCACCACGGCAGGCTTGCGGCCGACGCGGTCGGCGTAGGCGCCGATCACCAATCCGCCGATCGGTCGCATCAGATAGCCGACGCCGAAGGCGGCAAAAGAGAACAGTAACTGGCCGAGAGGGTCGGTCAGTGGAAAGTATTGTGGGCCGATCAGCGTGGCAAAGAAGTTGTAGACGACCGAGTCGTAGAGTTCGAGACCGCTGCCAACCGTGATTGCACCAATGGCCCACGGTTTCGACAACGGTTTGCCGGATGAGACGGCTGAAATCATCGACGGCGAAGACGTGCTGATGACGGAACGATGATGAGGCATGGTGTCTCCTGGGTTTTTGTCAGGTGTCAGCCAGCATCTGTGTGATGGCTGAAGGGACCGGCGAAGCCGCGTCCCAGCGGGCCGCGGCCCGATGAGCGCATCAGGCCGCGGCAGGTTGCTTCACTCAATTGGCGCTTTGTTCGAGCGCGACGGACGTTCGTTGCGGAGCGCGTTCGCCATCGCGCCACTGGCACATCAAAGCTGCCCAGCGAACCCGTGCGGCATCGAGGTTGCGGGCCTTGACGTGGCCGTAACCGCGGATGATCTCGGGAAGGGCCGCGATCTCCAGCGCCAGTTCGAGCTTGTCCTCCGAAAGCGTCCGCAGAAGTTCCTCGATACAGGCGCGGTATTCGCCGATCAGCGCACGTTCGGTGCGTCGTTCGGCGCTGTATCCGAATGGGTCGACGACGGTTCCGCGCAAGCCCCTGAACGCTGCCACGCCGCGGAACGCGCTACGAACCCAGGGTCCGAAGGCTCGCTTGACATGCTCGCCCTTCGCATTGCGCTTCGACAGGAGCGGGGGTGCGAGGTGATGCACGAGCTTGTAGTCGCCCTCGAACATCTCCGCGACCTTGATCGTGAATGCCGCGTCGGTATGCAGGCGCGCCACCTCGTACTCGTCCTTGTAGGCCATCAGTTTGAACAGGTAACGCGCGACGGTTCTGCTGAGCCGATCGCTGCCAAAGCGGCTCTCGGCCTCCTGCACTCTTGCGACGAACGCTTCGTAACGAGCGGCATAAGCGCGGCTCTGATAGCCGACCAGAAACGCCGATCGCTTCTCGATGAACTCGGCGAGCGACGGCTTCTTCGCGAACTGAATCACCTGGGCGTCAGCGGAGCGCACCGGCACCCTGTTGAGGTCGTGCGCGCAATGACGGCCCCACTCGAAGGCAGCCTTGTTGCTTTCGACCTGCACGCCATTGAGCTCGATCGCACGCATCAGCGCGGCCCGCGTAAGCGGCACCTGGCCCTTCTGCCACGCGTAGCCCAGCAGCATCAGGTTCGAGTAGATCGACTGGCCGAGCAGTTGCGTGGCCATGCGCTCGGCGTCGAAAACGCCGACTTGACCAGGGCCTGCCCCGTTCAGGATTGCCGCGATGGACTGGTCGGTGCCGGCTTGCCAGTCGGGATTGCGCACGAAAGCCGCGGTTGGCGTCACGTGGCTATTGAGCACGACATAAGTGCGCCCCGGATGCATGGTGGACAGGGTGAATTTGTTCGCGCCCACCACCGTGTCGCAAGCCAGCACGAGATCGGCCGAAGCGGTATCGACCCGCGTCGCGTGCAGGGCATTGTCGTCACTCGTGATCTGGATGTGGCTCCAGGTGGCGCCGCCCATCTGCGCCATGCCGGTTGCATCCTGCGTGGTCACGTACTTGCCTTCGAGGTGCGCCGCCATGCCGAGCACCTGGCCGATCGTGACGATGCCCGTACCGCCCACGCCGGCCACCAGGATGCGCCGCGCGATGGCAGCGTCGGGCAGCGTCGGCTCGGGCAGGGCCGGCATCTCGGTGAGCTTCGCGCTGCGCGCTGCCGCGGGCTTCTTGAGCTGACCGCCTTCGACCGTGACGAAGCTCGGGCAGAAACCCTTGACGCAGGAAAAGTCCTTGTTGCACGTGTTCTGATTGATCTGGCGTTTGCGGCCGAACTCGGTCTCGAGCGGTTGAACGGCGACGCAGTTGCTTTCGACCGAACAATCACCGCAGCCTTCGCACACGAGCTCGTTGATGATCACCCGCTTTTCCGGATCGGGCATCGTGCCGCGTTTGCGTTCGCGACGCTTCTTGGTGGCGCAGACCTGGTCGTAGATGATCGCGGTGGCGCCCTCGAGCTCGCGCAGCTCGCGCTGCACGTCATCGAGCGCATCGCGATGGCGTACCGTGACGCCGGGCGCGAGATCCGTCACGCCCGCGTACTTCTCCGGCTCATCGGTTACCACTACGGTGCGTTTCACGCCTTCGGCGGCAAGCTCGCGGGTCATGCCCGGCACGTCGAGCTGACCGTCGACCGGCTGGCCGCCCGTCATCGCCACGGCGCTATTGAACAGGATCTTGTAGGTGATGTTGACCCCGGCATTGACCGACTGTCGGATGGCGAGCAGCCCGGAGTGGTTATACGTGCCGTCGCCCAGATTGGCGAACATGTGGGAGCGCTTGCTGAACGGCGCCTGTCCCATCCAGGACACGCCTTCGCCGCCCATCTGGGACCAGGACGTGGTCGAGCGGTCCATCCACACCGCCATGCCGTGACAACCGATCCCGGCGGTGGCGAGCGATCCCTCCGGAACTCGCGTGCTGGTGTTGTGCGGGCAGCCGGGGCAGAACCATGGCAGGCGGTCCGCGCCGCCGCTCGCGCCTTCGGCGGCGGTACGTTCGGCCGCGTCGATCTGCGCGAGGCGCTGGTCCATGCGGGCGACCACGTCCGCTGGCACGCCGAGCTTCTTCAGGCGCCCCGCGATCGCCCTGGCGACCATCGCGGGCGTGAGATCGGCCTTCGCGCGCAGCAGCCAGTCGTCGCCCGGCCTGCCGTGGCTCCATTCGCCGCCGGTGTCTTCACCGTCGGCGCGACCGTACTTGCCGAGCACGACCGGCCGTGTATCCGGGTTGCAGTGATAAAGCTCGTCCTTCAACTGCTGTTCGATCAGCGAGCGCTTTTCCTCGACGACGAGGATTTCACGCAGGCCGCGCGCGAACTCGCGCACACCCTGAGGCTCGAGCGGCCATACCACGCTGACCTTGTGCAGCCGGATGCCGAGCTCGCGGCACAGCTCTTCGGTGAGCCCAAGGTCGATCAGCGCCTGGCGCGTGTCGTTGTAGGCCTTGCCGCTCGCGATGATGCCGAGCCGATCATTCGGACCTTCGATGACATTGTGGTTGAGCCGGTTCGCGCGGATATAGGCGAGCGCGGCCGGCCACTTGTACTCCATCATCCGGGCTTCCTGGGTGAGCGGGTCGTCCGGCCAGCGGATGTGCAGGCCGCCTTGGGGCACCGCGAAGTCTTCAGGCAGCAGGATGCCCACCCGGTCGACAGCAGTCAGCACCGACGAGCCGGACTCGACCACTTCCTGCACGGTCTTCATGCCCGCCCACAAGCCGCTGAAGCGGCTCATCGCGAAGGCATGCACGCCGAGGTCCAGGATGTCCTGCACGTTCGCGGGAAAGAACACCGGCAGTCCGGCAGCGATGAACGTGTGGTCACTCTGATGCGCGAGCGTGCTGCTCTTGGAGACATGGTCGTCTCCGGCTAGCGCGATCACGCCACCGAGGGGCGCGGTGCCCGCGAGGTTGGCGTGCTTGAGCGCGTCGCCGCTGCGGTCCACACCGGGGCCTTTGCCGTACCAGATGCCGAACACGCCATCGTATTTTTTGCTCGCCGGGTCGAACTCGAGCTGCTGCGAGCCCCAAACCGCCGTGACGCCGAGTTCTTCGTTGACGCCTGGTTTGAACACGACATGGTTGTTCGCAAGGTGCTTCTTGGCCTGCCACAGCGCCTGGTCATAGGTGCCGAGCGGTGAGCCCCGGTAGCCGGAGATGAACGCGGCGGTATTGTGGCCGCCTTGCGCATCGCGTGCGCGCTGCACGAGCGGCAGGCGCACGAGCGCCTGGACGCCGCTCATGAAGGCACGCCCGGAATCCAGCGCGTACTTGTCGTCGAGGGTGACGGCCGCCATGGCCTCACGGTTTGCTTCTGAGAGTGGGGCATTCATTGCTGTTACTCGTCAATTGATGTTGTCAGGGGCAGGGCGATTACGCAGGAAAGCGCACGCCAAGCTGCTCGCCAAGTGCGGCCAGTTCGTCGGCGATGGCGGTGGGCAGCGTCATGCCGCGTTCGCGGGCTTCGCGCTCGAGCACGTCGCCACGCGCACCCGGCAGCCGGGCGTCGCCGCCTGCTGTCACGTAGGTCTCGGTCCACTGGCGCATGTACTCGTCGAAGGCCTCACGCCCCGTATAGGATTCGGGACGCACGAGCCAGAGGAACGCGTCCTGCATCGCATCGCCGCGCGGCGAGTTGAGTGAACCCGCGGTAGCGGCAAGCGCGCCCGCCAGGCACTCGACCATCATCGCGATGCCCATGCCCTTGTGTCCGCTCATCGGCATCAGCGAGCCTTCGAGCGCGCACTGCGGATCCGTGGTGGGCCGGCCTTGTGAGTCGAGCGCCCAGCCTTCGGGAATGGACTTGCCTTCGCGGGCGGCGAGCAGAATGTGGCCGCGCGCCGCCACGCTGCAGGCCACGTCGAAGACGATCGGCGCTTGTCCCGGCAAAGGGCAGCCGAAGGAGATCGGGTTGTGTCCGATCGCCGGGCCGCGAAAGCCTTCGAGCGCGAGCGCCGGCGGCGTGTGCTGCCCCATCATGCTGAAGGCGCCTGCTTCGGCGGCCAGCAGCGTGTGGATGCCGAGCGCACCGAGATGGCCGCACGACTGCATCACGACGAGCACGGAGGCGCTCGTGTTCAGCGCTTCGAGCGCAAGGCGCACGGCGTGAGGGCCGGCAATCTGTCCCATTGCGCCGTCGGCGTTCAGCACGATGCCGCCCGGGAAAGCCCGATGCGACATCGTGGGCTTCGGATTGAACTCCCTGTTCTTCAGCCGGTTCACGTAGGACGAAAGGCGCGTCATGCCATGCGTCTTGTAACCCCGCAGCTCGCTGCGAACGAGGATCGACGCAGCTTCCGCGGCGTGATCCCGTGGTACGCCGCAGGTTTCGAAAATCCGCGCGGTCCAATGCCCGATGGTGTCAGGTGACCAATGCGTACTCATTGCCCGTTCTCCCGCTCGATGACAAGACGCTCCTGAAACGGCCCGGCATAGACGGACTGGTAGTAGAGCGGCCGATTGCGCAGTGTGTAGCCGCGCAATTCCTTGATTAAGCCTGCCTGGCCGGTTGCGATCATCAGTTCCTGTGCGACGGCCGAGGGCAGTTCGCCAAATCGGATCCACTGGTCCACGCGCAAGGTGGGCAGCGAAAGCCGTTGACCCACGAGTTCGCGGAGGTTTTTTTCGAGTGCGGAGCGGTCGAGGCCACCCAGCTCCGCGAAGTCTTCCTCTCGCAGCCAGAATTCGCTATAGAGGTCGAACCGCCCCCCGACGTTGATCATGCGCTCGATTCGCACGAAGCCGTCGCCGCCCAGAAACTCCGACCACGGCCCCTTGCGTGTCGTGCGCTTGACGGAGCGCGCGTGGACATAGCAAGGCAGATCGTTGCCGTCTGCGCCGCGAAAGCGCAGGTAGCGAACGTCCGCGGGAGCCACGCGCGTGCCCGACACGAAGGTGCCGCGACCCTGCTCGCGCGTGATGAGTCCGGAGTGCGAGAGCTGGGTGAGCGCCTTCTGGATCGTGCCGACGCTTACATGGTGCCGTGCCGCCAGCTCGCCTTCGGAAGGAAGGCGATCACCCTCGCGCAATGACCCCGATTCGATATCGCGGATGATGGCATCCGACACCATGGACAGTTTTGTCATCTTGCTTCAGAGGCTGCGTTCGAAACGGCTGACCGCTGTTTCGCGGACATCGAGCACTTCGCTCGCGAGGCAGGTGCCAGACGCGACGTCCAGCGCGTATTCGTACAGCCGGTCACCGATATCGGAAATCTTCATGGCCTGTTCGAGCACGCCGCTCGCATCGAAATCGATGTTGTCGCGCATCGTCCTGACGGTATTGATGTTTCCGCACACCTTCACCGTCGGCGCAACCATGTTGCCGATCGGATTGCCGACGCCAGTGCCGAAGAACGTAAGCTGACAACCACCCGCGGCAAGCGCTGTGAGGTTTTCGACCGCCGCCGCAGGGGCATCCATGAAGTGCAGACCCTTGCGGCGAGGAGCTTCGCCGTATCGCAGCACGCCGACGAGGGGGCTCGAGCCTGCCTTCGCCATCGCGCCGAGCGCCTTTTCCTCGACCGTCGTCAAGCCGCCTTTCTTGTTGTCGGGCGACGGCTGCGATTCGCGCATATCGACGCCCCGGTCGATCGCGCCTTGCTCCATGTTGCGAACCGCGGAGACGAAGGCCGCCTTGACCGTTTCGTCGATGGCCCGTGCAGCGAACAGATGCTCGGCGCCGATGAACTCCGAGGTCTCCGAAATGATGACCGTGCCGCCCTCAGCGATGATCTGGTCGGCCATCCGGCCGATCGTCGGGTTGCAGCTCAGTCCGGAAGTCGTATCGGACCCACCGCACTCGACGCCCACGACCAGTTCGGAAACAGGACACGGCTCGCGGCGCAAGCGGGATGCGGCAATCGAAAGGCGCATCGCCTTGCGTGTGCCTTCCGCAATGCAGGCGATGGTGCCGTTCGGCTGCAGATGCACCGTTTCGACCGCTTTCCCGGTGGCGCGGATACGGGACGCCACTTCTTCGGTGGACGATTCTTCCAGTCCCACCAGCAGGACGCTTGCGATATTCGGGTTGCGCCCGAGACCGGCCAGCGATTCATAGGCGAAATCGAGATCCGCGCCGAACTGCCCGCGCACGAACAGCGTCGTGACCGGGATCGTGCCTTCGACCGCCTCACTGATCGTGCGCGTAACGGGATTGCAGTTATCCATGACGGAAATCACCGCGACCCAGTTGCGTACGCCAACGGCGCCGTTTTCGCGTCGATAGCCAAGGAATGTTTTCATCACGTAGTTACCTCGTTTTCAGATCACCGCGAGCGCGGGTGGAATCGACGTTATGAACATGGGTGTGCTCGCCAACCCGGAGCGCGCGGCGAGCAGTACCGATGACCTGGCCGTACTTGAGTACCTTGGCGCCTTCCATAGTCGGTGCGATGCAGACTTTGTGGCCAAAGGGGACGTCCTGCGTCAGGGTCACCTGACCGGTTACTTCTCCCTGCAGGACGCAGGTTTCCCCTTCCTGTCCGGGGTCCAGCAGTGTTGCCACGTTGTCGGTGGCATGAAGCACGATGGCGCGAGGCATTGGTTAAACTCCTATATAGATCTATGAACTAGCGTAGGACCGGTGGATCCAGCGAATCGCGTTTGAAATTGCGCGAATCCGTGGAAACAGAATAGGTCGAGTTCGCGAAGTCCTATATAGGTATTTTCCATGGTCCTATATATAAGTTGTTGACACTCGAAGGGGGCGCGACTATCTTTGACTCAACGAAAGAAATCCGCCGACTGCGTCAACGAGGCGCGAATATTCGTCGGAAAAAAGCGCTAGCGGGTCGCAAAGCGGACCAGACAGAACGAGTTCTTCAAAGGAGACGACGTCGATGAAAGCAGTGCGTGTAATACCGGCCCCGTCGGGCGGCATCGTGGAGGTGCAAGACATCCCGGTCCCGGTCGTTGGCGCGGGACAGGTTCTGGTCAGGGTGCGCGCGGCCGGCCTGAATCGTGGCGAGATCAATCAGGCTCGCGACCTGCGCTCGGGCAATACGATCACCGCGGGCGTCGAATTTGCCGGGGAAGTGGCGGCAGTCGGAGAGGGCGTCAGCGGCTGGCGCGAGGGCGATCGCGTGATGGGACACGGCAAGGGTTGCCAGGCCGAGTACGTGCTCTCTGATCCCCGGGCCTTGATGGCGGTGCCGGAAGGGCTTTCCTGGATCGAAGCGGCGGCTTTCCCGAACGTGTTCATCACCGCGCACGACGCCGTGATCACCAATGGGGAACTGCGCGCAGGCGAGTCGGTGCTGATCAACGGCGCCTCGGGCGGCGTTGCGATGGCGGCGATTCAGATCGCGTCCGTATGGGGTGCCAGGCCCGTGATGGCCCAATCGCGCTCGGCCGCGAAGCTCGATCGGCTGGCCGAATTCGGCGTCGACGTAGGCATCGACTCGTCGCACCAATCACAGCTCGATGTGGTGATGGCCGCCACCGACAAGCGAGGGGTCGATCTGATCATCGACACCGTGGGCGGACCGGTCTTCGAGGCGAACATGCAAAGCCTCGCGGTCAAGGGTCGGCTCGTCAACATCGCCCGACTCGGCTCGGCCACCGCTCAGATCGATCTGAGCCAGCTCTGGCTCAAGCGTTTGAAGCTGATTGGCGTGACGTTCCGCACCCGTACCGAGGAGGAGCGGCTGCAGTGCATCGAGGCATGCGCGCGCGACTTGCTGCCCCATCTCGCAGCGGGCCGCATCGGCCTGCCGATCGATCGCACCTTCGCAATGGATGCGATCGGCGAAGCACATGCCTACATGCTGCTCGATCAACATATCGGCAAGATTGTCCTCACCACAAACTAAACCTCAAGCAGAGGAAAAGGAGATATTCATGGGTATCCAGATCACTCCGCTCACCGGTTCGGTGGGCGCGCGCGTCGAAGGCATCAACCTCAACGAACCGGTCGACGTGACGAACTTCGAAGTGCTGCATCGCGCGTTTCTCGACTACGGTGTGCTCGTGTTTCGCGGCCAGCGGCTGCAGCCTTCGGCTCACGTCGAGTTCGCCAAACTCTGGGGCAAGCCTGCGCAAAACAATCCGCTCGATCCGAGCGTGCCGGGTTTCCCGGGACTCATTCAGGTAACCAAGATTCCGAAGGAAACGGCGTCGACCGAGGCGTGGCACTCCGATTCGATCTATACGCCGGTGCCGCCGAAGATCTCGATCCTGTCGGCAGTCGTGGTACCGCACGGCGGCGACACGATGTGGTGCAATCAATACCTTTCGTACGAGCGCTTGTCTCCGACCATGCAGCGCATGCTCGAAGGTCTGCGTGCGCGGTTCACGGGGCTGCGACTGGCCAGAATGCGAGGGATCGACAAGATTCCCGAGGCGGTCCACCCGATCGTGCGCACGCATCCGGAGACGCGCCGCAAGGCCCTCTACGTCGGCCACCGTGAGACCGCCCAGCAGATCGAAGGGATGACCGTCGCCGAAAGCCGCCCGTTGCTCGACTTCCTGTACGAACACTCGACCACGCCGGACAACGTATACCGCCATATGTGGCAGGAAGGCGACGTCGTCATGTGGGACAACCGCTGCACCATGCACTACGCGGTGCACGACTACGGCGAGGCTGAACGCGTGCTCAACCGCATCACGCTCGAGGGCGAAGTGCCGGTCTGACAGGAGCCGATGCAGAACGAATGCGCTTTCGACATCAATTTATTTCGGACGTCGAATGATGAGACGTGCGGCATATCGCGCGCCGTTCCCGGCGCGCGAAGACCGCATCGTCAGGTGAACCACAGAGACTATCGGCGCAGGTAAGCGCAAGGTGAGGTCTGAAATGCAGATTGGAGTGCCCGCCGAGTCGCGGGGTCAAAAATCGCTCGTCGCGGCAACGCCTGAGACGGTCAAGATGCTCGTGTCGCAAGGACGCAGCGTGACCGTCGAGTCGGGTGCCGGTGAATGCGCGCACTACACGGACGACGCTTACCGCAAAGCGGGCGCGCAGATCGGGGATGCGGCGGCGGCCTTCGGCGCGCAAATCGTGCTGAAAGTCGCATCGCCGACTGATTCCGAACTGTCGCTGATGAAGCGCGGCTCGGTGCTGGCGGGCATGCTCGACCCGTTCAATACCGACAACGCCCGCCGTCTTGCCGACGCGGGACTGACTGCGTTCGCGCTCGAAGCCGCGCCCCGCACGACGCGCGCGCAAAGCCTCGACGTGCTGTCGTCGCAGGCGAACATCGCGGGCTACAAGGCGGTCCTCGTCGCGGCGGAGCACTATCCGCGCTTCATGCCGATGCTGATGACAGCCGCGGGCACGGTGAAAGCCGCACGGGTGCTGGTGCTCGGTGCAGGCGTCGCGGGACTTCAGGCGATTGCGACGGCCAAGCGCCTCGGCGCGGTCATCGAAGCGTCGGACGTGCGCCCCGCAGTGAAAGAGCAGATCGAATCGCTCGGCGCGAAGTTTCTCAACGTGCCCTACGAGACCGACGAAGAGCGCGAGGCTGCGGCAGGCACGGGCGGCTATGCGCGGCCGATGCCGGCGAGCTGGCTGCAACGCCAGACGGCGCTCGTGCACGAAAAGGCGAAACAGGCCGATATCGTGATCACGACGGCGCTGATTCCCGGGCGCGACGCGCCGACCTTGATCTCGTCCGAAACGGTGCAGGCGATGAAGACGGGCTCCGTCATCGTCGATCTTGCCGCGGGACGCGGGCCGGCCATCGGCGGACATCGAGGCGGCAACTGTCCGCTCACCGAGACCGACAAGGTCGTCGTCACGGAGAACGGCGTGAAGATCGTCGGCTACACGAACCTGGCGGCGATGGTGCCGACCGATGCGTCCTCGCTCTACGCGAGGAACCTTGTCGACTTCCTGAAGCTGATCGTCACGAAAGACGGCACGCTCAATATCGATCTCGCGGACGACATCGTCGCGGCAACCCTGCTCACGCACGAAGGCGTGGTCAAGCGCAACGGATGAGGGGAGCGCAATGGAAGTTATCAATCACACGGTGATCAACCTGATCATCTTCGTGCTGGCGATTTATGTCGGCTCCCACGTCGTCTGGAACGTGACGCCGGCGCTGCATACGCCGCTGATGGCAGTCACGAATGCGATCTCCGCGATCGTGATCGTCGGGGCGATGATTGCCGCGGGCCTCACGCTCGGCGGCGCGGGCAAGTTCTTCGGCACGGTCGCCGTCGGGCTCGCCGCGGTGAACGTGTTCGGCGGCTTTCTCGTCACGAGACGCATGCTCGAAATGTTCAGGAAGAAGGAACCGAAGAAACTGGCCACTGGCGGCAAGGAGGCCGTATGACGTCCTTTGATTTCGTGAGCGCGAACGTCGTCACGCTCTTTTATCTGCTCGCGTCTGTCTGCTTCATTCAGGCGTTGAAGGGGCTCTCCAACCCGAAAAGCGCACGCGCCGGCAATGCATTCGGTATGGCTGGCATGGCGATCGCCATTCTGACGACCGTCGCGCTGATCGCGAAACAGGCCGCATCGCTCGGCTCCAACCTTGCTTTGGGACTGGCGCTTCTGTTTGCCGCGTTAGTCATCGGCGGCGCGGTCGGTGCGTTCGTCGCCGCGCGGGTGGAGATGACGAAGATGCCGGAGCTCGTCGCCGCGATGCACTCGCTGATCGGCGTGGCCGCCGTGTGCATCGCGTACGCGGTCGTGTCGGAACCCGCGGCATTCGGACTTGGTGTCCAGGACGCGCCGCATGCGGGCTTCATCCCCTACGGCAACCGGATCGAACTGTTCATCGGCACGTTCGTCGGCGCGATCACTTTTAGCGGCTCGGTGATTGCGTTCGGCAAGCTGTCGGGCAAATACAAATTCCGCCTGTTTCAAGGCGCACCCGTCGTCTATCCGGGCCAGCACCTGATCAATCTCGTGCTCGCGCTGGCGATGATCGGCTTCGGCGTGATGTTCTTCCTCACGCAGTCGTGGCTGCCGTTCATCGCCATGACAGCCATCGCGTTTGCGCTGGGTGTGCTGATCATCATTCCGATCGGAGGCGCAGATATGCCGGTCGTGGTGTCGATGCTGAACTCCTATTCGGGCTGGGCGGCGGCGGGCATCGGCTTTTCGCTGAACAACGCGATGCTGATCATCGCGGGCTCGCTGGTGGGCTCTTCCGGTGCGATTCTGTCGTACATCATGTGCCGCGCGATGAACCGCTCGTTCTTCAACGTGATCCTCGGCGGCTTCGGCGCCGAACCGGGCACGGCGGCGGGCGGCGCGACGGAGCAGCGTCCCGTGAAATCGGGTTCGGCCGATGACGCGTCGTTCATGCTCGGCAACGCGGAATCGGTGGTGATCGTGCCGGGCTACGGGCTGGCCGTGGCGCGCGCGCAGCATGCGCTGAAGGAACTGACCGACAAGCTGGTCGAGAAGGGCATCGAGGTGAAGTACGCGATTCACCCGGTGGCGGGCCGCATGCCGGGCCATATGAACGTGCTGCTCGCCGAAGCCGAAGTGCCGTACGACATGGTCCATGAGATGGAGGACATCAATGGCGAATTCGGCCAGGTCGACGTGGTGCTCGTGCTCGGCGCGAACGACGTGGTGAATCCGGCAGCAAAGAATGACCCGAAGTCGCCGATCGCGGGCATGCCAATCATCGAGGCGTACAAGGCGCGCACGGTGATCGTCAACAAGCGCTCGATGGCGGCCGGCTACGCCGGGCTCGACAACGATCTCTTCTACATGGACAAGACCATGATGGTCTTTGGCGATGCGAAGAAGGTGATCGAGGACATGGTCAAGGCCGCGGCGTGACGGATCGGACGAGGAAAACTCATGGCAGAACTTTATCTCGTGCGTCACGGCCAGGCATCCTTTGGCGCGAGTGACTACGACGTGCTGTCCGAGGTCGGCGAGCGTCAGGGGGTCTGGCTCGGCGAATACTTCGCGCAGCTCGATCTGAACTTCGACCGCGTGATGACGGGCGGCATGCGCCGCCACAGACAGACACTCGACGCAATCTGTCGCGGCATGGGTCGTTCGTTCGGGCCGGTCGAGCAGCATGCCGGCTTGGACGAGTACAACTTTCAGGCGCTCTTCGACGGACTGGATGACTCACATCAGGATTTGAAGGCGTGGCGCGGTGCTTCCCGGCAAGAGTTCTACCGGAGCCTGAAGCGGGTGCTGCAACTGTGGTCGAAGGATTTGATCCGCGGTCCGATTCCGGAGACATGGCGGGAGTTTCAGCATCGCGTCGAAGCGGCGAGGCAGGCGATCCAGCAGAGCCCGGCTGAGCGGGTGCTGGTGGTGACCTCGGGCGGTGTGATGGCGGCCATCGCGCAACAGGCGCTGCAGGCGCCGGCCGACGCCGCGATTGCGCTGAATCTGCAGATCCGCAACAGCAGCTTTTGCCGGTTCTTCTTCAATCGGGATGCGTTTCACCTCGCCAGCTTCAACAGCGATCCGCACCTCGATCACGCAGACCGGCGCCGCTTCCAGACTTTTGGTTAATTGAGAACAGGGTGAAACGATGACGAACGACGCCATGCAAATAGATGTGGGAACACTTGCCCCGTATCTCGAGCGGACGATCGAAGGGTTCAACGGGCCGGTCAGTGCGCAGAAGTTCGCGGGCGGTCAGTCGAATCCGACCTTCCTGCTGAAGGCGGCCAGCGGCAACTACGTGTTGCGCCGCCAGCCCGGCGGCCCGCTGCTGAAGTCGGCGCATGCGGTGGATCGCGAGTTCCGCGTGCTCGAGGCATTGACGAAAACGGACGTGCCGGTCGCGCGCGCATATCACCTGTGCACGGATCGCGATGTGATCGGCACGATGTTCTACGTGATGAGCTTCGAGGAGGGACGCATTTTTTGGAATCCCGCATTCCCGGAGATTTCGCGTGACCAGCGAGGCGAGTATTACGACGCAATCGTGCGCGCGATGGCGACCTTGCACGACGTGGACGTCGATACGGTCGGCCTGTCCGACTATGGCCGGGCCGGCAATTACTTCGAGCGTCAGATCAATCTGTGGACGAGGCAGTACCGGGCGTCGGAGACGAGCCGTATCGACGCGATGGAGAAGCTGATCGCATGGCTGCCGCTTCATTGCCCAGCCGACGACGGAACCCGCTCGCTCGTGCACGGCGATTTCCGCGTCGACAACCTGATCTTCGATTCGCAGGAGTGCCGGATCAAGGCCATGCTCGATTGGGAATTATCGACGCTGGGCAATCCGCTTGCCGACCTCGCTTACTTCTGCATGTGTCTGCGGCTTCCCGCCAATGGGCCGGTCGCGGGCCTTCAAGGAATGAACCGGGCTGCGCTGGGTATTCCGGACGAGAAGGCGATCGTCGCGCGGTACTGCGAATTGCGCGGCATTCCGGGAATCTACGGCTGGTCCTTCTATCTCGCGGTCAGCTTTTTCCGCCTCGCCGCCATCGCACAGGGCGTCAAGAAACGTGCGATGGAGGGCAACGCTTCGCATGCCAACGCGGGCGCAGTCGGCGAAATGGTGGAACAACTCGCGCAGATGGCAGTGAGCGCGCTGGAAGAGCAAAGCTGACAGGCTGCGGAGGAGCGCACTGCGCAAACGGGTGACGCCCCAACGAACATGAATCATCGACAGGAGTACGGAGCAGCATGAGCACCAAACTTTTCGATCTGAGCGGAAAAATCGCGCTCGTCACGGGGGCCAGCCGAGGCATCGGTGAAGAAATCGCCCGGTTGCTGGCGGAGCAGGGCGCGCACGTGATCGTGTCTAGCCGCAAGCTGGAAGAGTGTCTGGCCGTCGCGGAGAAGATCCGCCGCGAGGGCGGCAACGCCGAAGCGCTGGCCTGCCACGTGGGCCGCATGGAGGACATCGCAAGAACGTTCGACTACATTCGCACGCACCATGGGCGCCTCGACATACTCGTGAACAATGCGGCGGCCAACCCGTATTTCGGGCACATCCTCGATACCGATCTCGCGGCATACGACAAGACCGTTGAAGTGAACATTCGCGGCTATTTCTTCATGTCCGTGGAAGCCGGCCGATTGATGCGCGAGCATGGCGGCGGCGCCATCGTCAACACCGCTTCGGTGAATGCGCTGCAGCCGGGCGATATGCAGGGCATCTATTCGATCAGCAAGGCGGCGGTCGTCAACATGACGAGGGCGTTCGCCAAGGAGTGCGGCCCATTCGGGATTCGCGTCAATGCGCTGCTTCCCGGCCTGACGCGGACGAAGTTCGCCAGCGCGCTGTTCGAGACCCCGTCGATCTACGAAGAGTGGATGAAAAAGATCCCGCTTCGTCGCCACGCTGAGCCGCGCGAGCTTGCCGGCGCGGTGCTGTATCTCGTGTCCGATGCCGCGAGCTACACCAATGGGGAATGCCTGGTCGTGGACGGCGGGCTGACCATCTAGTGAAAGGAGTCGCCGCCGCTATATCGTCGCGACCGGATCGGTGCACGGTTTTGACGCGGCAGGCGAGCGAAAGGAGACACGATGCAATTCGATTACACACCGAAGGTCCGAGAGCTGCAATCGCAGCTGCTCGATTTCTTCGAGACTCATATCTATCCGAATGAGCACCGGTACCAGGCCGAGATTCAGGCCAATCGGCAAGCCGGCAACGCGTGGATTCCGACGCGCATTATCGAGGAACTGAAGCCGCTCGCACGCAAGGCCGGACTTTGGAATCTGTTCCTGCCGCGCTCGCCACGCGCGCCGGAAGGTCTTTCGAACCTCGAATACGCGCCGCTGTGCGAAATCATGGGGCGCGTCCCCTGGTCGCCCGAAGTGTTCAACTGCTCCGCACCGGACACGGGGAATATGGAAACGCTCGAGCGTTACGCGAGCGAGGCATTGAAGGACCGCTGGCTGGAACCGCTGTTGCGCGGCGAGATTCGGTCTGCGTTTCTGATGACGGAGCCTGCAGTCGCCTCGTCGGATGCGACGAACATCTGCTGCCGCATCGAGCGCGACGGCGATCACTACGTGATCAACGGGACCAAGTGGTGGTCGTCGGGCGCCGGAGACCCGCGTTGCAAGGTCTACATCGTGATGGGCAAGACCGATCCGGACGCGGAGCGTCATCAGCAACAGTCGATGATCGTGGTGCCGGCCGATGCGCCCGGTATTACGGTCAAGCGCTATCTGCCCGTGTTCGGATACGACGATGCGCCTCACGGCCATATGGAAGTCGAACTGAAGGATGTGCGCGTGCCCGTGGCGAATCTGCTGCTCGGCGAGGGCCGCGGCTTCGAGATTGCACAAGGCCGGCTCGGGCCGGGCCGCATTCACCACTGCATGCGCAGCATCGGCGCCGCCGAACGTGCGCTCGAATTGATGTGCGAACGCAGTCTCAGCCGCGTGGCGTTCGGCAAGCCGCTGGCCGAGCAAGGCGTGACGCAGGAGCGCATCGCCGAAGCGCGCTGTGAGATCGAAATGGCGCGCCTGCTCACGCTGAAAGCGGCGTGGCTGATGGACACGGTCGGCAACAAGGCGGCGCGAGCCGAAATCGCGATGATCAAGGTCGTCGCGCCGAACGTGGCGCTGAAGGTCTTGGACTGGGCGATCCAGTTGCACGGCGCCGCGGGGGTATCGGACGATTTCCCGCTGGCCTATGCGTGGGCGAACCAGCGCACGCTTCGGCTGGCGGACGGCCCGGACGAAGTGCATCGCAACGCGATCGCCCGGCTCGAACTCCAGCGGCATTCTCGACGAGACCGCGGTTGACGGGCGCTGTAAAACAGTTCTGATCTCAGGAGTCGGGCATGCAAAGGGAAGTGGTGGTTGTCGGCGGTGTGCGCACCGCGATTGGAAAGTTCGGCGGTAGTCTCAGGGATCAGCCGCCCACCGCGCTCGGCGCATTCGTCGCACGCGAGGTGCTGGCGCGCGCAGGCGTGCAGGGCCAGGACGTTGGCCGTGTGGTGTTCGGCAACGTGATCGCCACCGAGCCAAGGGATCTCTATCTGGCCCGGGTCGCGGCGCTGGATGCCGGCGTCTCCGAGGAGACGCCGGCAATGACGGTGAACCGTCTGTGCGGCTCGGGACTGGAAGCGGTCATTTGCGCTGCTCAGGCGATTCTGCTCGGTGACGCCGAGGTCACGCTCGGCGGTGGTGCGGAGAATATGAGTCGCGCGCCTTATCTCGCGACAGATGCTCGTTTTGGCGCGCGGATGGGCGACAGCCGCCTCGTCGACATGATGCTCGGTGCGTTGCACGACCCGTTTCATTCGATTCACATGGGCATCACCGCCGAGAATGTCGCGCGCAAGTACGGCATCACGCGAGAGCAGCAGGATGAGCTCGCGCTGGAGTCGCATCGGCGCGCGGCGCGGGCCATCGCGGAGGGACGTTTCGCAGATCAGATCGCCGCGTTGAAGAAAACGGTCAAAGGGCAAACCACGGTGTTCGATACCGACGAGCACGTGCGCGCCGACCTCGGATATGACGAGCTTGCCGGTTTGCGTCCCGCGTTCGTCAAGGAAGGCGGCACCGTGACGGCAGGCAATGCCTCGGGCATCAACGACGCGGCAGCGGCGCTTCTGATGATGGACGCCCAAACCGCCAGCACGCGCGGGATCAGCCCGCTCGCGCGCCTCGTTTCATACGCGCACGCGGGAGTGGATCCGCAGTACATGGGCATCGGTCCCGTGCCCGCGACGCTCGCTGCGTTGAAGCGCGCGGGGCTGCATGCGTCGGATCTCGATGTGATCGAGTCGAACGAGGCGTTCGCGGCACAGGCGTGTGCGGTGACGCGGATGCTCGAACTGGATCCGCAGAAAGTCAATCCCAATGGGTCGGGCATCTCGCTCGGCCATCCGATCGGCGCCACCGGTGCGCTGATCACAGTCAAAGCCCTGCATGAGCTCGAACGGATCAATGGACGCTATGCGCTCGTGACCATGTGTATTGGAGGCGGGCAGGGGATTGCGGCGATATTCGAGAATCTTCGGCGCGCCTAGGCTCGTCGATCGCAGGGGAACAACATGTCAATCGAAACGATCAGCGTGATCGGTGCAGGTGCGATGGGCAGCGGTATCGCCCAGGTGGCCGCCGTTGCCGGCCTGGAGGTCGTGGTCATCGACGTAACCGAAGCCGCGCTGGAAAAAGGTCTTGCCGCAATCAAAGCTGGCCTGGAGCGGCTGGTCAGCAATGAGAAGCTAGACCACGCAGCGCGAGAAGCCGCTCTCGCGCGCATCCAGATATCGACCGACTATGAGCGGCTCGCGAACAGCGATCTGGTTATCGAGGCGGTCACGGAAAACGTCGAAATCAAGCTCGGCATTCTGAAGCGAATCGAATCGGTCGCCAACGAGAAGGCCGTTATCGCCACGAACACCTCTTCGATATCGATCACGACGCTGGCCGCATCGCTAGCGGATCCTTCACGGCTCGTCGGGATGCATTTCTTCAATCCGGTGCCGACCATGCAGCTCGTCGAGATCATCTGCGGTCTGCAAAGCAGCGCAGCGGCCGCTGAAGCTGTCGTCGAGCTGACGCGACGTCTCGGCAAGACCGCGTTTCGAGTCAAAAATTCGCCGGGTTTCGCCGTCAATCGAATTCTCGTTCCGATGATCAACGAAGCCTTTTTCGTACTCGCGGAGGGCGTGGCGACCGCGGAGGAAATCGATGCCGGAATGCGGCTCGGCGCCAACCATCCGATTGGTCCGCTTGCGCTCGCGGATCTCGTGGGGCTCGACGTGTGTCTTTCGGTGATGGATGTCCTTCACAGCGACATCGGCGATCCGAAGTACCGCGCATGTCCGCTTCTGAGAGAACTGGTTCGTGCCGGACGGCTCGGTCGAAAGACCGGTCGCGGCGTGTTCCAGTACGACTCGTCGCCCCCGGAACGACGTTCGCGTCTCGTCAGCGACCCGAACGACTCGGTGCGGCCGGACGTAGAAGAAGTCATGAATTGATGGCTTTTTGCATTCTTATGGAGTTCGCTAATATGAAGCAGTCCACGATCAAAGCCACACTATCGTTCAGCGATAACTCGCCGAGCGTTGAAATGCCGATTTACAAGGGCACGATTGGCCCGGATGTCATCGACATTCGCAAACTGTACGGCCAGACCGGCAAATTCACGTACGACCCGGGCTTCATGTCGACGGCGGCGTGCAACTCCGAAATCACGTATATCGACGGCGACAAGGGCGAGCTGCTGTACCGCGGCTATCCGATCGACAACCTCGCGCAGAACGCCGACTTCCTCGAAACCTGCTACCTGCTGCTGAAGGGCGAACTGCCGAACGCGCAGCAGAAAGCCGAGTTCGAGAACACCGTCAAGCAGCACACGATGGTGCACGAGCAGATGCAGTTCTTCTTCCGCGGCTTCCGTCGGGACGCGCACCCGATGGCGATTCTGGTTGCCGCGGTCGGCGCGCTCTCGGCGTTCTATCACGACTCGCTCGACATCAATAACCCGCGTCACCGCGAAGTGTCGGCAATCCGCATGATCGCGAAGCTGCCCACGCTGGTCGCGATGGCGTACAAGTACAGCATCGGCCAGCCGTTCGTTTATCCGAAGAACGACCTGTCGTACAGCGCGAACTTCATGCGCATGATGTTCTCGAACCCGTGCGAAGAATATGTGGTCAACGACGTGCTGGTGCGCGCGCTCGACCGTATCCTGATCCTGCACGCGGACCACGAGCAGAACGCGTCGACGTCGACCGTGCGTCTCGCCGGTTCGTCGGGTGCGAATCCGTTCGCGTGTATCGCGGCCGGTATCGCATGTCTGTGGGGCCCGGCGCACGGCGGCGCGAACGAAGCCGCGCTGAACATGCTGGAAGAAATCGGCTCGGTCGACAACATTCCCGAGTTCATCAAGCAGGTGAAGGACAAGAACTCGGGCGTGAAGCTGATGGGCTTCGGCCACCGCGTGTACAAGAACTACGACCCGCGCGCGAAGCTGATGCGCGAAACCTGCCACGAAGTGCTCGAAGAACTGGGCCTGCACGACGACCCGCTGTTCAAGCTCGCGATGGAACTCGAAAAGATCGCGCTCGAAGACGAATACTTCGTGTCGCGCAAGCTGTACCCGAACGTCGACTTCTACTCGGGTATCGTGCAGCGCGCGCTGGGCATTCCGACGTCGATGTTCACGTGTATCTTCGCGATGGCACGCACGGTCGGCTGGATCGCGCAGTGGAACGAAATGATCGCCGATCCTGAGCAGAAGATTGGTCGTCCGCGTCAGCTGTTCGTCGGCGAGGGTAGGCGTGTGGTTGGCCAGTGCGGCGAAGCTCGGGCAGGTGATCAAATGCGGCAACCGGGTGAGAGTGAGTAACGCCAGGATGTGCGTGCGATGTGCTGGCAAGCGGCAAGCCGCTCGGCCGCAACGAATCTTTGAGTGCAGCGTCGTGAGATGGAACCGGCGCACTGACATTCTGGCCTCGATAGAGGAAGCGTCGGTCAGGACGCTGATCGGTTGGCCGCCGTTGTGCGCCAACCCATTTGGCGTCAACAGGAGAGAACTATGCTAGGGAAAAAGCTTCTTGTCGCTGCGGCCGGTGTGCTCGCACTAGCGGCGACCGCAAATGTCTTCGCACAGGCAAGCGACGCCGGCACGGCGGCATCGAGCGCCAAGTCGGCAAAGCAGGCCAATCGAGCGCTCGCCAGGGAGGTCCGCCGCGCTCTGTCCAGGACGAAAAACCTGAACATCAGCAACATCAATGTGCGGGCGAACAATGGCGCGGTCACGCTCGCGGGTACCGTGCCAGACGCTACGATGATCGATAGGGCTGGCGAGGTTGCCAAGGGAGTCGCCGGAGTCAGTTCCGTGAAAAACACGGTTTCCATCCGCCCGCCAGGGCAGTAGCAGGTCCGAGGGTGAACGTGTCCGTGTGCATTGGCGCACACCACCCTTGACCGGCAGTCGCACGGCACTAGGACGTCAAGACGATTGCCGACTTCAGACGAGATAGCGGCCAGGCCATACGCAACGATTGCCGGCAATTTGTGATGCTTCGGGGTTAACGCCGGTTGGCGCGAAAACCTAAAACCATGGCGCCTGATCATCAAAGCGCATCGCGGGATTGCCTTATCATTTCATAGGCGCCCGCGTGGCCCGTTCTTGCAGCGACCGCGCGGTACTAACGAGCTTGGGAAACCATACGAAATGATTTTGTGTTTCACACGGACCAGCCTGCTGGGCCACGCCGATCGCGAGGATACTCCTCGATGACCTCTTCTGACAAAAACCTGAATCAGCAAGCCTGCAGTGAAAGAGGCGAGCGATCCGTCCTCAAGATCGAAACGTTCTTCGACTTCGTTTGCCCCTGGTGTCTGATCGGCAAGCGCAATCTGGATGTGGCCGTTTCGCGTTTCGAAAGCTCGCGGCCCGATGTGCGCGTATCGGTGCAGTGGCGTTCTCACCAGTTGCTGCCCGGCATGCCTGTCGAGGGTTTGCCCTACCAGGCGTTCTATCGCGATCGTCTTGGGAGTGCGGAAGCCGTGGCGGCGAGGCGTGCGCAGGTGCAGCGAGCAGGCGATGACGCGGGCATCAAATTCGCCTTCGACCGCATCGAGGTGATGCCGAACACCGCCGCTGCGCACGAACTTGTGACCTTCGCGGCGAGCCGTGGAACCGGCGTGCAGACGACGGAATTGATCGACCGGATTCTCACCGCCTACTTCATGGAAGGCGAGAACGTTGGCGACAGCGAGGTCCTCGCGCGCCTTGGCCTCGAATTCGGCCTCGAGTACACGAGTCTGACGGCACACCTGACGGCGTCAAAGCGTGCCGCGGAGCTCGCCGGCCAGCGATGCTCGTTCGGCGACGCGAAGGTGAGCGGCGTGCCGCATTTCGTGTTCAACACGCACTACTCGCTGTCGGGCGTCTATTCGCCAATGGCGTTGGCAAGTGCCATGACGCTTGCCGTCGCGAATTGAAGTCGTACGGCAACGTCGCGCGCATACGTTTTGATCCCGTCTGCGTGGACCGCAAAAAGGCCGGAGTTATCCGTCATGAAAGTGCGGATAGCGGGGCGGGCCATCGCGACGCTGCACGCGGCGCGCGCTTGCGGCGGACAAGCTCCCGGGCACCGCGCTCGATGTCTTCGAGCACCACCTGACGGCGGCCGACCGGGAGCGGCTTCATGCCGAATTCATCCATGCATGCCTCACAGGCGACGGCCCGAACGAGGCGGACCGCAATGACCTGGGCGGTGCCAGCTCATAGCGTTCCGGCCGCCGGCGACGACTCGGGTTTGCCCCTGGTTCGCGATAAACAAATGGAATTGCTTTTCGACGAATTTTGATTGGATTTCCAACGGATGCGGACATATCGTGCGTCAGTCCAATGCCGCAATGCGTGCGTTCGGATCGAAAAACGGCCTCGCCGATAGAACAAAACATCCAGGAGACTTACCTTATGGAGCAATCCTCTACGGCGCCGCGTGTGCCGGAGTCGGGCGCTAGTGGCGCTCAGAACATCGCTTCCAACGACCAGGCTTCGCCAAGGGTGCGGCGAATTCAGCGTACCGCGCTTGTTTTGCTCCTCCTGAGCGGGGTCATCAACTATATCGATCGCGCAACGCTGTCCATCGCGAACCCGCTGATCCGGCACGATCTTGGACTCTCGGTCGCGGAAATGGGCCTGCTGCTTTCGGCGTTTCTCTGGGCTTATGCGTTTGCGCAACTGCCAGCGGGCGCGCTGGTCGATCGCTTCGGCGCGCGCGTCATGTTAACCGTCAGCCTGGCGACATGGTCGGTGGCGCAAGCGTTCGGCGGCGTCGTGAACAGCTTCGGCCAGTTCTTCACCGCTCGCATGGTGCTGGGAATAGGGGAGGCACCGCAGTTTCCAACGGCGGCCAAAGTCGTTCGCGACTGGTTCGGCAAAAAAGAGCGCGGCGCCGCGACCGGCATCTGGAACAGTTCGTCGACGCTTGGCACTGCAATATCGGCGCCTTTGCTGACGGTCTTAATGTTGACCGTGGGATGGCGATGGATGTTCGGCATCATGGGAATCGCGGGCCTCCTCGTTGCACTGTGTTTTTTCCTCGTGCATCGCGACCCGCATCACGTCGACTTGACGCCGCGGGAGCGCGCGCATCTATCCGACGTCGATGGGGAAGCCCAGAGCCGTCCGACATGGCGCGAGTGGCGCCGTCTGTTCGAGTTCGGCACCACGTGGGGCATGCTGCTTGGATTCTTCGGCACGATCTACGTCTTATGGCTTTACAACGCGTGGTTGCCGACGTATCTGCAAATGGAACTTCACCTGACTATTGCGAAGTCGGGATGGGTGGCTGCGGTTCCCTATCTCTTTGGCGTGGTGGGCAGCCTCTCTGGCGGAAAGATTTGCGATGTGCTCGCGCGGCGAGGGGTATCGGCAATCAACAGCCGGAAGTACCCGATGGCGGCCTCGCTTGCCGGTGTCGCCGTGTTCACGGCACTGACCGGTCTCACGCACAGCGCAACGCTGGCGGTCGTGTTCATCTCGATCTCGATGTTGCTGCTGTATGTCTCGAGCAGTGCGGCCTGGGCGACGGCGTCCGTTGCTGCGCCCGCCAATTGCACCGCGTCCATCGGCGCCATGCAGAATTTCGGGGGCTACTTCGGGGGCGCGCTGGCACCTGTGGTCACGGGCTTCATCGTGCAGCAAACACACTCGTTCCAGCCCGCGCTGTTCGTAGGGGCGGGTGTTGCCGCTGTCGCGGTGATCGGCTATTGGCTACTCGTACGCGGCCCAATACCGCCGGCCGCGCTTACCCGTGATGTGTAACGGCAAAACGACGCTACCGCGGGCGAGGGTCTGGGGCTCTCGCTCTAATCAGTCAGGTAGTGCGGCAGGAAGCCGGATTTCATAGCGCTGCGCGCAGGCCTCAAGCGCCGGGGCGATCGTCGGGTGCAGTGCCACTCCATCGCGCAGTTGCTCGCGCTTGAGGCTGAGTCCGCGATCTCCCGGCATCCGCACACCTGCCGTTCCGGGGCGCGGCGGATTATCTCTGCATGCATCGCCGAGCCAGTCCATCTGCCGCGCGAACGCTCCGAGACCGCCAAAAGCCGCCGGATCGTATAGCGACAGAAACACGGTGGCGCCCCATCCATCGGCAGGATCGGCTCGACCGTGGCCTGCCAGGCCTCCCGTCAGCGCCTCGATCAACAACGCCAGCCCGAAGCCCTTATGCCCCCACGTCATGCCGCCAATCGGTAAGATGGATCCCGGGGGCTCAGCGGAGAGCACGCCGGGATCTCGGCTGGGCTGCCCGTCCGCATCGAGAAAGCATGCTTCCTCGAAGAATTGTCCCGCTTTATGTTGGCGCGCGGTCATGCCGTTCGTCACGGTCGACGAGGAGATATCGATCAGAAACGGCGTGCCCGAGGTCGGAATGCCCGCCGCGATCGGATTAGGTGTAAATACGGACCGCGTGCCGCCGTGAGGGGCCACGCTTTGCACCGCCGGGTCGGAACTGCTGAGCAAGATCATGAATCCTTCGGCAGTGGCGTTCTCCAGATAACTGGCAAGGCATGCGATGTGGTGGCTTCGCCGAATCACCAACGTCGCGCTGCCATACTTCCTCGCCCGCGGCGCCAGCGTTTCGATGCCACTGACAACCAGCCACGGGCCCGGAAGACGCCGACCATCCCACAACACGCTGCCGCCCCGGTCTGAAACGACCTCGGGCTCGCCGTAGCAGGTCATCGTCGCGTTTTCGATCTCACGGATATATGCGGGCAGCAACGCAAGGCCGTGCGTGTCGTGTCCCATCAAGTCACCGTCTACGAGCGTACGAGCGACTGTGCGCGCTTTGACGTCCTCCATTCCGACCCTGACCAGCAGACGCTGTGCGAAGTCTTGCAGTTCATCGGCGGAGTAGCGGACTGATGTATTCATCGTGATTGGGTCAGTGAGGGTGATTGTTCGAAGATTGCCGGGTCGGAAATGCCCGACGCGCTTCGGATTGTCGTTTGAGCTTTTGATAAGCGTCCAATTGCGAATTGAGTAAAATCAATTCCATCTGGTTATGAGTTTGTCTGTGTTTACCCTATGCCGCAAGATTGCACCCTCTCCGTTACCCAACTGCTGACAAAGCTGCGCTTCAGGCATCTCCAGTTGCTTGAACTGCTCGGGCGTAGCCGCAACCTCCGTATCGCGGCTGAGCAGATGCACGTCACGCAGCCGGCCGCCACGAAGATCCTGAGCGACCTGGAGGCGATGTTTGGTGCGTCGCTGTTCGACCGGCTACCGCGCGAAATGCGGCCGACCGATCTCGGTACGCTGTCCGTGCGCTATGCGAGCACGACGCTGTCCGATCTGGGCAAGTTTTCGAGCGAGTTCGCGACATTGAAGAATGGCGGCTATGGTCATCTCACGGTCGGCTTCATTCCGGCTTCCGCCGCACAACTCGTCACCACCGCCATCAAGGAGATCCAGCGCCGACGCCCGAGACTCGTCATCAAGCTGGTCGAGCAAAGTAGCGATCAACTCGCGACATGGCTTGAGGAAAGGCGACTAGATGTGATGATTGGGCGCCCGACAGAGCCACGACATGAAGCGCTTTTCAATGTGGTCGATTTATTGGCGGAGCCGGCGCGTGTGGTCGTCGGGCAGCATCATCCGTTGCTAAAGCAGCGGCGCATCGGGATCGCCGACCTGGGCGAGTGGCCGTGGATCTTGTATCCGCAAGGCACAGCCATGCGGCAGCTGTTCGAAGAGACGTTCGCGGCGGCTGCCATGGTCGCGCCTGTGGGCATCGTGGAAACCCCCTCGATTTTTTCGACGCTAGAGTTGCTGCAGGCCACCGACATGATCTCCCTTCAACCAAAGGCAGCGATGGACAGGTACGTCAAGCATGGCCTTCTAGGTTATCTGGACGTGCCGATACGGCGGACAATGTCGAACTACAGCGTCATTACACGAAAAGACGAAGCTGCTTCGCAAGCGGTGAACGAATTCGTTGCCATCCTCTTCGCAATCGCCGCGCAATGCTAGGTTGGTCAACGTGACGGTCGTGAGAGTACGTTTCCCAATTGCGTAACCAGGCACAGTGTCGGCATTATCTTCATGTGCTTGCTGGTAGACCTCGGGTGTCACGGTCTCAGCATCTAGTGCAGTGTTCCGTTCTGTTTGGAACTTAAGCGCGAGTTGGCTCGAATGACCTTCTGCAGGATGTCGCGCGCGGTCTTGGTCCAGATGAACGGCTTGGGGTTGGTGTTGTGATGGGCGACGAATTCGTCGATGGCGGTCACGAGTTCGGGCACGCTGGTGAACACGCCGCGACGCAACCGGTTCTCAGAGATGTCTCGGAAGAACCGCTCGACCATGTTCAGCCACGACGCCGAGGTCGGTGTGAAGTGCATGTTGAACCTCGGGCGCCTGGCCAGCCACTCCTGTACCGCCGGGTGCTTGTGCGTGGCGTAGTTGTCGGCAATCAGGTGCAGCGTCTTGCCCTTGGGCGTTTGGCGATCAATCTGGCGCAAGAACTTCAGCCACTCGGCATGGGTGTGTCGCTGCTGGCATTGGCCGATCACTTGCCCGTCGAGCACGTTGAGCGCTGCAAACAGCGTGGTCGTGCCGTGGCGCTTGTAGTCGTGAGTCATCGTCTGCGCACGCCCCTTTTTCAGAGGTAAGCCAGGTTGCGTCCTGTCCAGCGCCTGTACCTGACTCTTCTCGTCGCAGCACAGCACCAGGGCGTGCTCGGGCGGAGACATGTACAGGCCCACGATGTCTTCGAGCTTCTCAAGGAATTTTGGGTCGCGCGATACCTTGAAGCCTCGAACGATGTGCGGTTTCAGCCCATTGGCTTGCCAATGCCGCATCACGGTGCTGGCGCTGACGCCCAGCTCGGCAGCCATCTTGCGCGTGCTCCAGTGCGTGGCTGCCTGGGGCTTGCTTTGCGTGGTCAGTTCAACCAGCTTTTGAACGTCTACCTTCAACGGCGGGGCGCCGCGCGGCAAGTCGCGTTCGATGCCCTCAAGGCCAGACTCAACATAGCGCTCGCGCCATCGCGAAACCTGCACGCGACCAATGCCCAGTTGCTCAGCGATGTCCTTGTTCTGTAGGCCTTGGGCGGCCAGCAGAACAATTCGTGCACGCTGCGACAGACGCACACTCGTCAGTCTGGAACAAGCGAGCTTGGTCAACTCTGCTTCCTGCTCCTCGCTCAACACAACAACCGGGGCGACCCGCAATTGCTCTCTCCAATCCGAACCGAAGTAGAGCATTGGAGCGACACAATTCATTTAAGCTCCATCAAGAATCGAACACTACACTAGCTGCCTGGTGTACGACGCAGTTCGGCTTCACGCTCGCGAAGTCGGCGAGGTGGACCGCTGCCTCGGTTTTCGGCGTACCGGTTGCCATCTGAACCCACCTTCGTCACGTATCAGATGGGCGCGCTCATTAACTCGATCCAACGACCGTTGTTCAATCGACGGCTGCCACGATTCACGGACGGCACGAACGGTTGAATCCGCATCGTCATTCGGCCGGCGATCGCGCTCCACTCGCTCGCAGGATCATGCTCACCACTTCTTCCGTAGTCGCCTCGAAGCGCTTCGTCGCTAGCGCGCGCTTGCCCGAGAGCGCGCATATCTGTGCCTCGAAATCGGCATAGTGCTGAGTGGTTGCCCAGATCATGAACAGTAGGGTCGGCGGATCGACGGGCGCGAGCAAGCCTTTGGCAATCCATCGCTCGATCAGCTTCACACGTGTGTCCATCCACGGCTTCACGCGTTCGAGCAGGATCTCCTGCATATGCGCCGCACCGCTGATGATTTCGTTGGCCCACACCTTCGAGCCGAGCGGGCGGCGCCGTGACAGGGCCATCTTGGCGCGTACGTAGCCGCCTATCGCCTCGACCGGATCGTCGCTTGCATCGAACACGTTGGCGGCCGCGTTCCATTCCTCGAAAACATCGTCGAGTACGCGCCAGTAGAGCGCGAGTTTGGTCGGGAAATAGTAGTGCAGATTGGCCTTCGGCAAGCCCGCGCGCTCGGCGATCAGCGCCGTGCTCGCGCCTTCGAAACCGCGTTCGGCGAACACGGCTTCGGCACAGGCGAGCAGGTGAGATTCATTCGACGCGCGAATCGCGGCTTTGCGCCGGCCGGGCCTATGCGTTGCGTCAGCGGTTGGCTGCGCCAGCGCCGTGCCACGCGTCCCGAAGGGCACGGGTCGCGCGGTGGGTTCGTCGTTGCGCATAGTGTTCGGTCCATTCGAAAGAAATGAGAAGCGCGTCGGCCGCGCGCGTGCCGGCTTCATTGTAGCCACGATGCAAGTGCGTCGCGTATTCACCCGCGTCGGCAGAAGCGCGCAAGTCGGACGTCCGCGTGCTTTTCGCGCACTGCAGCATCGATGGCACGGTTCTCGCTGGTAACTCCGCATTGAATTAGCGAAGTTTATCGTCTAAAACCTGTCCAATCGGACAGGATTCGAAGGGCGGGGTTTCAGGAGCCGCATAGTGCTATCCAGGCGTGCACCGCGATGGCTCTTCGCGCCCCAAACGGTGGCGTGCAGGCACGTTTGACGAACACGGACAGGAGGACACGTATGAACGCAGTAAGCGAAGCCGCGCTGACGACCGCGATCCACGTGAACGGCCAGCGCTTGTGGGACAGCCTGATGGCGATGGCGAAGATTGGCGCCACCCCCAAGGGCGGCGTGTGCCGTCTCGCGCTGACCGACCTCGACAAGCAGGGCCGCGAT
Source organism: Paraburkholderia sp. BR14320 (assembly GCF_040948665.1). NCBI lineage: Bacteria > Pseudomonadati > Pseudomonadota > Betaproteobacteria > Burkholderiales > Burkholderiaceae > Paraburkholderia > Paraburkholderia sp. BR14320. The sequence continues at coordinate 372,276 of NZ_JBFPKG010000001.1, forward strand.
CTCATCGTGCAATGGGCGAAAGAGGCGAACTGCACGGTGAGTGTCGACCAGATGGGCAACGTGTTCATGCGCCGCGCGGGGCGTGACAACGACCTGCCGCCCGTGATGACCGGCTCGCACGCCGACTCCCAGCCGACGGGCGGCCGCTTCGACGGTATCTATGGCGTGCTCGGCGGGCTCGAGGTGATTCGTTCGCTGAACGATTACGGCATCGAAACCGAGCGGCCTGTTGAAACGGTGATCTGGACCAACGAAGAGGGTTCGCGCTTCGCGCCGGCGATGGTCGCCTCCGGCGTATTTGCCGGCGTGTTCACGCTCGAGTACGGGCTTTCGCGCAAGGACGTCGACGGCAAGACCATCGGCGAGGAATTGCAGCGGATCGGCTATGCGGGCGCAGTGCCGTGCGGCGGTCGCAAGATTCACGCTGCGTTCGAGCTGCACATCGAACAAGGGCCAATACTCGAGGCCGAAAACAGAACGATAGGCGTGGTCACCGACGCGCAAGGCCAGCGCTGGTACGAAGTCGTGCTCACGGGGCAGGAGGCGCACGCGGGGCCTACGCCCATGCCGCGCCGCCGCGACGCGTTGCTGGGCGCCTCGCGTGTGGTGCAGCTCGTCAATGAAATCGGCCTGCATCACGCGCCGCTCGCGTGCGCGACAGTTGGCATGATGCAGGTGCATCCGAACTCGCGCAACGTGATTCCCGGCCGCGTGTTCTTCACCATCGACTTTCGCCATCCGCAGGACGAAGTGCTCGCGCAGATGGACGCCGAACTGCGCGAAGGCATCGCGAAGATCGCGCAACAGGGCAAGCTGGAAGCCGAAGTGGAGCAGATTTTCTACTACGCGCCCGTGCCGTTCGACGAGGCGTGTGTGAAGTCCGTGCGCGCGGCGGCCGAGCGCTTCGGCTATTCGAATCGGGACATCGTGTCGGGCGCGGGTCACGACGCGTGCTATCTCGCGACGGTCGCGCCGACCTCGATGGTGTTCGTGCCGTGCATCGACGGCATCAGCCACAACGAAGTCGAGGACGCGACGATCGAATGGATCGAAGCCGGCGCGAACGTGTTGCTGCACGCGATGCTGGAACGCGCGAGCGAACCCGGCTGACGCACGACGATTGAACGCTAGCGGTCTCAGCGCCGCGCTGTCTTTCCAACGATTCCCCTGTACCGGCCGCGCGCATCACGCGCACGGCCGGCGGACCCGTGTTTTGCCTCGCAAGGAGCACCCGGATGTCCCAGACCACTTCAAATGCCGCCGACGGCATCGCCCCGGGCCGTCTCAGCGCCGAGCAGCTCGGCTGCAATTTTGCCGACGTCGCGCCGCCGCTTTCCGCGAACGCGGCCGTGATCGCGGCCGACCGCTGTCATTACTGTTACGACGCCCCTTGCGTGAACGCGTGCCCCACGGGCATCGACATTCCCGGCTTCATCCGCAAGATTGGCAACGGCAATCTGAGGGGCGCGGCGCGCGACATTCTGAGCGCGAACCCGCTGGGCGGCATGTGCGCGCGAGTGTGCCCCACCGAAATTCTCTGCGAAGGCGCCTGCGTGAGAATTCATCAGGATGGCGAGCCGGTTCGGATCGGCGCGCTGCAACGTCATGCCACCGACTTCCAGATGGCGCGCGAAGCCGCCGGTGCGCCTGCGCTCTTCAAGCCCGCGAGCGACACCTGCCGTCAGGTCGCGGTGGTCGGCGCGGGTCCCGCGGGTCTTGCCTGCGCGCACACGCTCGCGCTGGCCGGGCATCGCGTGAGCGTCTTCGATGCGGGCAAACATCCGGGCGGTCTGAACGAGTACGGCATCGCGGCGTACAAGACCGTCGATGATTACGCACAGCGCGAGGTGCGGTGGCTGCTTTCAATCGGCGGGATAGAACTGCGCCAGGGCCAGCGGCTGGGGCATGACATGACGCTAGAGGAACTACGCGCAGCGTACGACGCGGTGTTCATCGGCGTGGGACTCGGCGGCACGCACACGCTGTCCGTCGAAGGCGAAATGCTCGACGGCGTGCTCGATGCGGTGGATTTCATCGCAGGCGTTCGCGCGGCCGACGATCTAGCCAGCGTGCCCGTCGGCCGCAAGGTGGTGGTGCTCGGAGGTGGCAACACGGCAATCGACGCCGCCGTGCAAAGCCGCAAGCTGGGCGCGGAGCAGGTGACGCTCGCCTATCGTCGCGGCGCAGCGCAGATGAGCGCCACCTGGGCCGAACTGGAGTTCGCGCGTAGCCAGGGTGTGGCCGTGGCCGAATGGATGAAGCCGCTGCGAATCGTCGGCGACACGCAGGTGCAGGCCGTGGAATTCGAGCGCACCGAGCTCGATATGGCCGGCGCGTTGCGCGGCACTGGGGAGATCGTGCGCGTGGAGGCCGACATGGTGCTGAAGGCCATTGGCCAGAAGCTCTTACCCGCAGGCCTTGATGGGCTGCAACTGACCGACGGAACCGGGCGCATCGCAGTGGACGCGAACGGTGCCACCTCGCTCACGGGCGTTTTCGCAGGCGGCGACTGTGCCGGCCACGGTGCGACGGATCTGACCGTGCAGGCCGTGCAGGACGGCAAGCTCGCCGCGCACGCGATCGACCGCTTCCTTGCGAACCTGTCTGCGAGAGCCGCCTGAGCCGCGCGAAAGCTACATTGAATCAAGCAAAAACGAAGGAGTCGCATCATGGCCGACTTGCGCTGCACGATTGCCGGCATTCAATCGCCGAACCCGTTCTGGCTCGCTTCCGCGCCGCCCACCGACAAGGCCTACAACGTCAACCGCGCGTTCGAGGCGGGTTGGGGCGGCGTGGTCTGGAAGACGCTCGGGCTCGACCCGCACGTGGTGAACGTGAGTTCGCGCTACGGTGCGACCACCTGGCGCGGCCAGCGCATTGCAGGCCTGAACAACATCGAGCTGATCACCGACCGGCCGCTCGACGTGAATCTCAAGGAAATCGCGCAGGTGAAGCGGGACTGGCCCGACCGCGCGCTGATCGTCTCGCTGATGGTGCCGTGCAACGAGCATGACTGGAAGTGGATCCTGCCGCAGGTGGAAGCGACCGGCGCGGACGCGGTGGAACTCAACTTCGGCTGTCCGCACGGCATGAGCGAGCGCGGCATGGGCGCAGCGGTGGGACAGGTGCCCGCGTACATCGAAATGGTCACCCGCTGGGTGAAAGAAGGCACGCGCCTGCCTTGCCTCGTGAAGCTCACGCCGAACGTCACCGACATTCGTCACGGCGCGCGCGCGGCGATGAAGGGCGGGGCGGACGGCGTCTCGCTGATCAACACGATCAACTCGATCGTAGGCGTCGATCTCGACGTGATGGCGCCGCTGCCCACTGTGGACGGCAAGGGCACGCATGGCGGCTATTGCGGTCCTGCCGCGAAGCCGATCGCGCTGCACATGGTCGCGGAAATTGCGCGCGACCCGGTAACGCATGGCTTGCCCATCTCCGGCATCGGCGGCATTTCCGACTGGCGCGACGCCGCGGAATTCATCGTGCTGGGAGCGGGCAGCGTGCAGGTTTGCACCGCCGCGATGCACTACGGCTTCCGCATCGTCGGCGACATGATCGACGGCCTGTCCAACTGGATGGACGACAAGGGCTACGCCAGCCTCGACACGATTCGCGGCCGCGCCGTGCCGAACGTCACCGACTGGCAATACCTGAACCTCAACTACGACATCAAGGCACGCATCGATCAGGACCGCTGCATCCAGTGTGGGCTCTGCCACATCGCCTGCGAAGACACCTCGCATCAGGCGATCACCGCCATCCGCGATGGCCAGCGCCACTTCGAGGTGGTCGATGCGAACTGCGTCGGGTGCAATCTATGCATGCATGTTTGCCCGGTCGATCAATGCATCACGATGGAGCGCGTCGATTCGGGCGAGCGCTACGAGAACTGGACCACGCACCCGAACAACCCGGCGCGTGTCGCCGACCCGAAAGCCGCCTGACACGTTGAAGCCGGACCGAGCCGAACCCACGACAAGCGACGGAGAACCCACTTCATGAGCCAGCCCTTAGCCGTCGACGCCACTGCGCGCCGCGCCGAAAGCGATCTATACAACGATGACCTCGCGCCCACCGGCGTCGCGCAGCGCACGTGGCGCTGGTATCACTTCGCGGCACTATGGGTGGGCATGGTGATGAACATCGCCTCGTACATGCTCGCCGCCGGCCTCACCGAGCAGGGCATGTCGCCCTGGCAGGCGGTGCTCACCGTGCTGCTCGGCAATCTGATCGTGCTCGTGCCGATGCTGCTGATCGGTCATGCGGGTACCAAGTACGGCATTCCTTATGCGGTGCTGGTGCGAGCATCGTTCGGCACCCAGGGCGCGAAGCTGCCCGCCATGCTGCGCGCCATCGTGGCGTGCGGCTGGTACGGCATTCAATCATGGCTGGGCGGCAGCGCCATCTATACGCTCGCCAACATCCTCACGCACAACGCGCTGGTGGGCAACGCAATGCCGTTTCTTGGCATTTCGATCGGGCAGGCCAGTTGCTTTCTCATCTTCTGGGTGTTGCAGCTGTACTTCATCCTGCACGGCACCGATTCGATCCGCTGGCTCGAAAGCTGGTCCGCGCCCATCAAGGTGGTGATGTGCGCAGTGCTCGTGTGGTGGGCCTGTTCGAGGGCAGGCGGAGTGGGCTCGATGCTGTCGCAATCGTCGCAGTTCGTTGCCGGCGGCAAGAAGGCGGGGCTGTTCTGGGCGACGTTCTGGCCGAGCCTCACGGCCATGGTGGGTTTCTGGGCCACGCTCGCGCTCAACATTCCCGACTTCACGCGCTTCGCAAAAACGCAAAAGGACCAGTTCGTGGGCCAGGCGATCGGCCTGCCCATTCCGATGGCGTTGCTCTCGGTGGTCTCCGTGGTCGTGACGTCGGCAACGGTCGTGATTTACGGCAGGGCGATCTGGGACCCGATCGACCTCACGAGTCGCATGGAGGGCGTCGGCGTGGGCGTCGCGCTCGTGATCCTCACGCTCGACACGATGTGCTGCAATCTTGCCGCGAACCTCGTCGGCCCAGCTTACGATTTTTCGAGCCTGTGGCCCAAGGGCATTTCGTACAAGACGGGCGGGCTCATCACCGCGGCCATCGCCATCGCGATGATGCCGTGGAAGATCCTCGCGACCACGCAGGGCTACATCTTCACTTGGCTGGTCGGCTACTCGGCGCTGCTTGGGCCGGTGGCCGGCATCCTGTTGGTCGACTACTTTCTGGTTCGCAGCACACGCCTCGATACGACCCAGCTCTTCGAGGAAAACGGCGAATACGCGTACTCGAACGGCTGGAACCCGGCGGCCGTGATCGCGCTGATCGCCGGGGTGCTGCCGAACCTGCCGGGCTTTCTGAATGTCGCGTTCCCGAATGTGTTTGCCTCGGTGCCCGACGCGTTCAAAAGCATTTATACCTATGCGTGGTTCGTGGGGCTCGCGATTGCGGCGCTCGTCTACGGCGTGATGATGAAAGTCGGCCGGAGCCGGCGCCCGAGCGTGGCGAGCGCGTGAGCGTTTCAAGCGTCAATGTTCAACTGAAGGAGACTTGGCATCATGGCGATCCTGATTCGAGGCGGCACCGTCGTCAATGCAGACAAGAGTTGGCGTGCGGACGTGCTCTGCGAAAACGGCGTTATCCAGAGCGTCGGTGAAAACCTCGACGCGCCCGCGGGCGCGACCGTGGTCGACGCCGGCGGTCAATATGTGATGCCTGGCGGCATCGATCCGCACACGCATATGGAACTGCCCTTCATGGGCACGACCGCCAGCGACGACTTCTACACGGGCACGGCGGCGGGGCTTGCGGGCGGCACGACATCCATCATCGACTTCGTGATTCCCAACCCGAAGCAGGCGCTGATGGATGCCTTTCGCGAGTGGCGCGGCTGGGCCGAAAAAGCCGCTGCCGACTATGGCTTTCACGTGGCGGTGACGTGGTGGGATGAAAGCGTGCATCGCGACATGGGGCTGCTCGTGAACGAGCATGGCGTGTCGAGCTTCAAGCACTTCATGGCCTACAAGAACGCGATCATGGCGGACGACGAGATCCTCGTGAACAGTTTTGCCCGCTCGCTCGAACTGGGCGCGCTGCCCACCGTGCATGCGGAAAACGGCGAGCTCGTATTTCAATTGCAACGTCAGTTGCTGGCGCGCGGCTTCACGGGTCCGGAGGCGCACCCGCTGTCGCGGCCGCCTGAAGTCGAAGGCGAGGCAGCGAATCGCGCGATCCGCATCGCCCAGGTATTGGGTGTGCCGGTGTACATCGTGCATGTGTCGGCGAAAGACGCGCTCGAGGCGATCACGCGCGCGCGCAGCGAAGGTCAGCGCGTATTCGGCGAAGTGCTCGCGGGGCATCTGGTGATCGATCAGGCCGTTTATCGCGACCCGGACTGGACGCGCGCCGCCGCCCACGTGATGAGCCCCCCGTTCCGTACGCAGGAGCATCGCGACGCGCTCTGGCGCGGACTTCAGGGCGGGCTGCTGCACACCACCGCGACTGACCATTGCGTGTTCTGCGCTTCGCAGAAAGCCATGGGCCGCCATGATTTCACGAGGATCCCGAACGGTTGCGGCGGCGTTGAGGATCGCATGGCGGTGTTGTGGGATCAAGGCGTGAACACCGGCCGGCTCACGCCGAACGAGTTCGTGCGCGTCACCTCCACCAATGCCGCGCAAATCTTCAACCTCTACCCGCGCAAGGGCACGGTGGCCGTCGGTGCCGACGCCGATATCGTCGTATGGGATCCCGAGGCCACGCGCACCATCTCGGTCAAAACGCATCATCAGAACGTGGACTTCAACGTGTTCGAGGGCATGACGGTGCGCGGCGTGCCGACCCACACCGTCTCGCAAGGCGAACTCGTCTGGGTGGACGGCGACCTGCGGGCGCGGCGAGGCGCCGGACGTTACCTGAAGCGTCCCGCGAATCCCGGCTATGTGCAGGCGTCGCGCCTCGCGAGGAGCCTGAAAGAGACGCAGCCCGTGCATCGCGAGGGTGACGCACCACAATAAAAGCGGCGACGCCTTGAGGCACAGCAGGGAAGGTCCAGCGCTCGGCGCGGCAGGATTGGTGTAATGCGGGCTCTGGCGCAAATAGCGCGGGGGCGAATCGGTTAAGGTGTCGGGCTGAACGAATTGAGAACCGACGATCAGCAAGCTGATGGGGCTGGACGAACTGTTCGCCGGCCGCCACTTTGACCGCGATGTGATCATTCTGTGTGTTCGCTGGCACCTGCGCTACAAGCTTAGCCTGCAAGATCTGGTCGAAATGATGGCGGAACGGGGCGTGGCGCTGGCGCACACGACGATCCTGCGCTGGGTGCGGCGCTTTGCGCCGGAGTTCGTCAAACGGTGGAACCGCTTTGGCAGGCCCACTGGCCAGTCGTGGCGTGTCGATGAGCCCTACCTGAAGATTCGTGGTAAGTGGGTTTACCTTTATCGAGCGGTTGATCGGGCTGGCCTGACGGTTGACTTCATGCTCCGTGCAAAGCGCGACGTGGAGGCGGCACAAGCCTTTTTCAGGAAGGCAATCAAACATCAAGGCCAGCCACCAAAGACCATCACGCTTGACGGCTATGCGGTCTCGCACGGTTCCCCACGCAGTGTGACGAACATTTCATCGAGGTGCCACGTGCTACGCGGCTTGCTGCGCGCCGCTTTCGGCGCTTAAACGTTCAAATCTAGCGTGCAGCGCGGTCAAGCGTCAACCTGATCGTATACCGGGTGTGTGATTGCGCACGTAGATATCCACCTGGCATCGCGAGCGCCGCTTGCCCTTATGAGCACGCGGCTCATGGCGGCTAGAAGATCCCGTTCGCAGCAAACACCTCCCACCCCCGCAGGGTTCGCCCCTACCGCAAGTGTAGGGGGTTGACCCATCCCGGACGCCTGCACGCATCTGCAGAATTCATCTACGGGTTCAGGTCGACGGTACCCAGTGAGTGCCCCAACGTAGAGCATGACCTCCAGCGCGGTTCGCGCTGGCTGCCCACTGAACGGAGGTCATATGTTCAGCATTCCAATCTGCCGGAACGGTTTTGCAGCGCTGCTGCTGCTATTCGCGTTGCCATCATTTGCCCAGTCGTTCCGCGTGCAATGTCCAACGACGACGACGCTCCATCCGACCGCATTGCCGGCCGGTGCGGGCGAACCGGCCTACACCGGCCCGTCCGAGACGTTGATCAATCATGCTATTACGCCGACGAATAAGATCAACGGCGCTATCAAGTGCCAGCAGATTTCAGGCGGCGATGGATACGCGACGATGGGCGACGGCACGCAAACCTATATGTTCTCGTTCGGCCCGCTGTCCGGTCTTGCCGACATTCGCAACGGACTGCCCGGCACCGAGTTCGCCTCGGTGTTCAACGTCCAGGGCGATGCGAAAACCAATCCGAACTACAACGGCGCGGTCGGCCTCGTGCCCGACCCGGAATCAGTGCCACCCGGTCAGTTGACGGGTCACGTCGACCCGCGGCCGATCATGGACATCGGCGTGATGAACGGCAACATTCCCGCGCCGACCATGGCCATCGACGAGGACGACGAGTTCTTCCTGACACTCACCAACGTCGGGATGATCATGCGCCCCGACCTGTTCGAGCAGCACACGGTGCACTTTCATGGCTATCCGAACGCGTCCGCGTTCTACGACGGGGTGCCGGATGCGTCGGTGGCGATCAACATCGGTGCGAGCTTTACGTACTACTACCTCGCGCCGGATGCCGGCACTTACTTCTGGCACTGCCACATCACGCCGCCTGAGCATTTGCAGATGGGGATGGTCGGGCAGATCTACGTGCGGCCCAGGCAGAACCGCGTCAAGACGGGGACGCTCTACGCCTCGCTGCAGACGCAGCAGACCGATCCGCGCACGGCATGCGGCAGCGACATTCTGTGTTCGACGCCGCTGCCGCCGCAAAACAGCGTGATGCACGTGAATAACAAGAGCGGCACGCCGACGCTTTACGCCTACAACGATGGCGACGGTTCGACTGCTTACGACGTCGAGTATCCGATCCAGATCCACGGCTTTGATCCGAACTTCCACTTCATCGGCATGACGTTCAATCCTGAGCCATTTGTCGACATGAAGGACAAGCATTTCATGTTGAACGGCCGCAGCTATCCGGACACGGTGACGCCGGGGCCGATGCAGACTCCGGTGGCGGACGGAACGAAGCACTATTCGCAACCGCTGCCCGCACTGGTCAACATTCCGGCCGGCGGCCGTGCGCTGCTCAGAATCTCTGACCTCGACGTCACGGAGTTTCAGACGCTCGCTTCGCTGGGTATTCCGATGCACGTGATCGGCATGAATGCGCGGCTGCTGCGCGACCTGGCTGGCAACGACATGACCTACAACACCAACTCGGTCACCCTGGGCGGCGGCGAGTCGGTCGACGTAATTCTCGACGCGAGCGATACGACCAAGTACGCGCCGGGCTCGGTCTATTACCTGTACACGCCGAACCTCGATCACCTGTCCAACGACGCCGAGAACTTCGGCGGGTTAATGACCGAGGTCCATATCTGCCACTCGGTGGACCCGACCACGAAGTCCTGCTCCTAGGAGAAATACCGTGGCTATTTTCGTCAACGCAAGGGGGATCGCCATGCGTGCGTACCCCGCATGCCTGGCGCGATTGGCACGCTACGCGCGATTCGGCGCCGCGTTGCTGGCGGCACTGATTTGCCTGCATGCGCAGGCCGCCGCGCCGGGCATCACCGGAACGACGTTCAATCTGAGCGCCGAGGCGAACCGTATCAGTCAACCGGACGGTTCGAGCATTTACGCGTGGGGTTACGGGTGCCGCACGGCGCCCGCGGGATTCTCGCCAGCGGGCATTGCGGGCGCGAACTGTCCCAGCATGCAGGTTCCGGGGCCGACACTGATCGTCAAGCAGGGCGACGTCGTGACGGTCACGCTTACCAACAACCTGCCGGCCGCCGCGGGCAATACCTCGATCCTGTTTCCGGGCTTCCAGGTATGCGCCGCGGCGCTGAATCCGGACGGCACCTGTCCGGCGACGCAGACCGGCGTGCCGGGTGTGCTGACACGCGAGGCGACCCACGGCAATACGGTCACCTACAGCTTCGTGGCTGCGACGCCGGGAACGCATAGCTACTACAGTGGCACGCAAGGCGATCTGCAGATCGAAATGGGCTTGTCCGGCGCGCTGATCGTGTTGCCGACCAGCTCGCCCGGGACCCTCGCGGTGCCGACGGGCTGCCGCGCCGTATCCTCGACGCTGCCCGACGGACAGCCCGATTACCGGAATGCCGCGGCGGCCTACAACCATAGCGCGACCTGCTACGACCGCGAGTATCTGTTCCAGTTTTCCGAAATGGATCCGCGCATTCATTCGCAGGCGGAACAGCAGGCGGCCAAAGCGTGCACCCAGTCCACCGGTTGTATGACCGTCGAAACCGAGCCCTATCACCCGGCCTATTTCCTGATCAACGGGCGCTCCATGCCTGATGACATGGACCCGAACTACGCACCGCAATATCCGAATCAGCCGTACAACGGCAATCCGCACATGCATCCCGGCGAACTGGTGCTGCTGCGGGTGATCGGCACGGGGCGCTGGCAGCATCCGTTCCACGAACACGGCAATCACGTGCGCGTGCTGGCGCGCGACGGCAACCTGCTGCTCAGCAAGACGGATGCGACCAAGCTCGCCGGCCCCTTGCTGTTCACGACCACGACCACGCCGGGCCTCGCGATGGACGGCATCTTCTACTGGACCGGCAAAGGCCTGAATTGGGACGTGTACGGACACAAGCCGGGCGATGGCAGCGTCTGCATTCCGGATGCGAACGGCTACTACACCGCTGACCCGAAAGCGCCGAATTACTACGAGTGGTGCGCCGATCACAACAAGGCGCTGGAAGCTCATCCATTTGGCAACGTGGGCAGCGGCGGTCCGGTCACCTTGCCGGATGCGCGTGTGCTGACCAACGGCGCCTGGTTCGGTGGCAGTCCCTATCTCGGGCCCGACGCCACGGCACGAGCGACCGCTTACAACGGGACGACGCCGCCCAGCGGCACGGTTGCTAACTCACCGTCTGCGGAAGCCGGCTTCGCCTACATGTGGCACTCACACAATGAACGCGAGATCACCACGAACAACATTTTCCCTGGCGGAATGATGATGATGATGCTCGTGGATCCACAAGCTTTCACGATCAACGAAGGCAATTAGAGGCGGGGAGAAACGCGATGAGATCCACCCATTTCAAAGGGACGCTCCTCGGTCTGATCAAGGCGGGCGTCGCCGCAACGATTCTGCTCACGGCAAGCGGCATGGCCTGCGCCCAAAGCGTCAGTCTGACGGCGCAGGCCTCGACGATTGCGCTTCCCGACGGACAGGTCGTGCCGATGTGGGGTTACGCCTGTTCAGCGGCGGCGACGGCGCCCGCCACATGCGCGGCGTCGAATGCGGGCGCGGGCGCAAACTGGTCGCCTGTCGTGATCACGGTGCCGCCCGGCTCGCTGACCATCAATCTCACGAACAGTCTGCCGGGGTCGATACCGACTTCGCTTGTCGTGGTCGGCCAACTCGGTGTCGGCCAAGGCACGACGGCGACGAGCACGGCAAGCCCGGTGCATGCGACGCAAACCGCGACCACCTGGCCGATCGCCAGCAGCGCGAGCGGCGCGAGTTTCACGCCGCCCGCCCAGCCGCCGCGTGTGCAGTCGTTCGCCAACGAAGTGACGCATGGAAAGACGACCTCCCTGACCTGGAACAATCTCAGCCCCGGCACTTACCTGATCGAGTCGGGCACGCATCCGTCCATTCAAGGGCCGATGGGCCTGTACGGCGTACTGGTGGTCAGAACGCCGGCCAATGGCTCGACGCGCGCGCTGGCCTATCCCGGCGTCAGCTATGACGCGGACGTGCCGCTCGTGCTGAGCGAAATCGATCCGGTGCAGAACGCCGCCGTGGCAGCGGCGGTGACGACGTCCGGCTTCAGCGAGACCACAGTCTGGTCCGGTCAGCCGAACGGTTGCGGCAATCCGTCGTCGTCGACGTATGGCACCTGCTATCCGCCGGCGGTGAACTACGACCCGCGCTATTACCTGATCAACGGCATCGCGTTCGACCGCAACAACGCGGCCGGTTCGACCTTTGCGGCTGCAGCGCCGGCCTCGACGGGGCTCGTGCTGCTGCGCTTCGTCAATGCCGGGCTGCGCATGCACGTGCCGTCCGTGGTGGGCGCGCAAACCGGCAACCCGGCGATGTCCGGCTTCTCGCTGCTGGCGGAAGACGGCAACGTTTTGCCGGGCAATCTGCGGGTTCAGTCGGAGGTGTTCCTCGCTGCCGGCAAAACCTATGACGTGCTGATGAATGCGCCTGCAACGGGCGCACTCGCGTTGCCTGTGTTCGATCGCGAGTTGAGCCTGTCCACCAATAATCAACGCGATGGGGGCATGCAGGGGTATATCAGCGTGAACGGTGGCGCAACGCCGGTGTCGACGGCTGCCAACACCGGCGCCGTGGCCAACCCCGACAAGTATTTCCTCGTGCCCGGCAACACCCTGAGCGTGGCCGATCCCGCACGCGGCGTGATCGCCAACGATGTGGGCGTCTCCGGCGTGCAGGTCAAGACCCCGCCGACAGGCGGCGTGCTCACGCTGAATCAGAACGGCACCTTCACGTATGTGCCGAACAGCGGCACGACGTCGGACAGCTTCGTCTATCAGGCGAACGGCAATCCCGCGCTGACAGCGCTAGTGACACTGGCGCCCTGCACGGCAAGTTCCCATTGCCTGTCCGGCGCACCCGTTGCGCAGGCCGACTCGTACACCAGCAATATCGCTTCGCTCCTGCACATCGGCGCACCGGGCGTGCTCGCCAACGACACTGACCCGTCTGGCCTGCCGCTCACCGCGACCTTGTCGGGTGCGGTAACGGGCGGCACCGTCACGCTGAACGCCGATGGTTCGTTCAACGCCGTACCGTCGGTGCCGCCGAAGGGCAGCTCGACAGCCACGGTCACGTTCCACTACAAGGCGGTCAATTCGCAGAACACGGCTAGCGCACCCGCAACGGTCACCGTGAAGTTCAACGGCGGCAGCGGACTCGCCGTGGCGGTTAAGGACGCGCCGACCGGCACGTTGATCAAGGACTATCGCTGGATCATCGAGGAGGACCGCACGTTCCAGATCGACCCCGCCTGCCAGGTGAACGGCGCCGGGCGTCCGGCTACCTGTCCGCCGCTGCCGGTGCCGAGTCTCGGCACCAGTTTCCATACCAGCTACATGCCGGTGATCGCGTCGGGCTGCGTGGGAACCGTATCGTGCGAGTCCGGGCAGACGGTGCTCGATCCGTCCAGCAACTCGCATCTGCCGGCCGTTTGCGACGTCGGCAACGGAGTATGCCGCACGGACGCGGCGCAACAGACTCCGGTCGATCCGGCGCAAGTCGCGCTCGATCCAACCAGGCATTACTACATTTCGATCCTGCCGGGCGACGCGGGCAACACGTTCTCGCAAGGCTCCGGCACGCCGCAACCGGGGCCGAACGGTACGCAACGGCAATTCGACATCTCGAAGGACTGCCCGTCCGGTCCGGGCGGCGCGGACTTCGCGCCCGGTACCGGCAAATGCGGTCACGCAATGGGCGGCGCGCCGATCGCAGCAGCGCAAACGGCAGTGAACGTGCTGTTGCAACAGACCCCGCTGCAGACCGCGAAAATCTCGGTGTTCGTGTTTGAAGATGACGCGCCGGTCAACGGCGAAGTGGACGTGAGCGGCGGTACGGACGCATTCGGCACGGCGCGCGAACCGGGCCTCGGCGGCTTCGAAATCAAACTCTTCGACGACGCGGGCGGCACGGGCGACCCGACCGGGCAGATGAGCTACGACATGTTCAACATGCCGCTGTCCAACTCGCTGGCCGGAATGAAGGACCCGACCACCGGTCTCGACGCTTGCCCGATCTCGAAGACGACACATGACGGCATCGTCGGCATGATCCCGACATGCCCGAAATTCGAGTCCGACGGCAAGACACTGTCGCCGCTGGTGGGCCAGGCGATCATCGCCAATCTGATGCCGGGGCGCTATGGTGTGCAAGCGTACCCTGCGGCCGACCGTATCGGACGCGGTGAAGAGTGGCTGCAGACCAACACGCTCGACGGCCAGAAAGCTCACGATGCGTTCATCAAGGTCGGCGGCCCGGCGTACTTCCAGGAATTCGGGCCGGCGGGTTTTCACGTGACGATCGGCTTTGCAAATCCGAAGATCATCAATGCGCGACTGCCTGCTCTTTGCAAAGGCGTGACCTGCAACAACGGCATCAAAGGCCGGATTACCAACCTGCACTACAGCCGGCCGCCTAATGAAAACCTCTATGGCGCCGGCTCGCGCGACTCGCTCAGCTTCACGCAGTGTTATGTGAGCGTCGGCGATCCGGACGGCGAGGATGTTGCGTTCACCAAGTGCGCGGCCGACGGCTCGTTCAGCGTGAGCGGCTTGCCCGACGGCACGTACAGAATCACGGTGTTCGATCAGTGGAACGATCAGATCGTCGACGGGCTGGCGACGGCCGCAGCGGTGAAGGGCGGCCAGACGGCGAACGTCGGCGAGCTGTCAGTGCTTCAATGGCACACCAATCTGTACACGCGAACCTTCCTCGATACCAATGGCAATGGCGTGTCGGATGCCAGCAAGCCCGGTGTCGCGCTCGTACCCACCACCATCCGGTTCCGCGACGGCAGCTATTCGAACTTCAATACCACCGACCTGAACGGCTATGCGTCGTTCAACGAAGTATTCCCGCTGTTCAACTGGTACATCGCCGAGACCGATACGACGCGCTACAAGCAGACCGGCGTCCATGCGGTCTACGATGCGGGCGGTCCGCCGGATGGCACGCCCGGCGGCGGCACCTCGACCATTGCGGCTCACTACGCCAACACCAAGGAATCCGCGACGTCGCACCTGCCAACCACCCTGCGCTTTCCCGGCTCGGTGTATTGCAACGACGCGGACTGCAACGATCGCTCAGGCACCAATCCATCGACGGGACGGATCGATCCGCCATGGGTGACGACCATGGGTTGGCAAGGCTTCTCCGGTCAGAGCTCGTTCATCGAATTCGGCAAGGCGCCGTTCGGCCCGACCGAAAACGGCGGCATTCACGGCGAAGTAGTCTATGCGTCGACACGGCCGTTCGACGACCCGGCCCAGCTCGTCCACACGAGCTGGACGCCGAACGTGCCGAACGTCACCGTGAACCTCTATCAGGAGAACGTTGCCGCGGACGGCACCCAGAGCCTCGCGCTCGTGGATACAACCAAAACCAGCAGTTGGGACGACTGGGCGCAGGGCTTCCGCTCGGACGGCGTGCCGAACATGAACTGTCCGGGCCAGGAAACCACGGACCCGTTCTTCTTCACGCTGAAAAACTCGAAGCAGTGGCTCGATTCCCAGCAGCGCGCGTTGCCGGCAAACTCGCAATTCAAGTGTTATGACGGCATGCACGCGTTCAACCAGTTGCAGCCCGCGCCGTATGACGGGATGTATCAGTTCCCGAGCGTGACGGGCCGCAACCCGACCACCGGCAAGCCGACCGGCACGAACTGCTCGATCTGCGTGACCAACCCGTCCGGCGACGGCACGAAGATGCTGCCCGCAGGCAAGTACGTGGTCGAAGTCATCGTGCCGCCGGGTTATGAACTCGTGAAGGAGGAGGACAAGAACATCCTGATCGGCGATAACTACATCGCGCCGGTGACGCAACAGTTCGGCAGTCTCGGCAACATCTTCATCCTGCCCGACCAGGCGGCGGTGAATTCGAGCTACAACGCCAACAATGCGCAGAACCCGACCACGGATCTCGGCATGCAGCCTCGCAACGAAGAGGTCACCGGCGTCATTCAACCTGCCTGGCCGTGCGTGGGCGCGCTGCGGATCGTGCCCGACTACATCAGCCTGTTCCCCGGTTCGCAGGAAGTCGCACCGTTCGCGGGCGCGTCCCGGCATCTGTGCGACCGCAAGGAAGTCACGCTGACCAACCAGATGTCGGCGGTCGCGAAGTTCTGGGTGTTCAGCTCCACGCATGTCGCCGCTCACTTCACGGGCTTCATGCTGGATGACTTCTCGTCGGAATTCGACCCGTACTCGCCGCAGTTCGGTGAAAAGTTCGCGGTGCCGAACGTGCCGGTTTCGCTGAAGGACTTTGCCGGCAACGAAGTGTCGCGTGTGTATTCGGATCAGTGGGGCATCTTCAACGGCCTGAACTATTCGACGTGGCAAGTGAATCCGCCGAACCCGACGGGTTACGCGCCGACCATGATGGTGGCCTGCATGAACGATCCCGACATGCCCGATCCGGCGCATCCCGGCCAGACGAAACGCGATCCGCTCTATAACCCGGCGTACAGCCAGTTCTGCTACGAGATTCCGTTCATGCCCGGCCAGACGCAGTACATGGATACCCCGGTCGTGCCGGTCCAGGCGTTCGCGGACGGCTACAACCAGCCCGACTGCGCGTATCCCGACGCGACCCCGGCCGTCTCGACGGTGACCGGCGACTCGAGCGGCGGCGGGGCGGGTCCGTGGGTCAGTGCGGCCGGCCATGCGCTGACGATCAAATCGCTCGGCGACCAGACCGTGGTCAACCATGCCTATACAGGACCGGCCGCGACCACGGCGCCGTATAACCAGAAGTTCGTCACGCGTCACTATGGCTTCGGGGCCGCGCAGGGCACGGGCACCGTGACGATTGGCGGTGTCGTCGCGCCGGTGACCTCGTGGAGCGACACGCAGATCACGGTGACGGTGCCGAACCTGAGCGCGGCGCAATCGAGCTGCACGATCCAGCAGCGTGGCGTCAACACGACGACGCGTTGCGGTGAACTGTCGATTACGGCCGGCAACGGCAAGAAGTCGATCGATACCGTCACGGTCACGATCGGCGGCAAGGCGCCGACGTATGTGGCTGGCGAGAACGGCACGAGCAACGCCATTCAGAAGGCCATCGATAGTGCAACCCCGGGTGACATGATCATCGTCGGACCCGGCGTCTACAACGAGATGCTGTTGATGTGGAAGCCGGTTCGTCTGCAAGGCGTCGGCGCGAGTTCCGTGACGGTCAACGCGAATCCCCACCCGTCCGGCAAGATGGACCCGTGGCGCAGACAGGTCGACTGCCTGTTCGGCGTGGCGCTAAACGGTGGGCTGATCAGCTCCGGCAACCCGTACGACCCGACCGGAAAGTACTCGTGCAGCACCGCGATGCAACGAAAAGTGGATGCGATTCCGCTGGAACCGACGATAGGCTGGGACAACACGCTCAACGGCAACCTCGGCGAACTGCTGATCGAACCCACGCTGATGGGTGCCTACGAAGGCGCCGCCATCACGGTGCTCGCCAAGGGCGTGCGCGACGTGAACAACGCGGCAGATCCGAACTGCACGGCCAACGGCATCTGCACGCCGCTCACCAGCAGCAACACGGATTGCACTCAGTACCCCAGCAACTTCCTGTGCAATCCGTCGCGGGTGGACGGCATGACCTTCACGAATAGCTCGCAAGGCGGGGGCGGGATCTTCCTGCACGGCTGGAACCACTACACGGAGGTGTCGAACAACCGCGTGTCGAGCAACGCCGGAACGCTCACGGGCGGCATCACGATCGGCCAGGTCGAAGTGCCGGACGGCACGATCGCGGCGAACGGCATCACGCAGTTGCCGTTCGCGTACAACACCCATGTGAA
This sequence comes from Paraburkholderia sp. BR14320, assembly GCF_040948665.1. NCBI lineage: Bacteria > Pseudomonadati > Pseudomonadota > Betaproteobacteria > Burkholderiales > Burkholderiaceae > Paraburkholderia > Paraburkholderia sp. BR14320. The sequence continues at coordinate 390,002 of NZ_JBFPKG010000001.1, forward strand.
CGTGCACCACAACGCGGTGACCGCGAACGCATCGTATGGCGATGAAATCAACTCGACGACGCCTTCGTCCGCAGCCGGTGTGACGTTCTGCTCGGGCGCCGACAACTATCACTTCAACTACAACTGGGTGTGCGGCAATATCAGCAGCGGCGACGGCGGCGGCATCGCTCACTTCGGCTTCAGCTACAACGGCGACATCTCGCACAACTGGGTGATCTTCAACCAGAGCAACAACCCGACGTTGCCCACGTACGGCGGCGGCATCATCGCCCAGGGCGTGCCGCCGGACGGCACCTTCTGTGAAAACTCGACGGTCGACATCGACTGCGCGCCGCAGCTTTCCGACGGCGTCGGCCCGGGCCTCGTGATCGATGGCAACTTGATTGTCGGCAATACCGCGGAAAGCGGTAAAGGCGGCGGTCTGCGCTTGCAGAACATCAACGGCACGGACGTGCAGCGCAGTCCGAACAACCGCAACGCGTGGCACGACGTTAGCGTGATCAACAACATCATCGCGAACAACGTGGCGGGCTGGTCGGGTGGTGGCGTGTCGCTGCAGGACGCGGTGCGGGTGAGCTTCGTCAATAACACGGTGATCTCGAACGATTCGACTTCGTCGGCCGGCGTGCTGTTCAACACGGCGCTGGCTGCACAGGCGAACGTCGGGCCGCCGAACTGCACGACGGTGGGCGCCGAAACGACCTGCAGCCCGATCACGACATCCACGTTCCAACCGTCGGGTCTCGAGGTCGCGCGGCATACGTCGAACTTTATCAGTGCGTTCACGAGCCCGAACGTGGTGTGTCCTGGCAACCTGCCGAACTGCACGAGGTTCTCCAACCCGGTGCTGACGAACAACGTGTTCTGGCAAAACCGCTCGTTCTATATCACCGTGGCTGGACTCAATCCGAACATTCCGGGCCTGCAGAACACGGTCGCACTGAACCCGACGCTGAACCAGTCGGGCCAGAAGACCGGGTATTGCGATCCGCATGCGATGTATTGGGACATCGGCGCGTATGGCGATGTGAAGCCCTCGACTCACGAGTCGGGGGTGACGCTGGCCCCGCAGTATTCGATCCTGACCGATGCCGGCGATTACCCGAACGCGCACAACAGCGGTGCGAATCCGAACGTGGTCAGCCAGTACTGCAACGGTTCGCGTGTGCCGCCTGAAGGTGGCGGTAACGGCTTTGCGGTGCCTCCGGGGATTGCCGACACGGTGCTGCCGAATCCGCTCTTCAGCCTGCTGCCCTCGGCCACGCCGGATGAAGGCAACAACTGGATCAACATGTCGTACGGGCCGCTGTCGCTGTTCAACGCGACGATCCCGTCGGGCACCGCCGGCTACGGCGTGCCGCTCGGCAACTATGCGATCCAGTCGAATTCGCCGGCGGTCAACGCAGCCACGCCGGTTGGTGCGCCGAACCACGACTTCTTCGGCACGGCCCGCCCGCAAAACGGGGGGGTCGATATCGGCGCGGTCGAGTTGCCGCGCACGGGTGGACTTGCCGGTCTCGCTGGGCTGGTGACAGGAAGCAATCTGTCGTTCGGTCCCGCAGGGCTCGACCAGTTGCTGAACGTCATCAACGACGCGACTCAGGTGCAAAGTACCCTGACGGGAGCCTTGCCATGAAACACCCGTTGTCGTCGGCGTGGCGCAGAGCATCGCTGCTATCGGGAGTTTGTCTGGCCGCGACCATGCTGGATGCAGCCGCGGCGCAGCAAAACCCGGCGGCCGCGACTTCGGCAGGGGCGTCGCCGTATATGCCGGTGAAAGTGCCGCAGCACGCGCAGCAGCTGTATCAAATGATGCATGGCGTCGACAACCTGAGCGTGCGGCGCACCGCCTCCGGCAATCTGCTGCGCTTCAGCTATCGGGTCACCGACCCGGCGGTCGCGCAGTTGCTCGGCGACAAGAACTCGACGCCGTATCTGTATGGCGAGAGAAGTCATGCATTGCTCGAAGTGCCGGTGATGGACACGATCGGCCAGCTTCGCCAGACCGGTCCGCAGGAGGTCGGCCAGCAATACTGGGTGGTGTTCTCCAACAAAGGCAACCTGATCAGGGCAGGCGATCGCGTCAACGTGCTGATCGGCACGTTTCATATCGATGGACTGGTGGTCGAATGATCGCGTCAGCGATCCGCGAAGAAAGGGAGGGGTGAGCCATGAAGCGGTTGTTTTCGATGACGGTCCCGATGGCGGCCTTGCTGGCCGCGGCCCTGATGCCGGCCGCGGCGTCGGCGGCCGACCTGAGCGCGGCGCAGATCGTGGAGCGCAACGTCGCTGCGCGCGGCGGTCTGAAGGCGTGGCACGCCGTCAACACGATAACGATGACAGGACAGATCGACGTGGGCGGCACCAAACCAGTCAAGCTGCCGTTCACGATGACGATGAAGCGGCCGCACAAGAGCCGCTTTGAACTTCGTTTCGACAATCAGACCGCGTATCAGGTCTACGACGGTTCGCAAGGCTGGAAAGTCCGGCCGTTCCTCGGACGAAATGACGCCGAGCCTTATACGTCTGCCGAGGCGAAATCGGCCGCGAACACCGCCGATCTCGACGGCCCGCTGATCGACTACGCGAGCAAGGGCAGCCAGGTCGCGGTGCAGGGCATGGATACCGTGGAGGGCCACCGCGCCTACAGGCTCATGCTGACGACGAAAGATCACACCGAGCGTCATGTGTGGATCGACGCGACGAACTTTCTCGAGCTGAAAATGGATGGCGACCCGCGCAAGCTTGACGGGCGCATGCACAACGTCGCCGTCTACTTCCGCGATTACCACGCGGAAAACGGCCTGGTCGTGCCGCATACGCTCGAGACAATAGTCGCAGGCGTGAAGCAGACCCATCAGATGACGATTCAGCACGTGACGGTGAATCAGGCCGCCGACGATTCGCTGTTCGCCAAGCCGCAACTCGTCATGGTCAAGGTGCCGGCTCGCTAGCGACGGCAGCACACCGGGAGAAGGTCATGAAACGGATTTCTTGGTGGTGGTTGCTTGTGGCGATCGCCGCCGCGTTCGCGCTGGAGCAGATGCCGGCCGCGAGGTCGGACGACAGCCTTGGCACGGAGGAAATCGTCGCGAGGAACGCCGAGGCTCGCGGCGGCGCGGATGCCTGGCGCAAGGTCATGTCGATGGAGTGGGTCGGGCACGTGGACAGTCCGAATGCACCCGCGTCGAATCTGCCATTCATGCTCACGTTGAAACGTCCCGACCTTACTCGCTTCGAGGTCACGGCGGCCAATCAGATGATCGTGCACGTATTCGACGGCAAGGAAGGCTGGAAAGTGCGCCCGTCGGGAAGCGGCGGTCCGGATGTGCGCCCGTATACGAGCGATGAAGTGAAGTTCGCGCGCGACGCGCAGGTCATCGACGGCCCGTTGCTCGATCACGCCGCGAAGGGCATCGACGTCGCACTCGAAGGCACCGACAAGGTCGAAGGACGCGATACCTATCGTCTGTCGCTGCGCTTGCCCTCCGGTGCGACGCGCCACGTGTGGGTCGACGCGCAGAATTTCCTCGATGTGAAGTCCGACCGCGAGGCGCGCGGTCCTTCGGGCCAGCCCGCGATCGTCGAGGTGATGTATCGCGACTTCAGGGACGTGGATGGCGTGCGGATTCCGTTCGTCATCGAAAGCGGCCCGATCGGGACGGATAGAAAAGACCGGCTGGTGATCGACAAGGTCACGCTCAATCCGCCCCTCGACAGATTGACGTTCGCCAAACCTGTTTGGCAGGGGCGGCACGCTTCCGTCACGATCGGCGCCGACACCTCGCCGGCGAGCGGCTCGCCGGTCCGGCCGGTTCCTTAGTCATGCGCCGCGCCGGGTTCTTTGGGGTAGCGGCCGCGCTTGCCGCGCTGCTGCTGGCCGGCGTGCAACTAGCGCGCGGCGCGCCTCCCATCGATGCCGGCGAGTCGATCTACCAGCGCGGCATTGCCGGCTCCGGGGAAGCGGTTCAAGCGAGCCACGATGGCGGCGTGCGCATGCAAGGCGCCGCCGTCGCATGCATGAATTGTCACCGGCGCAGCGGGCTCGGCGCGCGCGAAGGCAACAGCACCATTCCACCGATCAGCGGGCAGTATCTGTTCCACCCGCGGGTTCAGAATCCCGAGGAGCTGGAGATACCCTACGTCGACGGCATGCGGGCCAATCGCGAGCCGTACACGGACGCGACGATCGCCCGTGCGATCCGCGAAGGCGTCGACTCCGAGGGCAAGCCACTCAGCAATCTGATGCCGCAGTTCGCGCTGAACGACGCGGACATGGCGGCGTTGATCGGCTATCTGAAGCGGCTCGACCGGCGCAGGGCGCCGGGCGTCACGGATACCGTGCTGCACTTCGCGACGATCATCACACCGGACGCGGATCCGGTGAAACGGCGCGGCATGCTCGACGTGCTGGAACACTATTTCGCCGACAAGAACGCTTCGCCGCTCGGTGCAACGCCGCCGCTGCGCACATCGCGCAAGATGATGTTCATGGTCAACCGACGCTGGGAGTTGCATGTGTGGGAACTGCACGGCCCACCCGAGACCTGGCACGAGCAGTTGAAAGCGTATCTGACGCAGCAACCCGTATTTGCGGTGTTGTCGGGAATCGGCGGCAAGAACTGGGCGCCCGTTCACGACTTCTGCGAGCAGGAAGCGGTGCCGTGCCTCTTTCCCAACGTCGACGTGCCAGTCGAGACCGACCAGGACTTTTACTCGATGTATTTCTCGAAGGGCGTTCTGCTCGAGGCCGGGCTGATCGCGAAGCGTATTCTCGACGCGAATAGCGGCTCACCGGCTGGCATGGTGAAGACCGTACGCCAGGTGTATCGCGCGGGCGACAGCGGCGAGGCGGCGGCGCTTGCGCTCGCGAGCGCACTGAAGGACCACGGCGTGAGCGTATCGAGCCACAGGCTCGCGCCGGGCGATAGCGTTGCCGAAGCGCTTCGCGGTGCGCGTGGAGCAGATGCGCTGGTGCTGTGGCTGCGGCCACCTGATATCGCGGCGGTCGCAGGCAAGCCGCCCGCTTCGACTCAGGTCTTTGTGTCGGGACTGATGGGTGGCCTGGACCGCATACCCTTGCCGCAAAGGTGGCGCGACGCCGCGCGTATCGCCTATCCGGTCGACCTGCCCGAGGGACGGCGCGTGCGTGTCGATTACGCGTTCGGCTGGTTCGCGATCAGGCATATTCAGGTCGTCGACGAGCGCGTTCAGGCGGATACCTATCTCGCGTGCGGGCTGCTCGCCGAGACCCTCAGTCACATGGCCGATGCGTTCGTCAGAGACTACCTGGTAGAACGCGTCGATGACATGCTCGACCATCGGATCCTGACGGGCTACTATCCGCGCCTGACGCTCGCGCCGGGTCAGCGCTTTGCCTCGAAGGGCGGTTATCTCGTTCGCTTTGCGCAACCCGAGAACACGCGTGTCGTTGCCGATGGCGCGTGGATCGTGCCCTAGCAGCCGGGCAGGGCGGCATGACAGCGCCGCCGGCGCGCATCAGCCGCTGACCGTCAGCAGACTCCGGTAGCGGTCCAGCACGCGCGGCACGTACTGACGCGTCTCGGGGATCGAAGGGATGCGATAGCCGGCCCGAATCACGGCGTTCTCGCCCGCGTTGTACGCGGCCAGCGCAAGTTCCATGTCGTCCTGGAAGAGATCGAGCAGGAAGCGTAGATAGCGCGCGCCTGCCAGCACGTTGTCGCGCGGATTGAACATGTTGCCGCCCGAAAAGCGCCGCGCGGTGTCGGGCATCAACTGCATGAGACCTTGGGCACCTTTGTCCGATACCGCATTCGGGTTGTAGCGCGACTCGACGTCGATCACCGCGCGCAGCAGTTCGGGCGCCACGCGAAAGGTGCGGCTTGCTTCTTCGATCACGGCGCTGAATGTGCTGTTTGTACGTTTCGCACTTCGCTCGGGCGGCGGGTCCCCCGCGACGATCACGCGCAGTCCCGCCGTGCCCGGTGTATTGGTCAGGACGATCGCACCTTGGCTGTCGACCGCGCCAAAGATGTCCGCATGCGCGAGCCCAGTTGATGTCATGCCGAGGGTCATCGTGACCGCCCGAAGCGTACTCGCCGACAGCAAAGAAGAGCGCTTGCGCATGTTCGACATCCCTCCGCGTCGACATTGTGAGTCGCGCAAAAGGACCTGAGCAATGGGGCACCCTCCTACTTTTGGAGGTGCGCCGAGGAGGGTATTTACTGATTTGCAGGAATGTTACATCTGTAACGAATCGTGAGATCCGTCAGGCTTGGCTATTGTTTGTCATTCGCCTCAGGGAAGGAAAATAGTTCCGATGGGGGCGGATGGCGTAGTTTGTACTACCTCGCATTCGCGAAACACAGGAAGGACGCACTTTATTCCTATTTTTACCAAAATCAGTTTTTCCGTCGAACGTATCTGTTTTGAAACGTTTTTCGCCAACTTAGTTAATCAAACTAAAGGTTGCGTCGTGCTTCCCGACTCTGGAAAAGGTCCTGAGCCAGATGGCGCGAACCTTGCACAGCAAGGCCGCGCGGGCAATCGGATGTGGTCAAAAAATATGTTAAGTCAAAGTAAGAATAGGTTAATTTATTGGAAAGAAATATCCAAGGAATTAGAAAGAAATATTTGAAAGAAGAAAATCGTCCTGCCACAGGCGCTTACGGTTGATGAATCAACCGTCCATGCTCTAACGAGGGAGTGGGGATCGTGAATACCAAATATCGCGTCCTGGTCAGCGAGGATCATGATCTGCTGCGAAAAGGATTGTGCTCGATGCTGTCAGCACAAGGCGAATTTCCTGTTGTCGGAGAGGCGACGGACGGCAAGCAAGCCTGCCAGTTCGCCATGGCGCTCAATCCTGATCTGATCCTGATGGATCTGTCGATGCGCGGCATGAACGGCATCGACGCGAGCGCGGCGATCAAGCGCCGTTCGCCTCACGTGCGTATCCTGGCGCTCACCGTGCATCAAAACGAAGAGTACGTGCGTGAAGCGCTGCGTGCGGGCGTCGACGGTTATGTGCTGAAAGATGTTTCGTTCGACGAACTGATTGTTGCGATGCGCGCGGTGATGCAGGGAAAAAAGCATCTGAGCGCCGATGTGTACGGCTACATGGTCGACTCTTTCATTACCGGCCGCGAAGCAGTGGCGCCGAAGAACGCGTGGGACATTCTCACGGCGCGCGAGCGCAGTGTGCTGAAGCTGATTGCTGAAGGGCGTACCAACCGCCAGGTCGGAGAGTATCTGAACCTCAGCCCGAAGACGATCGAGAAGTATCGGGCGAGCGTGATGCACAAGCTCGCCATTGAGAATCTGACGGAACTCGTGCTGGTCGCGATCAGCATGGGGCTGTTGACTTCGCTCGCGACCAAATGCGCGGAACGCGATTCCGACAAGCCAGTCCAGCCGCCGGTTGCGCATCCGGAGCCGCCAGCGGCACCCGGCGATGTCGAGGAACTGCCAGCGTCGAGGCTCAGTGGACCAGCAGCCGGATGAGGGCAGCGCGCGGAGGTGAGCCGGCGGTGTCCGTCAAAGCGTCCAACTCGCCGATACGAGTGTGCCGATGGCGTCGGAAGAGTGGATCGAGAGAAAGCCACCCTGCGATTCGACACGGTGTTGCATGCCGGCGAGGCCGAGGCCCATCGAACCAATGTCCTCAGGTGACAGGGGGCGCGCATCGTAGCCGGTGCCGTTGTCCTGAACGGTGAGCAGCAGACCGGTGTCGATCCGTTGCAGGGTGAGCCGGATCTCGGTTGCCGCTGCGTGTTTGACGATGTTATTGAGCGCTTCCTGAGCGAGGCGGAAAATGTCCGCCTTCAGGTAGTCGGGCACATCGCGGTCGTCGACGTCGCAGCGGAAGTTCACCGCCAGGCCTTCGGCACTGCGCTCGACGCGCCGGCACAGCGTGCTCAACGCGACGGCGAGACCCAGCCGGTCGAGTGCTAGCGGACGAAGTTCGCCGCATATCTGTCGCATCTCGCCGATCGCCTCGCGGATTTGCAGGACGGTGGCGTCGAGCTTTTGCGCGGCGTCTTCGGCTTGTCCGTGACGCAGGCGCATGCGCGAGTCCTCGACCATCAGCTTGATCAGCGTGAGCGCCTGGCCTAGACCGTCGTGCAGTTCGGCGGCGAGGCGTTGACGCTCGCGTTGCTGACCGATCATCAGATACTTCAGCCGATCGCGGGCCGCCGCTTTGGGGAGATGGACGCCAGGCGCAAGCGAGGCATCGGCTGCAAGGGGTTCCTCGAAGAGCATCAGTTGCGCGGCTTGCCCATCGGGCGGTCTCTGCTGCGCCTCGTCGGACGCGATCGGTTGGCGGTGCAGTAACAGCAAGGTGGGACGGCCATTGCGCAAGGTCAGCATCGTGGTGATCGGAGCAAAGTCGTGAGCGGGATCGACCGATAGCTGGGCGGCGAGCGATGCGCGTTCGCCCTCGGGCGCCATGTCAAGCAGCGAGCGGCCGACGAGTTCGCCGTTCGCGTATCCGAGCAACGCTGCGGCGCTGCGGTTCACCGACAGGAACGCGCCATGCGCCGACAGGATCGCAAGCGCGGCGCCGCGCGCGTCAGTGACGTTGTCCAGTCGCGTTTCGTCGAGTCGCGCCGCGATCCCAAGCTTGCGCATCGCATCGACAAGGTCGCGCAACCTCAGTTGCCGTGCAGCGGGCGGAGGTGCCTGCATGGGATCTCCCCAGCGAGTTTGCTTAAGGAAACCTTAAGCATTGGTTATGAATTGTAGGTCCGCGCACGTCGCTCTGCCAACGGGACAACTACGCACGTCACGCGGGGGACACTCCGCTTTATGCGGGGTGGATGTTACCGCTGGTAGACGTACCCTACCGCGTTTTGGGGGACTTTATCCAATGACGTGCGCGGGCGATTTCATGAGACTGAATTGAACGGCCGGGCGCGTCGCTGTGCTTCTTATCGCGCTATTGCCATTCCATTGTCTCAGGAGACCCCATGAAGACGAACCGCACATGGATGATTGGCGCGCTCGTGCTGACCGGCGCGGGGCTGACAGGCGTCGGCGCGGTGGCCGCGACTGCCGAAGACGTCGCCGATGGCGCCGCGATCGAGGTGCAACATCATCAGGCGACGGACATGCAGCCGGCGCCTGCCGGGCAGATGGCCCATGAGATGGCCCACGACACCGCGATGCACATGCATCACCACCATGACATGACCACGGGCACGGTGCGCTCGACTGTGCAATACACACTGCCCGCGGTGACGCTGGTTCGCGACGACGGCAAAGCTGTTTCGCTCCCCGACGAGCTGAACGACGGCCGTCCGGTCATCCTGACGTTCATCTACACGAGTTGCACGACGATATGCCCAATGGTCAGTCAAACCTTCGAGGAATTGCAAGCGAGGCTCGGCGCCGACCGTGACAAGGTTCATCTTGTGTCGATCTCGATCGATCCCGAAGAGGACACGACAGCCCGCCTGAAGGCCTACGCCGCCCGCTTCGATGCCGGCCCCGAGTGGCAGCACTACACCGGCACCGTCGAGGCTAGTATCGCGGCTCAACGCGCGTTCAACGTCTATCGTGGCGACAAGATGAATCACACCGCCGTAGTCTTTTTCCGCGCGGCACCCGGCGAGCCGTGGCTGCGTCTGGACGGTCTCGCAACGCCGGCCGAACTGCTGAGTGCTTACCACGACGTCGTCGCCTCGAACTAGTCATGGCGGGCCGCCAGGAGCGAGCAAAGTGGCGACGACTTATCACGTACTCATCGCCGAGGATCAGCATCTGTTGCGCGGCGGTCTCCGTACGATGGTGTCCTCCCTGCCTGACTACACCGTCGCGGGCGAGGCGACCGACGGTATCAAGGCGTGCAGTCTCGCCTGGGCCATCCGGCCCGATCTGATCCTGATGGATCTCTCGATGCCAGGCATGAGCGGCATCGAGGCCATTACCGTGATCAAGTATCGGATCCCGCAGGTGCGGATCATCGCGCTGACGATCCACAGCAGCGACGAACACGTGCAGGAGGCGTTCGCGGCGGGCGCCGATGGCTACGTGATCAAGGACGCCTCGTTCGAAGAACTCGTCGGCGAAATGCGCCTCGTGATGGAGGGCAAACGCAACCCCGCGTTCGAACAGCATGCCGGGAACGGCGTATCGTGCGATCCGCTGCCAGGCGTTTCGCGCCATGCGCAGCTATGGCACACCTTGACCGCTCGCGAACGCGCGGTGCTGAGGCTTGTCGCGGAAGGCTGCACCAATCGGCAGGTCGGCGAGTATCTGCAACTCAGCCCGAAGACCATCGAAAAGCACCGCGCGAGCCTGATGCGCAAGCTCGACGTGACGAACATCACCGGCCTCGTGCTGATCGCGCTCGACATGGGTGTGCTGCCGTTGTCGAAACCGGCGCGCGCGCTCGATCGCTTCCTGTGAACGACGCGGGAACTGGAGGGTCTTTACCCATCCCTTTGGTCTGGTCTCCCTACTTCTTGCCGCTGTCCACCTGAACAAGAATGAGTAAAACGGCTCTGGTGTTATCGGGCCGGTGGGTCGACAGAAAGGGGGCACCGTGCGCAACGAATCTTTCCCGATCAGGGCCGCCATGCGCAGCAGCGTGACGTTCCCTCCAGGCATTGGCGATGCACGTCGGCGCAACGGCGGTTTCACGCTGCTCGAACTGCTCGTGGTCATGGTCATCATCGGCTTGCTCGCGGGGCTGGTCGCGCCGCGCTATTTCGAACAGGTTGGCAAGTCGAACACCAAGATCGCGCGGGCCCAGATCGACTCGTTGAGCAAGGCGCTCGATCAATACAGGCTCGACATGGGCGTCTATCCGACGACCGAGGAAGGCCTTCAGGCGCTGATGACCAAACCTCAGGACGCAACGAACTGGAGTGGCCCGTATCTGCAGAAAGCGGTGCCGCCGGATCCCTGGGGTCGCCCCTACCATTACCGCTCGCCCGGCGAGCATGGCGACTACGACCTGTACTCGCTTGGTAAGGACGGCAAGGTGGGCGGCACCGGTGAGAACACGAACGTCACGTCCTGGTAGTGCGGCTCTCAGCGAGGAGAATCGACGTGAAGTACCTGCTGCGCGGCTTCGATACCAGCGGTTCAGTGCAGACGCTTCGCGTCGACTGCGATTCGTCCGCAGCCGCAATAGCGCTCGCGCGCGCAAGGGGATTGCGCGTGGTGTCGGTACGCGCGCAAGCGCGAGGTCAGCGCCGGTCTGGTTGGAGCGCAATGCCGGGCGCGAAATTCAACGTCGAGCTGTTCGCGCGCGAACTCGCGGCATTGCTCGATGCTGGCGTCGGCGTGATCGACGCATTGCGCACGCTACGCGGCAATGAGCGCCGCGAGGCGTCGGCGGAGATCTATGGCGATCTGCTGCGGCAGCTCGAAGAAGGGCACTCGCTGTCCGCGGCGCTCGAGCATGCTAGCCGCGTGTTTCCCCCTATCCTCGTGGCGTGCGTGAAAGCCAGTGAACAGACCGGCGGTCTTGCCGACAGTCTGACGCGCTATTCACGCAACAGTGCGCTGCTTCACGAACTGCGCGGCCGCGTGGTGTCGGCCGCGATCTATCCATCCGTGCTACTGCTCGTAGGCGCGGCCGTCGTGCTGTTTCTGCTGGGTTTCGTCGTGCCGCGCTTTGCGACCCTGCTCGAGCATAGTGGACGCGAGCTGCCGCTGCTCTCACAGTTGCTGATGGCCTGGGGCGGCATGGTGCATGCCCACGGAATGGCCATCACTGTGGGCCTCGCCGTGGTGGCGGTGACGGTCGGCGTCGCGCTGCGCCGGGTCGCGGCGCGCAACTGGATCGCGGATCGCCTGCTCGCATTGCCGGGGATTGGTCTGCACTTCCGCGTGTTTCGCCAGTCGCAGTTTTTTCGCACTACAGCGATGCTGGTCGAAGGCGGCATTCCCGCCACGCGTGCCTTCACACTCGCCAGTGGACTGGTGAGCCGGGCCGATCAGACGGCCGTGGAAAGTGCCATGCAGCAGGTACGCAATGGCGCGAGGATCTCCGACGCGTTCCAGCAAGCGGGTCTCGCCAACGCGATTACCTATCGCTTGCTGACCGTCGCTGAGAAGACCGGTGGCCTGGGTCCTGTTCTCGACAGAATCGCCGCATTCCAGGAAGCGCAAGTGTCGCGCACGATCGATCTGATTTCGCGACTGATCGAGCCGGCGATGATGATTTTCATCGGCGTGGTGATCGGAGGGATTGTCGTGTTGATGTACATGCCGATCTTTGAAATTGCGTCGAGCATCCAGTAGGCCGTGTCGAGGGGAAACGCATGGATACGATCAGCGAGGCACCGCAATCTCAGGGCGTTGAATTGCGTGACGCGCTGCGCACGCTCAGCGACACGCACGGCTCGGGCATTCGCGCACTGGAAGAGTTGATGGTGCAGGCGTCGCTAAGCGCCGACGAAATGGTGGTTCGGCTCGCCGGGCAATTCCGCATGAAGTCGATCGGCATGCAGGAATTGAACCGGCTGGAAGCGGATTTCGAGGTACTGCCGTTCGTCGAAGCCACCACCCGGCTGTGCGTGTGCTTTCGCGAGCCGGATCAGAACGGCGCGCTGCTGTTCGTGATCGCCGATCCGCTCGACGCCCGCACGCGCGGCGTGATGGAGCACCGGATGCGTGCGCGGCCCACTTCGCGGTACAGCTGGGCGCTGGCGAGCGTCGGTGACCTCACCGCGTGGCTCGCCATGCGCGAAAAAGACGTGCGCGCGATGGATTCGCTCGCCCTCGACGATGAGGTGCAGCACACCGCCGATCCCGCTTCGCTCGCGCTGACGTTGCAGGGCATCAGCAGCGACGACAGCGCCGTGGTGCGTCTGCTCAACTCCACCATCTACGACGCGTTGAAGATGATGGCGAGCGACATCCATCTCGAATGCCGTGCAAACGGGCTGAAGATCAAGTGCCGGGTGGATGGCGTGCTGACCGTGGTCGGCCGTGCCGAGGGACGCGATGTCGCGGACCAGGTGCTGTCGCGCGTGAAGGTCATCTCCGAACTCGACATCGCGGAGCGCCGCGTGCCGCAGGACGGTCGCTTCAAGGCGGTGTACGCGGGCCGCGAAATCGACTTTCGCGTGTCGATCATGCCGAACCAGTTCGGCGAAGATGCGGTCCTGCGCATTCTCGACCGTTATCAGCTTTCGCAGGCGCCGGGCGGATTGACACTCGAAACGCTGGGATTTCGTAGCGACGACACGCGCTTCATGCGCTCGGTGGCGTCCATGCCCTACGGAATGCTGCTGGTGACGGGGCCGACGGGCAGCGGCAAAACGACGACGTTGTACGCGATTCTCACCGAGATCAACGACGGCCTGGAAAAGATCGTCACGATCGAGGATCCAGTTGAATATCAACTGGGTGACATCCTGCAGATACCGGTGAATGAAGCGAAGGGACTGACGTTCGCCCGCGGATTGCGATCGATCCTGCGGCACGATCCGGACAAGATCATGGTCGGTGAAATCCGCGATCCTGAAACCGCGCAAATCGCCGTGCAGGCGGCGTTGACCGGACACCAGGTGTTCACGACGGTGCACGCGAACAACGTGTTCGACGTGATAGGCCGCTTCACGAACATGGACGTCGATCCGTACAGCTTCGTGTCGGCCCTGAATGGCGTGATTGCGCAGCGGTTGTTGCGCCAGTGCTGTGCCGACTGCGTGGTGGACGACACGGTCGATCGAGACACATTGGCCCGTTCCGGCATCGATCCGGACAACGTGGGCAGCTACCGCTTTCGCCACGGCGCTGGCTGCGCGGCTTGCCGTGGCAGCGGCTACCGCGGGCGGCGCGCGGTCGCGGAAACGCTGCGCATGAACGACGAGTTGCGGCAATTGTTATCGGAGCGCGCGCCACTTGGGCACATCAAGGCAGCCGCACTGCGCTATGGGATGCAGACCATGCGCACGGCCGCGCTCTCGCTCGTGAAGCAGGGCGAAACCACACTCGAGGAGATCAACCGTGTCACCATGGTTGAATAGTCCGCTCGCCATCGGCGTCGGTACACGCGAACTGGTCATGGCGGCGACGGCGCCGCGCTGGAGGGTTGCGCGCCGTCATGCCGCAGCGCTTGCGGAACCCACGAGCGTTGCCATTCCCGATGAGCAGTGCTTCACCGAAAGAGGCGTACTCGACGCGTTGAACATTGCATTAGCCGCGGACGCCGGGCAGACGGCGCGCACGGTATTGGTCAAACGCCGGGCGCACATCATGCTGGACGATTTCTGGGCGAGCCACGCCATCTTGCGCGGCGACTTCCGCACACTGAGCGCAAGCGAAACCAACCAGATCGTGCTCGCTCACTTCTCTGATCTGTATGGCATCGAGGCCGAGTCCGTGCAGGTGCGCTTTTCGGTGCAGCGCGGGGGCCATGCGGTCTTCGCGAGTGCCATCGCTTGCACGCTGCACGACGGCATCCACGATGTGGGGATGGCGGCGGGCGTCGACGTCCGGTCTCTCAAGCTATGTCTGCCAGAATTGCTCAATCGCGTGCAGGACGCCGCCGCCGGCGCCGGCACGGCGCTGCTGTTGTTCGTCGCGGACACGCTGATGCAGGCTGTGCTGTTCGAGGAAAACCGTTGGGTCGCCTATGACTCGCAGCGTATTTTTCCCGGCGACGCTAGCGACGCCGAGCGGATCGCCGCACGCGCCGAACAGTCGTTCGAGCGTCTCGCCGGACGAACGAGCGGGAAACGCGAAGAATGCAGAATATGTCTGTGCGGCGCCGAATTGGATCCTGCGCCATTCGAGGGGCGCTTTTGCGCGACGCAGAGCGTCGCGCAACCGGCGATGGACAAGCCGGTCGCGTATCGTTTGATGGAGGCCGCGCGATGATGCCCCGCCTTCACATCGATTTTGGCCGCCGCCGCTTGCAGGGCGCTCCCGCGGGGATGGTGCTGCTGTGTGTCGCCAGCCTGTTGTTGCTGGTGAGTGGTGAACGGCTCTGGCACGCCTACGACGAAAGCGACCGCGCGCAGGCGCAACAGGACGCGCAGCGGCACCGGCTGTTTGCAGAATCGCACTCCGCGAAGACGCCGCCAACGCCTGCCACGCGGCTCGCGGAAAACCAGAGCCTCGCGGTGTTGCGCGAGTTGACCGTGCCGTGGCAGGACCTGCTGTCGATCGTCGAGGACTATCCGGACCACGACGTCGCGCTGATAGGCATCGATCAGAGTCCTGCGCAAAGCCAGATCCGTATCACCGCGGAAGCGAAGAACTTCGACGCAATGATCGCGTACCTCCGGTATCTGCAGGGCAGTGTGCTGCTGCGCGAAGCCGTGCTCAACGATCACGTTATCGAAACCAATGTGCCTGGCACGCCGGTGCGCTTTCAGATTACCGCCGTCTGGAGAAAGTCATGAACGGCGCTCAGATGGAGGACAGGTTGCTCACGTGGCGTTTCGAGCTGCGGCGCACGCTCGGACTGCCGGGCTTGCTCGGCGCATTGCTGCTGGGGGCGGCGGCGGTGGTCGCCGTAGCGGCTATGCGAGTCGACGCAAACCTCGATTCGCACGAGCTGCGCGACTCCGAGCGTCTTGCGCACCCCGCCAGGGCGCGTCATGCCGACGCCGAGCGTGCGGCGGTTGTCGACGCGGTTTCACTTCATGCGTTACCCGAACTGTTCCCGGGTTTCGCGCAGAGCGCCGACGATATTGCGACGATCCTCGCCCAGGCGCACGACAGCAACCTGACGCTCGGCTCGGCCGAGTATCTCGTGACCAACGATTCGAGCGCGCATTTTGTGCGCTATCAGATGCTGCTGCCGGTCAAGGATCAGTATGGTGCGATCCGGCGTTTTCTGGCGTCAGTGCTCAATAACGTACCGAACGCGGCGTTGCGCGAGATCCATGTCGAACGCCCCGCGGTAGATGGCAACGTACTGGATGCGCGGGTGCGCTTTGAACTCGTCTATCGGGCAGCGCAGCCATGAAGCCCGATCTCGTCGGCCGCGTGTTGCTGATGGTCTGCGCGATCGCTGCGGTAGGGATGTCTTTGCGTGAGCTGAAAGCCGTGCTGTGCAAGCCGACGGTCGTGACTGCGATGACAGGCGCGCTTCGCAGCGGGGCTGCGCTGCGGATGGTTGCCTTGCATCGCGACGGGGCGGCGCGTGCGGCCGGTGCGGTGCCGGCTGCTGCGCCGGCCGTGGCAAGTGCACCGAATGTCGCGAGTGTGGCGAGCCCAGTGAACGCAGCGAATCCGGCAAGCATGGCGAATGCGACAAACGCCGCGAGTTCAGCAATTTCAGCAAGTTCGCCGACTCCTGTCAAAACGACCGGGTCAGCGAAATCAGCAGCGACAGCGCGCGACAAACTCCGCGCGCTGCGTACGCCGCTCTCGCTTGAATCCGCGAACAATCCGTTCGCCGCGTCGTCGTGGCTGCCGCCACCGCCACCCGTGGTCGTCGCCCCCGCGCCACCGGAGCCCGTTGCGCCGCCCACCGCGCCGCCCGTGCCGTTTACCTATCTCGGCGAACTCGACGCCAAAGCCGCAAAACCCCAGGTTTTCCTCAGCAACGGCGATCGCCTGCTGATCGTTTCGCCGGGTGAAGTCATCGACGGGCAGTATCGCATCGAGTCGATTTCGGAGAGTGGCGTCGTGCTGACTTATCTGCCTCTCAATGAGAGACAGGTACTAACCACGCAAGCGAAGGACAATAAATGAAAACCGCACGCAACCGGGGTGAAAGCCGCCACGGTGACAGCGGCTCGTGGAAACATCTGTCCGCTGCCAGATCGCCTCGCGACCAGCGTCCCACCGTCAATTGGGCCGCGGGGCGGCTCGCGTTGCTGAGCATCGCAATCATGCTTGCCTTCAGCGGCTGCATTCATCCGCCGACCCGTGAGAGCGATCCGACCAACGCCGAGTTGCAGCTCAACTATCTGCGCGACCGCGATCATAAGGTCAATGCGCTGCTCGACGAAGCCGACCAGTTGCGTCAGAGCTATCAATTCGATCTGGCGATCCAGAAGCTCTACGCGGCCAGCCGGCTCGATCCGAACAGCGAACGAGGGCGCAATATCGGCGCAGCGATCGATCGGGATCGCCGCGATCTGGTCTCGCTGCAGGAGGCCGACCGGATGATGCAGCGAGGTTCATATACGTTGGCTTCCGAACGCATTCACCGCGTGCTGGCCCAGAATCCAACCAATGCGATGGCGCTGCAGATGGCGAAGGAGATCGACGAAAAACGGCAGCAGCAACGTGCGGCGAAAGATGAGGACATTGCGGCTTCGTCGATCATGCGCACACCGGTGACGCTGCAGTTCCGCGACGCGAATGTGCGGATGGTGTTTGAAGCGTTGTCGAGGACCTCGGGCTTGAACGTGATCTTCGATCGGGACGTGCGTGCCGATCTGAAGACCACGATCTTCGTGACCAACGCGTCGCTGCAGGACACGGTCAACATGATCCTGATGCAGAACCAGCTCGACAAGAAACAGCTCAACGCGAACACGCTTTTCATCTACCCGGCTACCGCTGCGAAGCAGCTCGAATACCAGGAGCTGAAAGTGCGCACATTCCAGTTGTCGAACGTCGAAGCCAAGCAGGTCCAGTCGCTTTTGAAAAGCCTGTTGAAGATCAAGGAGGTCGTCGTCGACGAGCGCGCCAATACCGTCACGATCCGGGGCACGCCGGATACCATTCGCGTCGCCGAGGAAATGATCGCGGCGCAGGATCTGCCGGAGCCCGAGGTGATGCTGGAAGTGAAGGTTCTGGAGGTGTCCCACGACCGGCTGACCGACCTCGGTATCGAGTGGCCTAATACATTTACGATGTCGACGCCGTCTACCGTGGACACGTGGGGCGCGTTGCGTCATTTGCCGCTCAATGCATATAACGTCAGCGGTCTGTCGGCCACAGCGAACTTCAAGCTCAGCGACGTCGATGCCAACCTGCTGGCGAGTCCGCGCATCCGCGCGCGCAACAAGGAAAAGGCGCGGATTCTGATCGGCGACAAGGTACCGGTGATTTCGAGTTCGAGCACGCCGAGCACGAGCGGGCCGTCTTATGCACAGACCATTCAGTACCTCGATGTCGGCATCAAGCTCGAGGTCGAGCCGCAGGTCTACCGTGACGGCGACGTGGGCATGAAGCTGAACCTCGAAGTCAGCAACATCACCAAGACGATTTCCAGCAGTAACTCGTCAACGGGGCTCACTTCGCTCGCCTATCAGATCGGCACGCGCAGTGCGTCGACGAGTCTGCGGGTGCGCGATGGCGAGAGCCAGATCCTCGGCGGCCTGATTCAGGATGAGGACCGCGTGACCGCCGACAAAGTGCCGGGGCTTGGACAGTTGCCCGTGCTCGGGCGCCTGTTCTCGAATCACAACGGCGACCACTTGAAGACGGAAATCGTGCTGCAGATTACGCCGCATATCGTGCGTCCGCAGCAATCCGCCGACGCCGATACGCAAGAGCTGTGGTCGGGGACCGACGTGAATGTGCATGCGGAGCAGTTGCGGCTCGATCCGGTGGGCGCCGAGGCGGCTCAACAGGTGCCGGTCCCCGCGGTGCGTGCGCCCGGCAGTGTCGGAGGCGGCACGACAGGGGCGTCACGCGATTCCCAAGCCGCTGCGCAGAGTTCCGGCACGGTGCCGCCGACCAGTTCGTTCGGCCAATTGCCGCCGGCGCCGCGCACCACGCCTCCGCCCGCGCCCTACGGTGGCCGTTTCTCGACACTGCCGAGCGTGCCAGCGGCGCCGCCGGGCCCTGTGGCGGTTCCGGGAGCGGAGCAGAGCGGGGCTGAGAGCGCTGCGTCCCCAGACGCGAATGCGGCACAGCCAGGCACTCAGGCTCCGGCTCAGGCCCCCGCGGCCGCTCCTGCACCCGCTCAAGCGCCGGCTCCGCCGCCCGCGTTTCCGCCGGGGAACGTCGTGATGCCGCCAGGGGATATGCCGAGCGACAACCCGCTGCGTCCGATTCAGAACGGTGGTTACTGAGCCATGAAAGCGCAGGCGGACGCATTGGCTTCGCGTGGCCGGTCGGGCGCTCGCCAGCGCGGTTTCACGCTGATCGAGCTGGTGATTACGCTGGCGCTTGTCGGCATCCTGGCGCTCGCGATCATGCCGTTCTCGGAACTGATCGTGCAGCGTCAGAAGGAGCAGCAACTGAGCGCGGCGCTGCGTGAGATTCGCACCGCACTGGACGCTTACAAGGAAGCGAGCGACACCGGCCTGATCGAGCGGGAGGCGGATGCATCCGGCTATCCGCCCTCGCTGACCGTGATGGTGACGGGCGTGAAGAATGCGAAAGATCCCAAAGGCGGCTTGCTGATGTTTCTTCGCCGCGTGCCCCGCGATCCGTTCTTTACCGGGGACGCGGATATTGCGGCCGAGGACACGTGGAACGTGCGCGCCTTCGGCGAGGCACCGAATCCAGGTGAGGGCGGTGACGCGGACAACGGCTCCGCCGGCAATTCGCGCGCCGGTAAGGACGTGTTCGACGTGACATCGAAATCCGATCGGGTCGGCATCAACGGCATTCCATACAAACAGTGGTGAGCCGCATCATGACAACCGTGCGCGCGCGTAAAGCCAGAGGCTTCACATTGATCGAACTGGTGGTCGTCATGGCGATCATCGGTCTGTTGCTGACGGTTGCATTGCCCCGTTACATGCACAGTATCGAGCGCGGCAAGGAGCAGGTGCGTCAACAGAACCTGGCAGTGATGCGGGACGCCATCGACAAATACTATGGCGACAACGGCCAATACCCGGACACGCTCGACGATCTGGTGACAAGGCACTATCTGCGCGCAATTCCGGTGGACCCCATCAACGGTGACGATAAATGGGCGGCGGTGGCATCGCCTGACGAGAGCAAGACGGGTGTGTACGACGTCATGCCGGCGAGCAGTCCGCAGGGGATGCCGAAAGATCGGGCGGGAGCGGCGCAATGAGCGATGTGAGCCCGCGGGCAATCCGACGTCACCCTGTCACTCGCGAAAATGGAATGGTTCTGCTGGCGCTCCTGATTGCGCTGATGCTGATGTCGATCGCATTGATGGGCGCGCTCGACGTGTGGTCGCTTGAGCGGCAGCGCGAACGGGAGCGGCAACTGCTGTTCGTAGGCAATCAGTACCGGCTCGCGATTCTTCGCTACTACCGCGCTGGAAGGGCGCTGCCGGCGTCGATCGACGAACTGCTCGACGACTCGCGTTTTCCGGCGCCGCTGCATCATTTGCGCCGCGCCTATCCGGATCCGGTGACGGGTAAGAACGATTGGGTTTTGATGCAACAGGGCGCGCGTATATACGGCGTGTATAGCAGTTCCACCGACTTGCCGATCAAACACGCTGGTTTTCCGCTTCTCTATCAGGACTTCGAAAATCAGAAGACCTACGGCGGCTGGCAGTTCTTCTATTTGCCGCCGGTCGTGCGTAACTACACGAACACGAACACGCTGAGCGCGCCGCCGAAGCCGCCAAGCTCCTTCGATCCTCTGAACGGCTCGTTGCCCACTTTCAATGGGCGCAGCATGGGCGGCTTGCGCTGAACAGACAGTGGCCCAGTTGCAGCGGAAGATGGAAATCATCATACAGACGATTGCTCCCGTCCATCGTTCACGATGTAGATATCGGTGTCACGGACATGCGCTGCACACAATGTCCGACGCCTGCGTTACAACGGCAACCATCGCCAGTTTTAATGCGCCGGCCCTAGGCGCAACGCGCCAAGTTGTTCGTTGCATTACCTGAATTCGCCTATAACAAGGACAGAACAGGTGGTAAACATGCCACGACCGGCTCTCGAATTCCCTATTGGATATCCGCAAAGCACCGTCAGTTCCTCGGACACAAGTCCCGAGGAGGCTCCATGCGTCAGTTCGAGCCACCTGTCACGACAGTTCGACCAGCCGGGAGACACGACATGAAGATGATTGGTTTGCTGGGACTGTTGGCGAGTGCCGCTGTGCAGGCTCAGGTCACCCTGCCGTTGCCGCCGGCATTCCCGACCACCCTGCCGTTGCCGCCAGGATACCCAACGCTGCTTGGGGTCTCGTGTGGCGGCGTGAATGTGACCAGCTATGTCACGGGATTCGACGAGAACGGGTATATCCGTGGCGAGGTGTACGCGTGGACCCGCTGCGGCAGTTCGGGGCGCGGCGGCGGCTATCACAGCCAGACCTATCAGTCCTGGCACACCATCCTGTGGGACCTGCGCCAGAACTACAAACTGCAGCCTTATGACAACCTGGTTCCGGACCCTGCATTCACGGCAACCGATGCGTCCGGCAATAGCATCCGAAACACGTGTTCCGTTACAACCGACGGGCAGCCGGCCTGCGTCGCCAGTGCCTATATCTATTATGTTCCGCCCACTATGACGCCGATTTCGGACACCGTGACCGCCAACCCCGTGTGTGGGCAATAGCCGCCGCTAGACACTGTTGTTAATCAAGGGCATACGCGTGAAGAAACGGGACTGTGCCAAAAGCGGGGGCTGGATTGGGGTCTGCGAATCTGACTGAAGGTAGTGTTAATAGCGCCCAATGAACTCCGACTTTTCTTAAGTGCCTTCTGTTCTCCAATTGCGAATCAGACTGTGAGGCGTCAGGCCGCCGGTCTCGCAGCGACTGCATCAGCTCAAGTCGTTCTACGGCATCCGCAACGTGAAGGATGTCGCGACGTGTCTGAACGGATACGACCAGACCGCCTACCCGGAAGGCACTGAGTGGCGTTTCACGCGCCTCTCTTTCTTCGGCCACCCGAAGCACCACGTCGACGATCGATTGCTCGGCTGAGTTTCGAGGTAAAGCAGGGACCTAAAGGCAGACAGGCGGCAGAGATCTGAAACGGCGATGCAAAGCAAATCACTTTTGCTTGTTTTTCGAGCCGTTCAAAGCGCCTTAGTATCCATGACTCTTACAATAAAACAGGTTAACTATGAGCATGCGAAACAGGTGGTACGGATACGCTTTCGGGGTATTGATCAGTTCGACGACGATGTGCGCCGGCATGCTTGCCGCGCAGGCCGAGCCCAACCACGGTGGCACGCTGACATGGCTCGTCACCCCGGAGCCGGCGTCGATCGTCCCCTTGACGACCACTGCCGGCGGCAACGCGGAGATCGGTCCCAAGGTGGTTGAGGGGCTGCTGACCTACGATAAGAATCTGAATCCGCAACCGCTGCTGGCGACCGCATGGTCGGTCGGTAAAGACGGGCTCGAGTATCGCTTCACGCTTCGCCGCGGCGTGAAGTGGCACGACGGGAAACCCTTCACGTCCGCCGACGTTGCGTTCTCGATTCTCACGCTCAAGCAGGTGCATCCGCGGGGCCGAAGCACGTTCGCGAACGTGACCGACGTAAAGACCCCGGACCCCTACACCGCGGTGATTGAATTGTCGAAGCCGGCGCCGTTCCTGCTGACCGCGCTAGCGGGCACCGAATCGCCGATCATCCCGAAACATCTGTACGAAGGCACGGACATCGTTTCGAGCCCATACAACAGCGCTCCGGTCGGCACGGGCCCGTTCATCTACAAGTCGTTCGTGCATGGCAGCTATATTCTTCTCGAACGCAATCCGGACTACTGGGATAAACCGAAGCCGTACATCGACAAGATCCTCGTGCGCTTCCTGCCCGATGCTGCCGCTCGTGCGGCGGCGCTCGAATCCGGCGCGGCCAACCTCGGGGACCAGGCGATTCCGCTGTCGGATGTGAAGCGCTTCGCGACGCTGCCGAACTTCACCGTGGATACGACCAACTGGCCGTACGTCAGCAACCACCAGCAGCTGATCTTCAATCTGGACACGCCGGTTCTTAAGGACAGGGCGGTACGCAAGGCGATTTCGCAAGCGGTCGACGTCAATGCATTGAACCGGGTCGTCTGGTATGGCTATGGCCAGGTGTCCGCGGCCGCAATCGGCGCGGCGAATACGAAGTACCACGACGCCGATATTCACTACTTCCCCTACGATGTGGCCCAGGCCAATGCGGCGCTCGACGCCGCCGGATTGAAACGTGGACCGGACGGCAAGCGCTTCAAACTGCGCCTGCTCTTCAACCCGTTCCAGGACCCGCGTGCCGCCGATTTCGTGCGGCAATCGCTCGCGCGAATCGGCATTGACGGCGAGGTCGAAAGCTACGATTTCGCGACCTACGTGAAGAAGGCCTACACCGATCGTGCCTTCGACATCACGCTCGAAGCACTGTCGAATGCATTCGACCCGACGGTTGGCGTGCAGCGGGTGTTCTGGTCGAAGAACTTCAAGGTCGGGCTGCCGTTCTCGAATGCCGCGCATTACTCCAGTCCGGAAGTCGATCGACTTCTGGAAGCAGCATCGGTGGAAACGGACGATGCAAAGCGCCGGCAGCTATTCATACAGTTCCAGCAACTCGTTCATGACGACATCCCATCGATCGAGTTCGGTGCAAATCCCAATATCACGATCGTTGCGAAGAAAGTGAAGGACTACGCGCCGACGGGTGAAGGGATTCGTGGCAGTTTCGCCGATCTGTATATTCAGCCGTAAAGCGGTTCGCTAGCGGCTATGGGACGCAAGCGCCGCTCGCTTCGCGCCTCGCGAAGCGCCAATGCGGCCTCCCGACCTTCGTCCTAACGTCACCCGACGACACTCGGGTGACATCTCTTTGGCGGCCGCCCGCGATACGACAAGCGGGCGCGACGGCTTTGCGCATTCTCCCTGGGCACCCGCGCTATCGCAATCGCTCACATCGCAAGCATTTCTGAGCTTTGAAGCGCGCCGCGTTCGCAGCACGGCTCGCCTGTTGCTTTAGCGTGCCCTGGGCCGTTCGGACAAACACGGCCGTCGCTATGTCTGCGGTTGCGCACCGTGCTCGCGCAAATTCTCGCAATGTGCGCCGCACATCGAGGTCGCGGCATTTTCATTGCAGACACGCGAATAACGTAAGCGCAAATCGGTTGTTATCCGCACCGATGCGCGTCCCTATACTGGCACGCTGTCCTGTCGATGAAATCCGACGCCCGGCGCACGTATGCCGGTCTGCCTGAACAGTATGAGGAACGACAAATGGCTGAATCCGATCAACATACCACCGCTGCGCACGAGCGCCTAAGAACCGCGCTGGCGTCGCTACCCGCGCTCGCGCATGCCCTTGCGCAAGACGCCGCGTCACGGGAAGCGCGCCGCGAATTGCCGTTCGACGGTTTCGCATTGTTCCGCCGCTCCGGTCTCGCACGCCTGCGCCTGCCGCTCGAATGGGGCGGACTCGGAGGTTCGCTCGAAGACGAGTTCGAGCTCATCGCGACGCTTGCGGCCGCGGACAGCAATCTCGCGCACGCGCTACGCATCCACTTCGACCAGGTCGAAGCATTACTGCTGTCGCCACGCACGGCGTTCAACGAGATCCAGATTCAGCGCATCGCCGATGGCGCGATTTTCGGCGGCGCCTCGACTGAGCTGGGCACCTCGCGCCCCGGCGAAATCACGACCCAGTTGCGCCGCGACGGTGCGCACTACCGCCTAAGCGGCCGCAAGTACTACGCGACCGGCACGGCGTTCTCCGACTTCGCGCGCCTGAACCTGCAGGACGAGGACGGCGACCCGGTGCTCGCGATCGTGCCGGTGAAGCGCGAAGGCTTGCGTGTGCTAGACGACTGGGACGGCATGGGGCAACGCATGACGGCAAGCGGCAGCCTCGAATTCGACAACCTGCTGGTTCGCGACGACGAAGTGACGCCGCGCGTGCAGACCACGCTTGTTGGGCGTCATGGCGGAGCGCTGCGGCAACTGCATCTGGTGGCGGTGGCGGCAGGCATCGTGCGCAACGTCGTCGCCGATGCGAAGCACTACGTGTTGCGGCATGGCCGTCCCGCGTTGCACAGCCCCGCGCCTTCCGCGCGCGAGGATGCCTTCATCCAGCAGGTAATCGGCGATCTGGGCGCACACAGCCATACGATCGATGCGCTCGTGCGCGATAACGCACGCGTGCTCGACCGCTCGGCGCGGGCAATCCGCGAGGGCGCCGCCGATGCGCCCGAGCTCGTGCTGGAGGGCGCACTCGCGACTGCACGCACTCAGCTGGTGGTCAGCAAGCTCGCGCTTTACGCGGCGGAGCGCATGTTCGAGGCGGGCGGCGCGTCGGCGACGTCGCGCGCGCACAACTACGACCGGCACTGGCGCAATCTGCGCACGATCTTCAACCACAACCCGCTGTTGCATAAGGCTCGCGTGATCGGCGATTACGAGCTGAACGGCGTGACGACGCATCTGACGGAAGGACGTGTGTTCTAGCCAACGCCGAGTGGGGCATATCAATCCGCGATTCTCCTGGTGGCGAGATAGCGTCGCCAGCCTGCCAACCAGTCTGGTTGCACATTTTTTGAGGAAACCTGCGCAATGAGCCGAGACCTTCTGATCCTGCTCGAACCGGGATTCACCGACCCGCATCATCCCGGCGAACGCTTTATCTGTCCGCATGGCGCCCCGATCGAAGGGCTGCTTGCGAGCGACCCCGCGCGCGTAGGACGGCTCGACGTGCTGCGCGTGCCATTCGAGCGGCCTCGCAAGGCCGTGATCGAAGCGCTCGATGAAGCGCATCAGGGGCTGCCCGCGCTCGTGTTCGGCGACGAACAGCCCGCGCCCGCCGATGCGGACTCGCTCGGGGAGCGGCGCTTCGTCACCGACCCGCGCCGCATCCTCGACCTGCTCGCCGAGCGGCACGGTTTTCCGAAAGTCCACTGATCCAACGCGAGGTCATCGCCGATGAGTCGTCTTCCGGCACGCGCCGCGCGGCGCCGCCTGCATCTGAACGTCAACATTCTGCACTCGGGTTTCGTGCCCTCGGCATGGCGGCTTGACGAGGCCGAGCCACGCGCGTTCGTCGATGCGGATCACTACGTTCGCGTCGCGCGGATCGCCGAGGCGGGCAAGCTCGACGCGGTATTCCTCGCCGACAATGCAGCGATCGTCGACCAGATCGACTTCCGCCCGATCACCGCGCTTGAACCGACGGTACTGCTCGCCAGCATCGCGGCGGCGACGACGCACATCGGAGTGATCGGCACTGCGTCGACCAGCTACAACGAGCCGTACAACATCGCCCGGCGCTTTGCGACGCTCGATCACGTCAGCAACGGCCGCGCCGGCTGGAACGTCGTGACCACCGCCGACCTGCCATCGGCGCGCAATTTCGGCCGCGACGCGGTACCGAACCATGCGCAACGCTACGAGCGGGCCGCCGAATTCACCGAAGTGGTCAAGGCGCTATGGGATAGCTGGGAGGACGACGCGTTCGTCGGCGACAAAGCCGGCGGCCGTTTCGTCGACGTTGCAAAAGTGCATGCGATCACGCATCGCGGCCGCTACTTCGACGTACAAGGGCCGCTGAACCTGCCGCGCTCCCCACAAGGGCATCCTGTGGTGGTGCAGGCGGGGGCGTCGGCAGATGGCCGGGAGCTGGCAGCCCGTCATGCAGAAGCGGTCTTTTCCGCGTCGCAATCATTCGAGGAATCGGCGGCTTACCGGCGCGATCTGAACGAGCGGGCAGCCGCCCATGGCCGCCCGCCCGTCAAGGTGCTCGCCGGTCTGACGACGATCATCGGCGCGACTCACAGCGAAGCATTGCGCCGGCGCGATGAACTCGTCGAGCAGATTCCGTGGCGCTACAGCCTGAACCGCCTCGCGGGTACGCTGGGCATCGACGTAGAGCGTCTGACGCTCGACGCGCCGTTGCCCGGCGATCTCGCGCTGCCCGGCGGCGGCAATGGAAACCACACGTTCTTTCACGCGACGCTCGCCGAGGCGCGCCGTCATGGCCACACCGTACGAGAGCTGATCCGTGCGCTGGCGGGCGGCACCGGTCACCGGGTGATCGTCGGCACGCCAGAGCAGATCGCGGACGACATCGAGCTCTGGTTCGACGGCGGCGCGGCCGACGGCTTCAACCTGATGCCCGATGCGCTGCCCGGCGGGTTACGAGATTTCGTCGATGGGGTCGTGCCGATCCTGCAGCAGCGCGGCATCTTTCGTAGCGAATACGAGGGCACGACGCTGCGCGAGCACCTCGGACTGGACCGTCCACCGAACCCGCAACGCTGGCGCGACAGCGCATAGGCTGCGCCACCTTACCGCCAGATCAACGACTCGCACAGATCATGAGCCAACGCAAAGGACATCTGCGCCTCGGCGCGTTTCTCTATCCGACCGGGCATCACATCGCCGCGTGGCGTCATCCTGACGCGCGCGCGGATGCCGGCCGCGACCTTCGCCACTACGTGCAGCTTGCCCAGGCAGCGGAAGCCGCGAAGTTCGATCTGATTTTTCTCGCCGACGGCTCGGGCACGCGCGGCGACAATGTTGATTTCCTGAGTCGCACCGCGCATAGCTATGTGGCCCAGTTCGAGCCGATCACGCTGCTCTCGGCACTGGCCGGGTTGACCGAACGTATCGGCCTCGTCGGCACCGCTTCGACGACCTTCAACGAGCCGTATCACATCGCGCGCAAGTTTGCGTCGCTCGATCACATCAGCGCGGGGCGCGCAGGATGGAATCTGGTCACGTCGTCGAGCGCGCACGAGGCGAAGAACTTCGGCTTCGACGAACATCTCGCGCATGCGCGGCGCTACGAGCGCGCCGTCGAATTCGCGGAAGTGGTCGCCGGACTGTGGGACAGCTGGGACGACGACGCGTTCGTGCGCGACAAGACAGCGGGACGCTACTTCGATCCCGCGAAACGCCATGTGCTCGATCATCGCGGCGAGTTCTTCAACGTGCGCGGACCGCTGAACGTCGAACGCTCGCCGCAGGGTCGGCCCGTCGTCGTGCAGGCCGGGTCGTCGGAAGCGGGCAAGGCGCTCGCGGCACGCACCGCGGAAGTCATATTTACCGCGCAACAGACGCTCGAAGACGCGGTCGCGTTCTACGCGGACGTCAAGGGCCGCCTCGCGCAATACGGTCGCGAGCCCGACGACCTGAAGATCATGCCGGGCGTGATGCCAATCGTCGGCGAGACCGAGCGCGAGGCGCGCGAAAAGTTCGATGCGCTGCAGGCACTGATCGACCCCGCGGTCGGTCTTGCGCTGGTGTCCACGCTGAGCGGCGGCTTCGATCTGTCGGGCTATCCGCTCGACGGGCCGATCCCCGAACTACCCGAAACCAACGCGAGCAAGAGCCGCCAGTCGCTGACCCTCGAACTGGCGCGGCGCGAGAACCTGACTATCCGCGAGCTTTATCTGCGCGTGGCTGGCGCACGCGGGCACTGGCAACTGGTCGGCACGCCGCAGCAGATAGCTGATGCGCTCGAGGAACGTTTCGTCAACTACGGCGCAGACGGCTACAACGTGATGCCGGCGTTGCTTCCCAACAGTCTCGACGACTTCATCCGGCTCGTGCTGCCGGAATTGCGGCGCAGAGGCCTGTTTCGCCACGAATACGAAGGCCGCACGTTGCGCGAGCATCTCGGCTTGCGACAGCCGGTGTCGCGCTACCAGCGTGAAGCCGTGACGGATTGAATCAGGATCGGGGCAGGGCACACGAAGCGATTGCGGCCTGCCCCCTCAAAACAACGCGCCGCGCATCGACGGTCGCGATGCGCGGCGCGTTGCGCCGACGCCTCACGGCGTCAGCAGGCTCGAGCAGTTCGATTAGTAGTCGAAGCCGGGACCGCCGGCTCCAGGTCCCGCCGGCGACGCAGCCGGTGCCGCATCTTTCGGCGCTTCGTGCACGGTGGCGTCGGTCGTCAACAGCAGGCTCGCCACGGAGGCGGCATTCTGCAGGGCCGTACGCGTGACTTTCGTCGGATCGACCACGCCGGTTTCGACGAGGTCGCCGTATTCGCCCGTGGCGGCGTTGTAGCCGTAATTGCCGCTGCCTTCGGCCACCCTGGCGACGATCACGCTCGGTTCCTCGCCCGCATTGGCGACGATCTGACGCAACGGTTCTTCGAGCGCGCGACGCACGATGTTGATGCCGGCGTTCTGATCCGCGTTCGCGCCCTGAAGTGCGGCGATCGCCTGCTTCACGCGAATCAGCGCGACACCGCCGCCCGGAACGATGCCTTCTTCGACAGCGGCGCGTGTCGCGTGCAACGCATCATCGACGCGGTCTTTTTTCTCCTTCACCTCGATTTCCGTCGCGCCGCCCACCTTGATGACGGCGACTCCGCCCGCGAGCTTCGCTACGCGTTCCTGCAGCTTTTCACGGTCGTAATCCGAGGTTGCTTCCGCGATCTGCGCGCGAATCTGCTTGACGCGAGCTTCGATGCTGGCCTTCTCTCCGGCGCCATCGATAACCGTGGTGTTTTCTTTGCCGACCTCGATGCGCGCGGCCTCGCCGAGTTCGGCGAGCGTCGCTTTCTCGAGCGTCAAACCCGTTTCCTCCGCAATGACCTGGCCGCCGGTGAGGATCGCGATGTCTTCGAGCAGCGCCTTGCGCCGATCGCCGAAGCCTGGCGCCTTCACCGCGACTGTCTTCAGAATGCCGCGAATATTGTTCACGACGAGCGTCGCGAGTGCTTCGCCTTCGACGTCTTCCGCGATGATCAGAAGCGGCCGGCCGGACTTTGCGACCTGTTCCAGTATCGGCAGCAGATCGCGAATGTTCGCGATCTTCTTGTCGTGCAGAAGCACGAATGGTTGTTCGAGTGCGGCGAGCTGCCGGTCCTGGTTGTTGATGAAGTAGGGCGACAGATACCCTCGGTCGAACTGCAGGCCTTCCACGACGTCGAGTTCGTCCGCGAGCGACTTGCCGTCTTCGACGGTGATCACGCCTTCCTTGCCGACCCGGTCGATCGCTTCGGCGATGCGCTGGCCGATCGATTCTTCACCGTTCGCCGAGATCGTCGCAACCTGGGCGATCTCCTTGCTGGTGGTCGTGGGCTTGCTGATCTTCTTCAGTTCGTCGACGGCCGCGGCGACGGCCTTGTCGATGCCGCGCTTCAGATCGAGAGGGTTGAGGCCCGCCGCGACGTATTTCTGGCCTTCGCGCACGATCGCCTGTGCGAGCACGGTCGCGGTGGTCGTGCCGTCGCCCGCGGCGTCGCTGGTCTTGGACGCGACTTCCTTGACGAGCTGCGCGCCGATGTTTTGCACCTTGTCGGCCAGCTCGATTTCCTTCGCGACGGACACGCCGTCCTTCGTCACGACCGGGCTGCCGAAACTGCGTTCGAGCACGACGTTGCGGCCCTTCGGCCCGAGCGTCACTTTCACCGCATTGGCGAGCAGGTTGACGCCTTCAACCAGTTTGGAACGCGCGTTGTCGCTGAAAGCGACTTCTTTGGCTGCCATGTTTGCTTTCTCCTCAAATTTGAACGACTGCGACGATATCTTCCTCGCGCAGCACCAGCAGTTCGTCGCCGTCGACCTTTACCGCCTGGCCTGAGTACTTGCCGAACAGCACGCGATCGCCGACCTGCAGGTCCGGTTCGACACGCTTGCCATCGTCACCGCGGCGGCCGGGACCGACAGCGAGGATCTCGCCCTGGTCGGGCTTTTCCGCGGCGCTGTCGGGGATCACGATGCCAGACGCGGTGCGGGTCTCCTGACCGAGACGCTTGACGATCACTCGATCATGTAAAGGACGTAGGCTCATCTGTTATTTCCTTCCTGATGGGTAGCTGTTGACAATGCGCTCCACGGCGCCAGATTCAGGAAGGTAAGTCGGCGCCAGCGCAAATCCAACCAATGTTTGCGCATATGAAAAGCACTCGAGGAAGGAAATCGATTCGTCCGTACGCAGCGCATCAGGCATAAAGCGCCTGCATACGGCGGACTTTGACCGTCGCTGCTGTCGGTCTGCAAATTGAAATCGAGTTGCCGCCAGGCAGCGTCAGCGCGGCCGCATTACACTGGCGCGACCTGTTCCCGATTGAGGTCGATTCATGTCACGTCAGCTTCGCCTCGGCGCCTTCATGCGCCCCACGACGATCCACACCGGTGCATGGCGCTATCCTGGCGCCTATCCTGATGCCAACTTCAATTTTGGGCATCTGAAGCGTTTTGCGCAGACGCTCGAGCGTGGCCGCTTCGATGCGTTCTTCATGGCCGACCACCTCGCGGTGCTCAACATGCCGCTCGACGCCCTCAGGCACAGCCACACGGTCACCTCGTTCGAGCCGCTCACGCTGCTGCCCGCGCTCGCGGCGGTCACCGAGCGGCTGGGTCTCGTCGCGACCGCGTCCACGACCTTCGACGCGCCGTACCACGTTGCAAGGCGGTTCGCCTCGCTCGACCATATCAGCGGTGGCCGCGCTGGATGGAATCTCGTGACGACATCGAATCCAGACGCGGCGCTCAATTTCGGCCTCGACGAGCACGTCGAACACGACGAGCGCTACCGGCGCGCCCGCGAGTTCTTCGACGTGGTCACAGGTCTGTGGGATAGCTGGGCCGACGACGCTTTTATCCGCGACACGGCGAGCGGAACATTCTTCGACCCGCAAAAGCTGCACGTGCTGAACTACAAAAGCGCGAACTTCTCGGTGCGCGGTCCGTTGAATATCGCCCGGCCGATTCAGGGCTGGCCCGTGATCGTGCAGGCGGGCTCATCGGAGGCGGGACGGCAGATTGCCGCGGAAACGGCCGAAGTCGTGTTCACCGCGCAAACCACGCTGGCCGACGGGAAGCGTTTCTACGCCGACGTAAAAAGCCGCATGGAGAAACTCGGCCGCTCGCGCGATCACATGAAGATTTTGCCGGCGGCTTTCGTCGTGGTGGGCGATACGCTCGAAGAGGCGCGCGAAACGCGTGAGCGGCTCGATACATTCGTCCACTACGAGAGCGGCATCGCTTCGTTGTCGATCGCGTTGGGGCATGATGTATCCGGTCTCGATCCGGACGGCCCGTTGCCGGAAATTCCCGAGACCAACGCAAGCCGTACCGCGCGGCAACGAGTCGTGGAATGGGCGCAGCGCGATGGATTGACAATCCGTCAGCTCGCGCAGCGCATCGGCGGATACTCCGGGCTGGAGATGATCGGCACCGCCCGGATGATTGCAGATCAGATGGAGCAGTGGTTGCTGGAAGAGGGCTCGGACGGGTTCAACGTGATGTTCTCGCATCTTCCGGCCGGCCTCGACGACTTCGTCGACAAAGTCATTCCCGAGTTGCAGAAGCGGGGGCTGTTCCGGCGCGAGTACGAAGGCAAGACCCTGCGCGAGAATCTTGGGCTGCCACGACCTGCGAACCGGTTCTTTGCCGCATAAGGCGAATCGCGCGGGGCCGCATCGGCGGGCGGCCCGCGCGAATGTGCCTGCCGCTACCTGGCCGCCAGTGCGGGTTTGCTGCCAAGCAGCGCCCACTGCCCATTCTCGACGACGAGATTGACGCTTTTTACACCGATCACGCGTCGATTCGCCGGATCGAACGTCGCCTTGCCGAAGACGACGCTCGGCACGTCATGCAACTTCGCGAGCGCATCACGCACGCCATGGCGATCGAGTCCGCCGGTGCGCAACGCGTAAGCGGCAATGATCGTGGCGTCGTAGGCGAACGCATTGAACGCGTCGGGCTCGTGATGATATTTCGCCTGGAAGTCGCGAACAAAGCGCTGGACTTCGGGGCTCCGGTCACCGGGGAAAAAGCTCGTGTTGGTGGTCACGCCGTTTACGGCATCGCCGCCGAGTTCCATGAATTTCGGCGAGTACACCGAACTCGCCGCGACGATCGGCAGCGTGATGCCGCCCGTGCGGGCCTGACGCACGATCTGCGCGCCGTCCGAGTAGTACGAAATCAGCACGAGCGCGTCAGGCTTGGTATCGCGCACGCGCAGCAGCGTCGCGCGAAAGTCCTTATCGGTGGGCTGGTAACCTTCGGTCGCGATTACCTGCGCCCCCCGTGCGGCTGCTGCCTTCACGAACACGTCCTTGCTCGCGCGGCCCCAGTCGGTGTTCTGGAACAGCACGGCGACTCGCCTGAAGCCCTGCTTGACGGCCAGATCCGCGAGCAGCGGTTGCGCATCCGCCTGGCTGACCGACGGACTCCAGATGAAGTCGCCGCCTTTCGTGAAGTCCGGGTGCGAGTTGGTAAAGCCCAACTGGACGAGGCCCGCGCGTTGATAGATCGGCGAGGCCGCCATCGAAGCGGGGCTCGAAAAGTCGCCGAGTTCGATCAGGATGCGCTTGTCGTCGACGAACTTCTGTGCAATCGCGACCGCCTGGCGCGGATCGCTCTGGCTGTCTTCGAACACGTACTGCAGCGGATGGCCGTCAATGCCGCCGTCGTGGTTGATTTCATCGAGCGCGAGGTCGAAGCCGGCTTTCCACTGTGCGCCGTATTGCGCGTTCGGACCCGTCAGCGGTCCGCTGACGCCGAAGAAAACCGGCTCGCCGCTGGCAGGCGCCGCAGAAGAAACGGCGGAAAGCGAGAAAACGATTACCGCGCCGGCGAGCGTGAAAAGTCGCCGGTGCAGCGCGGAGAAACGCGAGGCATACATGACGGATTCTCTCGTAGTGAGTGGGACTGCAAGTCTCTAACGCATCGCATCG
The DNA here is from genome assembly GCF_040948665.1 of Paraburkholderia sp. BR14320. Classification (NCBI taxonomy): domain Bacteria; kingdom Pseudomonadati; phylum Pseudomonadota; class Betaproteobacteria; order Burkholderiales; family Burkholderiaceae; genus Paraburkholderia; species Paraburkholderia sp. BR14320. The sequence goes on from NZ_JBFPKG010000001.1 coordinate 423,397, forward strand.
TGCGGCAACGAAGCGATTGTCATATTCATTCGCTGGGGACCGCACTACTGCGAAGTCGACGCGGCGGTCCCGGTCAAGCCGGAAACACCGGTTCGCCCAGCGTCAGCATCAAGCGGTTGGCCCAGGCAAAGATCGCAATCGTGTGGCTGAGATCGAGAATCTGCGCATCGTCGAGCCCCGCGCGGCGAAGCGCATCGAGCGATTCCGGCGTGAGCGCCTGCGGCTGCAACGTGAGATCGATCGCGTATCGCACGATGGCGCGCTCGCGTTCGGTCGTACCCGCCGTTTCAGGCGCGGCGAAGATCTGCTGGATGACGTCCTCGCGCTTCGCGAGTTGCTGGAAACGCTGCGCATGCACCGACGCGCAATACACGCATCCGTTCACACGCGAGACCACCGTGCTCGCGAGCTCGCGCTCCGCTCGCGACAATCCGCCCGGCGCATACATGATGCTGTTGAACGCGCCTGATCGTTGCCGCAGGATTTCCGCTTGGTGGACCAGCAACAGGTAGTAATCGGAAGTCTTCGCTTGCGGGTGGCTCGCTTCGAGTACCGCGGTCTGCTCGGGGGATGCCTGTTCGAGCGCGACTGTATCGAGCCATGCGGACCAGCCGAGGGTCTGCGTCGTAAAGCCGTGATCGGAACTCATGCTCGTGCCTCCAATGCGCGCAACGCGGCGACGACCCGCACCTGGTACGTGACGAACGCGACGAGCTGCGATAGCGCGACGATGGCGCGCGTCGTGAGGCCGGCAGCCTGCAGTGTTGCGAGCGCCGGCTTTCCGGTCGCGGCGGGACGCAGCGTCAAGGCTTCCGTGTGACGCAGGATCGCGACGAGCCGCTGGTCCGTCGTTGCCATCGACGCGGCGGGAACCGCGCGCTGCGCGGCGATTGCATCGAGAAGCGACCTCGTGGTTTCAGTTTGCGCGTCAGCCGCGGCCGCCAGTGTCAGCAGACGCTCGCGATATGCGAGTGCCGTCTGCTCCGAATTCGACAACAGCGCCGCATACCACGCCGCAAAGAGGCGTTCGCGAAACGTCAGATCGGCGACATCGGTCGAGAAGAGCGCGTCGTGGCTGCCTTGCGTATAACGCGTCGCGTCGCCGCGAAACGCGCGCAGAGCCGCGGTCGCGCCGTCGGGCGCCAATCCCGCGAGTTGCGCGACGAAGTCATCGGCCATGGTGGCCGATAGGGAATCAGCGGATGAAGACATCAGATGTGGGTCCATTAGAGGGCAGCGTTGTCGGCGGCCACCGTGCCGGCAGTGGCATCGGCGTCGTCCCATTCGTCTCCCGCGAGTTCCGCGGTGTCGAAGGCTTGCAGCGCCGCGTAGTGCGTATCGCGGTCGGCGTCGAACAGCATTGCGGCGATCGCGCGCGCGAGCCGCTGCGCGCCGTCGCTGATCGCGGGGATGTCGCCGGCGACCTTGCCGTGCGTCAGACTGGCTGCGTGATTGAAGCAGTGGATGCGCGCGAGGGCCGGGCAGGCCCCGGGAACGCGTTCCTGGAATGCGAAGTTGCGGTCGAGGTCCGGCGAGCTGGCGAGTTCTTCGTTCGGCAATTCCGCCGCCGGTGTAAAGCGGTCGCGCCAGCGGCGCACGTGCGGCGCAATGGGCGCAAACTCGTCGCGCGTGTCGATTTCCGAGTGAAAGCCGGTCGCGAAGATCAGGTAGTCGAGGGTGTATTGACCTCGGGGCGTGTCGATGACGATCGTGTCGCCTTCGTGGCGCAACCCCGTCAGCGGACTCGCCAGGTGCAGGCGCGCCTGCGCGTGAGCGGCGACCCGCAGCACGCTGTCGCGCGGCGGTGGAGCCTGCGTTTGCGCCGAATAGTGCAGGAAGCGCCACTTCCAGGCGTCTGGCAGATTCGCGAACCCGTGAACGAGACCGGGACTACCGATGCCGGTCAGCTTGTTGATACGGGGCAGCGCGGCGCGCCGCACGAATAGATCGACTCGCCCGGCCCCAGCCTCAAGAGCGCTCGCGGCGTTGTCGAACGCGGATGCGCTCGCGCCGACCACGCCGACTCGTTTGCCGCGCAGCGCGGCAAAGTCGATCGGGTCCGACGAGTGCGCGCGCAAGTGCCGCGGAATGTCGCGGGCCACGTCGGGAACGTACGGGCCGCCAAGTCCTTCACGGCCGGTCGCGAGCACGACATGACGAGCAAGCACGGTTTCGCGCCGCGCATCTTTGCGGTCGTTGACCGCTCCGCGCAACAGCACGAGTTCGATCAGACCGTCGCTGCGCGTCTGCAGTTTCTCTACGCGCGTGTCATTGGAGACCGGCAGATCGAGCACGCGCCGATACCAGCGCAGGTAGTCCATCCATTGCACGCGTGGAATCTTGTAGAGCGCGTGCCATTGTTCGCGGCCGAACTGGGCCTCGTACCACGCGCGAAACGTCAACGCGGGCAAGCGCAGTGCGGGCCCCGTCAGTTGCTTGGGCGAGCGCAGCGTCTGCATTCGCGCGTAGGTGATCCACGGTCCTTCCTGACCGGCCGGCGCCTGATCGAAGAGCCGCTGATTGTCGATGCCGAGCAGGCGCAATTCGGCGCTCGCGGTCAGCCCGGCCATGCCGGCGCCGATGATGGCCACATCGAGCACACGTTGGCCGGCCGATGTCCGCGCGGGCACCCACGAAGGCGCGGGAAGCTCGAGCCAGGCGAGATCCTCGCGAAGCCGCGCTTCGAGCGCGTTCAGTCCGGCAGCGGCGTGGAAAGGAGTCGTTGCGCTCATGCAGTGGTCCCGATGTCGCGGTGAGTGAAAGTGGGCGATTGGGCGGCGGTTTGCGCTCCATCCGCCTGGTCGTGGGCAACCAGCGCGCCATGCCGTGACGCTGCGTGACGCATGGCTCCGGGCAGCAGCCCGTGCGATACCTCCGCGAGCGCATCGATCATTGCGTTGACGTCGTCGCTGTGGGGACGGCCGGAAAGCGTGACGACACCATACAGAAACGGAATAGGCACATCGAGCGCTTTGACCTCGACGTCCGCGACGCGCATGCCGAAAGCGGTCACCGGATCAACGATGGCGACGCCGAGCTGCTGTTGCGCGGCCATCATCGCATTGAGCGACGCATTCGTTTCGAGTGCAACGTGAAGCGCGACGCCGGCCTCGTCGAATGCGCGATCGATGCGGCTGCGCAGCCGATAACGGTTCGCCAGCGTGGCGACCGGCTTGCCCGCGAGCCACGCGAGTCGCAGCACGGCCTCGTGCGCGAGCGGATCGTTTCGGTGCAGCACCGCGACGCAGGGCGCCTCGATGATGTAGTGCACGTCGAGCGCCGCATGATCGAGCGGCAGTGTCGCGATGCCGATGTCGGCCGAACGTGACAGCAACGCCTCGACGACCTGCTCGGCGGACGCACTGCGCAATTGCGTGTCGACCCGTGTGCCTGCCTGCGCGAGCTTTGAGATTGCACGTGGCGCCAATGTCGCGGCGAGCGCGGGTGTCGCAACGACGCGCAATGGCATGGTCTCGTCGCGGCCGATCGCCCGCGCGCTGGCCTCGATAGCGGCCAGGCCGATCAGTGAGCGCTCGACTTCGCCATAAAGCCGGAACGCGCGGCTCGTCGGCGTGACGCGAGGTCCTTTACGGTCGAACAACGCGTAGCCGATCTCCTGTTCGAGATCCTGGATTGTTCTCGTGACGCCGGGTTGCGAGCGGCCGAGCATACGAGCGGCCCCGGTCATACTGCCCGTCGACATGACTGCGGAGAACGCTTCGAGTTGATGCAACTCCATGCAATGCCTCATCCATGTGATGGGTGCATTTTAGGAGCGCTTGAATGCGCAATTCTTATAATAAATTCCGCTATGTAATTGATGAAAACGACGAATCGCCGACACCTATGTACTTAGTAGCGGTCGGTTCACTACGATCATCGATCGCGGAAAAGCGCTTGAAACAAGGAGTTTTTCGTAATCCGATGCTGTACCGAGCGCGCTTCCAAAGTGCTTCGGCATTCGTCGTCAAAAGCTTTGCTAATGCAATGGAATAAGCTTCGTCGCGTATCTTCGTTGGCCCGCGTCCGCGCGACATGGTTACATGGCCTCACTCAATTCGAATGCGTGAGACCTGTATGGCGATTCTGTGGAACAACAAGCGTGGCGCGATCCGCTCACTGCTTCACCTGGCCGGCGCGCTGGCGCTGGCAACCTGCGGCGTGATGCCCGTGGCGCACGCGGCCGATCCTTACTGGGTCGGCGTGACCGGACCGCTGAGCGGCCAGGATGCGCAGTACGGCGAGCAATGGAAGCGCGGCTTCGATCTCGCGCTCGATCAGATCAACGGCAACGGCGGCATCAACGGCCATCCGCTCAGCTATCAGTTCGAGGACAGCCGCAGCGATCCGCGTCAGGCCGTAGCCATCGCACAGAAGTTCGCCGACGACAAGCGCATCCTGCTGGAACTGGGGGATCTGTCGAGCGGTGCGTCGATGGCCGCGTCGCCGGTGTATCAGCGCGCGGGTCTCGTGCAGTTCGGCTTCACGAATTCGCATCCCGACTTCACGAAAGGCGGCGACTATATGTGGAGTACCGCGATCAGCCAGGCCGAGGAACAGCCGCTGCTCGCGCACTATGTGACCAAAGGACTCGGCTTCAGGAAGATCGCCGTGCTCTATCTGAACACGGACTGGGGTCGCACCAGCAAGGACATCTTCGCAAAGGCCGCGAGCGCGGACGGCGCGCAGGTCGTCGCGGCCGAAGCGTATCAACCGAACGAGAAGGATTTTCGCGCGACGCTCACGCGCGTGCGAAGCGAACAGCCCGACTCGATCGTGCTGATCTCCTACTATTCCGACGGTGCCCAGATCGTTCGCCAGGCGCGAGCGGCCGGTGTGAGCACGCCGATCGCGGCGGTCGGCTCGGTGTATTCACCCAAGTTCATCGATCTTGGCGGCCCTGCGGTGAACGGCGTCTACACCGAGTCGAACTTCTTCCCCGGCGATCCGCGTCCTGAAGTACAAAGCTTCGTGCAGCGCTACCGCGCCAGATACGGCGCCGATCCGGACACCTTTGCCGCGCGCGCCTACGACGCGATGATCCTGTCGGGCGAAGTGATTCGCCGCTACGGCGCGGATCGCGCGGCCGTGCGCGACGGCTTTGCGAAGATCAGCGATGTACCGAGCGTGATCTTCGGCAAGTTCAGGTTCGATCCGCAGACGCGCCGCGTGGCAGGCGCGAAGAATCTCGAGCTCGTCGTGAAGGACGGCAAATTCGCTCTGTGGGATGGGGCGAGCGCCGTGCATACGCCATGACCGCCTGGTTCGACTACACGGTCAACGGCCTGATCGTCGGCAATATCTATGCGCTGCTCGCGGTCGGCCTCGCGCTGATCTTTGGCGTATCGCATCTGATCAATTTCGCTCACGGCTCGGTGTATATGGTGGGCGGCTTCATCGGCTGGCTATGTCTGACGCGGCTCGGCTTGCCGCTACCCGTGGCGCTGCTCGCGACGGTCGCGGGCTGCGCGCTGCTCGGCATCCTGATCGAACGGCTTGGCCTCAGGCCGCTGCAAGGCGCGGCCCGTATTGCGCCGCTGCTCGCCACCATAGGTATCAGCTTCGTGCTCGACCAGCTCGCGCAGATCGTGTTCGGGCCCGATCCACGTCCTGTGCCGAGTTCGCTGCCCGACTGGACGCTATCGCTTGGCGGGGCCGCCATCGGCTCGCTCGATCTGCTGATTGCGGCAATCGGCATCGGCGCGGCGGGCATGCTTTACCTGTTCCTGCGCTTCACGCGGCTCGGCTGGGCGGTGCGCGCGACCGCGCAGGATCGCGATGCCGCGCAGCAGATGGGGGTCAATGTGAATGCCGTGAATCAGGCCGTGTTTGCGATCGCCTGCGGGCTCGGCGGCCTCAGCGGCTTGCTCGTCGGCATGTACTACAACAACATCGATCCAGCGATGGGCTTTCAGGCGACGTTGAAGGGCGTCGTCGCCTTGCTGATCGGCGGCCTGGGGAACGTGCCCGGCGCGATTGCCGGCAGCTTGCTGCTCGGTCTGGTCGAGAGCTATGGGGTCGCGTTGTTCGGCACCAGCTATCGCGACCTCTTCGCGTTCGTGCTGCTGCTGGTGTTTCTCGTTTGGCGGCCAAATGGTCTCTTCAGCGCCAGCCGCCGGTTGCCGCCTGAGCCGCTCACCGGCACGTTTCTGTCGAACCGCCGCGCGCTGCACGTTGCGCGTCGCACGATCGTGGCACTGGTGGCGCTCGCCTTCGTGCTGCCGCTCGTCGTGCCGTCGTCGTACGTGCTGCAGACGCTGACCAACGGCTGGATCTATGGGCTGTTGGCGCTCAGTCTGACGCTCGTCGCGGGCACGGTCGGGCAGATTTCATTAGGGCATGCGGCGCTGCTGCTGATCGGCGCCTATGCGTCGGCGCTGCTGTCCGTCAATCTGGGCTGGTCGCCGGCTTTGACGATTCCGCTCGCCGGCCTCATCACCGCGGCGGTTGGCACGGTGCTGATTTACCCGTCGTTCAGGCTGCGCGGCCACTATGTGTCGATTGCGACGCTTGGCATTGGTGAAATCATCGGCCTCGTGGTGCTCAACTGGGACAGCCTGACGCGCGGTCCGGTGGGCATCACCGGCATTGCCCCGCTGTCGCTGTTCGGGTGGCAGTTGACGGGCGTGCGCGCCGTCTACTGGTTCACGCTCGCGGTGCTCGTGCTGCTCGCACTGCTGCAGGCGCGGCTCCTGAACTCGCACCTGGGCCGCACGTGGCGCGCGATCCGCGAGGACGACGTGGCGGCGCGCGCGTATGGCATCCGCCCCAATCGCTACAAGGCGATCGCGTTCGCCTGCGGCGGCCTCGCGGCTGGCATCGGCGGCGGGATCGCCGCCCACCTGTACAGCTATATCAACTATCAGACCTTTGACTCTCAAGTGTCGATCCTTGCGCTGACGATGGTCATTCTCGGCGGTCTCGGCAGCGTGATCGGTGCGGTCGCCGGTGCGGTGGCGCTGATCAGCCTGCCGGAACTGTTCCGTTTTGCCGCCGACTACCGGATGCTGATTTACGGCATGATTTTGTTGCTGCTCGTGCGCTTCCGGCCGCAAGGGCTGTTCGGTTCGGTATGACGGAGGCGACCATGACATCTTCTTTGCCACGCGGCACGGATATCCTGTTCGACGTGCGGCGCGTTACGCGCCGTTTCGGCGGTCTCGTGGCTGTCGACGAGGTGAGCCTGTCGGTTGCGCGCGGCGAATGCGTGAGCGTGATCGGTCCGAACGGCGCCGGCAAATCCACACTGTTCAATCTGCTGACCGGTATCGACGCGCCGGACGCCGGCGAGGTGAGATTCGCCGGCGAAGACGTGACCGGCATGGCGCCCGAGCAGCTTGCCGCGCGCGGCGTCGCCCGCACGTTCCAGCATGGACGGGTATTCGGCAATCTTAGCGTGCTCGATAACGTGCTGATCGGCGCGCACGCAAGGCTTGCGATGACGCGCTGCGGCTGGCCGGTGGTGGGGGCATTTGCGGAAGCGTTGCGCGCGCTGATCGGGCCTGCATCGGTACGTCGCGAAAACGCCGCGCTGCGTGAAGAAGTGACGACGCTGTTGGCCCGCTTCGGTACGCGCCTGTCGCCGCGACTCGATCAGCCGGCGCACAGCCTGTCCTATGCGAACCGCCGGCGCGTCGAGATAGCGCGTGCGCTAGCGCTGCGGCCGCGCATCCTTCTGCTCGACGAACCGACCGCCGGCATGAACGAGTCCGAAACCGCCGAAATGCTCGAACTGATACTCGAACTCAAGCGCGACGGGCTCACCATCCTGCTTATCGAACACAAGCTGGACCTGGTGATGCAGCTTTCCGATCGCGTGCTCGTGCTCGAAGACGGCCGCAAGATCGCTTCCGGCCTGCCGGCCGAGGTGCGCGAGGACCCCGCCGTGATCGAGGCCTACCTTGGACACCGTCAGGTCGGCGCGGCTGCCGGCCGCAACGAAACGGCGGCAGCATGAAGACATCAAACCTGCATCTGCTTGCGCCGAACCCATTAGCCTCCGCACAAGCCCCCATGACCGAGCCGCTGCTGAAACTCGAACAGATCGACACGTTCTACGGACAGATCCAGGTGCACTTCGGCGTGAATCTCAGCATCGGGCGCGGCGAGATCGTCAGCCTGCTGGGCGGCAATGCGAGCGGCAAATCGACGGCGATGAAGGTGATTCTTGGACTGCACAAACCGCGAGCCGGCACCATCAGCTTCGACGGTAAGCCGTTGAACGGTCTGCCGACTTCGCAGATCGTGCGGCGAGGCATCGCTTCGGTGCCGGAGGCCCGGCGGCTTTTCGGCGACATGACCGTGCGCGAAAACTTGCTGATGGGCGCGTTCACGCGCAACGACCGCGCGGGCATCGGCGAGGACTACGAACGCATGCTCGAACTTTTTCCGCGCGTGAAAGAGCGGCTGACCCAACGGGCCGGCACGCTTTCCGGCGGTGAACAGCAGATGCTGGCGATGGCGCGCGCGTTGATGAGCCGCCCCGCGCTGGTCTGCATGGACGAGCCGACGATGGGCCTGTCGCCGTTATACGTCGACAAGGTGCTCGACCTGATCCAGACCATCAACCGGCAGGGCATCACGTTTTTCATGGTCGAGCAGAACGCGAGCCTCGCGCTGCAGATCGCGCATCGTGGCTACGTGCTGCAGACGGGGCGCATGGTGTTGTCCGGCACCGCGAGCGAATTGCTCGGCGACCAGCGCATTCGCGACGCTTATCTCGGCGGATCGCTGGCGGTGCAGACGGCGTCGTGAGCGGCGCCGGATCGCCTGGTGTTTCGCTCGCCGCGCGACGCTATCGATCGCGTCGGATCGACGGGTTTGCTACCAGTTCGATGATGGCGCCATGGGCGAGCGTACGCTCGAGGCGCCGCGCGGCGCCATCGACGTACGTCTCCAGGGCGACCGCGAAAACCCCTTCGCCGCGCGAGGCGAGGTGATGCCGAAGGTCAGCGGCAAGACCTTCGGCTGGCGGACGGGTTTCGCGGGCCGGGCTTGCAAGCGTGAGCGTCGTCGCGCCAAGCGACAGGATCGCCAATGCGACGTCGTAACCAGGCAGCGGCGCGCGCTGCACGTCGGGTTCTCCGAGCAGCGCGCGATATCGTGCGAGGCTCGCATCCAGGTCGTGCACCGCGAGCGTAATGTTCGCGACGCCGTGCGCCCCGTTCGCATGATGGCGAACGTCGCCTTCGGCCACGCGCAGGTGGCGCGGCGTCACGTCGCCGCACAGGAACGGCAGATCCGCGCTCGACGGCTTGCCGATCTGCCATTCGAGGCGCTCGCCATCGGGACGCAGACGTCCGCCGGCTAGGGGGCCGTCGTAAGCGAGACCTCGTTCGCGTGCCGCGGCGATGGTGCTGGCAACCGATTGCGGCAGCAGCGCGTAGTCGACGAAACCATCTCCTATGCGACGGCTAGCGTCCCACCAGCGATGCTCCGGTGCGTCGCGCAGAAAGGCGATGAGTTCGATGTAGCTGCCATCGGCGAAACCGATCAGCGCGTTATGTGTGGCGCCGTCGGCGTGCGTGCCGCCGCGTTGCACGGTGAAGCCAAGCGTAGTGAAATCGGCGATGGTCTGCTCGAGATCCTGCACGCGGATCACGATGTGGTCGATTGAAAGAGACATGACGAGCGAGGTCCACAGTAGGGTGGTCCGAGTATGCGAAGCCTGCCGCCAAAACGCTAGTAATGGATTGTCGATTGCATAGCGCCGCAACTGGATTAGGCTCCGTCGCGCAAGATGCGATCGGACTGCTCGATGAGGAATCCGTCTTTCTTCGGTGGCGTGCTTTGCATATGCCGAACGATTGGTTCTTTTACTGCGACTGCGGCTTTATCGTAAGCGCTGCACGAGCGTCAAGCCGCTCGGTACTTTGACGCGGCCAACGTGACTCGGCCGAAGCACCAGGATATGAATTACATGGCACGGCTGAATCGACGCGACTTTCTGATTTCCTCGGGCGCTGCTCTCGCGGCCGCCGGCATGCCGGCACGCGTGTTCGCACAAGGCAGCGCAGCATCGGTGCCGAAGCGGGGCGGCACGCTGAATATGCTGATCAATCCGGAACCGCCAGTGCTGGTGTCGATCTTTCAGACCACCGGGCCCGCTCTGGTCGCGAGCTCCAAGGTGCTCGAAGGCTTGCTCGCATACGACTTCGATCTGCGTCCACGGCCGCAATTGGCAACCGCGTGGGCAGTCAGTCCTGACGGCTTGAAGTACAGCTTCACACTACGCGAGAACGTCAAATGGCATGACGGGCAGCCATTCACGTCGACGGACGTAGCGTTCTCGATCGAATTGTTGAAGACGGTGCATCCGCGCGGACGCAGCACTTTCGCCAATGTCACGCGCGTATCGACGCCGGACGCCCGGACCGCGGTGATCGAATTGTCGAAGCCGGCGCCCTATCTGTTGAAGGCACTGTCGGCCGGTGAATCCCCAATCGTCCCGAAACATCTTTATGCGTCGGGCGATCCGCTGTCCAACCCGCACAATAACGCGCCAATCGGCACCGGGCCGTTTCGCTTCAAGTCGTGGACGCGCGGTGCCAGCATCGTCTATGAACGCAATCCGGACTACTGGGATGCCGGCAAACCGTACATCGACAGTCTCGTACTGAAGGTGATTCCCGACGCCGCCGCGCGATCCGCCGCGTTCGAGACGGGCGCGCTCGATCTGGGCGGCGAAAATCCAGTACCGCTCACCGATTTGCCGCGCCTCACTCAATTGCCGCAGCTGGTTGTCGAAACGCGCGGCTATCGATTCCTCGAACCGCTGTCCGAGATCGACTTCAATCTGCAACATCCGATCCTCGGCGACCTGCGGGTGCGCCAGGCGATCGCGCATGCGATCAATCCGCAAGTGGTGCTGCGCACGGTCGCGTATGGCTACGCCGACTTGTCGCCGACACCGATCACGCCGGGCTCGCCCTATCACGACGGCAAACTCGCACCGTACCCGTTCGATACTGCCGCCGCCGAAAAGCTGCTCGACGCGGCCGGCTATCCGCGCAAGGCGGGCGGGGTGCGCTTCGGTCTCACGCATGATTTCCTGCCGTACGGCGACATGTACCGCCGCCAGGCCGATTACGTGAAATCGGCACTCTCTCGCGTTGGCATCGACGTGACGGTGCGCTCTCAGGACCTGCCCGCTTTCCTGAAGCGCGTGTATGCCGACCGCCAGTTCGATTTCACCAGCATCGGCGTGAATACGCTATTCGATCCGAGCGTCGGCGTGCAGCGGCTCTACTGGTCGCAGAACATTCGGCCGGGCGTGCCGTTCTCGAACGCGCCGCACTACAGCAATGCCGAGGTCGACCGCCTGCTCGAGAGCGCCGCGATCGAAACCGACGAAAACAAGCGCGTCGCGCTTTATCAGCAATTCCAGCAGATCGTCTATCGCGACCTGCCGATTCTCAACCTCGTCGCACCTCGCATGGTCACGCTCGCGAACCGGCGCGTTCACAACCATACCGTGTCCGCGCAAGGCCTCGAAGGCAATCTGGCCGACGTCTATCTGAGCGCATGACAGGAGCGACACGATGAGCAGGGGTTTGCGTTTTGCCGCGATCGCGCGGCGTACCGCGTGGCAGGCGCTACCGACGGTGATCGGTATCGTGATCCTGAACTTTTTCCTGCTGAAGCTGATGCCGGGCGACGCCGCGGATGTGCTGGCCGGCGAAGCCGGCTCGGCGACGGTGGAAACGATGCAGGTATTGCGCGCGAAGTTCGGCCTCGATCAACCGGTGCTGCACCAGTTGTGGTCGTACCTCGCTCATCTGTCGCACTTCAGCCTGGGCTATTCGCCGCGCTACGACATGCCGGTGATGCAACTGATCCTCTCGCGCCTGCCCAATACGCTGCTGCTGATGGGCGTCGCGCTATCGGTCGCGATCGTCGTGGGCGTAGTGCTCGGCGTGGTGATGGCGCATTGGGCTGGCAGATGGCCCGATCGCGTGCTGTCCGTCGTGGCTATGCTGTTCTACTCGACACCCGGCTTCTGGATCGGTCTGCTCGCGATCGTGCTGTTCTCGGTGCATCTGGGCTGGTTGCCGAGCGGCGGCAATATTACGCTCGGCGCGCAGCTTCACGGCGCCGCCTACGTGATCGATGCACTGAAGCACGTGCTGCTGCCTGCCGCGACGCTGGCGACGTTCTTCATCGCGATCTACGCACGGCTTACGCGCGCGGCGATGCTCGAAGTGCAGCGCCAGGACTTCGTGCGTACCGCGCAGGCCAAGGGCTTGCATCCGTGGCGTGTGACGGTGCGGCATGTCCTGCGCAACGCGCTGATGCCGCTCACAACGATGGTCGGCATTCACTTTGGCACCTTGCTGGGTGGCGCCGCGGTGACCGAAACGGTGTTCAGTTGGCCAGGACTGGGCCGCCTCGCGCTCGATGCGGTGATGGCGCGTGATTTCAGCGTGCTGCTCGGCGTGCTGCTGCTGTCGTCGATGCTCGTGATCCTGGCGAATGTGCTGGTCGATCTTTTGCAGGCGTGGCTCGATCCGCGCGTCGCGTGATCGCACGCGCCGGCGATTTCTCCCCCAAGGCATACATGGCTTCCGACTCTTCCAATCTGGTTTCCACGCCGCCCGAACCCCGTGCTTCCGCATGGCGGCGTCAGCTTGGCGGCGCGCTATTCGGTTTCCGGCGCGACGGCGCGGCGACTGCCACGAACCACGCTCCGCACGGTGCGGCAGGGTTCGGCGTGTGGCGCGCGCTGCTGCGCAATCGCTCGGCGCTCGGGGGTTTCGCGCTGCTCGCGGCGTTCATCGCGCTTGCGCTGGGCGCGGGACATCTGTTTCCGGGCGATCCGCTCGACATGGTGGCGGCGCCGTTCGTATGGCCGGGCACCGATCCGCAATACTGGCTCGGCACGGATTCGCTCGGACGCGACGTGGCCGCCGGCATTGCGCACGGCGCGCGCGTGTCGCTGCTGATCGGCGCGAGCGCGGCCAGCATCGGGCTCGTGATCGGTACGCTGGTTGGTGCGACGGGCGGCTTCTTCGGCGGGGTGATCGACGATGTGCTGGTGCGCATTACCGAACTCTTTCAAACCGTGCCGTCTTTTCTGCTGGTCATCGTGATCGTCGCGATTGGTCATCCGAGCGTGACGATCATCGCGCTGGCAATCGGCATTGCGTCATGGCCCACCGTTGCGCGGATCGTGCGGGCCGAATTTCGCAGCCTGCGCCGTTCCGATTTCGTGCTTGCCGCGCGCAGCCAGGGCTTCAGCAACGCACGCATCATTTTTGGCGAGATTCTGCCGAACGCGTTGCCACCGGTGATCGTGACCGCGTCCGTGATGGTGGCGAGTGCGATCCTGATCGAGTCGTCGCTGTCGTTTCTCGGCATGGGAGACCCGAACGTGGTCAGCTGGGGCGGCATGATCGGCGCGGGCCGTGACTCGTTGCGTACCGCCTGGTATCTGACGGCCGTGCCAGGTGCCGCGATCGTTCTGGCGGTGCTCGCGCTGAACCTGCTCGGCGACGGTCTGAACGACGCGCTCAATCCGCGCCTGCGGGAACGAGCTTGAAGAGCCCGCGGCTCACGCGGCTCACAATGTAATCGAGGACGCTCTGTGGCAAACCTGCTTGAAGTACGCGATCTGCGCGTCAGTTTCGGCACGCACGAAGCGGTGCGCGGCCTGAGTTTCGACATCGCGCAAGGGGAGACGCTGGCGCTCGTCGGCGAATCCGGTTGCGGCAAATCGGCAACGGCGCTGTCGCTGATGCGCCTCGTGCCCGCGCCGGGACGCGTGACGGGGAGCTTGCGCTTCGATGGCCACGAGCTGCTCGACCTGTCGCCGGGCGAAATCCGCCAGGTCCGCGGCCAGCAGATTTCGATGATTTTCCAGGAGCCGATGACGTCGCTCAATCCGGTGCTGTCGATTGGCGCGCAGATCGTCGAGACCTTGCGTCAGCATGAAGATCTGTCGAAGGCGGCCGCGTTAAAGCGCGCCGTCGAATTGCTCGAACTCGTGCAGATCCCCGAGCCGCAACGCCGGGTGTTCGATTATCCCCACGAGTTGTCCGGCGGGCAGCGGCAGCGGGTGATGATCGCGATGGCGGTGGCATGCCGCCCGCGTCTGCTGATCGCGGATGAGCCGACCACAGCGCTCGACGTCACGATTCAGGCGCACATTCTCGAGCTGCTCGACGGTTTGCGGCGGGAGCTGTCGATGTCCTTGTTGCTGATCACCCACGACCTCGGCGTCGTCGCGAAGCATGCGGATCGCGTGGCCGTGATGCTGGCGGGCGAAAAAGTCGAAGAAGCGCCGGTCGCCCGGCTCTTCCCGCAGCCGCAGCATCCTTACACGCGGGGTCTGCTGGGCGCGTCGCTCAATCTCGCGGACGATCTGCACTATCGCGGCTGGAAGCTGCCGGAAATCCGTCATGGCATCGCCGAAGACGGCGGGCCTTCCTTTACGGTGCTGCCGCGCTCGCCGCGCGCCGGGCTCCATGTGGCGGATGTCAAAGCGGACGCGCACAGCAATGCGTCATTGGAAGGCAACGCAGTGAGCGCCATGCCGTTGCTCGAATTGCAGGATCTGCGCGTCGACTATCCGCAGCGGCGCGGCCAACCCGCACTGCACGCGGTCGATGGCGTGTCGCTAACGATCGCGCGCGGCGAGACGGTCGGCCTGGTGGGCGAATCCGGCTGCGGGAAATCGACGCTGTCCAAAGCGATCCTGCGGCTCGTGCCGGCTACCGCCGGCGCGATCCGCTTGCGAGGCACCGATCTCGCGCCGCTCGGTGAACGCGAATTGCGGCCGTTGAGGCGCCATGTGCAAATGGTGTTTCAGGACCCGTATTCGTCGATCAATCCGCGCCGCACCGTGGCCGAGATTCTCGACACCGTGCTCGTGGTGAATCGGATCGGTAACGCCCAGCAGCGCCGCACACGCATCGCCGCGATGCTGGACCGCGTCGGCTTGCCCAGTTCGGCGCTCGGCCGCTATCCGCACGAATTCTCCGGCGGGCAGCGGCAGCGCATCGGCATTGCGCGGGCCCTGGTCCTCGAACCGGATCTGCTGATCTGCGATGAACCGGTTTCCGCACTCGACGTGTCGATTCAGGCGCAGATTCTCAATCTGCTGGTCGATCTGAAGCGCGACCTCGGGCTCGCGTATCTGTTCATCTCGCATGACCTGTCCGTGGTGCGCTACATCGCCGACCGGGTGCATGTGATGCAGGCAGGTCGGATCGTCGAAAGCGGAGACCACCGCGATATCTGGCGTGCGCCGCAGCATCCCTACACCCGTACATTGCTCGACGCGATTCCGGGCAAGATCTTCGACGACGCGCGAGCGGCTTGACCTCACCCGTCGCGCGATGGCGACGGCCTACGCCCCATATCCGGGCGGCACGACAAAACCGCCATACGCTTGTTCAAGCAAATGCGCGAACGCGATCGGCGTACGGTCTTCGAGCCACGGGCCAACGGCTTGCGCACTGACGGGCAAGCCGTCGTCATCGAGACCGAGCGGAAAGCTGGTGGCCGGCAACCCCGGCAGCACGGGCAGACCCGCCCAATGAAAGAAATCGAGGAAGCGCACGTCCCGCACGCCGTCGTCGAAGGCGACCGGATAGGTGCGCTCGTCTTTCGGCTCCTGATGGTTGTGACGGAACGCGGCGACCGGAGCGACCGGCGTGACGATCACGTCGAATGCTTTGAAAAGCCGCTCCCACTGGTGACGCAATGCATGGCGTTGCTCGTCGGCTTTGAGCCAGTCGCGGTGCGCGAGGTATGGCGCCCTCAGCCACGCGGCGTCGGCGCTCTCGTTAGCGGGGGCGAGCGCCGCGAGGCGTTGTCGAGCCGCTTCGCTCGGCACAGGCGGTTCGGCGAGCGACGAGCCGAGCAGCGTCCGGTACAGCGCATGCGCACGCACCAGATCGGGTAGGAGCCCCTGCGGCAGATCGGCGGGGCGGCTTACATACACGCCCTGCGTGCGCAACCGCTCGACCACGCGCTCGATCACGAGGCGCTCGGACAGGCTGCGTTGCGTGCCTGGCCATGTGTCGAGCACGAGCACCCGGAACTCGGCGAGCCGTGCGTGGCGCGCAGGTGGCAACGTGGCGCGCCATGCCTTGGACGTCAGCGGATCGCGGTTGAGCAGCAGATCCAGTGCGAGTTCGAGATCAGCCGCGCTGCGCGCGAGCGGGCCCGCCACGCTGAGATCGCGTGCGGACGCACGTCCTCTCGGCACACCGCTGCCGGCGAGCGACACGAGGCCGTAGCTCGGCTTATGGCCAAAAACGCCGGTGAAGTGCGCGGGAATGCGAATCGAGCCGCCGATATCCGAGCCCAGTTCGAGGGCGACATAGCCGGCCGCGAGCGCCGCCGCCGAGCCGCCCGACGATCCCCCGGGCGTCCTTTCCAGATCCCACGGATTGCGCGTCAGCCCGTAGACTTCGTTATAGCTTTGCAGATCCGCGAGACCGAGCGGCACGTTGGTCTTGCCAATGATCACCGCGCCCGCTTCACGCAACGCGGCGACGGCGAGCGAATCGCGTTCGGCGCGATTATCCGCATAGGACGGGTTGCCGACACTAGTAACTAGCCCGGCAACATCGAACGATTCCTTCACTGTGATCGGCACGCCGAGCAGCGGCCGTCGCTCGCCACGCGTAAGCGCCGCGTCGGCTTCGCGGGCGGCGTTGCGCGCTGCGTCGAAGTCACGCGCGACCACGGCGTTCAATACGTCATCGAAGCGCGCGATGCGAGCGAGGCTGTGTTCCAGCAGGTCGACCGCAGAAACGCGGCCCTCGGCCAGCGCGTCGGCTTGTTGCTTCGCGCTCGCAAAGGTCAGCGCATTCAGTAGCGCGGATTTCGGGTCGTCCAGTTCTGGTGTGCTCATTGTTCGAGGCCCTCGTCGGTTTGTCAGGTTTTCGGTTCGATCCAGGTGTCGGAGAAATCGCCGGCGGTCAGGTCAATACTGTTGTTCAGGTTGTGCACGCGCGCGTGATACACCTGCAATGCCGAGGGCACCGTAACGAGCGGCAACACCGGCAGGTCGCGGCCGACGATCTGCTGGACTTCCCTGAACGCGGCCGCGCGCCTTGTCTCGTCGGTTTCGGTCGCGGCCGCGCGAAACAACTCGTCCACTTGCGGGTTCTGATAATGCGACGCGTTGATCCAGATCAGCGGATGCCGGACGCCGTCCGACCAGTAGATGCGCTGCACGCCGACGGTCGGGTCATACAACCGGCCGAGACCATTCAGGTTCAAATCGAATTCGCGTGCCGTGTACGCGCGGCGCAAATAGGTTGGCAGGTCGCCGTCGAGAATCGTCGCCTTGATGCCGATGCGCGCCAACGCGGCGCGCAGATACTCCGCCGCGTGCCGAAAATCCGCGCCGCTGATGTAGTTGATCTTCAGCGCGAAGCGTTGACCGTCCGCCTGCTTTGGGTAACCCGCAGCGTCGAGCTGACGGTTCGCGGCGTCGATGTCGAACGGATAGTGGAACGTGCTGTCGTCGTAGTAGGCTGCCAAGACGGCTGGCACCGGCGAGTCGACCACGCTCGCGCGCCGGTAGAACACGTTGTCCTTGATGAAGTTCCGATCGATTGCATGCGCGATTGCCTTGCGAACCGGAAGCTGCGCAAGCACCGGATTTTCCAGGTTGAATTCGAGGAAGGCCGCGTTGTTCAGGTACGCGTCGTAGCTGTCGTCGATTTTCAGATACGGCACTTTCGCGAGCCGCCCGAGATCGGCCAGACCGACATTGGCCGCGGCGTCGACTTCGCCCGTTTCGAGCGCGGCCGAGATGGATGCCTGGTCGGGCACGATCCGATAGACCACACGGTCGAGATGCGGCGCCCCCGCGCGCCAGTAGTTCGCATTTCTGCGCAGGCTGATGTGACTGCCGCGCACCCACTCATCGAACACGAATGGACCGGTGCCGATCGGCGCGCTCAGATTGGGGCTCGTGAGCGGATCGCCGTCGCCATAGCGATGCTGCGGCACGATCGGCAACTCCGCCGACGACAAAGCCTTGATCAGATACGGCGTTGGTTTGCCGAGTACGATCACGGCCGTCAACGGATCGGGCGTGTCGACGCGTTCGACGTTCGCGAGCGTGATGCGCCCGCGCGGACCGAGACGTTTTTGCGTGAGGATCGAGTAACGCACGTCGGCCGATGTGAAGTTCTCGCCGTCGTGCCACTTCACGCCGGGCCGCAGCCTGAACGTATAGTGCAGACCGTCGGCACTCGTGCTCCACGCGATGGCAAGCAACGGCTGCGGCCTGAACTGCGCGTCATAGCGCAAGAGTCCCTCGGTGATTTTGGCGCTGATGTTGCGGATCACCGTGTTGGTGTCGAGCAGCGACACCAACGACGGCGGTTCCTGTTGCACTGCGTAGGTCAGCGTGCCGCCCTGTACGGGCGCGGCGTTGGCTCCGGCAAGCGCGCTCGACGAAGCAGCGGCGCTGGCCGCATGTGCGAGGCGCACCGAGGAGTCCAGCGCGCCGGCGGACAGAAGCGCCAGTGAGCTCTGGATGAAATGCCGGCGATCTAAGCGCATGGCTATCCCTGTTGAAGCGGCGTCTGGACGGCTTCAACCTCGCCGTGACGCGCGAGGCGACCAAAAAATGGATGCCCCGGATCGTTGAAACCCGGCGTGGACGGATGTCCGCTCGTCACGAGCGAATCGACGAAGGCTTCGTCTTCAGCGTTCAGGCGGTAGGCGAGCGCGGGCAGATAGTCCTGCCACTGCGCCTCGGTGCGAGGCCCGGCGATCGTCGAACTGATGTAGCGGCTATTGAGCACCCACGCGAGCGCGAATTGACCGGCAGAAAGACCGCGGGCCTGCGCATGCTCACGCACGCGCCGCGCCAGTTCGAGCGATTCGGGACGCCACTCGGTCTGCTGCAAGCGCCGGTCGCTACGCCCCGCGCGAGTGTCGGCGCCGGGCGTGGCGCCCGGTTCGTATTTGCCCGTCAGCACGCCGCGCGCGAGCGGGCTATACGAAATGACGCCGAGCCCGTAACGATGCGCCGCCGTCAATTGCTCGGCTTCGGCCTGGCGGTTCGCGATGTTGTAGAGCGGCTGGCTTGCGATAGGCGCGTCGAGTCCGAGCGCCTGGGCGGTATGGCTGAACTCGGCGATCTTCCACGCGCGATGATTGGACAGCCCGTAGTAGCGCAGCTTGCCAGCGCGGATCAGCTCGTTGAGCGCGCGCACGGTTTCTTCGACCGGCGTCTGATGATCTTCGCGATGGATGTACAGCAGGTCGATGTAGTCGGTGCCGAGCCGCTGCAGGCTCGCATCGACGGCGCGCGCGATATGTTTGCGCGACGCACCTCGCGCATTGACGTCGCGCTCATCGAGCGGATTGGCGAATTTGGTCGCCAGCACCCAGCGCTCGCGCTGCGCGGAAATCGCGCGGCCGACCACGCGTTCCGACTCGCCTTTGACGTAGACGTCGGCGGTGTCGATCGAATTGACACCCTGTTCCAGCGCCTGTTCGATGATACGTGCAGCGGTGGCCTCGTCCGTGGGGCCGCCGAACATCATCGTGCCCAGAGTCAGTGCCGAGACCTTGATACCGCTGCGACCGAGTTGTCTGTATTCCATGAGAGTCGAATTCCGTGAGAGAGTTTGAGGCGAAAGCGTTTTAGCGTTGCAGCCAGACGTCGGCGAAACTCGCCGACACGCCGTCCGGGCCCGTCGTATGGTTATGGACCGCGCGCGAGTACACGGTCAGGTATTGCGGCGACACCAGGTTGATGTCCGGAAGATCGTGTTCGAGAATGCGCTGAATCTGCGAGAAGAGCTGCTTGCGTCTGCCTTCATCGGTTTCTTCGGCGACCTGCGTGAACAGCAGGTCGATCTGCGGGTTGCTATAGTGCGATCCGTTCGTGAACGGCACGCCGCGCCGGAAGTTGTTGCTCGTATAGAGCCGCGCTACGCCGACCACCGGATCGAACAGGTTGCTCATGCCGTTGATCGAAAAGTCGAAGTCGCGATCGGTATAGATACGTTTCAGATACGCGGGCAAATCCTGGCTGCGCACGGTGACCGCAATGCCGACCCGCGCCAGTGCGGATTTCACATAAGCGGCGGTGCGCGTGGGCAGATCGCCGATCGGCAGCGGGTCGACGGTCAGCGCGAAACGCGTACCGTCCGCCTTGCGCGGATAGCCGGCTTCGTCGAGCAGCGCGTTGGCGCGCTCCACGTTGAACGGATACGGCGCAGGTGCCGGGTCGTAGTAGGGGCTCGTCGGAATGATCGGACTGGCGAGCGGCGTCGCATAGCCGTAGAAGATTACCTTGCGGATCACGTCACGATCGAGCGCCGACGCAATCGCCTGACGCACTTCGAGTTTCTTCAGTACCGGGTTGTCGAGATTGAACTCGATGCGCGTCACACCAGCCTGGAACTCATAGCCGCGCTGGTCGAGCGCGAGCTTCGGATTGCTTTTCAGCCGCTCGATATCTGAGAGCGGCACGGGCGTGTCGCCGCTCAGGTCGACGGAGCCGTCTTCGAACGCGACAGTGCGCGCGGCAGGATCGGTGATGACCTTGACGACGATCTTGTCGAGCAGGGGCTTGCCCTTGTCCCAGTAGTCGTCGTTGCGTGCATATTCGACGTAGCTGCCGCGCACCCACTTGACGAAGCGGAAGGGGCCCGTGCCGATCGGCGCGTTATTGGCTGGGTTGGTCAGCGGGTCGGTGCCTTCGTAAATGTGTTTAGGCACGATCGGCGTTTCCGACGACGAGAACGCCTTGATCAGATACGGCGCGGACTTCGACAGCGTGACGACGACTGTATAAGGGTCCGGCGTCGTCACAGCGGTGACATTCGCGAAGGTGGTTTTGGCGCGCGGGTGGACTTGCCTGAGCGTCTGGATCGAATACGCGACATCGGCGGACGTGAAGGGCTGACCGTCATGCCATTTCACGTCGTGACGCAAATGAAAAACGTATTTGCGGCTGTCGTCGCTGACTTCCCACGACGTCGCGAGCGAAGCTTTCGGCTGCAACCTGAAGTCGTATTCGAGCAGACCTTCGACGACTTTTGGACTGACCTTCAGCACATTGGTCGCGGTCGTCGCGAGATCGACGAGAGCGGTGGGCTCCGGCGTGACGACGAAATTGAGTGTGCCGCCGCGCGTTTGGGCGTGAGCGTGAGAAACAGAGAGCGCGACGACGAGCGCGGCCGCGAATCCGAGCGCGCCATTGACAAGGCGCGCGCCGCGCCGGCGCGGCGCCGCCTGCGATGTGACGTATGCCATCGTATGGTTGTGCGGGAAGAGAGAAGGGAAGAAAGCGGGAACCGGCTCAGACCGTGGCGTGAGCAGTCGCGTCACGGCGCGCGAGTGCGCCACGCAGAGGCGCGGGATCGACCCACGCGTCGAAATCGAAGTCCGTTGGAATGAATCCCCACTTGAACAGGAAATGCTTGAAGTCGGCGAGCGCCGCCAACGCTTGCGGATCGAGTCCGATGCTCAATTGCCGATGTAGCCCGCCCGGATAGGCTCGCTCGACCCAGTGCTCCGCGCTGCGCGTTTCGCGCGCCACGTAGCGCGCAATGTCGCCGGCATGGCGTTGCGCCCAGTCACCCGCGTCCAGCGTGCGGGCCAGCACCCGCTCGACCAGATCGGGGCGCTCGCGCAGCAGTTGCGCGTCGACGGTCAACGGCCGCGGCGTACCATTGTTCGCGTGCAGCAGCCGATTCGGCTGGGCGCTGATATCGATCAGGATCTTCGCGTTCAGCAGGTTTGCGATATCGAGCCCGGTCGCGCCTTTGACGAACACGACGTCGGCCTCGCCGCGCAGCAGTGCTTCGGCTTCGCGGGCGAATTCGTGAGAGCGCTGCGCGTCCAGCCAGTCGGCGAGCGGGGCATCGGCAGCGGGCTTGGCGTCTTCGAGGCCGCGCGGCGTATGCGGGAGGTCGACCAGATCGACGTCTTCGAGTTGCACGCCAAGCGCGCCGAGCAATGACGTGAAGCCACGCAGGGCAGTCGCGCGATGGAAGTCGACCACGCTTGCGCGTGTATTGAGCGGAAAGCCGAAGCGGCGTCCTGCAAGCGCTTGCGCGCTGGCATCGAGTTGCCGGTCGAGCGTGATCAGCGCCTGGAATTCATCCACCCAGCTCACACCGATCAGTCGCGTATCGCTGCCTTGTGAGCGCGCCCATAGCGCGGGAATATTGCCACCCTGCCGAAACGACCATGGCTGCGTGTGCGTGAAGTGCGAGCGCCGCACGGTGGCGTCGTCGGCGTCCTGGAGCGCTTTGACGTCGATGCCGTCGGCGGCGAATTCCTGTTCGAGCCAGCCTTTCTGTATGGTTATGCCGAACGGAGTCGGGGCAGGGCAGCGGGTGTACCAGAGTCGGCTCATTCAATCACCTTTGCATTCGGAGATGGCGGGGCAGTCAGAGGCGCAGGCCCGCTTCACGTAGCAGCGGGAGCACGCGCGCGCCAAAGAAGTCGAGGTCCGGCTGGAAGTCGAAGAAGCTCAGCTGCACGCCGTCGATACCCGCGCGATGCAGGCGCACGATGTATTCGGCAATCTGCTGCGGCGAGCCGACGATCGAGATGTTGCCGCCGACTGCTCTCGCGGCCGCCTGGTTTCGCTGCTCGGCGTTGCCTCGCCATGCGTGGGCGTCACTATCGAAGCGATGGAAGCTCCCTTCGTCGCCATGCGCGACGATCGCGTCGCGATAAGCGAGTGCTTCGGCTTCGGTGTCGCGGCAAATCACCATCGGATTGATCAGAGTGCGGACTTTGCGTCCGTACTTCGCGGCCGTCGCCTTCACGCGCGCCGTGTGGGCCGGCAACGCCGTCAGCGCCGCTTCGATTTCAGAGCCGGCGGGGCTGGTGATGAACACGACGTCCGAGTAACGCGCGGCGAAGTCGATCCCTGCATCCGATCCCGTCGCATTCACGAGCAGCGGGCGCCCGTATTGCGGCTTTGGCGTGACGAACGCCTTGTCGAGCTTCCAGCTCGACAGCTCGGGAACGAAGCTGAAGTTCTCCGGTTGTGACCAGAGCTGTTGCACCGCGTCGAGAAACTCGCCCGCCAGGTCATAGCGTCGGTCATGTTCGATGCGCTGCCAGCCGAACATTTCGTGCTCGACCGCGCGATGGCCGGTCACGACATTGATGCCCCAACGCCCCTTCGAAATGTGATCGAGCGTCGCGGAGAACTTCGCGAAGTGCAACGGATGCCACGGGCCATAAAGCACATGGCTGGTAGCAACAAGAATGATGCGTTCGGTGCGCGCGGTCATCGCCGCGAGCGACATGAACGAGTCGAGGGCCTGACCGTTGAACACGCCACCATAGCCGCCCTTCGGCAGCCACTGGGACAGCGCGAACACCAGATCGAAGCCGAGGCTCTCAGCTTTTTGCACGAGCGCCAGGTTGTAGTCGAAGTTCCAGTCGGTGGTGCGAGGCAACGTCGAGGCGCTCCAGCCGCCTGCCTGAATCGGCAGGAATAGGCCGAGCAGCAACGGCTGCTCGAGCGCCCGGGCAACCGGACTATCGTTGAATTCGACAGGCGAGCGCACCGGTACGAAGGGCGTAGCGTCGCGCTTGCTGTCCAATGACTGCGCCGGCGCTTGCGGTTGAGCGGCGAAAATGGATTGGGTCACAGTTATTGTCCGTGCCGTTTGACGTAAAAGGCGCTTGTTCTTTCAAGCGCTCGGCTATCTTGCATAGTGGTTGGCGCCTGGCGCGCGAATCACACCTGAAAGCAAGGCATGAGGGATCCCGATAACACAGTAGATCACGCAAGGTTTGCAACGCAAAACAATGAATTCTTCTTTTCATTTGACGCATTGCACTGCTCTGTGGACGTCAGTCAGCGCTGCTCGTTCCAGAGGATGTGGAAAGCGCCGCGGCGACTTCCTCGGAATGCGCCTTTGCCCAGGCAGCTGCTTCTTTGGAACCGTCGATATCCTCGCGGAGGACCAGAATGCCCTCGCGGTTCGGCCCCGACGGTTGTGCGGAGATCTAGTCGTTATGTCCGCCTGGCGCCTGCTGGACGATGCAGCCCACGTTGCCGGAGTTGCCGAATGCTCGCGTCGCGAGCGCGCACGTGGGTTTCAGGTCTGACCGGTGGGTGAAGGACGCACGCCGTTAAGATAGAAGTTGCCAACAGCGGCGTATTTCCAGCGCACCGGATCATGCACGGTGTGAACTCGCGCGTTGCGCCAGTGCCGGTCGAGATTGAGCGACGGATGCGTCGAGCGGGTTCCGGCCAATTCGAACAGCTTGCTGCTCGCTTCGATTGCGATTTCGGTAGTCAATGCCTTGGCTTGCGCTACGGCGATGGACGCGGCCGCAATCGAGTCTGGCCCAATATCGGCGAGACAGCGATCGATCTCGCGACCGGCGCGTTCCATCATCGCTTCGGCCGCGTGCAGACGCGTCGTCAATTCGCCAAGCTGATGGATCACATAGGGATCGGCGCTGAGGGGCGAGATGGCGCTCGACGACGAAGCCGCGTCGCGTTCGCGAATAAAGGCGATCGTCGCATCGATTGCGGCGCGCGCAATGCCCGCGTCGATGCCGACATGGCTGATCTGTGTGACCGCGTTTTGCGGCCAGTGCGCGTAGCTTTGGTGAATCGGTAGCACGTTGAGCGCGGGCACCCAAACATCGTCGAAAATCACAGTTCCGCTTGCCGTGGTTTTCTGCCCGAAGCTTTGCCAGTCGTCGATGATCTTCATGCCTGGGTGACCGGCCGGCACCACCGCCACCGTGCGGCGTCCTTCCTGGTCCTGACCGATGGTCGACACATAGTCGGCGAAAAGCGCGCCGGTCGAATAGAGTTTGGTGCCGGACAGCCGGAAGCCGTCTTGATCCGGTGTGATGGTCATCGCGGAGCCGCCTGGTTGCCGTCCGCCGACGTCGACATTCGCATTGCCAAAGCGAGCACCGCCCAGAATCTCGCCGAGAAAGAACGACCGCTGTCGCGCGTTGCCGGTTTTCCAGATCCAGAACACCGCGCTGTTATGGTTCTGCTGGATCTGCGCGATCGACGGGTCGGCTTGCGCGAGGATCGCGAATACGCGCGCAACCGTCGCGTATGAAACTTGTGCTCCACCGTATTCGCGCGGCACCGTCATGGCCCACAGTCCCGCACCGGAGCAGGCATCGAGCTCGGCGAAAGGCAGGACGCGTTCGCTATCGCGACGCGCCGCGTCGAGCGCGAAGCGCTGGGCGAGCGTTCGCGCGGTGTGCAGCGCTTCATCGTCGGATTTGAGAACGTGCGCCGGTGAATAGGCGCGTGCGGTAGCTCGGGCGCTCTCCTGGAACACGACGTCTGAAGCGTGGGCGGTCATCGACGACTCCTGGGCAGTGCATTCGGGAACGGGGCTAAGGCTTAACGCGGGATCGCTTTTAAACACGTGACGCGGTGTCGGCTTCTTCCGAGGTCACGACGACGGCTCAGTGCCTGTGGCGACAGAAAAATCGGTTTTTACAGACATATACGATGCTTTGACATACAACGTTCGCTTTAGAGCAGAACCTCTCTAAGGCAGCGCTGAGCAAAAAAATGTACCGGTAAATGAATCCATTGGACAACAAACAATAATTTCTATTCTTATATGCGCCTTGATCGGGAGACAGCGAAACCGATACATGGATGTAAGCAAAGCAGAATCGCTTCGTTGGTGTATCCACGGTAGCTGGCTATGCTTTTCGGCGAATCCTACTCGCAGTTTCAACGATCGATCGGACCATTCATTCATGACGACGCTAAACGAGTACCTTCAGCACAAACGCATTGCGTGGCTCGCGAAACGCGAAGCGGCGCGCAACAACCCGGATATCAAGGCTAACCAGCTGAAAGCCAATGTGCGTGCCTTGGGACGCAGTGGCGTACGCGAAATCCGCATTCGTGACTTTCAGGTCATCAGCGACAGCCCCGCTGATTTCGCCGGCTACAACCTCGGACCAGCATCGCCTGAATTACAGCTCGGTGTGCTGGGAAGTTGCCTCACGCATATCACGCTGATTCAGGCTGCCGAGCGGCAGTTGCGGATCGATTCAATCGATGTGGAAGTGACCGGTGAACAGCATCCGCTCGCACAGCAACCGGGTTTCGAGCATGTGCCGATCTTTCCGCACAACCTGCGCTATACGCTCGATATCGTGTCGCCGGAGCCACCCGAAGCGATTCGCGCGCTGCATGAAGCGGTGGAGGCGGTTTGCCCGATCTACAACCTGCTGAAAAACCCGCAGTCGATCGTCGGTGAATTGCGGCACGTCAGCGCGGCGTAGCTAGCGTTCCATGCGCGTGGCGTTCTGCGCGTTGCACGGCGCCACGTCACCAATACCCCGACGCACGTCGAGCGACAAGCGCCGCGACCAAGGAGAGAAATGATGAGCGCAGCCCGCATTACGGAGGAAGCCGAATTCCAGATCAGCCCGCTGTCGGCGCATATCGGCGCCGAAGTCAGCGGAGTCGATCTGACCCGACCGCTTGATCAGAAACAGGTTCGGGCGATCCGCGCCGCATTGCTGAAGTGGCGCGTCCTGTTCTTTCGCGAGCAGTTTCTAAGCCATGAGCAGCACGTTGCGTTTTCCGCGCAATTCGGCGAACTGACGGTCGGGCACCCGGTATTCGGCCACGTCGAAGGGCACCCACAGGTCTACTCGATCTCGAAGTTTCGCAAGGCGACGCGCTTCGAAGGGCAACCACTGCTGCGGCCATGGACAGGCTGGCACACCGACGTGACGGCCGCCGTCAATCCTCCGTTTGCGTCGATTTTGCGCGGTGTCACGATTCCGCCGTACGGTGGCGACACGCAATGGACGAACCTCGTCATAGCCTATGAAAAGCTGTCCGAACCGCTGCGCAAGTTCGTCGACGGTCTGCGCGGCGTGCATCGCTTTGCGCCGCCGCAAGGCGTGAAAGGCACTGACGCGTTTGCGTCGGCGGTCGAGCAGCATACCCTCGTCAGCGAGCATCCGATTGTGCGCGTGCATCCCGAGACCGGCGAGCGCGCGCTATACGTGAGCCCCGGCTTTCTTAAGCAGATCGCCGGCGTCACGCCGCGCGAAAGCCAGGTGCTGCTCGAACTGCTGTGGGAGCACGTCACGCGACCGGAATTCACCGTGCGCTTCAAATGGGAAGCCGGCAGCGTGGCGTTCTGGGACAACCGCACGACTGCACATCTCGCGCCGACCGACATCTTCGATCTCGACTTCGACCGTCAGTTGTATCGCACGACGCTCGTTGGTGACGTGCCGGTCGGGCCAGACGGAAGGCCGTCGGTGTCGCTCGAAGGTTCGCCGATGGGAGCGGCCGCAGCCATTGCGCTGAACTGAGCCGCAGGTCGCTCGTGGGGCGGTCGAGTTCGTTGAAGCGCGCGCCGTGAAACCCGGTGACGGCGACGCGCCCCGCAAGCGGCGCGCTCAGAGCGCGAAACGGCCTTCCGCGACGAATGTCGGTAGCGGATTGCGCGGGCTCGGCGTCTCGCGCTTTTGCAGGGCTTCAGGCAACGAAGCCTTGTCACCAGCGCGGCCGATGGCGACGGCCGCCTCGATCGTATAGTCCTCGGGGATCGCGAGTTCCGCGCGGATATGCTCGCGTTCAATGCCGGCAAGGCCGTGTGCCTTCCACCCCGAGAGGCTTGCCTGCAGCGCGAAATAACCCCACGCGGCGCCTGTATCGAACGAATGCGACGCGAGCGGAACTTCCGTTGCGGCCCCCGGTGGCGCGAACGTGCGCTTCGACAGCACGATCAGGATCGCGGCGGCATGTTGTGCCCAGCCGCGGTTGAACTCGTTCAGGAAGCCCAGAAAGCGCGTCCAGTGCTCCGTGTCGCGGCGCGCATAGACGAACCGCCACGGCTGCGAGTTATACGAGGAGGGCGCCCAGCGGGCCGCTTCGAGAAAGGTTAGCAACGTCGATTCTGGAATGGTGTCGTTCGTGAACGCGCGCGGCGACCAGCGTTCGAGAAATTGCCTGTCGATCGGATACTCGGCGGTACGGGAGTTCGAGGTGGTCATGTTTGTGCCATTGAGGGGGAGAGAGGGGCGATGCTTACGCGTGTACGCCCGCCGGAGTCAGGACGGCGACTGGCGCCACGCCGCTGTCCGCGCGTGCAGTGCACATGAACAACCGAGCGAAGCGTGTTCGCTCAGCGCATGCATCTTGAGCCGCAACGGCATCCTGCCGGACGATGCGCGTCTCAATGCGCATTCGGCGGCTCGCCGGCGTGCCCTGGTCAGGAAGCGGCCACCGCGAGTTCCCTGCGTTCCCGCGCTGTCTGCGTATAGCGATTGACCGGACGCGCCAGCCCCAGATGCTCGCGCAGCGTGCTGCCCGTGTACTCGGTGCGAAAAAGTCCACGGCGCTGCAATTCCGGCACGACCGTATCGGCGAATTCGCTGAGTCCGCCCGGCAGCCACGGCGACATGATGTTGAAGCCGTCCGCGCCTTCCTCTTCGAACCATTGCTGCAACTGGTCGGCGATGCTCTGCGGCGTGCCGATCACCTGCTGGTGTCCGCGCGCGCCCGCGATGCGTAGATACAGATCGCGGATCGTCAGGTTGTCGCGCCGTGCGAGGTCGAGCAGCAGCCTTTGCCGGCTCTTGCCGCCATTGGTTTCGGGTAGCTCCGGCACAGGTCCGTCGACGGGATATTGCGACAGGTCGATGCCGCCGGACACGTTCGATAGCAACGCGAGACCGACCGCCGGATCGATGAGCTCCTGCAACGCGTCGAACTTGTCGCGCGCTTCCTGCTGCGTCTTGCCGATCACCGGGAAGATGCCCGGCATGATCTTCAGGTGTTCGGGCGCGCGTCCGTAACGCGCGAGCCGTCCTTTGACGTCGCGGTAGAACTGCTGCGCTTCGTCGAGCGTCTGATGCGCGACGAAAATCACCTCGGCCGTTTGCGCAGCCAGCTCGCGCCCGGCTTCCGACGCGCCCGCCTGCACGACGACTGGCCAACCCTGCGGCGAACGCGCGACGTTCAGCGGTCCGCGCACGCTGAAATGCTTGCCGCGATGGTCAAGCACATGCAGTTTGTCGGCATCGAAATAGATGCCGCTCGCCTTGTCGCGCACGAACGCGTCGTCTTCCCAACTGTCCCACAAACCCGCGACCACGTCGTAGAACTCTTTCGCGCGCTCGTAGCGCACCGCGTGATCGAGGTGTTTGTCACGGCTGAAATTGTGCGCTTCCGTTTCCGTGCTGGAGGTGACGAGGTTCCAGCCCGATCGGCCACCGCTCAGATGATCGAGCGACGCGAATTTGCGCGCGACGTTGTACGGCTCGTTAAAGCTGGTCGACACGGTCGCGATCAGCCCGATGCGCTCCGTCACGACCGACAGCGCGGCCAGCAGCGTCAACGGCTCGAAGTGATCGGCGCGCGCGGTGCGCGACAGCGAGGGCAGATGCGTATCGCGCACGCTGACGCTGTCCGCGAAAAAGATCGCGTCGAATTTGGCCTGCTCGGCGATGCGCGCGAGCTGCGCGTAGTGGGCGAAGTCGAGGCCCCCCGCCGCATGCGTGTCGGGGTGACGCCACGCGGCGATATGATGGCCCGTCTCCATCAGGAATGCACCGAGGCTCATCTGTCGTTTATGTTGTGATGCTGCGCTCACTGCTCGCTCCTTGTGACCGACGTTGAGGAAAGATCGTGTTGATCGGCGCAGATGTCAGCGTGCGTTTTCGGCGCGCTCCGAGAAATCCGCGAGGATCCGTTCGCGCAACTGCACGAAACGCGGGTCGTTGCGATCACGCGGCCGCGGCAAGCCAACCTGCGTAATACGATTGATACGGCCGGGGCGCGGCGCCATCGTCACCACGCGATCGCCAAGATGGATCGCTTCGTCGACGTCATGCGTGACGAGGATCATCGTGATGCGCTCGCTGTTCCAGATCCGCTGCAACTCGTTTTGCAAACGTGTGCGCGTGAGGGCGTCGAGCGCCCCGAACGGTTCGTCGAGCAACAGCACGCGCGGGCGATTTACGAGCCCGCGCGCAATCGCCACGCGCTGCGCCATGCCGCCGGAAAGCTGATGCGGATACGCATGCTCGAAGCCTTGCAGGCCGACGAGTGCGACGTGCTCAGACACAGCGTCGCGCTTCTGCTGCGGCGAAAGCGGCGCGTTGCGCAGCGCGGCGAGAATATTCTGCGAGGCTGTGAGCCACGGAAACAGCCGGTGATCCTGAAACACGATGCCGCGTTCGAGAGACGTATCGTGCACCCGCTCGCCGTCCACGCTGATCTCGCCGCGATAGTCGGTGTCGAGTCCGGCGACTAGCCGCAGCAGCGTCGACTTGCCGCAGCCGCTGGCGCCGAGCACGCTAATGAATTCGCCGGCCGCGATGTCGAGTGAGATGTCATCGAGCACGAGCAGGTCGTCGTCCGCATCGGGTTGGCGCGCATAGCGCTTGCTGACCCCGCGCATGCGTATGCCTTCGGAAATCGTGGTGGTCATGAGTTCGCTTCCTGTTGTTGAGCCGCTTCAAGCTACGGCGCGTTCGCGCGGCGCACCGCTGCGGCGCGCGATTACTCGTCGCTCGACGCCGCGCGCCAGTGCGTTGAGCGCCCAACCCGTCAGTCCCACGACGATGATGCCGAATAGCACGAGGTCCATCCGGAACTGCTCGCTGCCGTCGATCAGCATATTGCCGATGCCGCTGCCTGCAACGAGCAGATACTCGGCGCCGAGCGTCGCGAGCCACGAATAGATGAGCCCCAGATAGAGACCGGTGAAAATCGACGGTAACGCGGCGGGCAGAATCACGTAGCGGATCAGCTGGATGCGCGAGTAGCGCAACGCGCGCGCGACCTCGATATAGCGGCGCGGCACCGCATGGATGGCGTCGCAGGTATGGGCGGCGACCGGCAGCAATGCCGCGAGCGACAGGAACACGACCTTCGCCATGTCGCCGAGGCCGAACCAGACGGAGATCAGGGGGATCCACGCGAACAGCGAGATCTGCTTGAACGTATCGAACGTCGGCCCGATCAGCCGCGTCGCAAGGCGCGAGAGCCCGAGCGCCGAGCCGAGCAGCAGGCCGCCCGCCGTGCCGATGACGAATCCGCTCGCCTCGCGCGCCAGCGAAGCCGACAGCGCGCGCAGCAATGCGCCGCTTTCGACTTGCTGCCACGCGGTGTGCGCGACATCGGCGGGGCTCACGAGCAGGCCGCTCTTGACGATATGCAACGCCGACACGAGCCACCAGAATGCGAACACCGCGAGCGGCAGCACCAGTCCGCGCCAGTTGAATGTGCCCAGGCGCTTCCGAAGCGCTGACACGCGAGTTTGCCTCGCCGGCGCTTCGCACCCGCATGGCGGTGGAGCACTTCGCCGCGGCTCAAGGAAGCGGCGCAGCGCGTCGGAAGCAGAAGTGAGTGACATGACAAGTCCCCGAACTACAGCGCTTACTCGCGAAACGCCGAAGGTTGGCCGCGCCGCAGCCGCGCTTCGAGCGCATCAAGCAGACGGTTGATCGCAAATCCGATCGCGCCGACGATCACGACGGACGCCATGACCAGATCGAGTTGAAAGAGCTGTCGTCCATTGACGATCAGATAGCCGAGCCCTTCTGACGACGCTACCAGTTCGACGACGACCAGCGCTAGCCATGCTTTCGTGAACGCGAGCCGCACGCCGGTGGCGAGCGTCGGTACGGCGGCGGGTAGCACGACGTATGCGATGCGCTGCCAGCGGCCATAGCCGAATCCGCGCGCGACTTCATCCAGCGCGGCGGGCGTCTGGCGAAAGCCCTGCATGGCACTCAGCGTGACGGGCACGAGCGCGGCGTGCGCGATCAGGATGTACTTGAGCGGCTCACCGACGCCCACGAGCAGCAGCAGTAATGGCAGCCAGCCGAGCACCGGAATCTGCACGAGCGCATTGAAGCCCGGCAACGCATACGATTCGAGCGTTCGCGACATACCGAGCGCCGCACCGATCAGGAAACCGGCCAGCGTGCCCGCGCCGAAGCCCAGCAGCACGCGCTGCAGGCTCACGACCGTGTGGTGCGCGAGGTCGCCGCTGCGCGCGAGTTCGTACAACGTGTCGAAGACCGTCTGCGGCGGCGGCAGAATTTGCGGCGCGATCCAGCCGCGTTCGCAGCCAACGGTCCACAGCGCGAACAGCGCGGCGGGCAGTAGCCACGGTGCGAGATGCCAGCCTACGGCGCGTGCGCGTCGCTGCAGGTTTGCGCGTGCCTTCGGGTTGCTGTCGTTCGCTTTGGCCGCGGGGCGCGCGGTTGCGTGCGCCGCGGCGTGGGACCATTCGCCAAGCACCTTGCTCATTGTCGACTCCGGTCAGCCGAGGGGTTTGCCTTGCGCGTCGTAACGCGTCCAGTAGTGGTCGAGCGACTGGCTGTGCAACGCGTTGTCGAGATAGCGCGGCTCGAACCAACCGTCGACGTCGACGGGCTGCCGGATCAGCTTGAGCCTCAGCGCATCGCCCGCCACGGCCTTGTAGCGCGCGACGATGAACGGATCGATCAGCGGCGAGTTGCGCGACTTCAGCGGCTGGTTCGCGAGCTCCGACTGCCACGACGCGTAGCTGACGCCGCTCTTCGCCCATAGCTTGAACAGCGCGTCGCGGTTCGCTTCATCGGACGACCATTGCGCGCCTTTGACAAACACGTTGACGACCCGTTGCACGATGTCGGGATGGGCGCGATCGAAATCGTCGATCACTAGCAGGTGCGATTGCCGGGTGAACTGTGGACCGGCCGTCTGCGATTCGAAGACGATCCTGGCGAGACCTTGGTCGCGCAGTTTGTAGAGGTGATAGTCGCTGACCGACGCGTCGATGCCCTTGGAGGACAGCGCCGCGAGCGCGCTGGCCGAATCGAGATTGATCACGCGCAGATCGCGCTCGTCAAGCTGGTTTGCGGCGAGCAGGTTGTCCGCGACGATCTGCAGGTTGGTGCCCCGAAAGATCGACACGCGCCGACCCTTCAGATCCTTGATTGTCTGCACGGGCGAGTCGGGCGGCACCGCGATCTTGACGCCGACCCGCACACCCGATTCGAGCAGGATGCGCGTCTTCAATCCATTCGCGCGGCCGAGCACGGACGGCAGATCGCCCTGAAACGCGAAGTCGAGCGACTTGTCGGCAATGGCCTCGTTGACAGCGGGGCCCGCGCCCTTGAAGAAGAGCCATTCGACCTTGATGCCGTCGGCGGCGAACTCCTTTTCGAGCAGTTGAAGCTGCTGCACGGTGGCGGCGGGCGAGCCGCCGAAGGTTGGGGGGTCGCCGGCACCTTGCTGCGCGACGCCGATGCGGATCACCGTTGGCTTGTCCGCGTGGGCGGCCGATGCCGTGAGTGCCAAAGCTGCGGCGAGTAATGTGCACTTCAGCAGTGAGAGGATTTGCAGAAGGTTCCGAGAGCTCTGGTTAGCCATTGGTCGGGGCGACGTGTAGCGCGGCGTGGTCGTGGAATGCTCATTCTTGTCGACGGTGTTGCTCGGGACAAGAAAGCAATGCAGCTATGTATATGCGCTGCCATGCTTTTCGGACCGGAGAGAGAACCGTTGCCCAAAGGAGCCGTTGGGACAGGTAAATACGTGTCGCAGCGCGGGTGCATCACTTTGAACGAAGTCGGCATCGCGTATAGCATGGCATCCACTAGACGGGAGGACGCGGGGCGCTAGCAACGAAGCATTTCGCTGATTCTTGGCAGTGAGCGTGCAATGGCGCTTGGCGCTCGCCACGCGGCCACGCCAAGAGTCATTTCAACCCTGCCACTGCGCGCCGACGCGCCAACACCCTCACCGCAAGCAGACACCCGCCCATCACGGTCAACGACAACACCGTCGTCATCGTGCCGAGCGCATATATGACCGGCGTCGTCACCGACGTGGTGAGCCCCTGAAGCTCGAGCGGCAGCGTGTTCTGATCGCCGATCGCCTGCGAGGTGCGAGCGATCTCGTCCCATGACAGCGTGAAGCCGAACATCGCGACGCTGACCACCGACGGTCCGATGATCGGCAGCACGACATGCAGGAAACTCTGCCACGGCGTCGCGCCCAGATCGCGCGACGCCTCTTCATAGGCCGGATTGAAGCGGTTGAACACCGCGAACATCACCAACAAACCGAACGGCAGCGTCCACGTCAAATGCGCTCCGAGCGCGGAAGTGAACAGGCCCATCGACGTCGTATAGCTATCGGAAAACGATTGATACCCCCATGCCGACGCGAGGTACTTCACCCCATTATCGAGCAGCCGGAACGTCAAACCGATCCCAAGCGACACAATAATGGACGGCATGATCAGACTCGCGACCGACACGTAGAACACCGCCGTGTCGCCGCGAAACTTTCGACGAAAGGCGAGGCCCGCCGCCACTGAAAACAGCACCGTCAGCACCGTGACCGCCAGCGCGAGCCGCACGGATCGTCCGAACGCGCCCCAAATATCAACATCGCCGACGCCGTCGCGCAACGCGGCGAACCAATGCAGCGAGACACCGCGCATCGGAAACGTCAGGCCGCCCTCGGGGCCCTGAAAGGACAGAATGAATATAGTAATCACCGGCCCATACAAGAACAGCACGAACAGGCCGAACAGCAGCGCAAGCCAGTAGAAACTGGCTGGACGGCGTTCCCGATGCTTGACGCGAATGGCCTGCATTTTCACAGCTCCTTGCGGATATCGACGACCCGCGTCAAACCCCACACGATCATCAGTACGACGGCGAGCAGAATGATCGCATTGGCTGCCGCTGCGGGAAATTGCAGGTAGCCGGTCTGCACCTGAATGACCTTGCCCACCGATGCAATCTGTTGCCCGCCCATCACGCCGACGGTCAGAAAATCGCCCATCACGATCGTGATCACGAAGATCGAGCCGATTACGATGCCCGTCTTCGACAACGGCAGGACCACGTCGCGTACCACCTGCCAGCTGCTCGCACCGGCATCGCGCGCGGCTTCGAGCAGCGACCGCTCGATGCGCATCATCGCGTTGAAGATCGGCACGATCATGAAGAACGTGTAGAGATGGACGAACGCGAGCACCACCGAGAAGTTAGAGTACAGCAGCCATTCGAGCGGCTGGTTGATAAGATGCGCGCCGAGTAGCACCTGATTGACGAGGCCATTGCGGCCGAGCAGCGGCATCCACGAAATCATCCGGATCACGTTGGAGGTCCAGAACGGAATCGTGCAGACGAGGAACAGCGCCGTCTGCATGCTCGTCGTGCGTACGTGAAACGCGAGGAAGTAGGCGATCGAAAAGCCCAGCAGCAAGGTCATTGCCCACACGATCGCGCAGAACTTGAGCGTCGACCAGTACGTCTTGAAGGTCACGCAAACGTCCGTCATCGACGAACAGCCGTTGAAGATCGCCGTGTAGTTCTTCAGCGTGAACGCGGGAATGATCTGGTATTCGTTGAAGTCCCAGAAACTGACGATCAGCGTGATGACCAGCGGCACGACGAAAAACAGCAGGAAGGTCAGCGACAGCGGCGTCGCCTGCAACCATGCCGGTGCGCGGCGATGTTTGACGGGCGTGTCCTGCGCGTGCGAGGGAAGGTCGATGGTTGCCATGGGCGGGTGTCTATCGAATGACTGCGCGGCGCATCGCTGCGCGAGAACGAGAAATGACTACGCTGCTCAAAGGAGCCGTGCTTGCCGACGCGTCACACCTCGGCAAGCACATCGAACCGCGGCGTCGATCAGGCCGCGATGAACTCGTTCCACTTCTGAACCATGTAGATGTTCTCGTCCATCACCGCGTTCCAGCACGCAATCGCACTCATGCGCTGGGTGTATGAACCGCCGTCCCGCACGGCGCCGGCCTTTTCGAGCAGTTGGCCGTCCGGCGCCTTGATGTCCTGCGCGGCCGCTTTGCCTTCGATCCAGTAGTCCCATTCGTACGGCTGCATGTGCGTCTTCGCGGTCTCGATCACGCCGGGGTAGTAACCCTGGCGCATCAGGTAGGCGCCGGCCCAGCCGTCCTGGAACCAGTTGACGAATTCGTACGCGGCGTCGAGCTTCTTGCCTTGCAGCGAGCGCGGAAAGCCGAAGCCCGAGGCCCACGAGCGATAGCCTTCCTTGAGCGGCTGAAATTTACACGCGATGCCCATCGTGCGCACCTTCGTCACCGCCGGCGACCACATCGACTGGATCACCACTTCGCCCGACGCCATCAGGTTCACGCTTTCGTTGAAGTCCTTCCAGAACGCGCGGAATTGGCCAGCATGCTTGGCGTCGATCAGGATCTTGATGGTCTGGTCGATCTCGGCCTTGGTCATATTGCCTTTGTCGCCGTATTTCATGTGACCCATCGCCTCGATCGCCATCGCCGAATCCATGATGCCGATCGCGGGAATGTTCAGCAGCGCCGCCTTGCCTTTGAACTGCGGGTTGAGCAGTTCTGCCCAACTGTCGATCGGGCGCTTGATCAGGTCGGGACGAATGCCGAGCGTGTCCGCGTTATAGGTGGTGGGGATCAGCGTCATCCATTCGGTCGGCGTCGCTGAGAACTCGGTCGAGCGCGGGCCGGTCAGGAACATCACCTTCTTTGGCGCGGTGCCCTGGTCGCCGATCTTCTTCCCATTGACTTCACCTCGCGTCAACACGGGCGTGATCTTGTCGGCGAGCTTGATGCGTTTGGCGTCCATGCCCGCGAGCGTGCCGGCCGGAATCAGCTTCTTGAGCGCGAAGTATTCGGTGTCGACAATATCGAACGAGTTGGGTTGCGTGATGATGCGCTTGGCGACGTCGTTGGTGGTCACTGGCACGTATTGAATCTCGATGCCGGTGTCTTCCTTGAATTTCTTCGCGATGTCGGCACTCTGATTGACCGCGGTGCCGAGGTAGCGCAACGTGATCTTTTCCTGCGCATGCACGTACGGAAAGCCGGCAATGCCGGCCGCCGCCACCGCGCCCTTGATGAACGTGCGGCGCGACAGGCCTTTTTCCTTCACATCGGCTGCGGCCACTGCCGGGCTCTCGTTCGTTTCACTCATTGCTTTCTCCTCAGTTGACGTTCAATTCGCGCTTATTCGACGTTCGGTTCACTGCATTGCGATGCGCTGCGATGCAAGCACTCAGGCTGCCAGCGGATGCGCGTCCCGCTCGTTCCACCAGATCACCACGCGCGCGTCGGGACCGAGCCGTGTCGCGTCGTAGTCGCCGTCGCTCACGAGCGAGATCAATTCGGGCGAGCCGTCGAGCGGGTCGAGCGTCATGCGCAGATGCGTGCCCTGGTATTCGGTTTCACGGACCCTGCAGGGTACGCCGCCAATGCGTGTCAGGCCGCTCTCGCCGCCGGCGTTCTGCACTGGCGTGACGCCGTGCGGCACCACGCGCAGATGGTCGGCGCGCACGGTAAACAGGCGGCCATTCGTATTGAAGACGTTATGGCCGCCGAGGAAGCGGGCCACGAATTCGGTACGCGGACGGTTGAATACTTCGTGCGGTGTGCCGCTCTGCTCGATACGGCCATGGCTCATCACCACGACGAGATCGGCCAGCGCCATCGCTTCTTCCTGCGAGTGCGTGACATGCACGAAGGTAATGTCGAGATCCTTCTGCCAACGCTTGAGCTCGGCGCGCATCTGCACACGCAGAAACGGGTCGAGCGCGGAGAGCGGTTCGTCGAGTAGCAGGCAGCCCGGTTGATTCAGTAACGCGCGCGCGAGTGCCACGCGTTGCTGCTGGCCGCCGGATAACTGGGCTGGTTTGCGCTCGGCATACGCGGACATCGCGACCAGTTCGAGCAGTTCGGCGGCGCGCTTGCGTCGCACGTCCTTCGCGACGCCGCGCACCTTCAGGCTGAACGCGACGTTGTCGAGCGCGCTCAGATGCGGGAACAGCGCGTAGTTCTGAAACACCATTGCGGTGCCGCGCGCGGCGGGTTCGGCGCGCGTGACGTTGCGGCCCGCGATCAGAATGTCACCTTCAGTGACGGATTCATGACCGGCGATCATGCGCAAGGTCGAGGTCTTGCCGCATCCGGACGGGCCGAGCAGGCAACAGTACTGGCCGCCGGCGATGCGCAGGTCGATCGCGTCGACGGCCAGCGAATCGCCATATTGCTTTGACACGTGGACCAGTTCGATATCGGCGGCTTTGGTTTCGAGCACCGTTGAAGCAGGCTGAATCATGAAGGATGTGTCCTCGTGAACGGCGAACAGTGGGGTGGGGCACGCGTCAAATCAATGCGCCGCCCATGCGAAGCCATGCAAACGCAAGACGTGTGCCATCCATCGAATTGTGACGCTCGCGATTGCCGACGTACCGTTGTGCTTAACGTCTACGAGTTGGCTCACATATTGCAAACGATCCGCAGCGTCGATCGTTTGCGATCAGAAAGGATGGGATTGCGCGATCACGGTGCGTCTTCGATCCGTCTCGGGGCATGAACTGACCAATCGGGTTCATCCATTACGTGTCGTGGCGCTTTTCGACATCCACGATTTCTTGCTCATGAACGACACACGGAACATGCCCGTAGCAGAGAACCGCGCGCGTCAATCGCTTGCCACGCATGGCCGCTTTCCCTACCGCCCTATCACCGATAGTGACGCGTTCCGCTGGCCTGGCGACACCGGACTCGCGGTCTATCTTGGCTTCAACATCGAGCACTTTGCGTTCGGCGAAGGCCTCGGTGCGGCACTCGGTCCGCTCTCGCCGCAACCGGATGTGCTGAACCATAGCTGGCGCGAGTACGGCAATCGCGTCGGCGCGTGGCGCTGCATTGAACTGTTCGATCAGCTCGCGCTGCCCGCGGGCACGCTGATCAATACCGCGCTCTACGACCACTGTCCTGAACTGATCGAGGCTTGCGTCGCGCGTGGCGATGAACTGATCGGCCACGGCCACACGAACGCGCACCGGCAGAGCGACCTCGACGAAAGCGGTGAACGCGAGCTGCTTTTGCATTGCTACGAACGGATCGCGGAAGAATCCGGTACGCCGCCGCAAGGCTGGCTGTCGCCGTGGATTTCGGAGTCGCATCTGACGCCCGATCTGCTGGCCGAGACCGGCTATCGCTACACGTTGAACTGGTGTCACGACGACCGCCCCGTACGAATGGCCACGCGTGGCGCGCCGCTGTGGTCGATTCCGTATCCGCAGGAACTCAACGATCTGCCGATGATGGTGGGCCGTCACATGGACGGCCGCGCGTTCGCCGACATGATCGTCGATCAGTTCGACGAGATGCTCGAACAGGCGAATCGCGGCGCGCAAGCGCAGGCGCTGGTGATGGGCATCGCGCTGCATCCGTATCTGGTCGGACAGCCATACCGGTTGCGGCATCTGCGCCGCGCGCTCGAACATATCGCCACGGCGCGCGCACGAGGCGATGTGTGGATCACCACGCCAGGCGAGATCGCGAGTCATATGGACGATCTGGAGCGGGCCGGCATCGTGCGCCCGGCCGTCGCATGAGCGCGAAAGCCGGCGCGGCCACCGCGAAGAAAAACGCCGGTGACGACACGGATATCAACGCACGCATCTATCAGTCGATCTTCGACGGCGTGATGAATCATCGTTTGATTCCCGGCACGAAGTTACCGGAGCCCGAACTGTGCCAACTGTTCGGCGTGGGCCGCGCGGTCGTACGTCGTGTGCTGGAAAAGCTCGCCTATGACGGCATCGTCGTATTGCGGCCGAACAAGGGCGCGGTAATCGCCGAGCCCTCGCCCGAGGAAACGCGCGAGATATTCGAGGCGCGGCGCTCAGTCGAACGGATGCTGGTAGAGCTTGCCGTGCAGCGCGCGAGTGCGACGGACATCAAGGCGCTGCGGCAACAACTCGCGAGCGAGCATGACGCCATGCACCGCTACGACCAGCCTTCGTGGGCGACGCTCGCCAGCGGCTTTCATATGCGCATCGCCGCGCTGGCCGGCAATTCGATCCTGCAGAATTATCTGAAGGAACTGGTATCGCGCTGTTCGCTGATCGTCGGGGTGTACGAGCCGCCGGGGCATGCGCCGTGCGAGCACGCCGAGCATGCTGCGATTGTCGACTGCATCGAGGCGCGCGACTCGGCGGGCGCAATGGGGCATATGGAAGCGCATCTGCGCGATCTCGAAGAACGCATTGAAACCTCGCGAATGCGCGGCGAGAAAAGCCTCGGCCAATTGCTCGGCATCATTGAGCACGCGACTACGAACCAGGCGGCCCGACATGGAAATTGATTTCGAAGCGATCACCGAATACCAGCGCTACAAGCTGATGGCGAGCCTGATCGTGCCGCGTCCGATCGCGCTCGTCACCACGCTCGGCGCCGACGGTACGATCAACGCCGCGCCGTTTTCGATGTTCAATATGCTCGGCGAAGAACCGCCGATCGTGATGATCAGCATTAACCGCGCGGCGGACGGCACGCTGAAGGACACGGCGGTCAACATCGTGCGGACCGGCGAGTTCGTCGTGCATCTCGCCGACGAGACGATCGCCGAAGAAATGCATCGCTGCGGGGAAAGGCTGCCGCCCAACGTTAGCGAACTTGTCGAGGTCGGCTTGACGCCGGTGCCGAGCTCGTGCGTTGCGCCGCCGCGCATCGCCGAAGCGCCGGTTGCGTTCGAGTGCACGATATGGGAGACGCTGGAGACCACCACCCGGCAGATCTTTATTGGCCGCGTACATCGGCTGCATGCGCGCGACGGGTTGATCGACACCGAAACGTGGCGCGTGCGTTTGCAGCACTATTTTCCGGTGGGCCGTTTCGGCGCGAGCGACTATGTGACGACGCGTGACCGCTTTACGTTGGGTTGACGTTGACGTTCACGCGTATGGACCACAAGCGTTAGCCCCTTCGGCGATCAACGCGCGTATAGACGCGCTTGCGTTAGCTGGCGAATCACTGCGTCTGGACCTTGTGCGTAGGCCGCCACGTAGGCGAACCTGAACGGCCCGCGTGAACCAGCACGTGGGAAAGAACCCACGCGCCGATCCATCACACGGTGAGCGCGCGGCCATCGCTGCGCGGATCGTGCGCGCCTGACACCGCGCCGTGCGCATCGATGCGTATCACACCAGGGTGACCCGCCAGCGGACTCTGCGTCGGGATCGCGCTCACCTCGTGGCCGCGCGCGGCGAGCGCCGCGAACACGTCGGCGCCTGCATCTTCTTCGAGCTTCAACGCATCGCGCGTGTCGGAGAACGTCTTGCCGAGCAGAAAACGCGGACGGGCGAGTGCGGTGAGCGGGTCCATCCCGTAGTCGATCAGCCGCGTGAGAATGGCGGCGAGCGTTTGCGGCTGACCGTCGGCGCCTTGTGTGCCGAACAGCAGGTACGGTCGGCCGTCTTTCAGGTACATGCCGGGGTTGAGCGTATGAAAAGGTCGCTTGCCCGGCTGCACCGCGTTGTGATGCGCGGGGTGCGTGCTGAACGACGCGCCGCGGTTGTGCCACAGAATGCCGGTATCGCCCGCGACTACGCCGCTGCCCCAGTCGAAGTAGACCGTTTGCAGCACGCTGACGCTGCGGCCCTGGCTATCCGTCGCGCCGATGAACACCGTGTCGCCCGGATGGAACACGTGTGGCCACGCTCGCGCTCGATGTGGGTCGATCGAACGAGCATGGGCGTCGAGCGTCGCGGGCGACAGCATCTGCTCGACGGGCACGGTGTTGAACTCGGGATCCGATACGAAGCGGTCACGGTCGACGAACGCGCACTTCACCGCTTCCACCAGCAGGTGATAGTAATCGGCAGTCCCTTCGCGAATCGCGCCGATGTCGAAGCGATCCAGCGTGCCCATGATTTGCAGCGTCGTCACGCCTTGCGTAGGCGGACGCAGGCTCACCAGTTCGCCGCCGCGATACGCGACCCGCAGCGGTGCTTCGTCGCGCGCGCGCGTTCTGGCGAGATCGCTCGAAGTGAGCGGCGAGCCGGCCTGCTGCAAACCGCGCGCGATGCGCTCCGCCAGTTCGCCTTCATAAAACTCGCGTGCGCCGAAACGGGCAATCCGCTCGATGCTCTTTGCCAACGCCGGTTGTGTGAAACGCTCGTCGACAGCGGGAATCCTGCCGTGCGGAGCGAAGGTTGCCGCAAAGCCCGGCAACGTATTCAGCTCGCCGGCACGCAGGCTTTGCCAGAAATGCTGCGACGGCGTGACGGGAAAGCCGTCGCCGGCATAGTTGAGCGCGCGGTCGAACAGCGACGACCACGACTGTGTGCCGCCCCATGCGCCTTTGCTGATCTCGTATGCGTGCTGCCATGCATCGACGGTCGCTGCGGTGGTGAGCGCGGATGCCGCGCCGCGCAACGGGATCGCGCCGTCGAACGCGGGCAGTTGCGCCGGGGCCTGGCCGATGCCCGACAGCGTGCGCAAGGTTCCCTCGCGGTCGCCGATTACCCAGAACGCGTCGCCGCCGAGTCCTGTGAAATGCGGATACGTCACGCACAGCGCGGCACCGATCGCGATAGCCGCTTCGATCGCATTGCCGCCGGCGCGCAACACGTCGCGTCCGGCCTCGCTCGCCAACGCGTGGGGGCTGGTGACCATGCCGCCGGTCAGGCCGGCGAGTCGCGTGTCGCGCATCGATTGCTGCTCCGTTACAGGAGACGAGCCGTGCGTGAGCTCGTCGGAGTCCGGATTATATGTTCACGGAGCGCATCGAAAAAAATCGATGCCGATCTGCAACGCTCTCGATAGAGAGAAGCACGCAGCACATGTCGTTTCAGTGCGACATGCTGCCGGATCGGGCACGCATAGGGACGCTCGGCTGCGAACAGCGACTCGATACCGTGGGTTAGTCATACGACGCCCACCTCATGAAAGACAGTGCGCGGTACTATCTTCGTCGGCCCGTCACGTATACGCCTGTCCCATGGAACTGAAGCAGATCCAGTACTTCATCGCGCTTTTCGAAGAAGGCACCGTCACGCGCGCCGCCAGGCGGCTCAACATCGCGCAACCGGCGCTCAGCATGCAGATCGCCAAGCTCGAAACGGAGATTCGGCAGAAGCTCTTCGAGCGGGGGCCGCACGGCATGGCGCCGACCGAAGCCGCACGGTTGATGTACCGCCTTTACACGCCGATCATGCGCGACATCGATCACGCACGCGAACACCTGAGCCGTCGCGATGTCATCGTGACGGGCCGCGTGTCGCTGGGAATGGTGTCGTCGGAGGCGCAGAGCG
This sequence comes from Paraburkholderia sp. BR14320, assembly GCF_040948665.1. NCBI lineage: Bacteria > Pseudomonadati > Pseudomonadota > Betaproteobacteria > Burkholderiales > Burkholderiaceae > Paraburkholderia > Paraburkholderia sp. BR14320. The sequence goes on from NZ_JBFPKG010000001.1 coordinate 466,451, forward strand.
TATTGCCCGAATCGCTCGCCCGATTCGATGCGCTTTTCCCGCAAGTCGAAGTCTCCGTCGCCGATGGCTTCAGCGCGCAGCTGATCGACGCTGTCGAATCGGGCCGGCTCGATGCCGCCATCATCAACAAGCCGCGCGGACGGCTGACGCTCCACGTAGAACCGTTGCTGGTCGAGGAAATGGTGCTGGTGACGAGCGTGGAGCACGGCCCAAAGCTGCCCGACGAGATCGATCTCACGCAGCAGTCGGACATCGAATTCGTGTTGCCCACGCGCCGCAACGGCCTGCGCGGCGCGCTCGATGCCGCGCTGATGGCCGCTGACGTCGTCATCAAGCCGAAGTTCGAGATCGATCTGCTCAGCACCATCGTGCAGTTCGTCGAGCAGAGCGGTGTCGCGACCATCCTGCCGCGCGTCGTCGTGCAGGCGAAAGTGGAGGAAGGGCGCTTGCGCGCACGCACGATAGCGTCGCCGCCGATCGTGCGCCACATCATTCAGGTCACGCATCCGAAGCGGCCGATCGGACCGGCCGCCCAGGCGCTCATCACGATCATCACTGATGAGATAAAGCGCGTGACGACGGGTGTTGTGGGGAAACAGGCGCCTTAGCGGCCGCGTTCCAACGGTTCGCGCGCACGGCTCGGAACGTCGCTGCGCGTGCCGAACAGCGTGTCGCAAATCGGGAACGTGAGGTTGAAGTTCTGTGCCGCCATCACTTCGGGATCATGGTGTGTGGCGTGCAGGCGCCGGACTGTGTTGACGAGTGGAACGCGGTCGAGAAACGGGCTGTCGGTGACGTGTGAAAGCGTATGCAGGCCCTCGTACATCAGAAAGTACGCCGCCATCGTGAGCAGCGCGATGTAGCCTGCATTGCGGGAGAATACGAACCCAATCACGAGCGCGAACGGCACGGCCGCCAGCACGAACGCAACCGGCGCAAAAGGCGGAAACAGCAGCGCGCGCCAGTGACGGTGGCCCTTGTATTCAAGCGTCACATGCGTGAAGAACCGGTGATGGACCGCGCAATGGCGCTTGTAGATCATGCTGAAATACTTCGTCGGACGATGCAGCACGTAGCGGTGCGCCGCCCATTCCGCCCAGTTGCCGAACAGAAAGAGCGGAATGACCGCCAGCCATTCGGCAAGCGTCGGTGCATGAAGCTGCATCAGGCAATACACGATCACGCCGCCGGTGAAGAGCAATGTGAAGCCGAGGTGCATTTCGCCGCGATACCACCATGGCGTGGCATTGACATACTCGTCACGGAACTTGTAGGAACGCGCACGAACGTCTTCTTCATATTTCATCGATGTCTCCGGCTATAGTGAAAGGCGTGCGCCCGTTGGCGTCCGCCGTTACGTCCAATGATTCAGGATCGACTGCGCGCGGAACCGCCTTCGAGCTTGCCGAGCGTCTCGGGCACCACGAACGCGCCCACGAGAAAGATCACGCTGATCGCACCGACGAAGATCGCGAGCGTCGACGGCAACTGGCCCGCGTCCTTCGCGACGAGGGACACGAAGGTCGGCATCATTCCGCCGATCGCGAAGCCGATGTTCCACGACAGACCCGTGCCGGTCGCGCGGATCGCGGTCGGGAAGCGTTCGTTCAGGAAGATCAGCACGGGCGCATAGCCGGCGCTGCCGAGCGCGGAAAGCAGCACCGCGTAGACGCCGACCATCGTGATGCTTTGCGCCGTCGGCAGCAGCAGGAACAGCGCTGGCATCGCGATGAGCCGGATGATGCCGATCCAGATAAACGCGCCCTTGCGTCCGATGAACGTACTGACGTGCCCTGCCGCGACCGAAGCGATCACCACGGCCACGCTGCAGATCATCAGGATCGCGGCGGCGGCGCCGTTCGGCGCATGACTCACGACTTTCAGGAAGGTAGGCAGATAGCCTGACGTGAGGTAGTAGCCGCTGCCGCCGCCGATAGTCAGCAGCAGATTGACGAACAGCACGCCGCGATATTCCCGCGAGAACAGCGTGCGGATCGGCGAGCGCGCCTGATCGGCGTTGACGATCTTCTTCTGTTCAGCGGCTTTCGCAGCCTTTTCCGCGGCGAGCTTCTTCCAGAGCGGCGATTCTTCCAGACCGTTGAACACGAAGAGACCGAGCACCGAACTCAGGATGCCTGTGAAGAACATGCAACGCCAGCCCCAGGCGTCGAACGCATCGCCGGGAAAGACCGCGGACATCGCCAGATACGTGAGCGATGCGAGCAACGCGCCGAGCCCGGCCCCACCCCCACCGATGAGACCGGACACCGCGCCGCGATACTTCGGCGCGACGGATTCGGTGCCGATCGTATGCGTCGACGCCACCACGCCGCCGACGAACACGCCCTGCACGAGACGCAGCAGCAGAAACAGGACCGGAGCCACGAGCCCGACCTGGGCGACCGTCGGCAGCGCGCCGAAGGCCGCCGTCGAAATCCCGACGCCGACGACCGCGACGATCATCGCACCCTTGCGGCCATGACGGTCGGCATAGGAGCCGAACAGCGCGGAACCGAGCGGGCGCATCAGCAGCGTCACCGCGAAGGACGCGTACACCGCCGCGAGCGAGAGCATCGCATGTTCGGACGGAAAGAACAGACGCCCGACAACCGGCGCCACATACAGCAATACGAACAGGTCGAACAGGTCGAGGGCCCAGCCGAAGCATGAAGCCATCACAGCGCCCATCACCTGGCGCTGATTGACCGAAAGCACGGTGGCCCCGTCTTGCGCTGCTACAGACATTTGCATCTCCTTTGTGTCACAGGCGCGCTTTGTTGGATGCGCGCTCTTGTCGAGGTTGAAAAACCGTCAGTGCGCGGAGGCGAACGGCGATGCCACGCTCGCCCGTCGCTGGGCGACCATCGCATCGGCGATCTTCTCGGCGATCATGATGGTCGGTATGTTCGTATTCGCCGATGGCAGCCGCGGCATCAGCGATGCATCCACGACGCGCAGCCCGCGCGTGCCTCGCACGCGGCCTTCGGTATCGGTGACCGCGTCGAGGTCCTGCGCGCCGCCCATGCGGCACGTGCCGCTCGCGTGCCACACGCCGAACACGTTCGCGCGGATGAAATCGGCGAGCGCGCGCTCGTCGTGGATCAGCGAAGGCATCTGCAGGCCGCGCGTGAAGAAGCGTTCGATCAGCAGACGCCGCAGCGGCGCGGGCGTATCGAGCAGCACGCCGAGGATCGAAGTCAGAAGCGCATTGCCTTCGCCGACCTTGCTCAGCGCTTTCACGCGCGGTGAGAACGCGGCCGGGAAGAAGTCACGCGAATCGCGGCCAAGACCGGATGCGTCGACAACGCGCGCCAGCATCCGCACGCCGGCGGCGAGCCGCTGCAAATCGCGTTCGTCGTCGAGCAGATTCAGATCGACGCGCGGCGCAACGGCCGCATCGGGCGATGCCAGTTGCACGCGGCCTCGCGAATACGGCCGATTGCACCAGAGGAAAAAGAGGCCGAGCCGGTTGCCGAGCGCATGCCACGCGGCGCGCGTCGCGCTCGACAGATACAGGTCCGACTCGTCGCAGCCCGCGACGCCCGAACTCATGCGCGCGGCCATCATGCTCGCGCGGCGGCGCGCGAGCGGCATGCGAAAGCGCGGCTCGAGAAAATGACAGAAGGTGAGCGACGGATGATCCTGCAGATTGCGTCCGACGCCTGGCAGGTCGGCCACACACGGAATACCCATCGCCACGAGTTGGCGAGCATCGCCGATACCGGCGCGCATCAGCATCGCGGGCGACTGCAACGCGCCCGCGCTCAGCACCACCTCGCCCGCATCGAAACCCACGCGCTCGCCGTTCGAAGCGATCGCGACGACACCGCGGGCCGTCGCGCCTGCCATCATGATGCGTTCGACGCGCAGATTCGAATAGATGCTGAGGTTCGGACGCTTGCGCGTGGCTTCGTCGAGATAGGCGATCGCTGTCGACACGCGCTTGTCGTCGATGTTCGAGAATGCGCCCGGAAAGAAGCCGTCGCCGAATTCGCCATTCTGGTCCTGAAGTTCCGGCAAGCCGTTCGCGCGCAAACCCTTCGCGAATGCATGGCAGAACGCCGGCCAGTCCTTGGGCATGATCCGGCGGATCGGCACCGGTCCGTCGCTGCCGTGCAATTCGCCGCCGGGAAAGTTCACGTCGCGTTCGAGCTTGCGAAAGTACGGCAGCACGTCGCGCCACGACCAGCCTTCGGCGCCGTTCGCGGCCCATTCGTCGTAGTCGCGCGGCAGGCCTCGATTGGCCGACTGCACGTTGATGCTCGAGCCGCCGCCCATCACGCGGCCCTGCTCGTAGACGCGCGGCGCGGCGTGCGGCGTGGCTTTCGCTTTCAGATCGGGCCAGATGTACGCGTCGCCGCAGAAGACAGGCATCGGATAGCTGTCGAGAATCGCCGTGGGCACCGCGCCCGGCGGCGTATCGGCGCCCGCCTCGATCAGCGCGACGCGCACCGACGGCGCCGCCGACAGCCGATGCGCGAGCACGCATCCGGCCGAGCCGCCGCCTACGATCACGTAGTCGAAGCGATTCATCGCGTTGTCTCCTCTTGTCTCGTCCGCCGCGCGGCGTGTCAGGTATCAGCTGCCGCGAAACACCGGCTTGCGCTTGCCATGGAACGCTTCGACGCCTTCGCGGAAATCGTCCGACGAGCGCAGACGGCTATAGCAATGGCCTTCGAGTTCGATCGCGATCGACAAGGGCGCGTCTTCCGAATCGTTCAAGAGCTTCTTCGCGGTGCGTTGCGCAAGCGGCGAGAATGCGCGCAGTTCGTCGACGAGCGCGTCCGTCGCCGCTTCGAGTTCGGCGTCCGCGACGAATTCGACCGCGATGCCCCACTCGTACGCCTGCTCGCCAGGAATGCGGCGCGAGCGCATCACGATGTCCTTCGTTCGGCCGATGCCGACCATCGACTGCAAACGCGCCGAACCGCCCGAGCCGGGAATCTGGCCGAGCTTCTGCTCCGGCAGCGCATAGAAGGTCGTATCGGTGACGATGCGGAAATCGCACGCCAGCGACAATTCGAAGCCCACGCCGAAGCAGAAGCCGCGATTGGCCGCAATCACCGGCTTCGAGCAGCGCGCGGGCGCCGCGATATTCCACGCGAGCTTCGACACGTGTTCCGGCGATGCTTCCAGAAAGCCCTTGATGTCGCCGCCGCTCGAAAAATGCTCGCCCTTCCCGCGCACGACGATCACGCGCACGCGGTCGTCCTCGTCGAGGGCTTCGAAGACGGCGCGCAACTGATCGCGTGCGTGCATCGAAATGACGTTGAACGGCGGCCGATGCAGGATGATGTCGGCGCGCTCGCGCTGCGCGTCGATTTCGACCGAGAAGCCGTCGAGGTCTTGCAGCAGTGTCTGGCCGCGATGGTTGAGATCACTCATTGTGTTACTCCTTGGTGGTTTCTGTAGGTTGCGCGGCCTGGGCGTTCGAATCGGGCGTGTACTCGCCCGCTTGCAGCTTGCGGCGCAGAATCTTGCCGACCGGCGACTTCGGAATGTCGTCGACGAACACGTAATCGCGCGGACGCTTGAAGTTGACGAGGTCCGACTGACGGCACCATGCATCGAGCGAGTCGGCATCGACGTACTCGCGGCGCTTGATGAATGCGACCACACGTTGCCCCCAGCGCTCGTCCTTGACGCCCGCGACCGCGACTTCATCGACGGCGGGATGCAGCGACAGCACCGATTCGATGTCCACCGGTGAGATGTTTTCTCCGCCGCTGATGATCATGTCGTCGACGCGGCCCGTCACGTACAGATCGCCGTCGCGGTCGAGATAGCCCGTGTCCCCGGTGAAGTACCAGCCCTCGCGCAGGCACTTCGCATTCGCGTCCGGACGATTCCAGTAGCCTTCGAAGGCTTCGTCGCCGAGCAGGTCCACGATGATCTGTCCTTCTTCGCCGGCTTCGGCGATCTCGTTGGGCGAGAGGGCATCGAGCTTCACGACGCGCAGCCGCGTATTGATGCCCGCGCGGCCCGCGCTGCCGGGCTTCTTTGTCGCGTCCTGATCGATGCTGAACGTGTAGACCTCGGACGAGCCGTAGTGATTGACGAACAGCTCCGGCTCGAACGCGGCCGAGAGGCGCTTGAGCAGGCCGTCGTTCATCGGTGCGCCGGCGAAGCCGAGCTTTCTGACCGACGACGTGTCCGTGCTCGCGAACGCGCTGTCGGCGAGCAGATCGTGATAGAGCGTCGGCACGAGATAGAGGCAGGTGAGCGCGTGCTTCGAAATGCAATCGAGCGCGAGCTTCGCGTTCCAGCGCCGCACGCAGACGAACAGGCCATCGACGAGCGCCATCGCGAGCAGCGAGCGCACGCCCATCGTGTGATAGAGCGGCATCACGCCGAGCGTGCGTTCGCCGCGCCTGTAGAGGTTCTGCGCGACGTGCGCGAGCGCGCCCGCGCGTTCATGCCGATGCCGGCGCGGCACGCCCTTGCCTTTGCCCGTCGTGCCGGACGTATAGAGGATCAGCGAGATGTCGTCGGCGGTGGCGCGCGTCGTGTCGGTCGCCTCTGCACTGCGCGTTCGTTCGACGATGAGCGCATCGAAGGTGGTGGTGCGGCCGGGCGCATCGTCGAGTCCGACGCGCGGCACTTTTTGCGCGGCGGCGCTCTGCGCGACGGAATCCGCGCTGACGGGCTCGTAGACGATCGCCTTCACCCCCGCGTCGGTCACGCAGTAGTCGACTTCTTCCGGCTTCGCCCGCCAGTTGAGCGGCACGATCACGATGCCCGCGAACTGTCCGGCCCAATGCAGCGTCGCCATTTCCCAGCGGTTTTGCAGTACGACGAGCAGCCGGTCGCCGTGTTCCAGGCCCAGTTCGCGCAGGCCATCGGCGACATTGAGGATCATGCGATGCCACTGCGCGTAGGTCAGTTGCACATCGCCGTCGACGAGCGCGAGCGCGTTCGGACTGCGCTCGACGCTTTGCAGGAAAGTACGTCCGAGATCAAGCATGTTCGGCCTCCTTCGCGCTTGCCTCGGCCCGGCGGCGCGCTGCTACGTCCAGCACGGCGGCCACGATGGGCGTGTAGCCCGTACAGCGGCAGATATGACCCGAGAGCATCTCGCGCACCTGCTCTTCGGAAGGATCGGGCACGCGCCGCAGATAATCCGCGCACGACATGAGAATGCCCGCCGTGCAAAAGCCGCATTGCAGCGCGTGATGCCGCTGGAACGCCTGCTGCAGGTCGCCAAGCGTCTGATCGGGCGCAAGGCCTTCGACGGTATCGATATGCCGCCCATCGGCCTGCACCGCGAGCATCAGGCACGAGCGCGCCGCGACGCCATCGACCTGCACGGTACATGCGCCGCACACGCCGTGTTCGCAGCCGACGTGCGTGCCCGTCGCGCCGAGTTCGTGCCGGATGAAGTCCGACAGCAGTTCGCGCGGCTCGCAATAGCCGCTTCGTTCGCGGCCGTTCAGCGTCAGCGCGATGCGCCGCGCTTCGCCGTGCCGCATGATGGTGTCCGGTATCCTGCTCACTTTGCCTCCTCGATCACGCGCCATCCGAGTTGCCGGACCAGATTCCGGCGATATGCCGCGCTGATCTGCGCATCGTCCTGCGCGTTCAGTTTCCAGCTCAAATCGTTCAGTGCGCCGCGCAGGTCGTCGCCCCGCAGACGCGGCCATTGCTCCGTCACCGGCCGGTCGGCGACGCCGCCGACAGCAATGCGGATCGACTCGTCGGTGACCACGGCCGCGCACGCGACGATCGCGAAGTCGCCGTGCCGCGCGGAAAATTCGGCGAATGCGTAGCGCTCGCCTTCCTTGCGCAGCGGGAAGCGCACGGCTTCGACGAGTTCGTCGGGCTCGCGCGCGGTCATCAGCATTCCCTGAAAGAAGTCCTGCGCCGCGAGCGTGCGGCGCCTCTTTCGCGAGCGCAGCATCACGTCGCCGCCGAGCGCCGCAAGCACAAGCGGCAACTCCGCGCTCGGGTCCGCATGCGCGATTGATCCGCACACGGTGCCGCGATTGCGAATCTGAAAGTGCGAGATGTGCGGGAAGGCCATCGCGAGCAGCGGCGCTTCGTCGGTGAGCGTGCTGCGCCATTCGACGCTGCCTTGCGTCGCCGCGGCGTTCACCACGAGATGCCCCGCCTGCTTGTCCACGCGCACGGCATCGAGTTCGGCGGTGCGCGAGATATCGACGAGCACCTTCGGCTGCGCGAGCCGCATATTGAGCACGGCCATCAGCGACTGGCCGCCCGCCAGCACGCGGGCGTCTTCGCCGTATTGCGTGAGCGCGTCGAGCGCGTCTTGCGCGGTCATCGCGCGCAGGTAATCGAACGGTGCGGGCTTCATGCGTGTCTCCTGAAACGTGCAAGGAGTCTTGCGATCCACGATCCGTGCGCTTGCACGGGCTTGCCCGCCGCCTGCCGTCCGAGCGATTCGAACAACTGCTTGAGCACGACCTTCGCCGCGCCTTCGAGCATCCGGCCGCCGACCGCCGCAACCTTGCCTGACACCTGTGCTTCGTAGTCGTACGTGAGCCGCGTGCCGCTGCCTTGCGGCGTCAGTTCGACGAGACCGCTGCCGCGCGCGCTGCCGAGCGGCGAGATTCCCGCGCCGGCGAGTCGCAGGCGGCGCGGCGCATCGATCTCCGACAAGCCGATACGCGCCTCGAAACGCGCCTTGATCATGCCGACGCCGACGGTCACGTCAGCGCGATACTGGTTCGGCGCCGTCTCTTCGAGCGCGTGACAGCCGGGAATGACGTTAGCGAGTGCCTTCGGATCGAGCAGCACGGCGAACACGGCTTCGGGTGTCGCGGGCAGGTCGACCGCGCCCTGCGCCGTCAGTGCGCGACCGCCGCCTGGCGTCGCCGGCTTCGCGGCGGGCGCTTCGCGATATTCCGGCCGCGACGGTTCGGGATCGTCCATGCCGATCATCGCCATCACTCTGGGCGGCGTGAGCGGCAGGCGAATGTCTTCGACGCCAAGCGCGTCCGCCACCGCATTCGCGATGCACGGCGGCGTGCTCATGTTGTTGCCTTCGCCGAGACCCTTCGCGCCCAGCGGCGTGAAAGGCGAAGGCGTCTCCAGATGCACGATCAGCGGATCGGGCACTTCGCAGGTGGTCGGCATCAGATAGTCGGCGAGCGTGCCGGACTGGAAGCTGCCGTCCGCGCCGTAGCGGAACTCTTCCATCAGCGCCGCGCCGAGGCCTTGCGCGAACGCGCCGCGAATCTGGCCATCGGCGAGTGCGGGATTGAGGAGGGTGCCGGCGTCGTGCACGGTCACATACCGGTCGATGCGCACGCGTCCCGTCGCGCGATCCACTTCGACCCCGCACATGTCGAACGCGAAGCCGTATGCCGCCGAGGTATTGATGCGGTCCTGTTCGTCGGGCGCATCCATGTGCGGCGGGGACCAGAACACGGTTTCGCGCAGGCCCGGCTCTTCGCCTTCGGGCAGGAGCGCGGGCGCCCAGTGCGGCGCATTGCTCGCGGCACGCGAGAACGGCAGCGCGCGGTCTTCGGCGTCGTGCGGAAAGACGCGCGCGCGTTCGAAGCGCACGTCGCCGGGCGCGCAGTTGAACTGCTTCGCGAGCACGCGCGCGAGCTTGTCGCGCACGCGCGTCGCGGCGAGATGCACCGTGCCCGCCACCGCGCCCGCGAAGCGGCTCGAATAATTGCCTGCCGCGACGGACCATGCGTCCTTGTGCGTATCGAATTCGACGTTGACGACGATGTCCTTCGGATCGAGCCCGAGCACATCGGCGACGACTTGCGCGCACACGGTCATGTGGCCCTGGCCCGCGGGCGTCGATGCGATCGTGACGACCACGCCGCCGAGCAGATCGACGCTGACGGTCGCGCTCGCGATCGCGCCGTTCTTCGGCCCGGCTTTCCTGCGTGCGTCGGCGGGCATCACGGTCGTGATGTAGCCCATGTTCGATACCGACGGCTCGACGATCGCCGCGAAGCCGATGCCATACAGCCGCCCTTCGTTGCGCGCGGCGTCGCGGCGCGCAACGAGTTCCCGGTAGCCGCCTTCGTCGAGTGAACGGCGCAGCGCTTCCTGGTAGTTGCCCGAATCGAGCAGGGCGCCCGCCGCTGCGCGATACGGGAACGCATCGGCGGGAACGAAGTTGCGGCGATACACGTCGAGCACATCGAGCTTCAGTTCGATCGCGATGCGCTGGATCAGCCGCTCCAGCGCGAAGTACACCTGCGGGCCGCCGAAGCCGCGCACGAGCCCCGTCGGCGTCTTGTTCGTCAGCACGACGCGATTGCGCACGAGCAGATTCGGGATCGCGTACGCGCCCGTCAGGCAGCCGTGCATCCGATAGAACGTCGCCGGCTCGGGCGCGCGCACGTAGCCGCCGACGTCTTCCAACTGATCGTAAGACAGCGCGACGATCCGGCCATCGGCTTCGACCGCCGCTTCTATGGTTGAAACACGCGCCGTCGCCGATGTCGCCGCGCTCAGGTGTTCGAGCCGATCCTCGACCCACTTCACCGGCGCGCCGGCCTTGCGCGACGCGAGGCACATCAGCACGACATACGGAAACACCGCCTGCTTCACGCCGAAGCTGCCGCCGGAATCGCGCGGGGCCTTATGACGCAGCCGATTGGCAGGCACGTTCAACGCCATCGCCATGACGGCGTGCAGCGAGAACGGCCCCATGAAATTGGACGTGACGTCGTAGCCTTCTTCGCCCGAAAGATACTCGGCGATGACCACGCCGCACTCGATCGGCGCGCAGGTGTTGCGCGGATAATGCGCGACCAGCTTCACGCGATGCGGCGCGCGCTCGAAGGCCGCTTCGGGCTCGCCGTAGCGGAAATGCCGGTCGCTGATGACGTTGCTGCCGACGCGTTCGTGCAGCACCGGCGCGTCGTCCTTCGCGGCCTGTTCGATCGACGTCACGGGATCGAGCATCGCGTAGTCGACCTTGATGAGATCGAGCGCGTCTTCCGCGAGCGCACGCGATTCGGCCATCACGACCGCGACCGGCTCGCCGACGTAGCGCACACGGTCCAGCGCGAGCGCCCACTGTTCCATCGGCGATTTCACGCCGACGACGAACGGTCGCGACCACGGACGCAAATCGTCGCGCGTGAGCACGGCACGCACGCCCGCGAGTTTCGACGCGGCTTGCGTATCGATCGACAGGATGTCCGCGTGCGCGTGCGGCGAACGCAGAATCGCGGCGTGCAGCGTGCCCGGCTTGACGGCGATGTCGTCGCCATAGCGGCCACGGCCCGTCAGGATCGCCGGGTCTTCGAGGCGCTCTATCGAGCGCCCGATGTGACGCTGCGGTGCGCTCGCTTCGCGCGCCTCGTTGCCGGCGACGCGCGCGTCCATGTCGGCGAATGCGGTTTCGCGCTGATTCATGACCTTACTCCTCACGTGCGGCGCGGCCGCCGAATTCATCGGCTAGACCGCTCCAGCGGCGCGCAATCTCGTCGTGCTCGATCTCGAACAGATCGAGAATGCGCCCGACAGTGTGGTCGACCACGTCGTCGATAGTCTGCGGATGCGCGTAGAACGCGGGCACCGGCGGCATCACGATCGCGCCCATTTGCGTGGCGAGCGTCATGTTGCGCAGATGCGCGAGATTGAGCGGGGTTTCGCGCGCGACCAGCACGAGGCGGCGGCGCTCCTTGAGCATCACATCGGCGGCGCGCGTCAGCAGGTTGTCCGCGAAGCCGTTCGCGACGCCCGCGAGCGTTTTCATCGAGCATGGCGCGATCACCATGCCTTCGGTCAGAAACGATCCGCTTGCCACGGCCGCGCCGATATCACGCACGTTGTGCACGACATCGGCAGCGGCTTCGAGGTCACCGCGCGCGAGGCCGAGTTCCTGGGCGGCCGTCACCGCGCCCGACGACGACACGATCAGATGCGTCTCGTGCGTGCCGAGCCGGCGCAAGGCGGCGAGCAAACGCACGCCGATCACCGCGCCGCTTGCGCCCGAAATGCCGACGACGATGCGTTTCTTTCGTTCAGCCATGATCGCGTGACAGATAGGCGTCGAACGCGCTGTTGTCGGCGGCGACGAGTGCTTGCAGGTCGACCGTGTCCTGCCCCGGTATGCGCACGCGGGTGAACACATGCGCGGGGTAGACGACGGGGCGCGTCGCATCGAGACCCATCTTCGCGCTGACGCCTTGCAGATGCGACGGCGCATCGTCGGGCTGACCGACCGTCGTCGACGGATCGAGCGGCGAGCCTTGCGCGCCTGCTATCACGACGAGATCGCGGTCGGCCTGGAAGCGCGTCGCGATGGCCCATTCGATTTCGGCGGGATCGTGCACGTTCACATCGGTATCGACGACGACGACCTGCTTGATGTCGTAATGCGCGCCGAACGCGCACAGAATGACGTTCTTCGCTTCGCCTTCGCGCTTCTTGTCGAATTGCACCCACAGGTGATAGCGGCACACGCCGCCCACCGACAGATGCACGTCTTTCACGGCGGGATGACTGCGCTGAAGATGCGCGAGCAACGTGGCTTCACGCGGAATCGCGCCGAGCAGCAGATGCTCCATTTCGGCGGGCACGATCGTATGAAAGATCGGATCGCGCCGATGCGTGACGGCCGTCACTTCGATGACTTCGCGTGCTTCCTTCGCGCTGTAGTACTTGGGAAATTCGCCGAACGGACCTTCCGGCTCGCGCACGTTCGGCAGAATGCGCCCTTCGATGACGATCTCCGCGAACGCCGGCACGTGCACGCCGTTCGTCACGCACCGCGCGACAGGCAGCGGCGCACCGTGCAGCGCGCCTGCGATTTCGAGTTCGTCGTGATCGATCGGCGTGATCGCTTGCGACGCGAGCATCGTCAGGGGATCGACGCCGATCGCGATGGCGACGTCGAGCGCGTCGCCCGCGGCTTCCGCGTCGCGCTGGAACGCGTAGAGATGACGCGGCAGCAGCAGGATCGCCATGCGATCGGGGCCGTGCACCTGAATGCGGTTGATCGAGACGTTCTGCACGCCGGTGCGCGGATTGCGCGCGATCACGAGACCGGCGGTGATGTACGGGCCGTTGTCGTGTTCGCTGTGCGTGGGAATGGGCAGCAGGGCGTGGAGATCGATGCCGCTCGTATGCACCACCTGCTGACAGGGCGCGTCTTCACGTTGAATCAGTTTCGATGCGAGCGGCGCCGCGGCCGCAGCGGAAAAACGCGCGAGCAACGCCGATTCATCGACGCCCATCGCTTCGGCGATCCACGCGCGCTTCGACATGAAGCCGCTCACGACGGGAATCCCATGTCCGTGCGGCTGCGTGAAAAACGCAGCTTGTTCGCCGTCGAGGCGCTTTGCAATGGCGGCGAGTTCGTGCTCGAGCGCGACGGGCTTGTCGATCGTCGCGACCCGGCCGGTTTTCGCGAGATGCGCGAGCCAGTCGCGCAGCGACAGCGAGCCGGTGTCGGCGTGATCTCGTGCCCAGGTGAATGAGGGATTGCCGTGCGTTGCGGCATCGCGTGTGTTCATCAGCGTCTCCATCTGTGCGCGCTACCGTAGCAAGCGCATGGGATGAAGCGTAGCGAGATCGCGCCATAACATCTAATACTGTTTACTGATGCGACGAATCATTCGTCGTTATATCGGTGTTAGCCCGGATGACAGCGGTCTTACGGTTACGTATCAATAGACCGCTCACACACGCCCGTACTGCAGGGCGCACTACCAAAAGGGGCCCTGCACCGTCGACGAACGCAGGGTGATAATGTCACCGCGCCCCATTAGCATCGCTGATGCCGTGAGGGAACATGGACCTCAAGCAAATCCAGTACTTCATCGCACTATTCGAGGACGGCTCGGTCACCCGTGCCGCGAAGCGGCTAAACATCGTGCAACCGGCCCTGAGCATGCAGATCGCCAAGCTCGAGGACGAACTGCATCAACAGCTGTTCGAGCGCGGCGCGCACGGCATGGCGCCGACCGCCGCGGGACGGCTGATGTACCGCCTGTTTTTACCGATCGTGCGTGACCTTGCCCACGCACGGCAGCAACTCGTGCAGCGCGATGAAGTGGTGACGGGGCATGTCGGCATCGGGCTGATCGCATCGGTGACGGAAAGCGTGCTCGCGGATTCGCTGTCGCGCTTTCACGCGCGTTACCCCGATGTCGAAGTCACCGTCGCCGATGGCTACAGCGCGACCTTCATCGACTGGGTGGCGGGCGGGCAGCTCGATGCCGCCCTCATCAACAAGCCGCGCGCGCGCTTGTCGCTCGACTCGCGCCCGCTGCTCGACGAAGAGATGGTGCTAGCCACCAGCGCCGCGCATGGCCCCGACTTGCCGCATGCGATCGAACTCGCGCAATTGCCCGAACTGGAACTCGTGCTGCCCACCAAACGTCACGGCCTGCGCGGCGTGCTCGACAGCGCCGCGCAACACGAGGACGTGCTGCTCGCGCCGCGCTTCGAGATCGACGTGCTTTCGACGATTCTGAAGCTCGTCGAGCACACGCGCTTTGCGACGATTTTGCCGCGCATCGTCGTCGAGCGCGCCGCGCGGCACGGCACGTTGCGCGCGTACCCGATTCTGGCGCCTCGCATCGTGCGGCACATCGTCTGCGTGAATCATCCGCGCCGCCCGTTGAGCGCGGCGGCCGAAGCACTGATCGAGATCATCGGCGACGAGTTGCACCGCGCGTCGAGCCTGTCGGGCGACGAGCCCTCACACACCATCAAGGAACGATCTTCATGAACGCACGACACTGGATTGCCGGCGAATGGACCGGAACGCCCAACATCGACAGCATGGATCCCGCGACGGGCGAGGCCATCGGCCGGTTCGCCGACGGCGGATCGAGCGAAGCCGATGCCGCCATCGCCGCCGCTCGCCACGCGTTCGATCGCACGACATGGGCGCAGGACGCGCGCTTGCGCCAGGACGTGCTGCTCGGCTGGGCTTCGGCGCTCGAAGCCGAACGCGACATGCTCGCGACGCTGCTCACGCGCGAAAACGGCAAGGCGATCGCGCAATCGCGCGGCGAGATTGCCGGCGCGATATCGGAGGTGCGCTATTACGCGGGGCTCGCGCGCCATATTGCCGGGCACGTGCTCGAACCGGAACCGGGCACGATATCGACGATGCTGCGCGAAGCGGCCGGCGTCGCGGCGATCATCGTGCCTTGGAATGCGCCCGCCGTGCTGCTCGTGCGCTCGCTCGCGCCCGCTCTCGCGGCCGGCTGCACGGCGATCGTCAAACCGGCGGCGCAAACGTCGCTGCTCACGGCCGCGATGCTGCGCTGCTTCGAACACACGGCGTTGCCTGAAGGCGCGGTGAACCTCGTCAACGAACGGGGATATGCGGCCAGCCAGCGGCTCGTCGATTCGCACGGCGTCGACGTGGTGAGCTTCACGGGATCGACGGCGACGGGCAAGAAGATCATGGCGGCCGCTGCCGACAGCATGAAGAAGCTGTCGCTCGAACTTGGCGGCAAGTCATGCTGCGTCGTCTTCGACGATGCCGATATCGCGGCGATCGCGCCGCGTCTCGCGCGCGCCGCGACGATCATCTCCGGGCAGCAATGTACGGCGGCGCGCCGGGTGCTGGTCCATGCGTCGCGCGCTGCGCAAATGCGCGAGCACCTCGCGTCGGCGCTTGCGTCGCTGCGGGTCGGACCGGGCATCGATCCGGCGACGGATATCGGCGCGCTCATCGACGGCACCACGCGCGATGCGGTGGCACGGACGATCGAGCGCGCGTGCGGCCGAGCGTGTGCTGCTGCGAGGCACTTGCTCGGGGTACGCGTTTCTGTCGCCGACGCTCGTCGAGCATGACGATCCGAAGGCGTTCTTTTGTCAGGACGAGATCTTTGGCCCGTTCGTCACGCTGGAGGTCTTTGAGAACGAAATGGAAGCGATCGAGAAAGCCAACGACACGGTCTTCGGTCTCTCGGCGAGCGTATGGACGCACGACGGAGCGCGCGCATTGCGCGTCGCGCGTGCGCTGCGCAACGGCACGGTGTGGATCAACGACCACAACAAGCTTTTCGCCGAAGCCGAAACGGGCGGGTATCGCCAAAGCGGACTGGGTCGGCTGCACGGCTACGATGCGCTGGCGGACTTCACCGAGTTGAAGCACATCTGCATGCCGGCCGGCGTGGCGGAAGGCATCGCGCCGTTGCGGTGAAGGGCAGGGACAGGCGCCGTAAGGCGAGCGGTCCATCGCTCAACTGCTGGCTCAGGAAATCGACCGCCACGCGCACCTTCGCGGTGGACGGCCTGCGCTGAGTCCCGTCGAGGTAAGTCAGTCGTTGTCGGCGTCGGGGGCTCCGGTATCGAATCCGGCGGCCTCGCGCAGCGCTTGCAGCATCGCCCGCGCACCCGGTGAGAGCCGGTCCCCGCGCCGTGTGACGATGCCCGCCGGCCCGAGCTTCAGATCGAGCTCGAACGGCAACGGTTCGAGCGCGCCGGCAATGCAATACGGCCGCACCGGCTCGCGCGCAAGCGGCGCGATCATATCGCTGATCTGCAGCAGACTCGTAATGACAGGCAGCGATGAGCTCTCCACCACATCCGTCGGCAACGCGAGCTGCCGTTCGAGAAAAAGTTGCGTGAACTGATTGCGCATCACGTTGCCCTTCGGCGGCAGGATCCACGTTTGCGGCGCCAGTTCGTTCCAACTGAGAGCCTTACGCCTGGCGAGCGGATGGCCAACGCGCGCGAACAGCGCATGCTGAGCTTCTGCGAGCGGGGCGTAGTGCAGTTCCGCCAGATCGTCCGGATTGCGGACTCGCGCGACGATCATATCCAGCTTGCCTTCCTGCAAACGCTGCACAAGCACCTCGCTGAACTCCATCTCGATGTTGACGCGAATCTGCGGAAAGCGCTTCTTGAGTAGCGCCACGGCCTGCGGCACGACGTTGGTGGCCGCCGTGACCTCGGTGCCGATCATCGCCTGCCCGGTCAGGCCGGCTTTGAGCGCGGACACTTCGTCGTACGCGTGCTGCAGCTCCGCCAGCACGCTGCGCGCATGGCGGATCAGCACCTCGCCGTACCAGGTGGGCTCGACACCGCGCGGATGGCGTTCGAACAATGGCACACCCATCGTCTCTTCCAGTTCCCGCAGCAACTTGGTCGCCCCGGGTTGGGTCATGTGCGCGGCGTCCGCCGCGCGCAATACCGAGCGATGGGTGTCGAGCTGAACGATCAGGGCCAATTGGCGCGTCTTCAGGCGCGTGGGGTCGAAGCGGCCCGGCGCGAGGGCCCCCGCGCCGTCGTCCGGATGAAGTGCCGAGCTCACGATGTCGCCTCCACGTATTCCGTATTGATATAGATCTTGCGTTATTTTTCATTATAAAAGCATATCTAACAATCCTACTATGCAGCAGTCGCCCTGCATTTCAAGGCGGGCGGTTTCCCATCATGGGCATCGAGACCGGCTGCATCCAGCATTCGCGCATGCAGCCGCACAGGAGGCGAAGAGTTAATGAACATCCGTACTGCAGACATCCCGCCGGAAGGCATCACCTCCGACGAATTCCTCGGCCGCGTCGCCAAGGTCCGCAGCGCGCTCGACAAGGCGGGCCTGGTCGGCCTGCTTGCATTCGGCGATTGCTGGCGTGGCGCGAACATCGGCTACTTCACCGAGTTCCGCCCGCTCGACGGCGTGTCGGACATTGCCAATGCGATCCTGCTGCTGCCGGTGGGCGGCGACCCCGTGCTGTTCGTGTCGGATCAATGCTTCGATTACGCGACGAGCGTGACCGCCTTCGAGGTCCGCAGCCTGCGTGAAGTCACGCAACAGGTGCAGGCCTTTTCTGCGCGGCACCGCAGCGGCACGGTCGGCCTCGCTGGCGCCGCCTATATCCCCGCGGACCTGTTGCAGCGCCTGAACGCCGGTCTCGGCGAACTGAAGCTCGAACCGACGATGGTGCTGGCCGAAATCAAGGCGATCAAGAGCGAGCCCGAGGTCGCGCTGATGCGCAAAGCCGCGGCCTTGACCGATTCGGCGATGGCCGCGATTCGCGACGCGCTCGCCGACGGCCGTCCCTACACCGAGCGCGAACTCGCTTTAATCGCCGACCGCGCGATGCTCGCGGGAGGCGCGGACCGGACCGCGTTCGATTCGATGGTGCAATCCGGTCCGCGCTCGGCGTATAACCTGGCGCGCCCCACCGACCGCATCCTGCAACCGGGCGACCTCATCATGACCGACATCGGTGCGCGTTATCGTGGGTATGTGGCCGACGGCGGACGCGGTTTTACCTACGGTCCGGCGAATCCACAGAAGATGGCGATCGTCGCGGCAGCGGCGCGCGCGGTCGAAGCGGGGCTGGCCGCCGCGCGTCCCGGCATGGCGGCCATGGAGTTGAACGCGGTGATCCAGCAGGCGCTGGTGAAGTCGAACTACGAGCAATACTCGAGCGAAGCGCGCGGCCATGGCACCGGTCACGGCACCGGCATGGACCCGGAAGAAGAAGCGCCGTGGATCGGGCCGGGCAACAGGACCGTGCTGCAGGAAAACATGGTCTTTACGCTGAAGGCGACGATCACGGTGCCGAACGTCGGCGGCCTGCGCACGGAACGTATCGTGCGGTTGACCTCGGGCGGCGTCGAAACGCTCGACCATTTCCCGATGGAACTGCACTGGTGAGCACAGTGAACTGATCGTAACGTGCGGGCGGCCCCGCGCCGCCGACACGCAGCAGTTCAAAACATAGATTCCCAGAGAAGGGAGGAGACGTGAAAACATCGCCCATTTCATCCGGCAACGCGCCGGTTATCAGCCGGTCGGCCGTCAACCGTGTGCTGGTCGCCTCGGTGGTCGGGACCGCCATCGAGTGGTACGACTTTTTTCTCTATGCCACCGCTTCGGCGCTGGTCTTCGCCAAGCTGTTCTTTCCCTCGTTCGATCCGATGGTCGGCACCATCGCGGCGTTCGGAAGTTTTGCGGTCGGCTATCTCGCCCGGCCCTTCGGCGCCGTGTTTTTCGGGCACTTCGGCGATCGCATCGGACGTAAGGCGACGCTCGTCGCGACGCTGACGATCATGGGCGTCGGCACCTTCGTGATCGGCCTGCTGCCGACTTACGCCTCGATCGGCGTCTGGGCGCCGATGCTGCTGGTCGCGATGCGCTTCCTGCAAGGGCTCGGCGTCGGCGGCGAATGGGGCGGCGCGGTGCTGATGGTGGTCGAAACGGCACCGGCCAGAAAACGCGGTTTCTTCGGCGCGTTTCCGCAATTGGGCGTGCCGCTCGGATTGATGCTCTCGACCGCCGTGTTCAAAGCCGTCTCGAGTCTGCCTTCGCAGGCGTTCTATTCCTGGGGATGGCGCCTGCCGTTCCTGCTGAGCGTCGCGCTGATCGCGATCGGCCTGTTCATCCGCCTGCGCGTCATGGAGTCGCCGGTATTCGAACAGATCAAGGCGAGCAGGCAGGTCGTGAAAGCGCCGCTGATCGAATTGCTGCGCCGGCATCCGAAAGACCTCGTGCTGACGATCGGCACGCGCTTCGCGGTCGACATCACCTTCAACGTGATCAACGTGTTCGTGCTGGTGTACGGAACGACGCGGCTCGGCTTGTCGCGCGGACTGCTGCTGAACGCCATCATTGTGGGCTGCGTGGTTGCGCTGTTCACGCTGCCGCTGTTCGGCAAGCTGTCGGACGCTATCGGACGCCGGACCGTCTTCATGCTCGGCGCGGTATTCGTGGCAATCTATGGATTCGCGTTCTTCCCGTTGCTCGAGACACGCAATCCGACTTTGATTTTCGTGGCGTACGTCTGCGGCATCGCGTTGAGCCAGGCGTCGGTGTACGGCGTGCAATCGACGTGGTTCGCGGAACTGTTCGGGACCCGGGTGCGTTATACAGGTGCTTCGCTGCCGTATCAGATCGCCGGCATCATCACGTCGGGACCGACGCCATTGATCGCCACCTATCTGTTCGCGACGTATGGCCAGACGCTGCCCATTTCGATCTATATCGCGGCGACAGGATTGCTGAGCCTCGCGTGCGCGTTTTTCCTCGCAGAGACTTTCAAGCGCGATCTGTCCGCCGAGCCGGGAGATGAGGCGGCCGCGGCGCCGGGCGCGCGAGCGTCCGCGCACTCGCCGCATCCTCTGGCGCGGTGAGTGCAAATCGATCCGGTTGCTGTGCCGTCCGGGACCTGATCATTTTCGGTGCTGGAGCGGCAGCCCGGCGAGGGGGCGGGCGAACTCGCTAACGCGGGTGGAATGGAAGCCTCGTCGGCCCGTTCGCTGATTTACGCATCGCTTACCGGCCCCATGGCGCGGGCAAGCGCAAGCCGTTTTGCAAGGGCTTCGTATAGAGCGCGCACGCCGAATCGCCAAGGCGCGATTTCGGTTGACGACTGCACGGTGTTGACCAGTGCGCCGAGCTCCGGCGTTGCAATAGTCACCTTGTCTCCGAGGTGATGCGTGAAGCCACTGCCCGGAGCATGCCGGTCTTTAATCGGGGAGAACATCGTGCCGAGAAACAGCATGAAGCCGTCGGGATACTGGTGATGTGGGCCGGCAGTCTGAGCGACGAGTTCCTCCGGGTCACGGCTGATCTCGCGCATGTGGCTCACGCCTTCGAGAATGAATCCGTCGTCCGCGCCTTCTATCCTCAGCGACACGCTGGCCGCACGCACCGAGTCCATCGTGAAGCGATCATCGAACAAGCGGATAAAAGGACCGATCGCGCATGAGCCGTTGTTGTCTTTCGCCTTGCCGAGCAGCAACGCACTGCGGCCCTCGATGTCGCGCAGATTGACGTCGTTGCCAAGGGTTGCTCCGACGATCGTTCCGCGGCTGTTTACCGCCAGCACGATTTCTGGTTCGGGATTGTTCCAGTGGGAGGCCGGGTGAAGCCCGACGTCCGCGCCGTAGCCGACTGCCGACATCGGTTGAGACTTGGTGAACACTTCTGCGTCAGGCCCAATGCCGACCTCCATATATTGCGACCATGCACCGCGCCGTTCCAGTTCCCGCTTCAGACTGTCGGCGGCTGGCGTGCCGGGGCGAATTCTGGAGAGATCAATGCCGATCAGTTGCGCGATCGTCGCGCGCACCGTGTCGGCTTGCGTCGCGTCGCCGGCAGCCTGTTCTTCGATGACCCGTTCGAGCAGGCTCACGGCAAAGGTCACGCCACATGCCTTGATAGCCTGAAGATCGCATGGCGCGAGCAATGCCTGGCCGATGTTCTCGACGGGACCGAGCGCCTCGCCCTCGACGTGACGCGCAAACTCCAACAGGTCCACGCGCTCGAACAGATCGGAGCTCGTCGGCGCCGACGCCGTGATGTCGTAGACCTGACCGGCACGGACAACGACGACCGACGGCCCGTCTATCGGCGCGTCTCGCCAGATGCGTCCGACCAGCAACGCATCGGGTAGGTCAGCAGGTACGAAAGGCGGAAGATCGTTCGATATCATGGACGGATTGGCTAGCGAGGGTTCGGAACCGCGAGGCAGGGGTGCTTCCGGCGAGCGATACGCGTTGCGTGCCGGGCCGAAGCTTGCCTGGCAACATCACGCGACTCAGCGCTTCGGCGAAGAAGAAATCGCCGAACATCGTCGCGCCGTCGACGCCTTCATTGTGCGGCTTCGAATAGCAGGAATTTCTCAGGAGTCCGCGATGTGCAGATTCGTAGGCAAACTCGTCACGACACAGAGCTTCGAGCATCGCAAGTCCGTGTTCTCGCCAGTGAACCGAACTGGCCGGATCGGGATGCAGACGGCCCAGCTCGATCAGCGCTGACGCCATCACCGCTGCTGCGGCAGTGTCCTTGATTTCCGCGTCCGCGCCAGTGGCGTCGAAATCCCACGGTGGCACCAGACGTCCATCGAGCCGGCGCAGATAGTACGCCGCCAGGCGCCCTGCAAGATCCAGCCAGATGCGCTTGCCGGTTTCACGCGCCGTGTTCACGTAGCCATAGACGGCCCACGCCTGGCCCCGGCTCCACGCCGATTCGTCGAATGCGCCCTGAAACGTGTAGCCGCGCCGACGCTCACCGGTTGTTACGTCGTACTCGACCGCGTGATAAGTCGAACCGTCCGGGCGGATAAACGACTTCGCGGTCATGACGGAATGTGCTTCCGCGGCGAGGCGATAACTGCCGTCCCCGGAATGGTTGGCCGCCCAGTAAAGCAACGATAGATTAGCCATCGTGTCGATAGCTGAAGCGCTGCGTCCGCGCGGATCGTCGAGCGGGCCCCAGGAGGCGAGATAGGCGCCACTGTGTGTGGTGACGAGACGGGCGCGCAATTTGTCCGCGGCTTCCATTGCAATTTGCGCGTACCACGGGTCGCGGGTGATTTCATAACCGGGCACGGCGCTGCTGTCGAAGATGAAGCCAATGTCGTGCGTGTTGGGGTCCTGCGCGCGCTGCGCGACGAGGCGCATGCGCTCGCGGGCCCACGAGAGGTATTTGTCCTCGCCGGTGTGCAAATACGACGTCAGCAGAAGTCCGACCCAGAAGCCACAAAACCAGTTGCCGTGGCTCCAGGCTGAACCGCTGTAGCCTGCGGACAGCGACGCCGGGAGCAGCACCCACTTTCCATCGGCCGCCGTGATCTGAGGGAATTCGACGCCGAGCGTCGGCTCGTCCTCTGCAACTTTGGCTGCCATGCGGTCGAGGACGCCGGTGAAGAGCGCGGACCGTTCAGAGGACAACCCTTGATCTTGGTACGAAGCATTCACGCCTTTTCTCTCCTGATTGCTTTCACGTTTCCCGAGTGACGGGGACACGCAAATTCTAGGAGCGCGGCGGTTCCGGCAGTTAGGACGAAGTGCGGCTTATGTTGGACTTTTCTACGCGCACCGGCGTGTGTCGTGCCACTGCTTCAGATGCTCAGTTTTTCCAGGCTGCGGCGGAAGTCGATGGGCGAGCGGCCCGTATGCTTGCGAAAACATCGGCTGAAGTAGGCCGGGTCGTCGAACGCAAGCTGTGTTGCGATCTCGGCCACATTGACCTCGGAATGCAGCAGCAGACGCTTCGCTTCCAGCATCACGCGTTCACGAATCAGCTTGGCTGCGGTGCTGCCGAGCGCCTGGCGCGTCGCATCGTTTAGCGCTCGTTCCGTGACGTTCAGCAGGCAGGCGTAGCGAGCGACGTCGTGGATCGTGGCGAAATGCTTTTCCAGCAGGCTCTTGAAGCGTCGCGACAACAGCACGCTACGCGACGAATTGACCTCGGTGACGGTGTCGCCGCCGAGGCGCGCGGACTTGATGAGCAGAACCCGCAGATACGACCAGATCACGTCCTCGTAGCCAGCCTCTTCACCCTGATATTCCGCATTGATTCCATCCAGCACACGGCGAAGGTCCTGAGCCTGTGCGTCGCTCATATAAACCGTATTTGGAATTCGCTCGAAATCGTAGACGGGAATCTCGGTCTGCGAATGGCGGTTCTGCACCTTGAACGCGAAAAATTCGGACGAGAAACTGATCGCGTGCCCGATGGTGTCTTCGGACAACGCGAAATCGTGGATCTGGCCAGGGGCCATGAAAAACAGCGTATTGGGCCGCACCTCGTAGCGAATCGAGTCGATGATGTGGTGACCGCTGCCCGACTCGACCCAGACGATGTGATAGAACTCGTGCCGATGAGGATACGGCAACGTCGATTTCATATCTTCGAGAGGCGCGAGATGAAAATCGATCGACTTGATTCTCGACCCATACTCGTAGTGCGCGATCTTGAAGACCGGCAACTCACAACCACAACTGCTAGGCATCTGACTTGTCTCCTGCATCCAGCGCACTTCTCAGGCTCGCCTAGCCAGTTGCCCCCCAGCCAAGTCAAGCCTGCTGTTTCTCCTTCGCCCGTTCGGCATCGAAAGTAGTCTAATTGTAATTGGCAAAGCGGCGTGACGGCTGTTGCCGAAAACCCGCACAGGTTCGGCCTCGCGTGCTGATTGTCAGCTCATTACGTCTGCTGATTGGAAACGCAATTCCTTCAGCGCCGACAGTCCGGTCAGCACCGGCTTGCCGTCCTGATTGCGAACCATCGTGTCCATCACGAGGATGCGCTTGGCGGGTTTCTTCTCGACCACGGTCACATGGATTTTGATCGTATCGTCGATGAAGACGGGTCCGAGAAAGCGCAACTCCTGCCCGACGTAGACGAAGCCGGGACCGGTCAAGCCGGTATGCGTCGTCGACACCAATGCCGCGGTCAGCAGGCCGTGCGCCACGCGCTGGCCGAATGGCGTGCGTGCCGCGAAGTGGGGATCCATATGCAACGGATTCAGGTCGCCCGACAGATGGCCGAAAGCGTTCACGTCACTTTCCGCGATGGTATGCACGAGGATCTGGCAGCGGCCAATCTCGATATCGTCGAAACGCAGCATCTCGTGGCACCGATTCGGATGAGTGTTCATGCGGTTCTCCGCTCGGTCAACGCTGTGCCGGCTTCAACCAGCGTATTGATTTCGTGTGGCTCGTAGCCGAGTTCGGCGAGCACCTCACGGGTGTGCTCGCCTTGCCGCGGCGGCTGGCGGGTGAGCGGCGGTGCTGCGCCGTCGTATCGAACCGGATGCGCGAGCAAGCGAACCGGCCCGGCCTGCGGATGGTCGACCTCCATGATGATGCGGTTGTGCGCCACTTGCGGGTCGGCCTCGACCTGATCGTAATCGTTCACGGGCGCATACCAGACGTCGTGCTCGTCGAAGGTCGTCATCCAGTCCGCCGTCGTGCGCGTGGTCAGCGCGTCGTACACGATGCGGTTCAATTCGTCGCGGCGGCGCACGTTGTCCTTGGGGTGCGAAAACCCGGCGAGCGTGGGCTGAGACAAGGCCGCCGCCAGCTTTTCAGTGGGCGTCAGCGAAACGGCGATCCAGCCGTCGAGCGTCCGGTAAATCCCGTAGGGCGCCGGATGGAACCGGCTGCCGGTCGGCGGGTTTGTGCGCGGCCAGAGCGGCCCCTTGTTCAGGTAGTAGGTGAACGGCTCGATCTGAAGATCGAGCGCCGCGTTGAGCAGATTGCTTTCGACCAGCGTGCCTTTGCCGGTACGTTCACGCGCCTGCAACGCCGCGACGACGCCGAAGGCTGCCAACGCCGCCGCGTGCTGGTCGACGATCGCGGAGCCGACTGGTGTGGGCGGGGAATCGGCGTCGCCGGAGAGCATCGTCATGCCGCTGATCGCCTGCAGCAGCAGGTCCTGCCCTGGCCGCTTCAGATATGGCCCGGATGACCCGTAGCCGGTGCACGAACAGTACACGAGCCTCGGATTGATCTCGCGGACATCGTCGTAACCGAAGCCCATGCGCTGCAGGACGCCTGGGCGGTAGTTTTCGATCAGGACATCGGCTTCCTTGATCAGCCGCCAGACGATCTCTCTCGCGCGCTCGTCTCGGAGATCCAGCGAGATGCTGCGCTGATTGCGGTTGCCGAGCAGGAAAAACATGCTCACACCTTCGACATACGCATCGAAACCGGTCCAGCTTCGCTCGAACGCGCCGCCCGGCGGTTCGATCTTGATCACGTCCGCGCCGACGTCGGCCAACATCTGCACGGCAGCGGGGCCCTGTAAGAAGTGAGTAAAACTTACTACCTTGATGCCTTCCAGCATGACTCGTCTCCTGAGCGCGTGTTCCTATCTGTTTGACTGATCGCTCAGGCAAGCAGGTTTCGCGAAATGATCATCCTTTGAATCTCCGAGGTCCCCTCGACGATCTCCAGAACCTTGGCGTCGCCGAATGCGCGCGACACCGGGTACTCGCTCATCACGCCGTAGCCGCCGTGTATCTGCAACGCCTGATGAGCCGCCTCCATCGCGCGCTCGGTGGCGAAGAGCTTGGCCATCGACGCCTGTTGATCGAAGCGAACGCCCGCATCTTTCAGCGCGGCGGCATCGTAGAGCATCAGCCGCGCGGCGTGCGCGTGGGCCGCCATGTCGGCGATCTTGAACTGCAGCGCCTGGAACTCGGCGATCGGCTTTCCGAACGCGCGCCGCTCCTTCATGTACGCGATCGACCGATCCAGCGACCCTTGCAGGATGCCCAGCGCGAGCGCGCCGATCAGGATTCGGTCCGTGCTGATCTGGGCGAGCGTCTGTCGCAAGCCCGCACCGCGTTCGCCGAGCAGGTTGGCGGCCGGAATCGCGCAGCGCTCGAAGAACAACTCGTAGGTGCTCGATGCGCGCCAGCCGATCTTGCGCAGTTTGCGTCCGTAGCTGAAACCGGGGGCGCCGTTGGGCACGATGAAGTTGGAAATTTCCTTGCGGCCGTCGGGGCGCGTGCCCGTTACCGCGGCGATGACGACCGGTCCGGTCACTTCCGTGCCGGAGTTGCTAATGAAGGTCTTTGATCCATCGATAATCCATCGGTCGCCTTCCAGCGTCGCACGCGTCGCGATGTTAGCCGCGTCGGAGCCCGCGTTGGGCTCCGATAATCCGATCGCGCCGACCTTGCGGCCGTCGAGAATAGGGCGCAAATTGCGGTCCTTCTGCTCATCGGTGCCATAGTTGGAGAGCAGGCTCGCGACCGTCGAATTGGCCATCAGCGAATTGGCGATTGCGCAATCCACCCGTGCGAGTTCTTCCAGCACGATCACATAGGAAAGCCATTCGCCACCGCCGCCACCCCAACTCTCCGGATAGGGCAGGCCGGTGAAGCCGAGCTCGCCGGCACGCTTCCAGATGTCGTAAGGAAAGGCTTCGGCTTCCCAGAGCTCTTCCGAGACAGGAGCGATTTCGTTTTCCGCAAAACGGCGCACGGCGTCTCGTATCGCGGTGTGTTGTTCGTTTAACCAATGCGGCATGTTCGATTCCGTGAAAAGCGGGAGAGATTAAAGGCAGTGCGCTGGGTTACAGCACCTTCAGATAGGTATCGCCGGATGCGACCACCGTGCCGTCCTGGCGCGTGACCTCTGCTCTGAACACGCATACGTTGCGATCGTCGTCCTTCTCGCGCAGCGTGAGCCGGGCAGTGACGGTGTCGCCGATAAATACCGGCGCGTTGAACGTGATGTCGTAGCGGTAGGAAACCGCACCAGGGCTCGGCGCCTTTTGCGCCATATAGCCCATCACAGTCGATAAGAAGCCGACCGACAGACATCCTTGCGCGATGCGCTTTTCGAAACGCGTGGTTTTGGCGAATTCCTCGTTCAAATGCACGGCATAGAAATCGCCGACGATCCCGGCGAAACCGTAGATATCGAATTCGGTGACGGTCTTGGCGAAATCGGCAGTGTCGCCGAGCGCGTAACAATCCATGTGCGGGCGTTTGGCCATGGTGGTTCTGACGGTGAGAGTGGGTTGAGAAGCCTGCCTGTTCCTCGTTGATTGGGGCCGGCAGGCATGACTCAAATCTAATCAGTGCGGGTTGCTGACCGTTAGGACGGTTTGGGGGAATGCTTGGACTTTTTTGACCGCACGCACGCGGTGATTTCAGTCTTCACCTGATCCGCAAGGCGCCCGCGGATAGCCCCCGCTGTGCCCTTCGCCAGTATCGCCAAGGGTCTTCCGCCGTGTGCGCCGGATCAATCGCCGGACAGTCCGGGAAACGCTTGCTATCGAAGACGCCGTAAAAAAGTACAAGAAATCGGGCGACCGGTCCTAACGCCCGTTGCGTGCACTCACGAATACTTGAAGCGCCTGCTGACGGATCGACCTGACGCGGAGCGAAGACTAAATTCCAGTACGGAAGGAGACGAAATGAAAGCATTCTTGAGCGCGCGCCGCGCAGGACGCGCCATCATGGTAGGTACGCTGCTCGCGGCAGGCGTCGTTGTCGCAGGCGTCGCCCGCGCCGACGACCCGATCGTCATGAAGCTGGGCCACACCCTCGCTCCGAACAACCACTATCAGCTGACTGCCCAGGTGTTCGCCAAGGAGGTCGCGCAGCGAACCCACGGCAAGGTCAAGATCGAGATCTTTCCGCAGTCACAGCTCGGCGGCGAAGTGCAGATGGCGCAAGCGCTGCGCACCGGCACGCAGGAGCTCATGATTTCCGCACAGGCGCCGATCGGAAACACGATCAGGCAATGGCAGATCTTCGATACGCCTTATCTCTTTAGCAGCATCGACGACGCCAACCGGGTTCTGCAAGGACCGGTCGGCCGCAAGTTCCTCGACATGATGCCGGCCGTCAACATGATCGGCCTGACGTGGCTATCGGTGGGCGAACGCAATCTGTTCACGGCTAAGAAGTCCGTCGGCTCGCTCGGTGACATGAAGGATATGAAAGTGCGAGTGATGCAGAGCCCCGGCTATATCACGGGCTATAAGGCACTGGGCGCAAACCCGACGCCGTTGCCTTATAACCAGTTATTTCTGGCGCTTTCGCAAGGTCTGGTGGACGGCGGCGACACGTCACCGGAGCAGTTCATCCAGGACAAGTTCTCGGATGTCGCGAAGCATTACTACCTGACCCACGTGAACTACTTGCCCGTGGTGCTGGCAATGAGCAAGAGCGCCTGGACGCGTCTTTCGCCTGACGAGCAGAAGGCGTTTCAGGCGGCTGCCGCCGTCGCCGCTGACTATGACATGAAAGAATACAAGCGCGAGTATGACGACGCGCTAACAACGATGAAGAAGAACGGCACCCAGGTGACCGGGATAAACACCGCGCCGTGGGCCGCAGCAACCGAAAAGGCGCGCGACGGCCTGCTCAGTGGCATTCCGGATGGCAAGGCGCTTTATCGGGAAATCGAAGCAGCCGACCAGTCCGCTGTCGCTTCGAAATGAACGGGGAGCGCCATGGAAAAGCTTGCGCGTAGTCTCCTGTTTATCGACGACCTGGTCCTGAAGATCACGCTGTTCCTATGCGGTGGACTGCTTCTCACGATGGTGTGCGTCGCTGGCCTCGGCGTGGTCTTTCGCTTCATCCTGCAGGACTCGCTGTCGTGGTCCGACGAACTCGCGGCTTATCTGTTCGTGTGGCTCACGTGCCTCGGTGCGGCGGCAGGGGCCAAGCTGCGGGTTCATCCGGAGGTGCGGGTACTGGCCGACCGTTGTCCGCCCATCTTCGCGCAGACACTGGCGGACCTTACCGACTGCGTAGTCCTCGCGCTCGGCGTGGTGTTCGTCATGTACGGTGGAGAGATGCTGGAGCTGATGGGCACGGAAACCGCGACCTCTTTGCCAGTTTCCATGGTCTACCCGTATCTCTCGATTCCCGTCTGCGGCGCGCTGCTGGTCTTTCATTCCGCGGTGCGAATCGCGGTTTCCCATCTCGCGCCCGGCGCGCAAACGAGGCCCTCTCTGTTGCAGGGCGTCTCCGAACATATCTGAGGTGAATCAACATGTGGGCACTCGCTCTAGGCGCCGGATTGCTCGGCTTCGGTGTGCCGGTGGCCATTTGCATCGGCATTGCGGCGACGATTGCATTGACGCTGAATGGAACCCCGCTGCTGGTGATTCCGCAGCAGCTGTTTGCGAACCTGAATAACGTCGGCCTGCTGGCCATCCCGTTCTTCATGTTGACTGGCGCCATCATGGATGCGGGTGGCGTCTCGCGCCGGATCATCGACTTTTCGCAGGCGCTTGTCGGGTTTATGCGTGGCGGCATCGGCCAGGTGACGATCGTTGCCAGCATGTTCTTCGCCGACCTCTCCGGTTCGGCGACTGCGGACACCGCAGCGATCGGCTCGGTCATGATTCCGGGGATGGTCAAGCAGGGCTATTCACGCGCGTTCGCAGTGGCGCTGCAGTCGGCGGCGGGCTCGCTCGGACTGCTGTCGCCCGTGTCGATGAGCATGCTGGTGTATGCGTACACCGCCAACGTGTCCGTCGGCACGATGTTCGTCGCGGGGATCGTGCCGATGCTGCTGGTGGTGATTTCCTTCATGCTCGTGAACTACGTCACTGCCGTGCGCCAGAACTATACGGCCGTCGAAGCGTTTTCCGCCGCACGGCTGTGGACCACGTTCAGACAGGCGATCCTGGCACTGCTGACTCCTGTGATCATTCTGGGCGGCATTCTCGGCGGCATCTTCACCCCGGTTGAGGCAGGCGTCATCGCGGCGGTCTATGTGACGCTGGTGAGCACCTTCGTCTTCAAGTCGCTCAGGCTGTCGCACTTCAGGGAAATACTCACGCGCACTGCTATCAATACCACGCGGGTATCGTTTCTTCTCGGGCTCGCGTTCGTGCTCGGCCGCTATCTGATCGAGGCGCAAATCCCGCTGCACGTCGCCAACAGCTTTCTCGCCGTGACGACCAGCGCGTTCGTATTGCTGATCCTGATCAATCTCTTCCTTCTGGCAGCCCATACGGTACTGGAAACGATCTCGAGTATCGCGGTGGTGATCCCCGTGTTCCTGCCGCTCGTCGCGCAGATGCATATCGACCCGGTGGTGTTCGGCGTCATCGTACTGATCAACTCGGCCATCGGCATCAACCTGCCACCGATCGGCTTTTGCCTCTTTACGGCTGCATCGATCGGCGGCGTGTCCGTCGAAAAAGCGACTCGGGCGATCCTGCCGTTCATCTTCGCGCTGACGGTCGACCTGCTGCTGATCATCGTCTTCCCGCATATCCCACGGTTCCTGCCGAACCTGCTGGCAATCAAATAACACGAGGAGAATGGGCCACCGGCCGCACGCGCCCGGCCCAATCTTTAGAACTTCGTATGCGGCGACTGTTCTCGCGCGCAAAACGATCGCAATACCGAGAGGCTCATCATGAACACGGCTCACATCGAACGAAGCGGCGCCGCCCCGGTCCCGCTGGCCGCAGGCGAGGACCTGCGGTACCTGAAGCTGGAACAACCCGCTGAGTTCGTCTGGTTGATCACGTTGAATCATCACGACAAGCGCAATGCGCTGTCTGTGCCGCTGCTGGAGGAACTGGCGCGCGTGCTCGCGGCGGCCGAAGCTAGCGACGACGTCAGGGCTGTCGTGCTGACCGGCGGCGAGCGTTTCTTCAGCGCGGGAGCGGATATCGCCGACATGGCGGCACGCGGGGTCGCAGCGTATGCGGACCCGGTGCGCCTCGCGAGCTGGAAGACGATCGAGACGTTTTCGAAGCCGCTGATCGCCGCGGTCAACGGCTTTGCCATCGGTGGTGGTCACGAACTGGTGATGCTGGCCGATATCGTCGTCGCGGCGGACGACGCGACCTTCTCGCAACGAGAAATCGTGATCGGCGCGCTCCCGGGCGACGGCGCCACTCAGCGCCTGCCGCGGGTGCTCGGCAAGACACTGGCGATGAAACTCGTGCTGACCGGCGAACCGCTGACGGCTGCCGAGGCCGAGCGCCACGGACTGGTGACCGAGGTCGTCGCGCCGGCACGCAGCATCGCGCGCGCTGTCGAGATCGCGTCGCTGATCGCCGCCCGCGCACCGCTCGCGGTCCGACTGGCCAAGCGCGCGGTGCTCGATTCGTTCGAGACCGATCTTCAACGAGGCCTGGAGCTGGAGCATCAGGCGAATCTCGACGTGTTCAAGACGGAGGATCGCGCCGAAGGCCACCGCGCATTCGTCGAAAAGCGGCCGCCGCATTTCAAGGGTCGCTGATCACTGGTGCGTCGCACATGCGCCTTTCGACGGCGGTGGGCAACGCTTGCCTTTGGTTTTGACGGGCATCGAATGTTCAGGGTGAACGCGGAGTTCGGCAGGGCCTTGGGCCGCCTCGGCAGATAGCCGGACTCACGACCTAACGGAGATTGCATGAACGGGCTGAACGGTATCCGCATTCTCAGCTTCAATCATTTTCTGATGGGGCCTTTGGGCGTGCAGCACCTCGCCGATTGCGGGGCCGAAGTCATATCGGTCGAACCTGTCGACGGCGCATTTCAGCGCAAATGGGGCGGCGCTAACCGCGCCATCGATGGACAGACGATGCTGCTTCTGATGGGTAATCGCAATAAGCGCAGTCTGGCGCTCAATCTCAAGGACGCGCGGGCAATCGATATCGTCATGAGCTTGCTGCCACAAGTCGACGTCGTCGCCGAAAACTACCGTCCCGGTGTGATGGAACAGCTGGGATTGGGTTACGACGCACTCAGGGCAGTCAAGCCGGACATCATCTACGCGTCCGGCTCGGGGTTCGGTCCTGACGGACCCTATGCCAGCCGGCCGGGGCAGGACCTGATCATTCAGGCCATGTCGGGTATCGCGACAGTCACCGGAACCCGGCAGGACGGTCCGCGCGCGGTGGGCGTGTCCGTCGTCGATCATCACGGCGCTGCGCTGTATGCGAACGGTATCCTGACGGCACTGCTCAACCGTGAGCGTACGGGCGAGGGCTGCCGGGTCGACGTTAGCTTGCTGGCGGCGGCGCTCGATCTGCAACAGGAGTCTCTCACATGCTTCCTGAACGGCGAAGGCCATGACGACGTGCGACAGGCTGGGCGTGTATCAGGTTGGTACTTCCCCGCGCCGTATGGCATATACGCAACTGCGGACGGTTTCATCGCATTGTCGCTGAGTCCTCTTGACATCATCTATCAGATCCTCGAGATCCCGGCAAAGGAACGGATTCCCGCGGAGCGCGCATTCGACGAGCAGCACGAAATCTCCGACCGGCTTGCGCGCCGGCTTGCGCAGCACACGACGGCGCACTGGTTGCCACTCTTCGAGCGGCAGCATGTCTGGCACACGCGCGTCAACGATTATGAGCAGGTGGTCGCCGATCCGCAGGTGCGCCACTTGAAGAGCTTCGAGACAGTCGAAGGTGCAACCGGCAGCCCCGTGACGCTCGTCAATCATCCGGTGCGCTACAACGGCAGCGCGCCGGCTATCCGCACGCCGCCGCCACGATTGGGCGCGCACACGATCGACATCCTGTCAGGGTTGGGAATGAGCCGGCCGACCATCGACTCGTTGCTGGCGGACGGCGTAATCGGCGTTGCCGAGGACGCCGCGGCCGTTGCCGCGGATGCGGCAAAAGACGGCGTTGCGTGAAGCAGGGGTGCGCCGTCCACGCGGCAAGCGTGCCGCACGTGTCGATGGAAACAGGAGAAGCGGGCATGAGTGACAAGTACAGGGAAGTCATGACGGACGTGCTGGTCGTTGGCAGCGGCGGCGCTGCGCTGCGGGCTGCGCTCGAAGCAGATTCCAGCGGCGCTGACGTGCTGGTCGTGATCAAAGGTCAGTTTGGCAAAAGCGGCGCGACGTTTCATAGCGTAGCTGAAGTAGGCGCCTTCAATGTGCCGGACGGAGCCGGGGATCCCAGCGATAGTCCCGATGTTTTTCTCGCCGATATCCTGCATGCCGCTCAAGGCATGGCCGACCCGCGCTTGAGCGCGATTCTCGCGAACGAAGCGCAGGATTCCCTGCGGTACCTCGAACGGTACGGCGTAAAGTTCGAGCGCGAGGACGACCATTACCTGGTTTTTCGCGCATGCTTTTCTTCCAGGGCGCGCTCACATGTGATTCATGAGCACTTCAAACCCATCGTGAAATCGCTGGGGACCGAAGCGTCCCGGCGAGGCATCAAGGTCATGGACCGGTTGATGCTCGTCGACCTGCTATCGCGGGACGGCGAATGTCTCGGCGCATATGCGATCGATTCTGATGGCAACCCGGTGCTGATCCATGCCAAGTCGACGATTCTTACCACCGGCGGCGCAAGTCAGCTGTTCGCCCAAAACCTGTATCCATCGGACATTACCGGCGACGGCTATGCAATGGCTTATCGCGCGGGCGCGAGACTGGTCAACATGGAGTTCATGCAGGCCGGTGTGAGTGTGCTGACGCCTTTCGTCAACCTGTTCGGCAACTACCTGTGGGACGCGCAGCCGAATCTCACCGACCGCGATGGCAGGGCGTTCGTCCCTGACTATCTGCCGGCGGGACTCGCTCAGGTCGATGTCATTCGGCAAAAAGAGCGGCACTTCCCATTCAGCTCAAGCGACATCTCGCGCTACGTCGAAATTTCGATTCAGAAGGCACTCAACGATGGCCGCGGCACGGTTGAAGGCGGCGTGTTTCTCGACTTCGTCGGATGCGATCTCGAAGCGATACTGGCCGACAAGAGCCGCAGCATCGCAAGGATGTGGCCGCTGACCTGCCAATGGTATAAGGAACACGGCGTCGACCTTCATCGCGACCGCGTGCAGATCACCTGTTCCGCACATGCGATCAACGGCGGTTTGTACATCGACGAAAACGCTCAGTCCAATCTGAAGGGTTTGTTCGCTGCGGGTGAGGTGGCAGCGGGTCCGCATGGCGCCGACCGTCTCGGCGGCAATATGGCCTTGACGTGCCAGGTCTTCGGCCGCCGCGCGGGCCTCGCCGCGGCCGAACGAGCGAGAATGACAACGCACCGCGCGACCGCGGCAGCCCTCGACGACAGTCGCACGGTCGCCACGCAATTCCGCCGAAGTGGCGGACACACGGTGGAAGAACTGAGAGCACGGATTCAGCAGAGTGCAAACCGGTATTTGCTGATCGTGCGCGAGGAAGCCGGGCTTCAGACCTTCCGGCGGATCTGCAGAGAGACGCGCGACCAGTTGTTTCAGGACACGATGATCCGCACGCCGGCCGAACTCATCCGGAGCATCGAGTTGGCGAACTTGATTCAGGTCGGTGAATTGATGGCCTGCGCATCGCTTGCCCGACGTGAGAGTCGCGGCGGTCACTACCGCGAAGACTTTCCTGAGCGCAATCCGGACTTCGCCAGCAACATCTTCCTCGAGCGGAATGTGCCGGAAGGTCTGTGGTTCGGGCGGCTGGCGGATTTGCCGTCGTAAGTCACAGGTTCCCTCGGCACACGAATCAGGCCGGCCATACAAGCGAAGCTCAAACCCGTTTCCAGCGCGTTCTTCGCCTTGCCGAGGTGTCCGCCCTGTTCATCCGCGCCGTTAGCGGAACCGACGGTCGCCGAGAAACGTCGGTGAAATCCGAAACCCAGAGCTGGTTCTCGGTAGGTTACTGCGCACGCTTTTGCTGTGCGACTACTTCAGCAACATTCAATTCCGGCGTGTAATGCATACGCTGCTCAACCGCAGTGAATCGGTCCATCAGTTGCAGCGCGCAATCTATACCGGCAAGATCGCGCAGGAGCGCGGGCGGCGCCGCGACGAAATGATCGCGATTTCTGGCTCCTTGACGCTGCTGACCAGGCTGGTCATTGCGTGGAATACACAGCGCATCCAGGCAACCCTTGATCGTTGGCAAAGCAAGGGCCAAGGGGTGGACGACGACTGGTTACGGCGGATGGGTCCAGCGCATTTTGCGCATGTGAATTTCCGCGGAACGCTGAGCTTTCCGATCGATCTCTATCGAGAGATGCTTCTCGATGCGGCGCCATGGCGGCGCATGGCTGGATCGTGAACGCGTTCTGCATGCTCACAGACCGCAGGACTGCAGCGCGTGGTGCGGTTTTGTTGACCGCCCACAATCATGCGCTCGCCGGCCAGGCGCGGGGGCGGATGAAAGCGCCAGATTTATCACGAAAAGGACGAATGCCCCGAACTGCAGTTACCTTCGCCCACGTACCACAATGGCTCTTTGTTTTATCCGTGCGGTCAGCGGGGAAGCGTTGCTATGTCACCGGGGCTCGATATGACCAAGCAGCTCCATCAGCGAATGCGGGCGGCCATCAAACAACGCCGCGTAGTAGACCGTGTTCGACAACACATTCTTGACGTAGT
This sequence comes from Paraburkholderia sp. BR14320, assembly GCF_040948665.1. Taxonomy (NCBI): domain Bacteria; kingdom Pseudomonadati; phylum Pseudomonadota; class Betaproteobacteria; order Burkholderiales; family Burkholderiaceae; genus Paraburkholderia; species Paraburkholderia sp. BR14320. Next base: position 501,910 of record NZ_JBFPKG010000001.1, read on the forward strand.
CGCGGGTTTCGTTGAACGGAATAGTTTCCGCGAAAATCGCGCCTTCCACCGGACGCGGGAGGTTGGCCTGCCACTTGCGCGGGCGTCCAGGGCCGGCATTGTAGCCGGCGGTCGCGAGCACGGCCGAACGGTCAAGCTGGTTGTAAATCATCGACAGATAATACGTGCCGAGCTGGATGTTCGTGTCGAGCTCATTCATCCTCGCCCGCGAGAGCGGACCGAGCCCGATTTTCCTCGCGACCATCTCCGCGGTTTCCGGCATCACCTGCATCAGGCCGCCTGCGCCAACCTCCGAGCGCGCACTGATGTTGAAGCGCGACTCCTGGCGAATGAGGCCATATGCCCATTCGATATGGGACCCGTTGGACTGCGCATCTCGCTCGACAATCGCGCGGAACGGCGCCAGATAGCGCAGCGAAAAATCATGCTCGGTCTGCGTCCTGTCGGCGGTGCTCACAGTCCGGTCGTAGAGCTCGATGCGGCGTGCGTACTCGGCGACTGCGAGCAGTTGCCGGTCGGTCATGCCGCGCAACTGCCAGTTCCACTCCCGGTTGCCTTCCGTGCGCAGGTTCAGCGCATAAAAACGTTTTGCCAGTTCGAAGCCCGGTGTCTGGCTGGCCTTCTTAACTTCTTCGTCGGTCACTTTGATCTGTGGCGGAATCACGATCTGCTGGCCGAGCGCCTCGGAGGCCAGTTGGCCATAGAAGGTATAGGTTCCCGCGATCTTCCCGAATTCCTGGTTCGCCGCTGTCACCTCGCCGGCCTGCTTCAACGCGCGTGCGTACCAGTAGACCCACGGTGGTTGTGAGCGCAGCGCGGCCGGCATCTGCTCGATCGACCAGCGCACCATCATCCAGTCTCCTGCCAGCAGCGCGCTGCGCGTGCGCCACTCATAGGCCTGGCTCGACAGGGGCGCGTTCGCCGACAGCCGGTACCAGTCCACCGCGCCTGGCAGCTGCCGGGTCGCCGCCTGATAGGCAATCGTGCCCCAGCCGATAGCGCGTTCCGCCAGGGTGAGCGCCGGTGCGATCGCGGTGAAGATGGCTGCGGCCGCTGCCGGATCGCTGGCCGCGACCTGGGTGATGGCGAGCAGCGCGAGTTGATGGGACGCCGAGTCCATCGGGACGCCTTTCGCCAGCAGCACGCGCGGCTGGTTCCTCGCCTGATCGAGCCGCAGCGGATCCGGGCGCGCCGTGCCCAGCGCATCGACCAGTCCGCCACCGGTCCTCGTCGCGCCCTGTTCATAGGCCTCGCGAATCTTCTGCCAGACATCCTCCGAAGTGAACTGGTGATTACCGTCGAGCGCGGTGATCAGATCGACGCAGCCGTCGCCGTACCACTTCGGCTCGACGAGCAGCGCGCGCGCCGCGTCGGCGACGTTTTCACCCCGCGCGGCGCGCGACTCGAGCGCATAGCAGTTCACCTGCGTGTCGTCGTTCAGGACGAACAGTGAATATTGGGAATCGAAATCCTTCCAGTCGTGGCGGGCGCCCAGCACGCGCAGGTAGTCGTTGCGCAGACGGTCGGCAATCGCCTGTCCGTCGTAGCGTTGCAGAAACGATAGCACCGGTACGTCCGGCGCATCGAGATTCGCATGCCCCGCGCCGATGAACAGACGCGGCTTGATCTGAAAATAGCTGAGATAAGCCGGCGCCGGATAATTTCGGATCAGGCTCGCCAGCTGCGCGGCACGCTCGGGATCGTTGTCGCGGGCGGCGTCACGCAACTTGATGAAAATCTGATCGTCAGCGGAAAGCGAGGAGAGTCGGGTGGGGTGTCTGGCCACCGCCGTGCCAGACACGACGAACGTCGCGGCGGCAAGGGCAAAGCCGATCGCGCGAGACGCCCGGTGACGTCGTGTGGACATCGCTGTTCTTACCTTGTTTTAGTGCAGGAAATTGAGCCAAAGCTTAGGCCGCAATTCGGCGAAGCGAAGCTTCGAAAAAGACTGGACCCAGCCCGCAATTCGGCGCTTTGCGAGCCGGATGGTTGCCTGCAGCAAGCTCGCGGAGGGGTGCAACCTGCGTACAAAGAAAGCCGTGCGCTGGATCACCACGCCACTTCATCGCGTTCTCGCGAGATCGTGGCGGGGGCGCCGTCTCACGCATCTAATTCCAGCCTAATTCTCAAGGGGGAGAATTCGTTGCGCAGCACCTCCCGAGCGCTGTAACTTCAGCTTGGTGTGGATTAGCCGCAGCCCGAGTCTAAAAATCTCAACTACTTAATTGTCATGGTCGGTGACCTTATCTGAGTGGAAAGCAGTAGCCCATTTCGCTTAACCTGACAAAGCCGGCAAAAACCCACAACCCGCTGTTGGTGCGACAAATCGCTCTTGACGTTATCTTCCGCGCCTGCATAGACTTTGGACGTATTCAGGTCAGTTCTGCGGAACATTCGACTATCTGAGGAAGCGCATAGAAATCCTGCCCGAATGAAACCGGCCCCCGTCAACGAGCGACGTCGCGTTGCCTGTTCGCTGCTCGCACTGTCTGCGTTCGCCCCGACCGCACTCCGAGGCGCGACGCATGCATCCGTTGCAGGCACGGTTAGCAGATGGCCCGTGTTGCTGTTCATTCCCTTCGCCGGAAGCGATCTCGGATTCAGCGAAGCCGCATATCGCGGCTACCTCCAGGTCCGCCACGACGGCTACCGGATGACCGTCGTGCGCGATGCCGACAGTCTGGGTGCCGCGCGAATTCTCACGGTTATCGGCCGCCACTACACGGCAGGTGTACGCGGTTTCATTCTGGCAGGCGCTGAGTTGAGCGCAGTCACCGCAACGGCCGCAGCACAATACCCGCAAGCCTATTTCGCGACCTTGTCGGGTAAGGCGAGTGGCCCCAACGTCGTCAACTATTGTCTCGATTGCAAGAGCCTCGGTGGCGCGCTTGCTGGTGCTGTTGCCGCGAGCGTGTCGAAGACGAAGACCGTCGGCTTCGTCGGCGGCGTAGAGTCTGTCGACGGTACGGAGGCGCAAAGCTTCAGGCAGGCCGTACTTGCCAAGGCGCACGACGCAACGGTTCTGATAGATTGGGTCGGCAACTGGGGTGACCGCCGACGCACGCAGCAGTTGACCGTGCAGCAGATCGACGCCGGTGCCGACGTACTCGTTGCAGATGCAAATGACGCGGTGATCGTCGCGGCCGCCCGCCATCCGCGCGTCCGCGTGATCGGCTGGATGGCCGATGCATCGCGTCGGTACGGAAACGTCGCAGCGAGCGTGATCATCGACACGGGCATCATTTTCCGGCGTTTCGTCGATGGAGTGGTCGCGGGCCGATTTGAGGGCGGCGACTACCCCGTCGTCGATACGGACAATGTCTGGAAGATTGTGTGGCCGCACGGGTAACCGCTGATATACGCTGAACTCGATCGCATGAGCTCGTTGAAAAACCAGATTACTGTAACGTTGATCGTACTGGTCACGGCAGTCGGCCTCATCGATGCGTATACGTCGTATTGGCTGTCGCGCAAGCACATCGGCGAACTGCTCGACGTACACTTACAGGGCGCCGCTATCTGGCTGTCCGCCGGCAACGTCGGCGCGATAGGCTCACACGGTCCGCCGCAGCACTCCGTCGACGGCTTTGTCGGGCAAATCTGGAGGAGCGGCGACGCGGCGCCAACGGATAATACCGATCCGGAGCTGCTATTCGATCGCAATGCGCCGGACGGATATTCGATCGAGCGTATCGGCGGGCATGCCTATCGCATTTACACGTTGAGAAAGGCCGACGGCCAGTACACGTACCAGGTCGGACAGCCGGTGGCGTTCCGCGAAGAAACAGCAAGGCATGCCGCGCTCGAAAGCCTGATACCCACGCTCATCCTGATTCCACTCGTCTGGCTCGCTATTCCGTTTGTCGTCAACGCGGCGTTCGCGTCGCTGTCGCGTGCAGCGGCGCAGTCGGAGTTAGTCGGCATCCGGCATCTCGAGCCTCTCGATATATCGGGCGTGCCGGACGAGGTACGACCGTTCGCGGCTTCGGTCAATCGGATGATTGCCCGGCTTCAGGTTGGTATCGACGCTGAGAAACGATTCGTCGCCGATGCCGCGCACGAGTTGCGCACGCCTATCGCTGCGATGCAGCTCCGCGTCGACAACCTCGTCAACGCTCCCGACGAGGCGGCACGCTCCGAGCGTCTGCGCGAATTGCGCGAGGCCATCGCTCGAGCGTCGACGATGATCCGACAGCTTCTCTCGCTAGCGCGAGCTGATGCACAGCTCGATCTGACAGCAATCGAGACAGTGGATCTGTCCCAGTTGGTTCAGAAGCTCGTCGCGGATTTTCTGCCGGTTGCGGATGCACGCTCGATCGATCTTGGTGTAGGGAAGTTCGAGAGCGCGCAAGTTGAAGCGCGTGAAGGAGAATTGCGTATGGCCGTGCGCAATCTGCTTGAGAACGCACTGCGCTATACGCCTGCCGGCGGAACCGTCGACATCGATCTGTTCCGAAGCGCCGACGACGTGGTGGTGCGCGTGACCGACAACGGACCGGGCATTCCGGAAGCGTCCCTGGACCGGGTGTTTGATCGCTTCTTCCGTCTGCGTGCGGAGGATTCGGAAGGTAGTGGTCTCGGGCTTTCGATCGTCAAATCGGTCGTGGCGAAGTACCGGGGTTCTATTTCGCTTGCAAATCGCAGCGATGGACACAGTGGTCTGATCGCTACAATCGTTCTGCCGGCGCGCGGCACTATGTAGGAGAGTGGGCCCTGAATGGCACCCGGTCACGGGTTTCGGTCGGGAAGCGGCGCAACGCTAATTCTCATCAAATAGGCACCGTACATACTGGCATTGTGACTACGTTCCTGTCAGGTCGCCTTCTCTGAGCAGCGAGTTGCTTGCAGCTCTTTTGGTGATGCCTGCGATCAGTGCGATTGCAATAGCGACTTGCGGCGAGCGCTTTGGAGATGTTCTAAGGATTATCGCAACCCTTCACAGTACATCTGTCGATCAATGGAAATGGATCGAATACTTGAAGACATAAGAAGATTGGAATGGGTTTCTGACGTTGCTTTGATGTCACGTGTCGGGGAGTAGCGTGATCGAACGTCGGTAGACGCCAATCATCGCGGCGAGGGAAGGACACTTTGGCGGCGCAGCGGGCGCATGCATAGGTCGCCTGACTTCATCCGCAGCCGTGCATCGCGACCGACCCCATTTAATAGGCCCGAGGAAGGGCCGTTCCGTCGATTCTCATTCCAATCTAATTCTTAGGATCTAAAATATTTCCTGAGACGAAGATTGCGGATTGGCGGGCTGAAAAGCCCCGGTGCAGAGTGGATTCCGGGAGTTATTGCGAGGGAATCCCTAGCGCAAGATCGTCGCCTACGCGAGAGGGACAACATGCTTAATGTGTATTTACTGCCCGTCGATTCCGAGGATAGTGAGTGTTCAGCCACCTGTGGAAATCCGGGGCGATACAGCTTCATCAGTTCCGGCATTCTCGAGTGGTTCAGGAAGGTTTTCCCGCGGAGAGCTAATTCGCCTGATGCGAAGCTTCCGAACTCTTGAGAAAAACCGGCGCATTACGCATGAATCGCAAATCGCTCAGGCGAGAAACGCGCCCGCGGAAGAATGTTCCTTGCCCTGCGCCCAACGACAACGCTCCATTGCCGTGGACATTGCACTATGCGAGTGCTCATAGTCGAAGACGACCTGCAGATCGGTCAAAGTTTGCTGCGCGCGCTTCAGGATGCGGAGTACAGCGTCGACTGGGTCCGCGACGGCAATGCCGGCAGCGCGGCCATCGCTGCCGTTGAATATACGCTGGTCTTGCTCGATCTTGGTTTGCCCGGCATGGGCGGCATCGAATTGCTGAAGGCGGCGCGTGAGAAGGGGAGCAAGGTACCCATACTGATCCTGACCGCACTTGACGACCTTGACGCCCGGGTCCAAGGGCTCGATTTCGGCGCTGACGACTACGTTCTCAAGCCCTTCCACCTGCCCGAACTGCTCGCGCGGATTCGTGCCGTGTTGCGTCGCAGGGCAGGCTTTGCGTCGTCGCGTCTAGGCAATGACACGTTGAACCTCGATCTCGACAAACGAACTCTATGCTGCAACGGAGTGTCATCCGTTCTGTCGGCGCGCGAATTCGCATTGATGTTCGCGTTCCTTGAGCGCCCCGGCACTATCCTTTCGCGAGATCAGCTCGAGGGGAAGCTTTATGGTTGGGGTAAGGAAGTCGAGAGCAACGCGGTCGACGTGCTGATCCACGGTGTACGCAAGAAGTTTGGACAGTCTGTGATTCGCAACGTGCGTGGCCTCGGCTGGACTGTGACGCTCGGCGAATCGCCCGAGGTGTGACCGCGCGTTTCGGCTATGTTCCCGTACGACGGCGATGTCAATTTTCCGGGCTCTTGTTGGCGGAAATAAAGCGAATCTCCAAATATTCTTCTTCGGCGCACTTGTGATGATCGGAGACCCCCGAAGAAAAGCATAGTTCTGCGGCGCTCAGGAAGCAGCCATTCACATATCGAATCGTGCTAATCCATACTTTCGTCAACACTACGCCGTTGCCGGTCTTGCCGGCCGATGTTCAGCAGAACACCTTCGCCCGGTCACCATAGAACACCAACCGGCTTGCCATAGCGCGACGCCCGTAGTGGAAGCGGAGTCCCAGGCTCGAAATTCGCGCCGCGCTCTTCAGCTCCTCGATATTCGCATTTTTGTTCCATTGAACAAAGCCCGGCTAGCGGCACCTGATGTTCCCTCCTACTAATAGTTATCTAAGTTATCACGCGCACTATGCAACTTAAGCGCAACGGATTGATGTCTTTTCAAACGCGCATTGGGTGCCTCGGCACGCTGGATCGTGAGATTTATTATGAAAGCATTTAACCATATTAAGTCGCTTTTAAGTTTCATGATTATGTGACCATGCCTCCGCCGAATTATTCCGGCGAAAGTTAGAAATTAATCATCTTCCTGTGCAGCGCTCAATTTCGTAGGCATCACTTGCGAGTGCCGGCTTGCGGTCATTCGTCGTGTCCAGAAATCGGATTTTGTCCGATCGAGCCGGGTCGCCAGTAAAACCAGTCTCTGTGCGACTCGCAGACAGATTCGATGTCTTTTCAAAAGACTGGAACCAGTTGCACCTGTTATTGCGACAGAACCGAATGAGGAAGTTCGTGTACATATTCAAGCATTCATCGCATTGTGAGTCTGCGCGGACATTGACGTCGGCGCCTTGTTTTGAGGATTGCTGCGGCCGCAAGCGTCGGACCGTGGTTGCCTTGGCCTCTGCCGTAACGTCGCTTGCCGCGCTGTTTGTTCCGGTCGCTGTGCGAGCCCAGTGCAACAGCAGCGCCAACCCGGCGCTGCCTGCGGCGCCGGCACAGACCAACTTTTCCAATCAGTCGTTTGGCGCAGCGCCGCTTCCGCAGTACTACCTGAACGCCGCGGGGCAGGCGGGATGCAAAGGCGCCGACGACGGCTCTTGGAACGGAGTGGGCCAGGATGGCTTCGCTGGTCAGTCGGGTGGTTCCTTTAACAGTGTCAACAGCGGAATTACGGTGAAGGGGGGATTCGCGCCGACCTTCATCAGCCCCACGATGGGAGCGGGATGGTCCGTCGACGGTGGTGATGGTGGTGCCGGTGGACAGGGCGGTTATGACGCCAATGGCTCCGCCCACACGGGAAACGGCGGGGCGGCAGGCAATGGCGGCGCGGTCTCCGTGCAGTTTAGCGGCACGGTTGGTCCCGACCCGAAAGGTGTCCTTCCGGAAGTTGCGCTCGACGTGCAAGCCAATGGCGGCACCGGCGGAGTGGGTGCCGTGTCCAATGCCCAAGGTACTGAGCCGCTCTACGGCGGCAACGGCGGAGCAGGGGGGCGGGGTGGTCAGGCAGCGCTTAACGCCTCCGGCAGCATTCAGTTCTATGGTGTCGGCCTGCGAGCGTCCGCCCTGGGCGGGACCGGCGGGGTAGGTGGCAACTCGCCCACTCCGGGCGATTTGGTTGTAGAAGGCCATGGAGGCAAGGGCGGCAACGGCGGCGCCGGCGGTACCGCGACGCTTGCCTTTCAGAACGGCAGTCTGACCGCCAGCACCCCGGCAGGCCAGATCTTTCCGATGCAGGCCGACGCCGATGGCGGTACGGGCGGCAGCGCTGGTGGCGCGTACGGTGGAAGTGGCAGTTTTGGCGGGACCGGCGGCAACGGAGGCAACGGCGGCACAGCGAGCGCGGAACTGGGCAGCGGTGGCCATATCGTGTTCTCCGATCAGATGCAACCGGCGAATAGTCGGTATCAGCCGGGCAGCGGCGTAACCGCCAAGGCGAACGGCGGAGCGGGCGGGGGCGGTGGCACTGCCATCGACGGCTCATTCCGCAACGAGGGTGGTGTGGGCGGCAACGGCGGAATTGCCCGCAGCGCCAGCGCCACCGTCCTTGGTTCCATCGATTACACCGCGAATGTTCCGGCCGGGCAGTCTGCTACCGGGTTGATCGGGGGTGAGGGGGTGCTGGTGCAGGCCAATGGAGGCGCCGGCGGTATCGGTGACGGCGCCCAGAGCACTGTCGTGGGTGAAGGCGGTGATGGTGGTAAGGCAGGCGCTGGCGGGGAGGCTTCGCTGACCCTTGGAGACGCGGCGAACACGGCGACGATTAAAACGAACGGCCCATATACACATGGCGCGTTGGTGCAAAGTGTCGGAGGCGGCGGGGGCAATGGCGGTAGTGTCAGCTTCGCGCTGGCCGGCACGGGCGGTGCAGGTGCCGCGGGCGGCGATGGCGGCGCGGTCACGGTGAACTCGGACCACGCCCTTGTCACGGTCGGCAGTCAATCAGGCGTAGGCAGCATCCCGCTGATCGCGCAAAGCATCGGCGGTGGCGGCGGAAGCGGCGGTGACGCCAGCGGCTTCACCGCTGGCGCGGGCTTCGAGATCGGCGGCAACGGCGGCCAGGGCGGCAATGGCGGCGCGGTGAAACTCACGCTGGGCCAGAACAGCGTGTTTGGCAGCCTCGACCAGAGCGGCGGAGCCGGCATCCTTGCGCAAAGCATTGGCGGCTCCGGCGGCAATGCCGGCAGCGCGACGTCGAGCGGCGGGGGGCTGATCACCATGGTGATCGGCGGTGATGCCCACGGTGGCGGCGCGGGCGGCCAGGTCACCGTTGACAACGGCGCACTCGTCACGACCTACGGCGACCACGCAGCCGGTATCAAGGCTCAGTCGATCGGCGGCGGTGGCGGCAATGGCGGCAACGCTACAGCGTTCACCGTCGGCGGCCCGCTGTCGAGCTCGGTTGCCATCGGGGGACAAGGCGGCGGAGGCGGCGCGGCCGGCGCGGTGTCGCTGACCAACACGGGGCAGGTCGTTACGTATGGTTCGGACGCCGAAGGTGTCGTGCTGCAAAGTATCGGCGGCGGCGGCGGCTCCGGCGGCAGCGCCACGGCGCGTGCCGTTGCAGCATCGGCCAGCCCAAATATTCCTTCGATCAGTGTCAGCGCCGCTATCGGCGGCGCCGGCGGGACCGGCAACACCGGCGGCAATGTCACGCTTGATAATTCCGGCCTGATCACCACTGCGGGCGACAGCGCGACCGGCGTTTTCGCGCAGTCCGTCGGTGGCGGCGGTGGTACGGGCGGCGACGCAACCGCCGCGTCCTACTCCGCGTCGCATGCCAAGGGGGCGTCCCTGTCGGTCTCCGTGGCTCTCGGGGGCAGCGGCGGCAGCGGCGGCACGGGCGGCGCCGTCAACCTCGAAAACTCAGGGCTCGTCGCAACCCTGGGCCAGGACGCCCATGGCGTGTTCGCACAGTCAATTGGCGGTGGCGGCGGCAATGGCGGAACGGGCGATGCCTCGGCAACGGCGGCTAACGCCAAAGCCAGCTTCAGCGCGTCAATCGCGGTGGGCGGAACGGGTGGAACGGGGGGGACGGGCGGCACGGTCGGCCTGACCAACGACGGTTCGATCGCGACGCGTGGCGACGGCGCCGATGCCGTGTTCGCCCAGAGCGTGGGCGGCGGCGGCGGCGCAGGCGGCGGAGGTACCGCTGCGGCCAGCGGCGGCAAGGATGCCATCGCCGTGGGTGTTGGCGGCAAGGGTGGCGTCGGCGGCGACGGCAACACGGTGACGACGACCAACAACGGCAACATCGTCACCCGCGGCGCGGCCTCGACCGGCATCTTCGCGCAAAGCGTCGGCGGCGGCGGGGGCAAAGGCGGCAAGGGCGCGGCGGCCGCGGGCGGCAGCGGCGGCCTCGACACGATCTCCAACGCCCAGACGCTGTTTGGCATTCTGGGTCAGGGCCTCGGCCTCAACCAGAACGTGCAGAACCTGGGCAACAACATCCTGCAGGTCGGAGTGCTCGGCGAAAAAATCAAAGCGACTTATGGTGACCTGGAAAAACTTCTCACGCAGCCGGACGGGGTATCGAAAGTTCTGGGCACCGTGAACCAGATCAGCGTCGGCGTGGCGGTCGGCGGCAGTGGCGGCGCGGGTGGCCTGGGCGGCGCGGTGAACGCCAGCAACACCGGCGCGATCGGCACCTATGGCGCGCAATCCCACGGCATCTTCGCGCAGAGCATTGGCGGCGGCGGCGGCAGCGGCGGCGCGGCGAATTCGACCGGCAAGTCGAATAATGATTCGAAGGTGCAGGCCGCGGTCGCCGTGGGCGGCAGCGGTGGCGCGGCGGGCTCGGGCGGGGCGGTGAGTGTCGTGCAGAAGGCAAATGGTGCAGTCGAGACGCAGGGGGTGGAAGCGTTCGGCGTGTACGCGCAGAGCGTAGGCGGCGGTGGCGGCAACGGCGCGATGTCGGGGGCGGTCAGCGGTTCGCTGAAAAGCCTGTCGATCGCCGTGGGCGGCAATGGCGGAGGCGCCGGGAATGGTGGCGACGTGAGCGTCAGCAACGGCGGCACGGTCACGACACTTGGCAAGCACAGCGTCGGCATCCTCGCGCAAAGTATCGGAGGCGGCGGCGGTGTCGTGACGACCGCGAGCAGCGATGAGACGTTCGATCCTTCCAAAGCCGTCCAGAATCCGCAGGGACGGATCGCCGACATCTACGGGGTGACACTGAGCTTCGGCGGTCAGAACGGCAGTTCGGGAAATGGCGGCGGCGTCACTGTCAACACGCAAGGCAACGTGACGACGAGCGGGCTCGACGCGCACGGTATCGTCGCGCAGTCGATCGGCGGCGGGGGCGGGTTCGTGGCGGGCGGACAGATCAACACGAACACGAACGCGCTCGTTGGCGCCGGCGGCGCGAGCGGCAATGGCGGCAACGTTCTTGTCGTGGACACCAATCACACTGTCTCTACCACCGGCGACGGTGCGTATGGGATCGTCGCACAATCGATCGGCGGTGGCGGGGGCTTTGCCGGCGACCCGTCCGCCCCGAACTACTACGGTGACAATACGGGCGGCGTGGTATTTGCCAACAGCGGCAATGGCGGCACCGTCAACGTCATCGTGGTAGACGGCGGGAAGGTCGTGACGACCGGCCGGTACGCGCCGGCAATCTTCGCGCAATCGATCGGCGGTGGCGGTGGTCTGGTGGCCTCCAACTACAACTCAAGCCCGCTCGGCCCGCTGCATGATGTGGCACGTGGCAGCGCGGGTGGCGCCGGCGTGGGCGGCCTGGTCGCCGTCAACGTCAGGGATAACGACACGGTCATGGCCACAGGTGTCGGGTCCGCCGGCATCCTCGCGCAAAGCGACGGCCAGAAAGGCGGGCAAATCTCGATCCACCTGGCGCCCGGGTCGAAAGTCATAGGCGGCACGACCGATCCCAATTTCCGGACCTCCTCAATGGGGGGATTGGACCCGGAGTTTCGCGACGCTGCCGCCGTCCGTCTGATCGGCGGCAATAACAACATCATCACCAACCAGGGCACCATCCAGACCTTGGGCAAATACGCGATCCTGGTGGACCCCACGTTGTATGGCGAGGCGTCCGCCACCACCACGGTCAACAACTCCGGCACTATCACCGGTGACATCCACGTCCTTGGTGGCCCCGGCAACAGCGTTGTCAACAATCTGCCCGGTGGCGTTATCGACACACCGGCCACGCTGAACGTCGGAGGCGGCACGGTGAACAACGCCGGTACGCTGAAAGTCGGCGGCGCGAAGTCGATCGGCAATACGATTCTCACCGGCAATCTCGTGCAGAGTTCGACTGGCACGCTGAACGTACAGATCGATCCGGCCAACAAGCGGTCCGATCTGCTCAACATCACGGGTACCGCCGCGCTTGCCGGCAAGGTGCAGGCCGATCCGGTGAGCTATCTGAAGAGCACGAGCACCGTGCTGTCGGCGGCCGGCGGAATTCGGCCGGATACGGCGCTCGCGGGTTTTTCCACGCCGGTCTACCGCTTCACGCCGCTGGTGCAGGGCAACACCGTCGCGATCAAAACCGATGCGGACTTCGTCGGTGCGAGCAAGGGGGCTTCGGCCACGCAGCAGAGTGTCGCAGCCAATCTGGACCGGTTGTGGAACAGTGCCGATCCTACCTTTGCTCCCATCTTCGGAGCCTTCGGTAGCGCCGGTAGCACAGCGGGCTATGCCCAGACGCTAACCGCCGTTTCCGGCCAGGAGTTGCTCGGCGTTGCCGCTGCACGCTACCAGTCCAGCCAGGCATTCTCGCGCTCCGTCTTCAGTTGTCCAGAGTTCGGCGACGACGACACCACCGTGAGAAAGCAGGGCTCCTGCGTGTGGTTCCGCGCCACGGGTATGTGGGAAAACCGCAGCGCCGACGCTTCGTTCCCAGGTTTCGGCTGGCAAGGTACGACGATGAAAGTCGGCGGGCAGGTCCAGCTACAGCCCGGCTGGTTCCTCGGTGGCGCCATCGGCTACGAGACCGACCGTTTCACCGGCAACGACAACCTGACGAGCGCCAACGGCAATGCGCTTCTTGGCGTCGTCGCGCTCAAGCACGAGGTCGGGCCGTGGACTTTCAGCGGTGCGATGGACGCGAGCTACGGCTGGTTGAACAGCTCGCGCGTGATCCCGAGCGCCAATGCGGTGGCGACCGCCTCGCCCAATTCGTTCAATCTCGGAATGCACATGCGCGCGGCCTATCAGATTCCGTTCGGCCGTTTCTACCTGGAGCCGGCGCTCGACGGCGACCTGAACTACATCAATCTCCCGGGCTACACGGAGAGCGGTGCGGGCGCGCTCAACCTGAAGGTGAATAGTGCGAACAGCGTCATTGCGACCGGCACGCCGAATCTGCGGATCGGGACGCGCGCGCAGATAGGGTCAGCGACAGTCGACGCTTATGTCGGCGCTGGGGTGAGCTTCATTGCAGGCAATAGCTACACGACCAACGCGTCGTTCGCCGCTGCCCCGGGTTTCGGCAGCTTCACCAATACGCTCACCAATGCGCACGTTGCAGGCAAGTTTTCCGCTGGGGTAGAGGTCTATACGACCAAACGTCTCGATGTGCGTCTGGAGTATGACGGCGTCGTTGCCGCGCACGAGGTCGAGAATGGCGGCCAGATCCGGTTCAAGTACCGGTTCTGAAAACCTCCGGGACCCGGACAATGCAGCAAAAGCCATAAAGCGTAGTTGGATTGATGACCAGGATGCGCTGTCGCAAATCCGGTTCGGGTACCCAGTGCGCAAGTTGATTCAACACGCGCGCGTCGTCGACGTGACGGAATGGGCTTATGGCGGTCGATTTTTCGCCCGGCTCTCCTTGGTTTGAGTACAGGAAAGCGCACCGGGCGGCGCGCGGGTGCGATCAGTGCGCGGCGGCGCTGGCCGTCGGCTGCGGCACGGACTGGCGCGTAAAGCGGTCGATCGCGAAGTCGTCGAGCGGCAGCGAAGCCTTGCCGTCGAGCACGAGTTCGGATACGAGCCGCCCGCAGGCCGGTCCAAGCTGGAAACCGCTGCCGCAATAGCCGAACGAATAGACGAGATTCGACGCGCGGCGGCTAGGTGAGAGCACGGGCAGCGCATCGTCGGTGAATGCTTCGACGCCGGCCCACGCGCGGTTCACGCCGAGATGCCGCAAATGCGGGAAGAGATCGACGACGGTATTGGCGCTACGCACGAGCCGCGCGAAATCGACTTCGCCATGCCGGCCGTGCAGATCGGCGATACCGATCAGCTTGCCGCCGATCACGACGGTGCCATTGTCGAACTGCTTGAACGACAACGGACGCCCGGTTGCACCCAGCGTCGCGCGGCAGAACGGCGCGACGCGATGCGTGACCATCAGCATCAGCCCTTCGGGGTGCACGGGCACGCGTTCACCCACCTGTTCGGCCAGTTGTCCCGCCCACGCGCCCGCCGTGACGACGAGTTTGTCCGCGCTGAACCCGCCGCGCGGCGTCTGCGCGAACCAGCGCGTGCCGCGTTGTTCGATGCGCGTGACCGGCGTGCCTTCGAAAAACGCCGCACCATGCCGCTGCGCGGCGAGTCGGAAGGCGGTGGTGGTCTTGAACGGCAGCGCATAGCCGTCGCGCTCGACCCAGATGCCGCCCGTCACGTGCCGCGCGAGCGCCGGCTCGAGTTCGAGCACGCTCGCGCGGTCGATCAGCTTTTCGTGCGTGAAGCCGTGCGCTTCGAGTTGCGCGACGCGGGCGCGGCATTCGTCGAGTTCGGCTTCCGTCTCCGCGATCTTCAACTGGCCGGACGGCACGAAGCCGCCGTCGTCGCCGATCGTTTCGCGCAGGCTGTGCCAGATTTTGCGCGACATCAACGCGAGCGGAATCTCGGGCAGCGGGCGGCCGAGCGTGCGCACGCCCCCCGCATTGACGCCTGACGAGTGCCGCCCGACGTAGTCGGCTTCGAGCACGATCACGTTCGCGCCGCGCGCGGCCAGATGGAACGCGCTGCTCGAGCCGTGCAGCCCGCCGCCGATCACCAGCACGTCGGCCTCGCGCACGGCGCCGGAAGAGGAGCGGGTAGCGTCATTCACCGGCGAGTTCTCCGAGCGTCAGCGGCTTGATGGGCGGACGGATGCGGTAATAGCCGACTTCGCCCGGCGGCACCTTGCGCGCGTCGGCGATGATTTCGGTGACGGTCAGGCCGCACATGCGACCCTGACACGGGCCCATCCCGCAGCGCCCGAACGATTTCGCCTGGTTCGGGCCGAGGCAGCCGAGTTCGACGAAACCGCGCACGTCGCCCGCCGTCACTTCCTCGCAGCGGCACACGACCACGTCGTCGCGCGGAATGCGGTTCGCGTCGCGCGGGCGGTACAGGCTGTCCAGAAACGGACGGATGCGCATCACGCTCCCCAGCGCGCGGCGGTGCGGCTCGGCTTCGCGCTCGCAGGCAGCTGCATCGATGGCACCGAGTTGACTGGCGACCCGTAGCGCGGCGAGCGCGCCCTGTTCGGCCGCCGCCAGCGCACCGCCGATACCGCCGCCGTCGCCCGCGACGAAGATGCCCGGCACGTCGAGTTCGCCCCATGCGTCGGTGGTCGGTGCGAAGCATAGCTGCGCGGCGTCCCAATGGTGGTGCGCGCGCAACGACAGCGTGAACTGCGTATTGGGCACGACGCCCTGATGCAGGAGGATCACGTTCGCGTCGATCCGCTGCGCACGGCCTTGCGTGCTGAAACTCAGCGCGGCGGCGCGCTCGACGCCTTGCGCGTCCTGCTTCGACTCGACGCGCAGTTCGTCGGCGGCTTCGTAGATGGGCACGCCCGCGGCGCGCAGCGTGCGGATCAGTTGCAGGCCCTTGCTCAGGAACGGCCACGCGCGCAACGCCGACAGCAGATGTTTCTTCGCGCGCCAGCGGTCTTCGTGACGAGTCGTGTCGACGAGTGCGCGGATCGGCACGCCGGCACGCACGTACTGCCAGCCGAGCAGATAGAGCAGCGGACCGCAGCCCGCCAGCACGGGCGGCTCGGCGGGCACCTCGCCCGCGCTTTTCAGCAGGATCTGCGCGGCGCCCGCCGTCAGTACGCCGGGCAGCGTCCAGCCGGGAATCGGGAACGGCCTTTCCAGCGCGCCCGTGGCCAGAATCACGCGGCGTGCGTCGAAGCTGCCGACCTTGCCGTCCCTCAGATAGTGCACGGCATGTTCGCGCGTCACCTGCCACACGGACGCATGCGCGACATGCCGTGCGCCAGAGCGCGAGAAGGCGTCGGCGAGCGATGCGCCCGCTGCGTAATCTGGGCCGAGAATCTCCTTGCGGCGCGCATCGGCGCGGCCGATCGCCCGATAGATCTGCCCGCCGACGGCGTCCTGTTCGTCCAGCAGCACCACTGACAGGCCAGCGCTCGCGGCGCGCGTCGCCGCGCTCATGCCGGCGGGACCGGCGCCGACCACGACGACATCGACGGCTTCCGAAGGGAAACTCGACACGGTTTCGACAGCGTGATCAGCGGGCATGAGCGTCCTCCAGTGAAACATCGACGGGCGGCAGATCGCGCGCGCCCTCCTGCGAGCGGATGCGCATGCCGGCGCGCACGGTCACCATGCAGCTTTGCCGGCTCGGCACGCCGTCGATCTCGACGAGACACTCGAAGCACGCGCCCATCATGCAATACGGCGCGCGCGGCGCGCCCGAGACGGGTGTCGCACGGAACCGCGCGATGCCGGCAGCGAGCAGCGCCGCCGCCACCGACCGGCCGCCCGGCACGCGCAGCGGCTGATCGTTGAACCAGATGTCGACCGGCGCATCGGCGCCGGGCAAGGCCTTGAAGAGCGGTGTGAGGGTCATGTCGGAATCAGTGAGCGGGGGTGAGTGCAGGGGATTCGAGAAAGCGCGTGCCGGACAGCGCGGGGATTTCATCGGGCATCGCGCCGCCCGCGATCCACGGCGCGATGCGCAGCGCGTGCGCGGCGGCCAGCGTCACGCCGCTGTGGCAGGTGACGACGAACGCGCCGGGATGGCGAGCGGATTCGTCGTAGATCGGAAAACCATCGGGGCTGTAGACGCGCAACGCGGCCCACGTGCGCACCAGCCGCACGTTCTTCAGCAGCGGAAAGGCGCGCACGCCGCGCCGCGCAATGTCGGACAGCACGGGCGTCGTCGTGAAGTCGTCGAAACCGACTTCTTCCATCGAATCGCCGAATTGCAGCGTGCCTTCGTCGGTTTGGCGCACGTTGAGGGTCGGGTAACGCAGGAACGGCGCGACGCGTTCGCTGATCAGCACCTGTCCGCGATTCGGTGCGACGGGCGCATGCAGTCCGACGTGCGGCGCGAGCGCGCGATTGCCGAGGCCCGCCGCGAGCACGACGCGCGCCGCGCGGTAGGTGCCGAGTTTGCCTTGTACCGTGAAGCCGCCGTGTTCGGGTGTGATGCGCAGCGCTTCCTCGTTGTTGACGAGCTTCACGCCGCGCCGCTGCATGCCCGCGTGGAGCGCGCGCAGCAGCTTGAGGGGATTGACGTGGCCGTCCATCGGCGTGTAGCTCGCGCCGATCACGTCCGGCCCGATTTCGGGAATACGCTCTCGCACTTCGCGCGCATCGAGCAACTGATACGGGTAGTCGCCCAGTTCACGCTGCAAGGCGCCGAGACGCTTCGCGCGTTCTGCGATTTCGTCTTCGGAGAAAAAGAAGTGGAAGCCGCCCGGCTGGCGCAGCGCGACGTCGATACCGGTTTCGTCGAGCAACGCCGCAGCGAGCGACGGCCAGCGCGAAGCCGAGCTGCGCGACCAGCGTGCATACGGCGACAAGCCATAGCCCTTGCCCTGAATCCAGACCAGCCCGAAGTTGCCGCGCGACGCGCGGAACGCGCCGTCGTCCTGGTCGAGCACGGTGACGTTCGCGCCTTCGCGCGCAAGGCCCCAGGCAACGGCGGAACCGACCAGTCCGCCGCCCAGCACGAGCACGTCGGGGTTGTCGGTAGCGTGACGAATCATCGAGCTTCTCCAATGAGGATGCGGTCCAGTCCGACCATGCGGTCGAGCAGCACCATCAGCAGAACCGTGCCGACGATCAGCACCGCCGACACGGAAGCGACGAGCGGATCGATGGTCTGCGCGATCTGGTTGTACATGGCGACGGGCAGCGTGGTCGTGCCGGGGGTCGCGACGAATATGGTCATCGTCAGCTCGTCGAAACTCTGGATGAACGACAGCACCCATCCGCCGGCGACGCCCGTGCGGATCATCGGCAGCACGACGCGGCGAAACGCGGTGAAGCGGCTCGCACCGCACGACAGCGCCGCGCGTTCGGCATCGCGATCGAGCCCGACGGCCGACGACAGCGCGAGGCGCAGCCCATACGGCAGCACGATGATCACGTGCGTTGCCGCCAGCGCCCAGAACGAGCCGCTCAGATGCAGCAGTGACAGAAAGCGCAGGAACGCGATGCCGAGCACGACGGCGGGAATCATCATCGGCGACAGGAAGAAGCTCATCAGCGCGCCACGGCCCGCGAAGCGATAGCGCGCAATAGCGAGCGCGGCGGGCACCGCGAGCGCCACGCCGATGGTCGCCGCCACGAACGCGAGCCGCACGGAAAGCCAGAATGCCGACACGATGTCGTCGTTCTGCAGGATCGCGCGAAACCAGCGCAGCGACGCTCCGTCGAAGGGCATCGAGATGAAGCCCTTGTCGGTGAACGCGACCAGCATCACGGCGACGAGCGGTGCGAGGATGAAAGTGAGGAACAGCGCGTTGAACAGCAGGCCCCACAATCCGTTCTGTTTCATGGCGTCACTCGAAAATATGCTTGAAACGGCGCTCGGCGAGACGGCTGCAACCCATCACGATCGCGACGTTCGCAATCAGCAGCAACACGGCGATGCTCGCGCCGAGCGGCCAGTTCAGCGTACCGAGGAATTCGTCGTAGGCGGCGGTGGCCACCACTTTCAGACGGCGCCCGCCGATCAGCGCCGGCGTCGCGAAAGCCGAGGCGGACAGCGCGAATACGATGATTGAACCCGACAGCACACCGGGCATGATCTGCGGCAGCACCACGCGGCGGAACACGCGCAGTGGCGAACCGCCCATCGACAGCCCCGCCCATTCGACGTGCGGATCGAGCTTTTGCAGCGTCGCCCACACCGACATCACCATGAACGGCACCAGCACATGCGTGAGCGCGATGATCATGCCCGTCATCGTGAAGACGAGACGGATCGGCTCGGACGTAATGTGAAAGGCTTGCAGCGCGTTATTGAGCACGCCGTTATTGCCAAGCAGAATCTGCCAGCCGAGCGTGCGCACCACGACGGAAATCAGCAACGGGCCGAGTACGATCAGCAGACATAGCGACTGCCAGGGCCGCTTCATGCGCGCGAGCACGATGGTTTCCGGCACGCCGAGCAGTACGCTTAGCAGCGTCACGGCGAGCGCGAGACCCACCGTGCGCAAAAAGATTTCGCCGTAGTACGGATCGCTCAGCACTTCGACGTAATTTTTCAGCGTGTACGCGGCCTGCACACCGGCCACATCGCTGAACACGCGAAACGACAGCAGCAGCGTCAGCACGAGCGGCACGAACAGCAGCGCGCCGAACAGCAGCAGTGCCGGCGAAGAGAGCAGCCAGGGCGCCGCGCCCGCGCGTGAATCGTCAAGCGTTGCCATGAGCACGCTCCCGGGTCAGCACGCGCAGATCGTCGTCGGTGAACGAGAGTCCGACTTCATGGCCTTCGTCGGGCGGCGGCGCGCCGAAGTTCGGCTGCGCGACATGGAGTTTGCCGAGCGCCGTATCGACTTCGAGCAGCCACTGGTTACCGATGAACACGCGGTTCGCAATACGTCCGTGCATGCGCGCGTCGCCATTCGCAAGGCGTACTTTCTCCGGGCGAATGTAGACGTGCACTGCGCCTTCGACATCGCGCCCTTCGTGCGGCACGTGCAGCGTCGTGCCCGCCACATCCACGACGGCGCAGCGCGGATTACGCTCCCGCACTTCGCCAGGCAGCGTGTTGGTGCGCCCCAGAAAGGTCGATGCAAACGGCGTAGCGGGACGTTCATAGGCATCGAACGGCGTGCTCAGTTGCGCAATGCGTCCCTTGTGCAACACCGCGATACGGTCGCTCATCGTCATCGCTTCGACCTGGTCGTGTGTGACCAGGATGGTCGTGATGCCGAGTCGCTTCTGAATCGCGCGCAGTTCGATGTGCATCTCCTCGCGCAGCTTCGCGTCGAGATTCGACATCGGTTCGTCGAGCAGCAGCAGGTTGGGGCGCATCGCCAGCGCCCGCGCAATCGCGACGCGCTGACGCTGTCCGCCCGACAGTTCCTTCGGATAACGCGCGTCGAGCCCGTTGAGCCGCACCAGATCGAGCGCTTCGGTGATGCGCACCGCGCGTTCGTCGCGCTTCATGTTGCGCATTTCGAGACCGAAGCCCACGTTGCCCGCCACCGTCATATGCGGAAACAGCGCATAGCTCTGAAACACGACGCCCATGCCGCGCTTTTCGGGGCGCTCGTGCGTGATGTCGCGTCCGCCGAGTGTAATACGGCCTGCGCTCGGCGTGACGAAGCCGGCGATCATCTGCAGCGTGGTCGTCTTGCCGCAGCCGGACGGCCCGAGCAGCGACAGGAACTCGCCGCGTTCGACGGACAGATCGAGCTGCTCGACGGCAGTGAAATGGCCGTAGCGCTTCGAGATGCCCTGCAGGGTGAGAAAGGTCATGGCGTCGGTCCGGTTCGGAGTCGGGACGTGGGAACTGTGAAGCGGCTATGCTGCGGTTGCGGCGCTCAGCGTTCGACCGAGCGGTTCCAGCGCTCCGTCCATTCCGTGCGATGCTGGTTGATCGTGGCCCAGTCCATTGCCGTCAACTTGCGCACCTGTTCCGGACCATACGGCACGCGCGCCGCGACCTCGGGCGTCAGCTTGACGGTCTTGTTGACGGGGCCGAGCCCGATTGCCTGCGCCTGCATCGCCTGCACTTCCGGGCTCAGCAGATACTGGATGAACTCCTGCGAGAGCTTGGGCTGTGCGTTCTCGGCGAGCGCGCAGGCCGCTACCTGTAGCGCGACGCCTCCCTCCTTCGGATACACGAATTTGAGCGGAAAGCCCGTGTTTTGCAACGCGACGGCGCGGCCGCTGCCGTACGGCGCCATGATGACGTCGCCGGATTGCATCAAGCCGTCCATTTCGCCCGGCGTCGGCGCCCACGACAGCACGTTGGGTGCGACCTGTTTCGTCATCGCGTTGAAGCCCGGATCGATGTTCTTTTCGCCGCCGCCGTTCAGACGCGCGAGCATGACGAGCGTGTGCAGTCCATACGTGTTCGTCATGGGCGGCACGCCGAGCTTGCCCTTGAGGCGCTTGTCGGTGAGCGCCTGCCATGAATCGGGCGCGGGCAGGCCGAGCTTTCTGAACGCCTCTTCGTTGTAGCCGATGCCCGTCGCGACCATGCCGACGCCGACGGCCGTCGGGCCCAGCCGCGCGAGCGGGTAGAGGTCTTTCATCACGGGCGCATCCTCGACCTTCGCGCACAGGCCGAGCTGCATCGCCTGATACATGGGGCCGTCGTCCATCACCGCAACGTTGATCTGTTGATGGCCTTTCTGCGCCTGAAGCTTCGCGAGCGTGTCGCTTGAATTGCCCGCCACATAAACGATCTTCACGTCATGCGCTTTTTCGAACGGCGGAATGACTTTCTGCCGGTACAACTGCTCGTTCGAGCCGCCGACGTTCGCGACATACAGCGTGGTTTCGGCGTGGACGTGGAAGGGAGCGGTCAGACAGACGACGGACAGTGTGGAGACGAGGGCGCGGAGCGTAGAACGGCAACGGCGGCGCGGCGATTCTTGCATGACGGCGATCTCCAGTCAGTGTGGGAATGGACGCTCTGGTGGCGTGTCCATGCATCACAGTCTGTGCCGGGATGGTCATATAGTCCAATACGAATAAAATAGCAATCTATACATTGTTGATATGGGTTGAAGCCGATGAACCTGAAACATGTCGAGGCATTTCGGGCGGTGATGGTAGCCGGGTCGATGACGGCGGCGGCCAAAGCGCTTTTCACGTCGCAACCGAATGTGAGCCGTCTGATCTCGCAGTTGGAGCGTGAGACCGGCTTGCTGCTGTTCCAGCGCAGCGGCGTGCGGCTGATTCCAACCAGCGAGGGCACAGCGTTTTTCCGCGAAGTGGAGCGCGCGTATGTCGGCTTGCAGGGGCTCACGAACGCCGCTGCGCAGATCCGCAATCTGGGCAGTGGGCGTCTGCGCATCGCGGCGATGCCTTCAGCGGGTCTCACACTCGTGCCGCATGCGATCAAGCGTTTTCAGGCGCTGCATCCCGGTGTGACCGTGTCGCTGCACGTCAATACCTCGGGCACGGTGAATCACTGGACGGCGTCGCAGTTCTGCGATCTGGGCGTGGCGGTGTACATCAGCGAGGCGTCGAATTGCGAAGTTGAGATGCTGTCCAAAGTGGCCGCCGTGTGCGTGATGCCGGCGGTGCACCGGCTTGCTTCAAAGGCTGTCATCAGGCCCGCTGATCTCGAGGGCGAGTCGTTCATCTCGCTGTGTCACGGCGACGGCACGCGCGCGCAGATGGATGAGGTGTTCCTGCGGGCGGGCGTCGAACGCAAGCTGGCGATCGAGGCGCAATATACGGCGATCTGCTGCGAGCTGGTGCGCTGCGGCATGGGTGTGACGCTCGCACATCCAGGCGTGGCGCTGGACTTCGTCGGGCCGGACATCGCGATCCGGCCGTTCTCGCCGGCGGTGATGTTCCCGATGTATCTGCTGTTCCCGCCGCACCGGCCGCGCGAACGGCTGGCGTCCGCGTTCATCGAAGTGCTGCGCGAGGAGCACGACGAGCTGATGGAGAAAATGGCGCGGATAGTGCCGGACTCAACGCCGAAGAAGACCCGCAAGCGAAGCGTGAAAAGGTGATCTTCGCCGGCCTCTCCTTCTATTGCCGCGTCACGTCATTTGAGGGCTGTGAGAGCCATCTCGATGAGTTGCTGCAGTCGTGCATTGGGATCGCCACTCTGTTTGCGCAAAATCATGAAAAGAGAAAGCGGATCGGGTGGATTTAAAGCGATCCGATGGATCGTGCATCCGGTTTCCTTGGCCAATGGCGTCGTTAAAAAAGCAGGAACAATGGCCCACGCTCCGTTTCTCAGCATCGGCGCCAGCATGTGTGCTTTCTCCACCCAATTTACGTGCCGCGAAAACCCGCGCCGAGCGCGCCATAGATCGAACTGAGGCGACCACGGCAGATGAATTTCTCTTGATGGATCGAGATCCGTCATGTCGAGAACTTCGGGCAACGGGGCTGAACCCGACGCAGCGTAGACCACAAACATCGCATAGTCTCGGATCTTTCTTGAAACAAGATCGACGTGTTCGGATGGAGTCAGTGTGAAGGCTACGTCAAGGTGACCAGAAACAACCCGGTTAGCGAGCTGGAAATAGCGCGAGCTTTCCATATGTAATCGGACAGGCGGTGTCTCATCAGAGAGCGCAGCGACAAACGGCGGTAGCACGTTGATTGCAACGGCGTCCACGGAACCGACAGCGAGGTGCCGCACCTGGTTCGCCTGAAGTTGCTCAGCCTCTATTTCGAGCATTTTCCAGCGCTCGGCAATGTCGAGAAAACGCTCACCTTCCGCCGTCAGCGATATGCCCCGCGCGCCCCTCGAACGCCGCAACAGCGGATGTCCTAACCGGCGCTCGAGGGACTGGATCCGATACGAGACTGTCGATTGCGTCGTAGATACGATCTCGGCCGCCTGAAGCAAACTTCCCGAGCGGACCACCGCCAGGAACGTGTTGATCTCCTCGCTGAACAGCATATCGAATCCTTCGATATTTGGTGAATAAAATCTGACATTGACCGATATTGTGCCCCCACCTTAGCCTAGCTGAATAGAAAAACAAATCCCGTCATTTGATTCGGTAACGTTTGGAGGCACATATGGGCAAGGCACTCGTCGGCATCGAAGATTTACCTCCGAGCCGCTTTCATAAGAGGATAGCCCTCGTGGCGGCAGGGGGACCGTTCTGTGACGGGTATCTGCTAGGGATCATCGTTGTAGCGCTGCCGTTCATTGCGAAGGACCTCGCGCTGAACGCGCTGCAGATCGGTCTGATCGGCGCGTCGAGCCTGATCGGCATGTTCGCCGGCGGCCTGGTTTTCGGACCCATGACGGACCGCTTCGGCCGCCAGAAGATGTATGTGCTTAATCTCGCCGTATTCGTTATCTGCTCACTCGCGCACCTGTTCGTGCATGACGTGACGACGTTGTTCATCCTTCGTTTCGTCATGGGGGTTGCGCTGGGCGCGGACTATCCCATAGCGACCGCGCTGGCAGCTGAATTTCTGCCTCGGAAGCTTCGCGGGCCGGTGCTCGCGAGCCTCGTGCTTTTGCTCTGGGTCGGATACACCATAAGCCTTGCAACGGGTTTGATCGTTAGCGGCAGCGAAAGCGGTGTATGGCGCTACATTCTTGCAAGCGCTGCGATTCCTTCGGCAATCTTCCTGCTGCTGCGCCTTAACATCCCCGAGTCGCCGCGCTGGTTGATTTCCGCAGGACGCGTAGACGCCGCTCGTGGCATCGTGGCACAGCATCTTGGGCCGCAAGTTGACTTTGAGGCGCTCGTTGCTGAAACCCGAGTCAGCACCTCCGGGCGTGGCCTCGGGCTGTCCAAAATCCGCGAACTGCTTTCGCGAGGCTATGGGCGCATGCTGGTGTTTTGCTCGATCTTCTGGATGTGTCAGATTGCGCCTTCGTTCGCAATCAAGACGTTTCAACCGATGCTATTGAAATCGCTCGGCGTCACTCAGCCACTCGCCGGCTCGCTCGTGATCATTTCATTTGCCATCGTCGGAACTGCGATCGGCATGTTCGTCGTCAACCGCGTCGGTCGGCGCACGCTTTGTCTGGTCTCTTTCGTTCTTGCAACGCTCGCGCTTTTTCTTCTGGCAACGCCGATGTCGAACATTGCCACGGTTGCGATCGGTTTGTTCGTTCTCTTCACGGTGGCTGAAGCTGCCGGCTCCGGGCTGCAATTCATCTACCCGAACGAGGTTTTTCCGACTGATCTTCGTGCAACCGGTATGGGACTCGCGATGTCTGCAAGCCGCATCGGAGCCGCGGCAGGAACGTTCCTCCTTCCTACCGTGCTAGTCCATTTTGGAAGCGCGACTGGTCTGCTTATCGCGGGTGGGATCAGCCTGATTGGCCTGCTCGTATCGGTTCGCATGGCTCCCGAGACCCGTAACGTGTCGCTCGGCGCGGCGAATGCTCCGAGCATGGCAGCGAGCGCCAGCGAACACTCTCTGCAGCGAAGAGAGGCTCGCAGCTGAGCGGAAAGGACGGCGTAGCCATCGCTGACGCCGGTCAGCCACAGCAACTCGGACTTAAGAATCTCACCCTGGCAACACTTCTTGCACCAATGCAAAGAGGCACTCTATGAATTCGGCACCTAAAGTCATCATCATCGGCGCTGGCATCATCGGCACCACACTCGCTTATGATTTCGCGAAACGCGGCGCGCGCGTCACCGTGCTCGACAAGAACGAAGTCGCGAAAGGCGCCACTTCTGGATCATTCGCGTGGATAACGAATCAGACGAAGTTCCGCAATGCGGACTCGCTTGGCGAAGTTGGCGCGCAGCATTACTTCAATCTGCATCGCCTGTCGCACCTGCGCTGGCGTTACCTGCAAAGCGAAATCGACGGTCTGCCGATTCGCTGGTCAGGCTGCTTTCAAAGCGCCGAGCCCGGCACCGAGGAGGCACGGGAACTCGCGGCGGAACTGGACCGGCGCCTGCGCTGGGGCAGCCCGACGTACCGCGTCACCGCGGCCCAGGCACGCGAGATTGAGCCGGGGTTTGAGCCGGGAGCCGAGACGGACATTTTCTACACGCCCGACGAAGGGATGATGTCCCCGGTGCAGCTAACGTCAAGGATGCTCGATGCCGCGGTCGCACACGGGGCGCAATACTCGCCACACGATGCGTATCTAGGCTTCGCGAAGACGGCGGGCGGTTACGAGATCCAGAGCGGAAGTGGCAAGCGCGAGGCCGACATTCTCATCTTCGCGGGCGGCATCGCGAACCCGGAACTCGTCGAAGGCACGGGGCTTAAGGCCCCGCTCATCCACAGCATGGGGAGCGTCGTCCATCTCGCGCCGTTGCCACGCATTTTCGATTCGGTCATTCTTGGCGCGCATGTTCACGCGATCCAGCGCATCGACGGTCGTGTGGTCATCGCCAGGCACTTCTCCGGTTCGCCCGTTGGCGATCCAGGCACGCCCGACCCCGAGGAGCTTGTACGTGTCGCCGCGCGCGTGCTGCCCGGCTTGAAGGACGCCGTCGTGGAGAAAGTCACCGAAACGCGTCGCGTCATTCCCGCTGATGGACTGCCCGTCGTGAGCCGTTCTGAAGACCTGCCCGGCGTGCTTTCCATTACAACGAACGCAGGCATCAGTCTTGCGGCCGGACTGTCTCAGTTCATCACGACCGAATTGCTTGACGGCGTGATGGTGAACCTGATGGATCCGTACCGCTCCCAGCGTTTTGCATAGAACTCCGCGGGTAAGTTAATGTGGCGCGCTCTCGGGCGGTGCCGCAGCAGCATCGACAGCATCGCTCGATCGCGCAAACCTTTCAGAACGTCATCGCCTGGTTCCTCGACGAATGGCTATCAGCGCAAGCCTCTCGACGCGTTGGCTATCGACACGGCTCGTTAGGCGAGTTCGTGTTTTCGACGGCTCAGGCCGACACATAGGCGGTGCCGCGGCAGACAAAAGAACACACAACACAAACTGCAACAGCACCGACATGGATCTTGACGCGTGAAAACTCCGACAGCAAACCATTGAATTTCGGCGTGTGGACCGCGAACCGGAGGCGATGCCAGGCTCGCGCAGCAGCTGACGGTCACGTAGGCCGCGGTCCGCGGCCTGATGGATTGCTTCGAGCAGATATCGAAGCGCTTCAGAGCGGTTGGTTGTCTTTTTTGAACGGAGAGTATTCCGGCGCGTCTTCATGCTGGATCAGTCGCAGCAAAGGGCTGATCGCCCGGTTCAGCAAAGGCTGGCGGTGGCGCACCCAAACCTGCATCGGCTCCGGCCGGCAGCCGATGCGGGCTTTGGGTGCGAGCGCCGTTCTGCCGAAAGAGACACGTCGGCAACCGAAATCGATTGCCTGCGTCAGCGACGCATGCAGAAGGCGTAGATAAAGCGGCACGCCATAGGTAGCAGCTTCGCGATCGAAACCGATATGCCAGACGACCGCCGTGTCCGCGTCCTTGAGCGTGACAACGAAGCCATAAATATGGCTACCCTTGACCGCGACGTGGAAAACGATTCTTGCGCCGGCGGCTGCCGCTAACGCTGGCCAGTATTCCTGATCCAGCATAAATGGCCGCAACCTGGCATTGGTGTGGGTCTGCAGGTAAAGATCGTGCAGATGTCCAGTAACCGACGCCACGTCGTCAAGACGTTCCATCCGGAACCCAGCCGCATCGAACGGTTTGTAGATCTGGGACTTGACCGCATTGCGGTACTTGGAAGCAAGACTGGCAAGATAGTCAGCGTGGGTATGGACGCCTTCGGGTAGCGTCAGCACCATGTTGGGTTCGGTTTCGACGGCGGAATAGCTGAGTTTGCCGAGGCAGGCGCTGGGTTCCTTGTCGGCCTCGAGAATGTCCTTAACCACAATAAGGTTGGTCTGTCCGTCCAGCTTTTCGCATCGGCGGGTACGATACAGTGCGTCCGCCACGGCGGGCCACAGTTCCGCAGGAGTACTGCCGGGCGCGAAACAAACGCCGTGCTGCCCGTAACTGAGCAGGTTGCCGCAGACAAGAATACGCTCGGTGAGCGGCACGTTGAGTTTGCGCTTGCCTGGTTCACCGAAGTGCTCGAGGCTTACCTGGACGATTTGCATGCAGACTGCGGCTCGCGGTCCGTCGTCATCCGAGATCAAGGCGTAGCGCGGCTCCAGATTGGCCGGACCGGCCACTTCGATCATTTGCAGGTATTCAGGCGAAAAATAAAAGCTTTGCGCAGCAGTGACTGTGCGCCAATCCTCCACGTTAAGCTGTCGCAGGCGATGCGCAATAGCGATTTGAAAGCCGCTGGCGCGACGCAGTTGCTTGCGCAGTTGCAGGCGGGTGTTCAGTTGCTTTGGAAGTAGTTTCATTGCGAAGGGGCCCTGGACGACCGGCAAACTGGCACCCGAGCAATCTTACAACCGCTTTGGTCCCGCTGGCGAGGTGTCCCGATGTCGTCGTAAGTCACGCTTCTGAGCCGCCCACGCTGTTGCATCTGCTGACATCGTTGTGCGGATCAATTCGTTTTCAACGGCTTTTGATCGAACTACGATGTGCGCTTGATTCGTTCAAGAGGCATTCGTGAGCGGCCCAAAAAGCAACCCTTGCGACGCCCAAATAAGCGTTTTGCACATTGATAGCGTGGCGGAAGGAATGTGCAAATCGTGTAGAGCGTCGGTGCATCCGACGCACCGACGCGCCTTGGGAAGCAGACTGCGCGTCGGCTTTCGTCGGCGGGTGTGCCGCTGCGCAGACGCGCCACGCGCTTCGAACGGCCAGCCTATACAAGGTCCAAACGTTGCAAAGCAAAGCACAAATGCTTGTTTGTGCATTGCCACTTCACTGACTAGATTCAACTGAGGTTGCCATGAGCAGGAGGGCGCATCATGTCGATGAGCCTCGCATCGTTTTGCCGTCTGGCCGTGCTTCATCCGTTCGAATTCGTGCGTCGGCGCGCGCAGGCGCGGCCTGTGCCGTCTGTACCAGAGCATACGTGGAAGGACAATCCTGAGCGCCTCGAACGCATTGCCCGCTATGCGCGCGCCGGCTACTTCAACATCACAGTCACATCCGATTCGTGTCAGATCATCGGCGAAATAGCGCCGGACTGAATTCGTTCACTCGCAGGCAAGGAGCGCAACTAATGAGCGATGTCGTCATTGAACAGCCGGCCGTCGTCGAAGCCGCCTTGAACTATCTCGTCGCGACGGGGGAAAAGCCCGCTACCTACGCTTATGAGCCGCCTGCTGGCGTGCCGCAGCGCAGTGGCGTGTATCGGACGCAGCGTGTGAACATCGTCAATGCGCGGGTTTCGCCGCCGCCGGGTGGTTTATCGTTGGACCGCAACGGTTTCGAGTTGCGGCAGCACGCGAGCGCGCTCCGCGATTTCACGGACCCTGCTGCGATCGAACGCATTTACTATCCCGAGTCGGAGGCGCTGCTAAGGCGCTGGACGGGCGCGACGCGCGCCGTCATCTTCGATCACACGATTCGCGATGGCCATGCGGCGCGTCCAGGCAACGTGCGCGAGCCGGTCAAGTTCATTCACAACGACCAGACCTTCGTATCGGGTCCGCGCCGCGTGCGTGATCACCTGCCGCCGCACGAAGCGGAAGAACTGCTCAAGGGCAGGGTGGCGATCGTCAACCTGTGGCGTCCCATCGGATCGACGGTCGAATCGTCGCCGCTGGCGTTGTGCGATGCGCGCAGTATCGCGCCGACTGATCTGGTGCCGGCGGATCTGATCTATCAGGACAAAGTCGGCGAGACCTATGCGTTCGTGTACAACCCGAAGCACCGCTGGTACTACTTTCCGCTGATGAAGCCGGAAGAAGTCCTGCTCCTGAAAATCTACGATTCCGCGGGCGACGGTGTCGCGCGGCTGACAGCACATACGGCATTCGATGATCCGTCGTCGCCGCCGGACGCAAGACCGCGTCGGAGTATCGAACTGCGCACGCTATTGTTCTTCTGATGCTTGCCGAAGCGTGCACGGGCAAGATCGGATAAGCGCCTGGCACGGCCGGATAGACGCAGGAATGTGAACAGCGGTATGACGGGCCGCAACGCGCTTACCTCACCGCATGGGGTTTGGCAAGGGTGGGCGTTGCCGTGACCGGCTGCACCTGTTGCGACTCGCGCTTGACCCGCTCGATATCGCGAAAGCGGGTAGCCGGATGCGTCTGCGGCAGACGCGCACCGTCGCCGAACAGCTTCTCGCGCAGCGTGCCGGGCGTGTACGCGGTCGGGTACACGCCACGGCGCTGCAACTCCGGCACGAGGTAATGGACGACGTCTTCGAACGTTTCGTGCGCGATGGCATACGCAAGATTGAATCCGTCAACGCCGGTCGCCTCGACCCATTGCTGCAGGATGTCCGCCACCGTCGAAGGAGATCCGACGAATACAGGACCCATGCCGCCGACGCCGCCCCAGATCGCGAGTTCCTCGATGGTCCATGCCTTGTCGCCCCCTGACAGATGTTCGACGGCCGAGACGATGGCGTTGGTTTCGACGCGTCTCACGAGATCGGTGGGCGCGTACTGGCCGAAGTCGATACCCGTCCATCCCGACATGAACACGAGCGACCCGTCATACGACACATAGCGCTTGTACTCTTCGAACTTCGCCTGCGCCTTCGCATCCGTTTCATCGACGATCACGGTGACGAGGTTGTAGATAAGCAGTTTGTCCGGATCGCGGCCTGCTTCCGCTGCCTGGCGTCGCACATCGCTCACGTAGTTTTTCAGCACGGCTTGCGTCGGCGCGGCGACGAACACGCATTCGGCGTGCTGCGCAGCGAATGCCTTACCCGGACCCGATGCACCCGCCTGAAAGAGCACCGGCGTGCGCTGCGCAGAAGGCTCGCAAAGGTGATAGCCGGGCACTTCGAAGTACTTGCCCTTGTGGCCGATTTCGTGGACCTTCTCCGGGTTTGTGAACACGCGCTTCTCGCGGTCGCGGACAACCGCGCCGTCTTCCCAGCTTCCTTCCAGAAGCTTGTACAAGACTTCGACGTATTCCGTCGCGACTTCATAGCGATTGCCGTGATCGCGCAATCCGCCTTCGCTGATGTTCTTCGCGCCGCTCTCCAGATACGACGTGACGATATTCCACGCGAGCCGGCCCTTCGTCAGATGATCGGCGGTCGAGAGGCGGCGCGCGAAGGTATACGGATGCTCGAAGCTCGTCGACGCCGTGATGCCGATGCCAAGGTGCTCGGTGACCATCGCAATCGGCGCGGCAAGTTGCAGCGGATCGTTGACGGGAATCTGCGCGGCCTGATGCAGCGCGTGATAGTTGTTGCCTTTGTAGACGTCGTAATAGCCGATCACGTCGGCGATAAAGATGCCGTCGAAAATACCTTTCTCCAATACCTTCGCGAGATCCGTCCAGTATTCGAGATCCTTGTATTGCCAGGAGCGGTCGCGCGGATGCGCCCACAGGCCCGGCGACTGATGACCGACGCAATTCATCTCGAATGCATTGAAGCGAATGGGTTTGGTCATGACGCTCACTTGCTCCCTCGGCCGGGGCCGTTGCCGATACTCCAGATAAACGGCGGCTCCTTGCCGTTAATTACCCAGTCGCCGACGATGCGCGCCTTGTAGACGAGGGGATTGTGCGACGACACGGTGCGCGCGTTGCGCCAGTGACGATCGAGCGCCTGCGTGGTGCTGGTCGCCGACGCACCGAGCGCATCGAACAGATGCGTCGCCGCGCGCAATACGAGGTCCGACACGACAAGCTGGCTCTGCGCCGATTCGAGTTCGGCATCGACGTTGGCGCGATGCTGCGCTTCGGCATCGTTGGAAAAACGGGCTTCGTACGCGCGTTGCAAAGGCTGCGCCGCCTGCCCGGTCAGCGCCTGTGCCGCATAGGCCCATGAGGCGATTTCGCCCGCCACCTGCTGGATCTGCGCGTCTTCGCTCACGTGCGGCGCGTTGCCGTGGCTATAGATGCGCTTGCGCTGCCGCACCAGCGTGCCGACGTCGCGCGTAATGGCCGCACCGATGCCCGCCAGTGTGGCGACATGCACCAACTGATAAAACGCGGTCTGATACTTGAAGCGCCGCTCGAACGCAATGATGTTATGGGCATCGACCGAGGCATTGGTGAATACCGTCGTGCCGCTGCCCGTGGTTGTCTGGCCGAACCCGTCCCAGTCGTCCTTGCGTGACACACCGGGTTGATTCGTGCTGACGGCGGCGATTACGTCGGCGCCGTCTTCCTCGCGTTTCGCGAGCACGTCGATCCACTCGGCAAAGATGCTACCTGTGCTGTAGTACTTCGAGCCATTCAGCACGTACTGGCCATCGCTTCGGGATACCCTGGTCGACAGCGTGCCGACGGCGACGTCGCCCACTTCGGACCACGCGCTGCCCACCAGTTGTCCGCTCACGAAACGGTCGAACCAGGTGTTGCGCTCGGTGCCGGGCGGCACATTCAGCCAGTCTTCGACGAAAGCGAAGTGCGCGCGCAACGCCTGCGGCAGATTCGAATCGGCCGCGGCGAGTTCGATCAGAAGACGAAACAGTTGCGGCAGCGACGCACCGGCACCGCCATGCGCGACCGGTATCCGCACTGCGCCGAAGCCCGCGTCCTTGAGCCAGCCAATCGCTTCATGCGGCAATTCGCGCGAACGGTCGCGCTGTGCCGCGCCCTCGGCGATACGCGCGAAGATAGGGCGAAAGCGATTGGCGAGTGATTCGTAGTCGGTTCCGACGGAGAGATCGGCGGCGTTCGATGAGGTCATGCACATCCTTTGAAAAGGCAGTAGCGAAGCCCACGACGCGGGTTGAGCGCTGGACAATGGCGAGTATAAAAATCACCGCTCGCCGCACGTAAATAACGGATTGGCAGATCGTTATCCGTATGGCGACTTATGTCGGCGATAGCGGTGGTATGACTGCAGGGACAGAAAGTGCCATCAATCGGTTGAGAATACTAAGCATATGAATAGCGATTCGTTTGCGGCATGGACGAGCTTGTCTAGCATGAACGGTCATGCATCCAGAAGCGATCCTCCCTGCAATGAATCAGCCTGTCCTGAAGGCCGTCTCCATCACGAAGCGATTCGGCGCGACGACTGCGCTGACCCATCTCGACCTCGACATCCGTGCGGGAGAAGTGATTGCGTTGATGGGCGCGAACGGCGCTGGCAAATCGACGCTCGTCAAGATAATCAGCGGCGTCTACGGAGCGGATAGCGGTGCGCTGACTTTGCGCGGCGAAACCTTCGCGCCTTCGTCGCCGCAGCAGGCCAAACGGCTTGGCGTCGCGACCGTGCATCAGAGCACCGCCGATGCCGTGGTACCGGCCTTATCTATTGCGGATAACCTGTTGCTCGATCAGCTTTGCGATGCGGCGTCTGCGTGGCGTATGACGCCAGCGGTGCGCGTCGATGCCGCGCGGCCACTTGCGCTGCGCGTCGGACTCGAAGTCGACCTGTCTGCGCCGTTGCATACGCTGTCGCTGGCAGGGCAGCAACTTGTGACCCTGGCGCGTGCATTGGCCGGCAATCCGTCGTTGCTGATTCTCGATGAGCCTACGGCGAGTCTCTCTGCGCCCGAAGCGGAGCGGCTTTTCGCCTTGATCGAGCGTTTGCGTGCCGACGGCGCGGCGATCTTGCTGGTGTCTCACCGGCTAGGTGACCTGCGCCGCATCGCGGACCGCGTGACCGTCATGCGCGATGGCCGCATCGTGGCGGATCTGCGTCCGCCCATCGATTTCGACGCCGCGGTAGAAACGATGATCGGCCATGCACTGCCCGCCGATCGCGCTGCGCCGCACGACAGCGGCACATCCAGCAACGTGGTGTTCAGCGCGCGCGATCTGAAGCTGACGCCAGCCTCGATACCTTTCGATCTGGACGTCGAAGAAGGCAAGATCGTGGCGATCGCAGGCCCCATCGGCGGCGGAAAATCGCGTCTCGCGCGCGTCATCTTTGGCGAAACGCGCGCCGTGCAAGGCGACATGCAGTTGCTCGGCCAGCCATGGCGACCGCGCTCGCCCGCTGACGCGATTCGCGCGGGTGTCTACCTCGCGGGAGAGGACCGCTGGCGCTCGTCGCTCTTTCCGGACCGCGTGCCGTTCGCATCGATCGCGGGCACGCTCAGTTTTCCATTTCTGTCACGCTGGCATAAGGGCGGCTTCGTGCGTCGTGAGACGGAGCGGGCGGCGGCCGGCGAGGCGATTGCCGCATTCGGCGTGCGCTGCACGGGACCGGACGACCGGCTGTCGCGTCTGTCGGGCGGCAATCAGCAAAAGGTCGTGCTCGCGCGTTGGCACGCGGAACCATCGAAGCTGTTGCTGCTCGACGAACCGTTTCAGGGCGTCGATGCAGGCGCGCGCGCCGACATCGTGGCACTGCTGCGCAAGCGTGCGGCGGGGCGTGCCACGCTGGTTTTCGTCAGCGATCTCGAAGAAGCGTTCGAAATCGCCGATCGCGTCGTGCATTTCGATCGCGGTACGACACTCGAGCGCGCGGCTCCCGCCGATTCTCTTTCTTTTGTTGCTCTCCCTCATTCATGAAATCCACCACCCCGTCCGTGACGACGAACGTCCCTGCCCAATCGTCGGCGCGCCCGCGCTGGGGCAGTCTGCGCGAGCATCTGGAACGCACGGGCATCCTGCTGGTGCTGGCCGTGCTGATCGTCGTGTTCGCGGTGCGCGAGCCGGCCTTTCTGAACGTCGACAATCTGCTGAGCATTCTGCAGGCCGTGTCGATCGTCGCGCTGCTGGGCATAGGCGTCACGATCACGCTGGCGGCAGGCGGCTTCGATCTCTCGGTAGGCAGCGTCGCTGCAACCGCGCAAATGGTCGCGAGCTATGTGCTGATCGTATGGCATGGCGGAGCGTGGAGCGCCGTGCTGGCCTGTCTGGCATTCGGCGTGGTCGCGGGCCTGTTCAATGGTGTGCTTATCACACGTCTGCGCGTGCCCGACCAGCTTGCCACGCTCGGCACGCTGTTCCTGCTGGCGGGTCTGCAATTGATTCCGACAGGCGGGCGTTCGCTTGCGACGGGCACCGTGCTGCCCGACGGCACGGAAGCGACGGGCAGCTTTCCCGATCTGTTTCTCGCGCTGGGGCGTTCGCGCCTGTTGGACATCGTGCCGCTGCCTGTTCTGCTGCTGGCGGCGTTGACGGCGGTGGCGTGCTTCGTCATGGAGGCGACGCGCTGGGGGCGGGTGATCTATGCGATCGGCGGCAACGAAACGGCCGCGCGCCTCGCCGGCGCGCCGACGGCTCGCTATCGCATCGCGGCCTATGTCGCGTCATCGACGATTGCCGCGTTGGGCGGTGTGCTGATTGCGGCACGCGTCGGCCGGGGCGATGTGAGCGCGGGGCATTCGTTGCTGCTCGACGCCGTCGCGGCGGCGCTGGTCGGCTACGCGGTATGGGGCGCGAAGCGGCCCAACGTGCTCGGCACGGTGGTGGGCGCGGTGTTCGTCGGCGTGCTGCTCAACGGCCTGACCATGCTGAACGCGCCGTACTACATGCAGGACTTCATCAAGGGCGTGCTGCTCGTGTTTGCATTGGCTTTCACATTCAGTGTCGGCTCGCGTTCGGGTGCGCGCGTGTGAGACGAGAAAACCTTCTGCGCATCGACGTCATATCTAATTTCGAATCGCTCAGTTTGTGTTCGTGACGAGCGTTGCTAGATTGTGCCAATCGTCATCAAAGGGAGACATTCATGGCCGAAACCGACGTAGCCGATCAACAGCGGGCGGACGCGCATGCCCGCGCGGTGCGGGTGATCGCCGACGATGCGCAAGCCATTGCCGTCGCGCATGAGCTGGCGCGGCGTATTGCGGCGGGTGCATCCGAGCGCGATCGCGAGCGCCGGTTGCCGCGCGAAGAAATCGAGTGGTTCTCGCAATCGGGGCTGTGGGGCATCACGGTGCCGAAGGCGTATGGCGGCGCGGGCGTGTCGTTCGTCACGCTGACGGAGGTCATCAAGATCGTCTCTGCGGCCGACCCGTCGCTTGGCCAGTTGCCGCAGAATCATTTCGGCCTGGTCGATGTGATCGTGTTGACAGGCACCGAAGAACAAAAGCGCTATTTCTTTGCGGAAATCCTGGCGGGCAAGCGCTTCGGCAACGGCTTCTCCGAAAAGGGCACGAAGAACGTGCTCGATCTCAGGACCACGGTGCGGCGCGATGGCGACGACTATGTGATCGACGGCACGAAGTTCTATTCGACAGGGGCACTGTTCGCGCACTACGTGCCCGTGCTTGGGCTCGATGAAGAACGCAAAGCGTGGCTCGCGTATATCCCCAAGGGCACGGCGGGTCTTGAAGTCATCGACGACTGGTCCGGCTTTGGCCAGCGTACGACGGCAAGCGGTACGGTCACGCTGGAAGACGTGCGCGTGCCGGCGTCGCATGTGCTGCCTGCGCAGCGCGTTTCCGACGAACCAACACTCAATGGCCCCGTGTCGCAGATCATTCAGGCTGCCATCGACGCAGGCATCGCGAAAGCCGCCATCGCCGATACGCTCGAATTCGTTCGCACGCGCACGCGACCGTGGGTCGACAGCGGTGTCGACAAGGCCAGCGACGATCCGCTCACGCTGCGTGAAATCGGCCGCCTGCACATCCAGCTGCATGCCGCCGAAGCCCTGCTCGAACGCGCTGCACGCGTGCTCGACGAACTCTCGGCCAAAGGCGCGACCACGGCAGACGATGTCGCGCGTGCCTCGGTCGCCGTCGGCGAGGCAAAAGTATTGACGACCGAAATCGCGCTGCTGGCCGGCGAAAAGCTCTTCGAACTGGCCGGCACCCAGTCGACCCTGAGCGACCACAACTTCGACCGTCACTGGCGCAACGCGCGCACGCATACGCTGCACGATCCCGTCCGATGGAAGTATCACCTCGTCGGCAACTACTATCTGAACGGCGTGAAACCGGCACGTCACGCATGGAACTGACGCTGCCAGTAATCAGGCATCGAACAAGGGGACTTTCGATGAAATCGCTGTTTCAAAGCCGTTCGATCTCGGTGCGTGCGCTGGGCGCACTGACGTTGTGCTCGGCTGCCGTGCTGTCTGCCGTATCCGCACATTGCGAGCCGCTCAAAGGCGCACCGGCGCCGTTCGACAAGGGCGGTGTGCGGATCGCGCTCGTCAACTATCTGTCGACGGGTGACTTCTTCCAGGCTTACGAAGCGGGTGCGCAGAAGCAGGCGAGGGCGCTGGGTGTCGACTTGCGCATCTACGAGGGCCGCCAGGATGCGTCGGAGCAGCGCGAGCAGATCCAGCAGGCAATCAGCCTGGGTGTCTCGGCGATCATCGTCAATCACGGCTTGCCGGAGTCGCTGAAAGACGTCGTGCAGCGTGCGTTGGACAAGGGCGTCAAGGTCGTCGCGTTCGACGTGGATCTCGCCAATCCGAAGGTGCCGCAAATCGAGCAGAGCGATCACGATCTCGCGTCGCTGTTGCTCGATCAGGCTGTGAAGGACAACGGCGACGCGTTCGCAGCGGGTTACGTGTATGTCGCGGGCTTCGCGCCGCTCGACAGGCGTGACGCGGTGTGGCGCGACTTCAAGCGCGCGCATCCGAACGTGCAGGAGAAGGCGCGTTGGGGCACGGTGGATAACCCGATCGCGCAGTCCGTTGCGAATCAGGCGTCGGCCGCGTACCGCGCGCATCCGGAGATCCGCGTCGTGTTCGCACCGTACGACGAATTTGCGCGTGGCGCCAAACTGGCCGCTGACGAAGCCAGGCTGTCGTCGAAGCTGCGCATCTACAGCGCGGACATTTCGACTGCCGATATCGAAGCGATCCGCGCGCCAGGCAGCGCCTGGGTGGCGACAGCGGCGACCAATCCCGCCGTGGTCGGCGCCGTGTCGGTACGTGCGGCGGCCTTGCTGGTGGCAGGACAGGACCCGGGTCATCACATCGCGGTAAAGCCGACGCTGATCACGCGCGACGATCTGTTGAAGAACGACATCAAAACGATTGCGGATCTTGGCGAGAAATTCCCTGCGTTCCGTTCGAGTGATGCGGCCACCGCTGCGTGGATTCCTGCCGCGCAATAAGCTGCGAGAAGCGTGACACAGGCTGGCAGTGTCGAAGCGTCACTTCGAACCGGTGCAAGACGAAGGCGGCGTACAACGCGCGGTACTTACGCTCCACACAGTCACCGGCTCGCAAAACCGTTATCCACGAGGACCTTCTATCGGTCTCCTCATCCCGCGCGCAGCGCGTCGGCCAGTCGATCAGCAGCGCATCGTCAGGACGCGGCTCCGCTTTCGGACGTAGCCAGTTGCTGGCCCATAGACAACGCGCCGGGTAATGCCTCGGCCGTCGATACACCGGTTTGACGTAGGTACTCGGCGAAGTCTCTTCGAAAACAGGCCGCGCGCGCGTGGTACGACGGCCCTGCGTATCAGGAAGTCGCGCAGCACCGTTTCAAGGGCGCGCGCTATCGTGCGGTTGTCGTCGAAGGCGTATGACGAAAAGCAAGGACGTCTGGACCCGTGGAGCTTAGCGGGCCCAGGCCCTCGACCGACGCGGGCTTGAATAGCAGATTCTTGTCGTGCGTGGTCGTCTCTACATGTCTCGTTCGGGTTGCCGCGCAGGAAGAGGCCGAACTGTCATACCAGCGAACGGCACAGCCGACGACGACGTTGGTGACCGGCGACGGATAAACCGATTTCGTCTGCTTTATCGCTTCATTTTTCCCGCGCCTGTCCAGGAACCTCCGTGCATTCGTGAGCGAGCGCAAAGGAATGTCTTGAGCTTTGTGTGAGGTGACGAACAAATGGTTACAGTGGCGCGCGTATACTCGTCAAAAAAATGACATATAGCACGATGAGATCGAAAGCCGGCCACGGATTTAGCTACGCGACATCTTCCGTAAGCAATGTGCATTTCGTATAACCCAACAAATCGAGAATACCTTGCGTGGAGGGTTCCAGATCAACCTTCCGAGGTTTTTGATGACTATCAGAAGCCCGATGAACACTGGCATTTCTCCTTTGCGTCTGTGGAGTGTGTGGCTGATTGCGGCCGTGGTTGCGTCGATGCCATTCTTCGTCACGCCGTATCCTCCTCTTGGGCAACACTTTTACAATATCGTCCGGCTCGATATCCTTTCTCATCCGGCATCGTATGCAAGAAATTTTGTCGTTCGGTGGGAAGCCGTGCCCGACCTTGCCATGGACCTCGCCCTACCGTGGTTCACGAAACTGATACCGGTAGAATGGGCTGCCTGGCTGTTTACCCTCGTCGAACTCGCGCTATTGACGTCGGGTTGCCTCGTGTTGAGCCGTGTTGCCAATGGCCGTTGGTCGTGGTTACCGTTTATCAGCTTCCTGCTGCTCTATAACTGGATACTCATACGCGGCTACGATAACTTTCTGTTTGGTCTCGGGATTTCCTTTTGGGCGATCGCTGCGCACGTGACGTTGCGCCGGGCCACCCTCGCGCGGGTCCTCGTTTCGTGCTTCAGTGCCCTTGTCATTTATTTTTGCCATCTGTTTCCGCTTGCCGTTTTCGCTCTGGTTGTCGGCACGTGGGAACTTGGTTGTCTTCTTCGAGAGGGGAAGGTCTCGATTCATTCACTGGCTCGTCACGCGGCCGCGAGTCTGGTTCCGTTGCTGCTCCCCCTTGCACTGTTGATCCACAGCAGCACCGGCGGCCTTCATGGGTCAACCCATTTCGGCGTTACCCACGTACTTTCGAAGCTCGCTCTTTGCATCGATGTCTTTTCAGTGGGCAATCGTGCGGGCGATGTGGCTATCGTGGCTGGTCTGAGCCTGTTCGTGGTCATTGGTCTGGTTCTGAAATGGTGGACGTGCCAGCCAGAATTCCGGATAACCGTCTTTTCGCTTCCGCTGGTAGTCCTGCTCGCACCGTTTGACGCGTTTGCTTCGTACGGTGTGATAGAGCGATGCGCGATCAGCTTCGCGTTTTTGCTGACTGCGCTGGTTGGCGTACGACATTCGGTGGCGCCACGTCTCCAGGGAGTCGGCGCACTCGCTCTCACGCTTGTCTTTGTTTTCCGGATCGTGACCGTGACTGAGGATTGGCAGGTCGGCAGTCCTGTCATTCAGACTTACCGCACCACGTTCGCGTCCTTGAAGGCTGGTTCCGTCTTGTTCCAGTACAAGCAGGACACCGCCGACCGCTCTCCATGGAAGGACCCCTACCGCTGGAACCCATATTTGGACAAGGTGGTGGCGCTCGCAACAGTGAATGGCGTTCTCGTGCCCGATTTGTATCTCAAAGCGGGCCAGCAACCCGTGCTTTACCGGAGCGAGAACGTAGCATTGAGGGAGTTCCAGGACGACAGCTCTACCCGAAAACCGAATGTCCTGGCAAATGGCGACATGTTACGCGCGTGGTCCACTGAGCTGCTGGATCGTTTTCCTGACCTTACAAGCCGGTTCACGACGGTCTATCTTGCGGTACTTGACCCGTACCGGCGCTTACCCGAGACGCTTGATGGATGGCAACTCGTTGCGACGTTACCTGAACATCGGCTCTATGAACTGCGTCCCCGTTGAGTTCAAATATCGACCGCAGACGACCATGACGCACGAGAGTCAGACGGACTAGACAATGCATCGGTCGACGGGGCGCATCGAGGAGGCTGTCGTTATTGCTTATCGTCGTCGGTTGCAACGTCTTTGGTTCAAGGCTTTGCCGACGACAGAGCCCGATACGAGCTAGTCGCATCGGAAATTGGCTTTGTCCGATTTTCTTACAAGACTATGAATAGCTTCGATTCGTCTATCGAGACATATCTGTCCTCCCTCCACTTCGGTTATCTCGCGGCCAAAACCATAGAGGTCATTGCCGACCTCTACACCTTCAAAGGGCTCGTACTCATACCGTTGCTGTGGTGGATGTGGTTTCAGCGAGATGAGCGTCGAGAATGGCGGCGAGAAATGGTGCTCACAACGCTTTTCAGCGGTCTCCTGGCGCTCCTCGTCGGAAGATTGCTGGCTCACTGGTTACCGTTCAGAGCGCGCCCTGTCTTTAGCGGCGAACTGCATCTGCACTTTGCGGGTCACGTCATCGAGGACGCACAGCTGTCGAATTGGAGTTCCTTCCCAAGCGACCACGCGATGTTATGGATGGCGGTCGCCACTGGCATCTTCCTCGTGTGGCGGGGCATCGGCGTGCTGGCGATTCTCTATGTGGTGCTGGTCATTTGCCTGCCGCGTGCCTATCTTGGCTTTCATTACCCGACCGACTTGCTGGCGGGCGCGCTCGTGGGTGCCGGAATCACCTATCTGATGACGCGAGACGCGATTCGCGTGCGCTGCGCCACTCCGGCGCTGCGATGGATGGAGCGTTACCCGGGACCATCAGCGATGCTGGCCTTTATCGTGTGCCTCGAACTCGCCACGCAGTTCGACGAGCTACGCATGCTGACGGGCAGTGTGATCAAACACCTATGAATCAAACATGGCTGCGTGGGCTGGGCCATACCAAACTCCTGATTCGTCCGCCGAATACTAGGCCTGTTGCTCGCTCCGCGATGCGAAGCTGAACGCCAGCACCGCGAAGATCAGCACGCCCGTGGCGACCTGCTGCCAGTAGAAGTTCCAGCCGATCAGCAACAGCCCGTTTGCCACGAGGCTCAGCAGCAGCACGCCGAGTAGCGTGCCGGGCACATTGGGCCGCCGCGCGCGCGACAGCGTCGTGCCGATGAAGGTCGCGCCGATCGCGTTGAGCAGGTAGCCGTTGCCAGCTTGCGGCACATAGGCTTTCACCATCGATGACAGCAGCAGGCCCACCACGCCATAGACCAGCGCGCCCGCCACGAAAGTTGCGACGACGATGATCGCAACCGGCAGGCCGGAATAACGAGCGACGCCCGGTTGCGTGCCGAGTGCGGCACTGTAGCGGCCGAACACCGAATGCGCGAGCGACACGTGTAGGACTAGCGCGAGCGCCGCCACGATCCACAAGGGCACCGGTACGCCGGCGCACGTGCCGTGCGCCAGCGCGCCGAACAGCGGCGGCAACGGGAGGCCGAGCAGGTAGACGGGCTGGCCGCCATCGGTCGCAAGCTGCTGCAGAGTCTGCCCGATGAAGAGCGTGCCGAGCGTCGCCAGAAATGGTGCGATGCCGAGGGCCGCCACCAGCATGCCGTTGAACGCGCCCACCAGCAGCGCTGCGCCGAGCGCGGCGAGGGCGGCCAGCGGCACCCCAACGTGATGTGCGCTCAAAAGGACGAAAACGAGGCTGCTCACGTCGATAGCCGTGCCAAGCGACAGGTCGACGGCGCCGATCGATAGCGCAAGGGTCATGCCGAGCGCAGCAATCGCCAGCAGCGCGAAATCGTTGAGCAGCACATTGCCTAGATTGCGGGGCTGCGCAAAACCTGGCGAGCACACCGCGAAGAATAGGCTGACGGCGACCAGCGCGCCCGGCAGCGAAAAGCGCTGGATGTGCACGAGCCGATCAGTCATGAGCATGCGTTCCGAGGTGACGGCGACGCAGCAGCGCCGTGGTGGAGACGACGAACAGAATCAGCGCTCCTTCCACGCCGTTGACCCAGTAACTGGAGACGTTGTCGAGCTGAAACCCGTTGCTGACGACGCCGAGGAAGAGCACGGCCAGTAGCGTGCCCGGCATCGTCGGCAGCATGCGGCGCGAGAAAACCACCCCGAGCAGCGCCGCTGCCACGACGGCCAGCAGGTTTTCGCTCGCGCCCGGCGAACTGCCGCTCAGGAGCGCCGACGACGCAAGCGAGGCGAGCGCCGCCGCGAAGCCGCCGAGCATGTAGCTTGCGGCCGCATAAGCGCGCACATTCAATCCCGCCGCGCGGGCTGCCTGGCCGTCTTCCCCGCACGCGCGCAGGCGCAGCCCAAATGGCGTGTAGTGCACCAGCAGAGTGACGAGCACGGCGACGGCGAGCAACGCTGTCGCAAGGTGCGGGATACCTGATGCGCCTTCACTGATCAGGAAGGCGAGCAGCGGGGAAGTAGCCGGCACCGAGGTGTTCTGCGTGAGCACGAGTTCGAGGCCCGCGCAAAGGTTCATCGTTGTGAGCGTGGCAAGCAGCGGCAGGATGCGCAGGCCGAGCACCGCGAAGGCGTTGAGCGCGCCGATCGTCACGCCTGCCGCGAGCGCGAGGCCGACCGCGCCCGCGCTCGACACACCCGCATGCAGTGCCACCGCATGAACAGCCGCGCATAGACCCATGTTCGCGGCGATCGACAGATCCAGTCCACCCTTGATCGAGTCCGCGCCGCCGCCGATCAGCACTGCGGTCAGACCGAACCCGAGCACGCCGAGCACGGCCGACTGCTGCAAGATATTGGCGAGATTGGCGAGCGTGAGAAAGAGCGGGGAGGTCGCCGCGAAAACCGCGAACACCAGTGCGAAGGCCAGCACGGCGCCGCCGCGCAGCCAGAATTGCGCGCGAGGGGCGTCTGGCTGGGGCGTCGCCGAACCGGCGCGATCTCCGGCAAGATCGTCGTTGCCCCGCAGCGCATCCAGGCGCTCGATCACCTTGCCGATCATGCTGCATTCTCCTGTTTCGGCGCGTTTTCTTCGCGCGACCGCGCGAGCGTGGCCCACGCGAGCAGGTCCTGGGTATTGGCAGCGTGCGAGGGCACGTTCTGGACGATCGCGCCACGCGCAAGCACGAGTACGCGGTCGGTCACATCGAGCAGTTCGTGCAGGTCGCTGGAGAAAATCAGCACGGCCGCGCCTTCAGCCACGAGCGCATCGATGAGGCGATAAATGTCCGCTTTCGCGCCGACGTCCACACCGACTGTCGGCTCGTCGAGGATATAGATAGCCGCGCCGTCGACTGTCTTGCGGCCGAGCCACTTGCCGAGCGCGACCTTCTGCTGGTTACCGCCCGAGAGATGGCGCACAGGCGCGTGCGGGCCAGGCGTGCGCACGCCGAGCGTGTCGATCAGTGCACATGCTGACGCGGTCTCGCGGCGCGTATTCAAGACGCCAAAGCGGCTGAAGCGCGCGAGGCTCGGCAGTGAAAGGTTGTCGCGCACGGACAGTGCAGTCGCGACGCCCTGGCGGCGTCGATCCTCAGGCACGAAAGCGATGCCCTGGCGCACTGCGTCGGCCGGTCGGCGCAAGCGCACGGGCTTGCCGCGCACACGCAATTCGCCACGGACTCCGCGCTCCAGGCCGAACAGGCTGCGCACCAGCGGCTTGCCGCCCGAGCCGACCAGCCCGGTTACGCCCAGCACTTCGCCCCGCCGTAGCTCGAAGGACAACGGCCCGAAGCGTCCCGGGGCGCATAGATCGCTTACTTCAAGCACGACCTCCCGGGGCGATGCGGTTTCACGGCGCGAACGCGCCGCAGGCTGTGTGCCGATCATCGCCGAGACAAGCACGTCGACAGGCGTGTCGCGCGCATCGACGTGCGCCACATCGACGCCATCGCGCAACACCGTCACCTGGTCGCACAGCGAGGCGATCTCGTTCAGATAGTGCGAGACATAGAGGATCGTGAGTCCGCGTGCACGGAGGCGATCAATGGTCTGCAACAGGCGCTCGACCTCGCGACTCACGAGCGCGGCGGTCGGCTCATCGAACACGAGGATGCGCGGCGTGCGCATGAGCGCGCGCGTGATCTGTAC
The DNA here is from genome assembly GCF_040948665.1 of Paraburkholderia sp. BR14320. Classification (NCBI taxonomy): domain Bacteria; kingdom Pseudomonadati; phylum Pseudomonadota; class Betaproteobacteria; order Burkholderiales; family Burkholderiaceae; genus Paraburkholderia; species Paraburkholderia sp. BR14320. The sequence continues at coordinate 546,084 of NZ_JBFPKG010000001.1, forward strand.
GATCTGCTGCTCTGCGACGCTCAATTCGCCGATCAGACGCTCTGGTGGCAACGCGATGTCGAAATGCGCGGCCAGCGCCTCGTTCGCGCGGCGGCGCATGCGGCGCAAATCGAGCGGCAGCAGGGCGCGCAGACGGCGCACGCCGGGCACGGCTACTGGCTCGTCACCGAGCGCGAGCGCTTCGGCCACCGTGAATGTCGGTGAGAGCAGACGCTCCTGGTGAATGAAGGCAATCTCGCTGCGCACTCCCGCGCCAATCTCAACGCCATCGACCTTAATCTCGCCCGCGTCCGCTCGCTCGAGCCCCGCGAGAATCTTGATGAGCGTGGATTTTCCTGCGCCGTTCTGGCCAATCAGTCCATGCACCGTGCCCCGCGCGGCGCTCAACGATGCGCCACGCAGCGCCTGCACGCCGCCGTACTGCTTCGAGAGAGCGCGCAGTTCGAGTGCGGGCGCAACGGCTGCGGCCCGCTTGCCGTTGAGCGGCTCACTCATTTCGAGGCGAGCTGGCCGGACTGCGCGGACTGACCGAGCGTCTTCTGCACTTCGGCAGCGTTGTCCTTGGTCACGAGAATCGACGGGACGTAAGTGTAGGGCGGCAGATTGCGCTCGCCACCGAGATAGCGCGCGACATTGTCGACGGCGGTCTTGCCGATCAGCGCGGGCTGCTGCGCCACCACGGCGGCAGCGCTCGACTTCGGATCCTTGACTAGCGACACCACGTCCGGACTGCCGTCGACGGCATAGGTGCGAATCTCGCTGCGATGCGCGGCGTCGACGGCCTGGGTCGCCCCCACCTGCGGCACGTCCCACGCGGCCCAGATCGCCGAGATTTGCCCCTTGGGGTATTTCGTGAGCAACTGGCTCACCTGCGCATAGGCGCTCTGCACGGTGTTGGGAATCACATCGCGCAATTCAGGCTCGATGATGTGCACCTTCGGGTAATACTTGAGCACGGCCTTCAACTGGTCGTAACGGATCGCGCACACGGGCACGCCGTAGAAGCCGTTGAATACGAGTATGTTGCCTTCGCCATGGATGTCGTTGACGAGTTTGAGCGCCAGTTGTTCGCCGATGAAAAAATTGTCCGATGTGGTGGCGTTGAGGCTCGACGGGGACGCCGTATCGATGGTGAACAGCGGGATGCCGGCCTGGCGAATTTTTTGCAACCACGGCTCCAGCACGGTCGCGGTACCGAGCTGCTCGATGATGGCGTCGGGCTTCTGCGCGATGAGCGTCTGTATCTGCGCGATCTGGCGATTGTCGTTACGGCCCGCGTCAAGCGCGATCGGCGTGCCGCCCAGACGCTTCACCTCGTCGATGGCGCCTTGATAGGCTTTCAGATCCCAGTAGTGGTCCGTGCCCACCGCCGTAATACCTATGCGCTTGCCTTTGAGCGAAGGTACATCGGCATCACCTTGGGCGTGGGCTACGGCGTTGAATCCTGTCAATACGCCGAGGGCGACGGCAAGCGCGGCAGCGGCGCGTTTGATCGGAGCGATGGAGCGGGTTGTCTCGCGGTTCATGTCGTAGTCGATTCGTTGTCCAGGCTTTCGCCGTGTGAAGGGGGAAGTCGCACTGTGCTGCGAATCTAAACCGCATGGACGGAGAAGGTAAAACATCGAATTGAGCTAAGGATAGTTGGCACTGGATGGAATACTTTCCGGGGAAACGCTGTGGAAGCCGGGCGCCAGGTGTTGGGGGCTTAACATGGTAAGTCGCGCGCTGTCGGTGAGGCGCATCGATATTCACGAACGCCGGATTATCGACAGCACGGTCCGTGGGCGTATCGGACGGGACGAGTCGCAGGCAGGATACCTGCCGCTTGTGGTGATCGACGGCAAGAAGGTCTCGTGGAACGAGCTTGGGCGAATGCTCATGAGCATGGAAGGACGGTATTTCCGGCTCGATATCGCTGATCCGCGCGAAGAGCTTTGAATTGCAACGCCGACGCTGCGGAATGGGCCCCGAACGTTGGCTCGGAAACGGTATTCCAGCCCGGCCGCTCGAACGTGGCAACGCTAGCGGGGCAGAGCTATGGTCGCAGTCATACACGACGATCTTGCGATGGCCTTTGACTTCGTCAGTTACGGAGGTCCAATGGAGCATAACGCGTATGTCTCGCTCGATACGGGCATGATCTGGTGGACTTCCGATTCCAGTGACGCGTTCGACGAGGAGCTCCCCGACAATCTTGAAACTTCAGATACTTATCTTGCGATACCGCATAAGAACGAGTTTGATCTCGGAGGACATCACGCGCTGCGCTTTGTCGCGCAGGAGTTGCCTGCGCGTTACGAGCAGGTCGAGGGATTCTTCCGGCGGCAGGGGGCCTGTGCACGTTTCAAAGGTTTGCTCGAGCGTGAAGCCGTTCCCGAGCGTTGGTATTCTTTGGCGGCCGATGCTGACGAAAGCGTGTTGATGCAATGGTGTGCCGAAAAGGGGCTTAAGCTGGTTGAGACGTGACGGACAGCGCTGTTTCAACGCCGAATCTTTGCGCTGGATGCGCGGCTGTCTGGTCAGGCGACGCGATGCTCGGAGAGTCGGAGGGACTGGCTTGACGAACTGGCGAATATGAATCTGGATGAATCTGGAGTCAGAGGACGGGTGCCTCGGGATCATCCGCGATCTGGACGTCCTCGCTGAGCAGTTGGTCACGGTAACCGGTTCACGGATGCCGGGATCGAGGTGTTCAAGGAACTGATTGCTCAAGCGAAGCGACAGTCTGGCGCGACGTGCAGCGCGGTTAGATGGGCGACGTAGGGCAGGAGACTGCGTCTCGTGCGCCAGAACATACTCAATAGCCCCGGGGCGGATGGATGCGCAGCAGCGGCTCGAAAAAGCTCGGGTGCGTACAAGTCCCGGCAGACAAGGGCGTCATCGCAGGCACCATGTATCGCGCAATCGTCCAATCGCGCGTGTGGCTCAGTGGCCGTGTGCGTCGGCAAGTCCGGTCGGAGTTCCGCCTCGATCTGGTCGATGGATGGCAGCCCGCTTTCCAGCGATTCAGGCACATGGCGCAAAAGCTGATATTCGGCGACACCCATCGGCTTGGCCACGCCGCGCAGCGCATATTCCGCAACGAGCCGGTTCTTCTCCTTGCACAGTAGCAGTCCAATGGTCGGCTGGTCTTCCGGAGCCTTGACCTGTGCGTCGATCGCAAAAAGGTAGAAGTTGAGCTGGCCTGCGTACTCGGGCCTGAACGGCGTCGTTTTCAGTTAGACGACGACATAGCAGCGCAGCTTCAGATGATAGAAAAGCAGGTCGATGAAAAACTCGTCACCGCCGACCTCCAGCCGGTACCCCGGTTCGAGGAGAAACCGCGTGATGTGCTGCGTGAGTGCACGCTCGATGTCGCGCTCCTGGGCGTTCTCGGTCAAGCCGAGGAAGTCAAAGATATAGGGATCCTTGAGGGCGTCGCGCGCGAGATCGGATTGCTGGGGGGGGGCAGCCGGTCGGCGAAATTCGTGACGGCGCTGCTGGCACGCGCATGCGCCGCCGTCTCGATCTGCATGGTCAGCACGCTGCGCGACCAGCCGTGCTCGAGCGATTTTTCTGCGTACCAGAGCCGCTGTGCGCCGTCGTCCAGCTTGTCGAGCAGCGTGACGACATGCGACCACGGTAATTGTGCAACGGGCTGTTGCACAGATTCCGGCTGCGGAAAAGGCTTGCGCCAGGGCTCGCATGTACTTTAGGTTGCGCGAGGAGAATCCGCGCATGTCGGGAAAGGCTGCCTTGAAGTCCCGCGCGAGCCGGTCTACAACACCGGACCCCCAGCCTTGCTGCTCCTGCCGCTCGAGAATGTCGCGGCCGATCTGCCAATACAGGGTGACCAGCTCGCGATTTGCGCTGACCACGGCGCGCTGCTTGAGCTCGGCAAACCAGTGACGACAATCCTCAGCCCATGCGGGAGCGCTCAGGTCTTTGGTCATGCGTTCGGTCGTTGGGCGCCGATGAGCACGCCCGTATTGAAATTATCACAGGGAAACGGATACGGACCAGCGGAGCCGCCGCGTAATTTTCCGATTGTACGATTGCATCGCATCAAATGTCCCCGTCAAGTTCAAACGTCGTGGTGCCAGCTAAATAGAAATGTCGGGTTTTTCTCGCTGTTTCCTGTCTTTTTTCAAGGTTTTGGGGTGGGGCGGCGAAGCCGCCCCCTGTCCATCCCTCATTTTGAGCTGACTTCGAGAATCGCCTGATTAAGGTCGGCGACCTCGATTGCGCGCTGCTTCTTCAGCCCGATCAGCGCCTTCTTTGCCTGGACCTGCTCGCCGCAGTGCGTGCGCGATGGGGACCCCGCTGCCCGGCGATCGTCGCGGATGGCCTGAACGCGGCGGGCGACTTCCAGTGCGCCCGCGAGGCGCTTGTTCTCAATCTCCGCGCCCTGATCGATATGGGTGATGCGGTCATATTGCCGGTACGGCAGTACCGCGTCGCGGGCCTGCACCTCGATCACGCCATCGGGATACTCGACGACCTCGACATATTCATGCGTAAGCGCCCGGCTGACGGGCGTGTCATCGAGCAGGTACAGCACCCGGTCGTACTGCACCGTCAGTGCATTCGAGATCCTGTGCGGGACACGGTAGGCCAGGATCTGCCGCAGATCCTCGTCGTCGCGCAGCGGCCGGTGTGCATCGTAGTCGCTCCTGGGTGGCTTGCCGAACCGCCGGTTGAAGTCGGCGATGAAGGAGGGCGCATACGCATTCGCGGCGTCCCGCGTGCTGATGCCGCGCAGCCTCAGCTCCTTGACCAGCCGGTCCTGCAACGTCTGGTTCGCGCGTTCCACGCGTCCCTTGGCCTGGCTCGTGTTGGCACAGAATGCGTCGATATTGAGCTCATACAGCGCCCGGCTAAACTGGGTGACGCCTTTGCCCGCCGTCTCCGAGCGTTGCTTCACGTAGAAGACGCTGGCCTTGTCGCTGTAGAACGCCACCGGCTTGCCGTGCGCGCCCAGATACTTCGACAGTGCCTCGAAATAGCTGAAGGTCGACTCCGTCGCCGTGAAGTGCAGCGTCATCAGCCGTCCGGTCGCGTCGTCGATGAAGACCAGCAGCGTGCAGGCGGGCGCCCGGTCCTCGAACCAGCGGTGATCGCTGCCGTCGATCTGGATCAGTTCACCGAGGCACGCGCGGCGGTTACGCGGCTGGTACACCTTCGGCGGCCGATCCCTGCGCGGCACCCACAGTCCCGCGGCAATCATCAGCGTGCGCACCGTTTCGACCGCCAGTTCGATGCCATGACATTCCCGCAGCTTCTCGCGCGCCAGGGTCGGCCCGAAATCCGCGTAGCGTTCGCGGATCAGCGCCAGCGCCCGCTGCGCCTTGCCAGCAGGCAGCTGGTGGTTGCCCGCACGCCCACGCTTGCCTGACACCAGCCCGGCCACGCCGGCCGCGTCGTAACGCAGCACCAGCCGTTCGATCTGGCGCACGCTCAACCCCAGACGTTCGGGGGCCTGGCCCGGCTTGAGCCGGGCCTCGGTCACGGCCTGGATGACCTTCAGCCGATCGATCTCGCGCATCGTCATCGTGATCGTCCGAGTCGCGTTCATCGCCGGCTCCCTGAGCGGATGTCCGGCAGTCAAACTACCCAGAACACGACATTTCTATTTAGCGGAAACCCGACATTTCTATTTGGGACCTACATCAAAAATATTGATAATTTATCTTATGTAAAGTTGAAGCGGCTAACAAAGTCAAGGCCGGCATTTCTCTAAGGTTCAATGCGGAAAACTGTAACCTGCGTTACATATGGTCACATTGCGCACCTGCCCCCGATATCCATGAATGCCCACCGTGGCATCGCATCGAACTGCTGCGCCGTATTACCTGCGAGGCCAGCGCCGGCGCAGCGCCGTCCGCCGTGGCGGCCAATCCACAGCCGGAAGCTGTAGCTGCGGGCATCACGGTCAATATCGAGCCCGATCCCGCCGCGCCTGACGTGCCGCCCGACGAGATACTCGCATGGGTCGGCGTCCACGCGCCGCACTATCTGTCAAGCCAGCGCAGTTTCGCGCTGTACGTGCGCGGCTGGAACGTTGTCGACAAAGTCCGCGGCGCCAAACTCAACGGGACGTTCGCCGTGGTGCTGGCCCGCTGGCGCGTGCTCGCCGTCGATCTGCCGAAGGCGTGGCGCGGGCTGCCACCACGTGATGATCCGGCCGCGCTCACTGCAGAGCCGTCTGCTCGTACTCGTACTCGTGATCGCGGTCGTGGTCGGCGTCTGGCTGATTACCGCGCTGTTCATCTGGCGCGACGCACGCGGCGAACTCGACGAACTGCTCGACAGTCATCTCGCCCAGGCAGCGGCGCTGCTGGTCATCCAGCAAACTCAATCGATCGACGACGATGACACGATCGATTCGCGTGTGCCCCACCCGTACGCGCCCAAGGTTGCGTTTCAGATCTTTCATGAGGGGCAGGCGGTCCTGCGTTCCGCCAACGCTCCAACAGCCCCCATGATTCCCGCGGATCGACAGATCGACCAGAGTTTCGCAACCGTGCAAATCAACGGTGAAGCGTGGCGGGTGTTTTCCACCAGCGGGCCGCATGAAGACACACGCGTGTATGTTGGTGAGCGTGTCGATTCGCGCACTTCGATACTGCTTGCAGTATTGCGCGGCACGTTGTGGCCTATGGCAGTTGCGTTACCGCTTTTCGGCTTGGTCACCTGGTGGGCCGTGCGGCGAGGCGTAGCGCCCCTCAAACGGCTGGGTCGTACGATCGCCCTGCGTGGTCCCGATGACCTTGCGCCTGTGGTGACGACGCAAACGCCCGCCGAAATGTCCCCAGTGCTCGACGCCCTCAACCATCTCTTCATCCGCATTCAGACAGTCTGGGAAGCAGAGCGCCGGTTCACTGCGGATGCGGCTCATGAGTTGCGCACGCCGATCGCGGCGATTCGAACCCAAGCCCAGGTTGCGCTCGCCGAAACAGATGATGCGCTTCGCCAGCATGCATTGCGCGCTACGCTGGAAGGGTGTGACCGTGCAACGCGGCTGGTGGACCAGTTGCTGGTTCTATCACGGCTCGAGTCTGGGGCGACTCTCGAACTGACCGTAGTTGATCTAAGCGCGCTGGTGCAACGCGTGGTCGCGGAACTGGCACCGACGGCGATCACGAAGCGTCAGTCGCTGGAATTCGACGGTGCGATAGCCCACCCGGCGCATCGGTCCTGATCAAAACCGAAAACGGCAAGGACGGAGCAATCCTGTCAGTCGAGGACAGCGGTCCCGGGCTCGCGGACTCGGACCGCCCGCGACTGGGGGAACGTTTCTTCCGCGTGCCAGGCACGGCGGAAAGCGGCAGTGGACTCGGCTGGTCGATCGTGCAACGGATCGTCGACCTTCACGCGGCGTCGGTCGACGTGCGGCGCTCCAGTGCCCTCGGGGGGCTCAGGTGGCACCCGGCCGGGAACTGATCGACATCCTCGCGATGCCAGCACTGGCTCGAACCTGTCCCGGGGCGATCCGGACCCGATCAATGACCCGGGCCGAAGAGTTGACCTTGGTCAACCGCCATTGCATGTTCGACGGTAGGATGCCCATGAATGCACACTAAATTCGTGTGTACGGAGCAAATCATGAATTCCCCTCGTTCAGGCGACGCCATGTCGACGCTGCCGTGCAGGGTCCTGATCGCAGTCGATTCGTCGATGGCCTCGCGACAGGCACTCACCTACGCCCGAAACATTCTTCCCTTCGGTGCCGAGGTACGGCTCGTGAGCGTAGCCGAGAATCCGCATACGCTCTTTCCAACGGGCCGGCATGTTGCCCGCGCACTTGACGTGGCTCGCGAAGAATTGCTGCACGATGCGGCCGAAGCGCTCGACCGCGCGAGGGAATTGATGTCCGAGTGCGATGTGCGTATCGAAGCCGAAGTGATCGATCTCTCGAAGCGCGGCGGCGACGTCGCGGATGCCCTGCTCGAGGCAGCCGACTCGTGGCGAGCCGACCTGATGGTTGTCGGTGCCCGTCAACACCAGGGTTTGCAGCGTTGGGTCGAGGGTACCGTGTCGGAACCGCTCACGAGACGTCTGCGATGCCCGATACTCGTCGTTCCTGAAAACCACAGCATGACGGGTGGCCACTTGCCGCAGCGCATCCTGTTTGCGGTCGACGGAAGCCCTCAGTCGATGTCGGCATTGCGGCATGGCGCACGGTTCGCCACGCCCGACACGCACCTGCGAGCGGTCTACGTGATCGATCGCGCCGTGCGGTTCTCCGATTTCTTCCCCATCGATGCGCTCCAGGACGCGTTCGTCGAAGAAGGCAATCAGGCGCTAGCCGCCGCCGAACCGGTTCTTGCCGACGTGTCGGCGCAGACCACTACCGCGCTCGTCAGGACAGGCCCGGCCAGCGACGACGTTGCGCACGCTATCGTGCGCGAAGCGAGCGGCTGGGACGCGCAGCTGATCGTGATGGGCACTCATGGCAGGAGGGGCATGGCACGCTGGATACTGGGCAGCGTTGCTGGGCGCGTCGCTCAGATCACGCAAACGCCGCTCCTGCTCGTTCAAGCGACCGGGGCTTGACGGATTCAGGCTGCAGCTTCGGCCTTATGCCCCGTCTCCAAGGGCGTGGAACAGTTCGTCTTCCTGCGCGCAATGCAGACGTACGATCGCATCGAGCCCGTACAGCAGGCGCTGGAATTCGCACAGGCTGGCAGCATCGGGCCCCTCGGGTCGTATGTCCTCCGTCATTTGTCCGAGCAACCGGGCAATCCGGAATATTTCGCGGTGCGTAGCGCTCATCGCCGCCATCGGGTCTTCCCCGCCAACCAGACGTGCGAGACCCGGATACACCTCCAGATCGTCGCGCTGTTCATGCGGCACGAGATGACGCTTCAGCAGATCGTTCATGCCGGCGAGCGCGCCCACCACTGACGTTCGCGGCAAACGGGGCAGCTTGTCTGCCAGTTCCCGGATTTGCTCCATAACCGGACCGAGCTCGACATGCTCACTTTTGAGGCGCTCCGCATCGCTACGGGACAGGGAGCCGGCAGTCGCCGTCGAACGTATCCGCAACGCGCGCAGCGCGTTCGCGATGACAGCCACATCGATGACCTCCTGGATCAGCGCGCCCAGCAAAGGAGGCAGAAACCCGAAGGCGGCGGCGACCATTGCGGCAAACGAGAGCGCCATCCCGGCAATCACGCTCTCCAAGGCGATTCGCCTTGTCTGGCGTGCTACCCGTAATCCCTCGACAAGCCGATCCAGCCGGTCAACCAGAAGCACCACGTCGGCAGCCTCCGACGACGCCGCTGCTCCGCGCGCCCCCATTGCTACGCCGACGTCGGCGGCCGCAAGCGCGGGCGCGTCGTTGACGCCGTCGCCGATCATGATGACCGTGCCTTCCCGGCGCGCTGCGCGAATGGCTTCGAGCTTGTCCGATGGCGTCTGTTCTGGCCGCACTTCAGTCAGGCCGAGCGTCGCGCCGATCGTCTCTGCCACGTCGCGCCTGTCGCCCGTGAGCATGATCAAGCGCCGGATGCCTTCCTGCCGCAACAGCCGCAGAGCCCGGGGCGTCTCGAGACGGATCTGATCGGCCATCTGGAGGGCGCCTATCATCACGCCGTCCACGCTAACGAACACGGCGGAAGCTCCCCCATAGCCCACGCGCTGAAGGAATGCCGCGCTCCACAGCGCTGGCGTCGCTAGCGACGACACGTAGGCAAACGAACCGATTGCGACGGCACGGTTTTCCACTTCGCCCTGCACCCCGGCTCCAGCCTGCTCCACGACCCCTCGGGGCGCTGGCAGCACGAGATTGCGCTCGCGTGCGGCCGTCGTCACTGCTTCGGATATCACGTGCGCAGAAGCCTGGCCGAGAGAGGCCGCAAAGCGCAATACGGTCTCGGGTGAAATAGCTGGACCGGTTTCGATCGAGACGAGGCGCGCGCGTCCGCTCGTCAGGGTTCCCGTCTTGTCGAAGAACAGCACACTGGCTCGCGCGAGCGTTTCGAGCGCGCCGCCGCCCTTGACTAGCACGCCACGTCGGGCGCACCGCGACATGCCGGAGACGACGGCCACCGGCACAGCAAGAATCAGCGGGCAAGGCGTTGCCACGACGAGCACCGCGAGCGCCCGAACTACCTCGCCGGTGACAAGCCTGCTGCCACCGGCCAGCACCAGCGCGACAGCGACGAACAGCAGCGCGTAGCGGTCGGCAAGACGCGTTGCGGGGCTGCGCTCCTGCTGCGCGGACTCCACCATGCGGACGATTCCGGCAAACGTGCTATCTGCGGCGCTCGCCGCGGCGACCATCTCGAACGCCGCCCCCACGTTGACTACGCCGCTGCACACCGATTCACCGGACGATCGCTGCTGAATCGCGGATTCCCCGCTCAGTGCGGACTCGTCGAGCTGCGCGTGGCCCGTGAGCGAGCCATCGGCCGGTACGAACTCGCCATTGCGAACGAGCAGACGATCGCCGGGACGCACCGTGTCCAGCCCGATCTGGCGCCACTCGCCAGCCTCGAAGCGGTTGGCGTGACGCGGAGTACGGTTTAGTAACGCGGTCATTTCGCGACGCGCCCGCTGCTGGGCGTACTGTTCGAGCGCCCTCCCACTCGCGAGCATCAAGGAGATCACCGCCGCTGTCAGATATTCGCTGAGGCCCAGTGCGAAACCAATGGCAAGCAGCGCGAGCACATCGACGCCCGCTTCGTGGCGCCGTAGCGCCGTGACGATGGATATCGATAGCGCCACCAGGATCGGTAATGCACCGGCTATCCACAGCGCATGTGCGACCGCGCCCCTGCCGATCGCAGCGAAAGCAGCCCCGGCTAGCAGGCTCCCTCCCGAGACGAGCAGGAGAGCCAGATCGACTGCGGGTAACGGACGTGACATGGCGGGCAGGTGAAGAGGAGTCCAGTCGACCAGGAAGCGCTACGCGCGCGCATCACGCGAGATCCGAATCATAATTAGTGTAGGGATCCATCTTTTACATTTGCTTGACTTGCGTCAAACCGGACGTTTCCCCGCCAATCCGATACTTGCCGTTCGCCGGTCGAACCGTGTCGATTCGCGCCTCCCGTCGCACGGCAAGTTCGAAAAGGTGGTCAATCGGTCAAGAGGCCCTGACATGTCGACGTTGGCAACGCTGTTCGTTGTCGTGCTGCTGCTCAATCTCGCGCCTGCGTTTGCGCCGCCTACGTGGATGGCCATGTCCTGGGTCGGCTTCAATATCTCCGAGGGCAATCCGTTCGTATTTGCCGTCGTAGCCGCCAGCGCCGCAACCATTGGCCGGCTGGTGCTGGCCAGGTTTTCAAGGTCCTTGATGCGCGGGCGGCTGATGCGCGAGTCCGACCGGGAAAACATTGCTGTTGTTGAAGAATGGCTCAGGAAGCGCAGGAAGCTCACCGTGGGCGTGTTCTTTTTATATGCGCTGGGACCGTTGCCTTCAAACTTCCTGTTCATCGCATATGGACTGTCGGGATTGCCCCTGCGCGTCATCGGTGCCGCATTCTTCGCGGGTCGTACGATCAGTTATTCCGTCTGGGCTCACCTTGGGCGGTTCGCTTCCACATTTATCGATTCGGAGTCCGACTTCGAAGGCGGATATCTCAGCGGCTACTTTGTCATCTCCCAGTTGGCCTTGCTAGGTTTTGTGTACATCCTGATGAAACTTGACTGGAAGATGCTAATGGAGCAACGCAAGCTGAGGTGGCGGCGCTCAGTCAGCCTTCCCCCCGTCGCTGAGCGCGGCCCACCCCCTAAGGATTGAACACGGCTATTCGACCAGCCAGGCGCGTTTTTGCACGCCTTTACAGGCGTGCAAAAGCTTCACGCGGTTGCGATGGCGCGCTGATCTGATCCCGCACGGTGTCTCCCTTTCCGCCATCTGTTGACATGCGTCAAGCCTTCGCACTTACGAGGCCATAGTCTGTCCGAAACAACCCATACGACCGTCCGAACGGTTCCTCGATACCGTCCAGCGAATCAAGGAGATGTGTGATGACACGTTGCCTCGTCCTTTATTCGAGTATGGCAGCCGCGCTGGCCATTTCGCTACCCGATCCGGCTCCCGGCGAGCAATTGGCGAGAATCGCGACGCATTCCCACCGCTATGGTGGGCAAATAGAAATCTCCGCGTATGACGATCCGTTCTTGAGGGGCATCACCTGTTATGTCTCCAAATCACACGACGAAAATGCTCTGGGTGGCACATCTCAGCCGACGCGGGCACCTGATGCGGAAGTTTCCTGTCATCAAGTGGGCAAGCTGACGGCCTCGAACCGTGTCCCCAAACAGGCGCAGGTATTCGACGAATCCGTGGACCCGATTTTCAGGGTCCTTCACGTATTCCGGATACTCGATGCGAGCCGGCAATCGGTCCTGTATTTCAGTTACACAGAAAGTGAACTGGCAGGAGCCTTACCCGGCCATGTTGACGTGATTCAGTTACCGGTACGGGGAAGGTAAACCGGAGAATAGATGAAGCCCCCGTTTCAGTTCGCAATACCCAACCCCCGATACCGAATCGGCTTATCGGATCGTGCGGATGTTCGAACCTCTAACTGCGCGTTACGCTGAACGCCTCGCTACCGTTCGACAGAAGGTTCGAGGTCCAGCCGATCTTCGTGCCGTCGAGCGGCGCGTTCGAGTCCATTGCGGGTAAATCCACAATCGTGCTAACGATCGCCCGTCGAAAGTTGTCGAAGTCTGCAACGGAGATAATACGGCACACTGCATCGTGCTCGGATTCCATTGTTTGAACGGGCGACGGCACGCATACGCCAAGGTCCGAAGCGTCACATCGCGCGCGTTGCTGCGTCGACATGCAACCCCGCGGGCAATAGTTCGTCACGAGCGAAACGTACGAGTATGAATGCGCGCATGCGGGGTGGATCGCCCGGAATGCGCGCAAGGCGTAGCTCAATTTCGCGGCTGGCCTCGGTATCGTCGTTGCGGATCACATTCATCAAATCCAGACGCAGGCGACGCTTCTCGACATAGATATGCTCGGCAGGAGTCGAAAATACCTCGCAAACCCGGTCCAGTTGAAGGTCAATAAGTTCGGTCGGGACGCGGAGGGCAGCCAGTTTTCGGGTGTTCTCAGCGATGTGGTTCTCGAGCCGCACCAGTTCTTCCGAATCAGCGTCCTGACTGCCCCCGACCACCGAGCGCATGCCCACGCCGCGGCGTTCCAGTAGCGCGACGCGCGCCTCGATAAGCTCTCTGCCTTTTGCTACAAGCGCGTGACGATCAGCGGCCAGTCTGGCGAGCCCCTCCAGCGCCAGTTGATCCACCAGGCGGCGCGCAATCTCCTCGCGGAGGTCGGCGTCTGATTTGCCACAGACGCTGACACGATGGTCACTGAAGCAAAGCGTGGTTTGGGGGACGTCGTGCCGCACCTCGCCGCCCTCGGATGCAACGCCCAGCACGTGGCGTTCGAACATCGCCATACCAAGCGTCGCGTAGGCTTCTGTCAGCAAAGAGTTCCGGGCGAAATATGTGCGCAGTTCTTCGGAGCGGCTGAAGGCCTTCACCAGATCATCGGGCGTTGCGAAGAAAACGCGAATCAATGGATCGGTCGACCAGGCGGCCGCATTGGCTTCGTGGGGCGCGGGCAGCGAGCCTATCAGATCGTCGATGTAGGTCAGCGAGACGGAAACGGCTTTCTCGAGCCGTTCCCTGTAATGTCGTGCCAGCCGCAGGCGCGGGTTCATCGCAATGACGCGATCGATCATCTCGGCCACGCGCGCGCTTTCGACATGTGCAGCTCGTGCTCGCATGGGATGGAACAGACTGGCAAGCAATCCCATAATTCACCTCTTACAAGAGTCTCACATTGCGCGTGGTCACGTGAACCGTGGCGAATCCACAATCGCAATAGTAGTTGCCCTGACTGCTCCGTGCTAGCAAATATCACGGCGACCACGCGTGTGCTCTTCTGCCGAACGGAGTGTCCCCCTGTCACAGGCGCCGGCTACGATGCACCTGCCCGCCTACGCGTCAGTCAGGCTAATGTGCCACGCGTCTATCAGACTGCCGGACGGGGACATGTCAATTGATCCAGGTCAAGACTGGTAAGTGACTCGCTTGCGGGGACGTCTCGGTCGGGCAGTTATCGTAGCGCGCGTGATCGTTAAAAGCTTCGTTCCGAGCCGGAATCGCCCTGCGCAATCGAGATGCGCGCGAATTGATGCAGATCAACGGAGCCAGCAGTCAGCGCGAGTGCAATGGCGACATGCGCTAAACGCTCCGATCAACCGTCGCTGCATCGCTGGTCTCGCGAAATCGCGTCTCGATGACGACCGCTCAACATACACTGCGCCAATGCGAAATTCGATAGCGTGCTTGACGGCCATCGCCGCTTGCCTGACCGGCTGCGCGCACATCCCGGCAGCTTCGCCGCAGGCCCCCGGCCAACCCACAGCCTGTGTCGCGGGTCCGCCGATCGATCTGCAACGCTACATGGGAAAGTGGTTCGTCATTGCGGAAACGCCATATCTCAGCGACAACGACTATGTCGGCAGCTACGACGAATGGACGTTGCGTGCCGATGGAAAAATCACAGACGACTATCGCGGCCGACGACACTCATTCGAACAGCCGGTCACAGGAAGCCACTTCGTGGCGAAGGTTGCGGGTGGAACGGGGAATACGACGTGGCGAGTCGGACTCATCTGGCCATTCGAAGTCCGGGTTGTGACCGCGTATGTGGATCCTGAGTATCACCACACGATTCGCTGCATGGTCGACAGCGACATGGTGTGGGTGCTCTCGCGCAGTCCAACGATGGGCGACGAGACTTACCTCGATCTGATTGCCCGACTCGCCGGTATGGGCTTCAACGTTCAGCGAATACGGCAGGTTCCACAAGATGCGGAACATATCGGCCCACCGGGATCTGAATGAAATCCGGGGAACGTGGTTCGAAACCGGTGGCGTAAAACCAAAATCGACGTCGTTTCAACGGAACTAGACCCTTTAGTCGGACGTCCCGATGCTCCATCATTGATACACGTCAACGCCTGCGCCTCGCAGGCGCTCATCCTCTTATTTGAGCGTCACGCTTTTTCATCCCAGCGGTCATCTGCAATTGGGCGTGATCTGCCGCCGTGCACGCGACGCACATGCCGACTCTTCGAGCGGAGAACGAAGTGCCCTATTTCAGCAATGCCGATCTGCCCGAATCGGTTCGGGATCATCTGCCGCAGCACGCGCAGGAGATCTATCGGGCTGCATTTAACGCTGCATACGAGGAATACGCGGCCGATGCGCGTCACGAAGAAATCGCGCATCGCGTGGCATGGGCGGCAGTCAAGCGGCGTTACGTCAAGGGCGGCAATGAGTGGATAGCGCGCCGCTGATCCGCCGGATAGTGGCGCTCCTGCTGCCGGTCAAAGCCCTTTGTGCTGTACAGCCCGCAGGCCCCCAATCCGGTTGACTTGCGTCAACGCTGCGGTCTCCCGCCTACCCGGACTGGATTCAGTCATGCGCGAAGACATCTTTTGCGTGCCGATGGAGTCAATGCGATGAACTACCGCAACTTGCTGGTCCATCTGGACGATAGTCAGGCAGCGCGGCAGCGCCTCGAAATCGCGTTGCGCGTCGCCCGGCAGTTTGATGCGCTATTGGTGGGGCTGGACGCCACCCCCATTCCGGATCCTCACATATTGTCCGCGATACCGGGCGCGGCCAGCATGTACGCGGAAGTAATGCGGCAGAGCGATCAACAGCGAGCGGCTTTGCGTGATCTATTCGACGCCGCGTGCCGGCACGCAGAGGTCGCCGGCCAATTCCGATGCCGCGACGCCAGCGACATGCGTAGCATCGTACGGTACGCGCGTCTGGCTGACCTTATCATCGCCGGCCAGTCGAACCCGAACGCCTCCGAAACATACATCCACGATCACGTTGGCGAACAGCTGATGATGACAGCAGGGCGACCCGTGCTCTTCGTGCCCTACACGGGCGTATTCCCGAGCGTCGGCAACCGCATCCTGATCGCATGGGATGGAAGCCGCGAGGCGACCCGCGCCATCCACGACGCCCTGCCGTTCATTTCCCGCGCGCGACAGAACATCCTCGTGACGGTGCATGGACCGGCGGACGCGCCGCTTGGCGCGCGCATTCCGGGCACGGAAATGGCACGTACGCTCGCCCGTCACGACGCGGTCATCGACTTGCTCGAACTCGAAGGCGCCACCGGAGAGCGCGTGGGAAGCAAGTTGCTGTCGTGCGCGCAGGCTCATGGCAGCGACCTGATCGTGATGGGTGGATACGGTCACGCGCGCTGGCACGAAGCCGTGTGGGGCGGTGTTACGCGCGCGCTGCTGCAATCGATGACTGTCCCGGTTCTGATGTCGAACTGAATCCGCGCAGTTTGCGTGAGGTACGCCATGTTCGCGAATACCGTCGTTCGCTCTGGACATGATTCGCGCGCCCAGTCTCGGACTCCGCGATGTGGCGCAATGCGTGCGTCAACGGTCGAACGCCTTTCGGATTGACCTGCGTCAGGTGTGCATCTTGCCGCGCGGTGCCTCGCACAGCACGCGTTCGCATCAGATCCGTATCGCCGTTGACATGCATCAACCGAACTGGCGCGCGAGCCCCTACGATGAAACCGTGCGTGAAGTGCAGACGGGGCTCAGCATGCTTAAACGGATCTTGCTAATAGGATTTCTCGCACTGCCGGGCTCGTTCGTCGTCGTGTCGCTCGCGTGCGTTCATCCTCGCGTCCGCGCAAGGTTGGCCGAACTCGCATACGCGCCGCAGTTGCTCGCTCGTGTGAACAGACGTATTGCGCCGTCCACATTCTTCGAACGTGGCGGCGTGAACAAACGCATTTGAGTTGCACGGCGCGGAGGTTACACGATGAAACACAGATGGCAAGGCGGACTGCTGGCGGCCACGGCAGGACTTATATTCGCCGCAGCGCTTCCGCGCGCGGCAACGGCGGAAGAAGGCACAACCCAGACGGCCCCCGACAAGCCTTTCTCGGGCACCAGCGTCACACATGCGAACGCGGTCGTGTTCGCGATAGATGCCGGACGAAACAGCATGACACTCCTCGAAGACAACGGTGAACCCGTCGACGTGGTGGTCGACCCGAGTATCGGAGACGTGCAAAAACTGCGGCTGGGCGACACCGTCGCCGTCACGTTCAACCGCGCGCTATTGCTGCGGGCCGACAAGTCCAACTCGAGTGGCATCCGCGAGCGCGTCGATAAGGGGTTCACGACCGGCGCATCGCTCGGCGCGTCCCTTGCCCTACACCGGGTCGAGGCAGTGGTCACCGTCGTGCAGATCGATCGCGGCAAGCGTCAATTGACGTTGCGCGGACCGACGCGCACCGTTGTGCTGCAGGCGTCGTCAGACGGTTTGCTCGAAGGGCTCGAAGCGGGCGACAGCGTACACGTCGACTACGTCGAGGCGACTGCGGTTCAGATCACGCGAGACGGCGCTCCGGTACGCTGAACGCGTCCCGCAATCGCAGTAACAGGAGCGACCATGGCACACAGATTCACCGGCAGCGACCAGCCAGCAACGGCGCAGCGCGGACTCGAAAGTAGCGACCCGGGGCTCGCGCAATATGTGCTGCGCGTCTACAACTATATGGCAGCGGGCCTCGTGCTGACGGGCGTCGTTGGATACGTCGGGGCGGCGAGCGGATTGTATGCATCGATCGCCGCCACGCCTTTGTTCTGGATCGTGCTGCTCGCCCCGCTCGCCCTCGTCTTGTTGCTGAGCGGTCGCCGTTAGGCCGGCTGTCGCGCGCCCCAAACGGGGGCGGTGCGCGAGCAACAGGCATCGTGCTGTAGCGCCGTCCTCCATCAAAAGGCTTCTATGAAAGCCGGCCGTCCGCCTCCTCACTTCGGAACCGATCGTGGACTTCCTATCGCTGTCAGATTTCGAGAACCAGGTCACGGACCATGTCAATGAACTCTATGAACGAGGACGCGGATTCCCGCGCATCTCCTCCCGTTTTAGCGACGTTTCCAAAACTTCGGCAGACGACGCTATATAGCGACGCGCCCATTCAATGGCGTCACCTTCAGCCATTGCCTTGGTTGGCTTGACCGCCCGGAGAAAGAAACGGACCTTCGGCACTTTGATTGGTTTCGCGTAGTCGCCTTGACGAGAAAAGCGCGCCTCCGCCGTCCATCCATCTACACGTTCGGGAAAAATCTCAACGAAGAAAGGTTTGATCGAGTACATCATGCGCTCCGGCGGTCTTTCGCCTACCGTACGCCACGCATCCCGTCGTCATTTGATCTGGGTCATACAAGCTGTCGCGAACTCTCTCTCGGACGGGAATGAATTTAAGTGCGCCCAGCTAGCACCGGTCCGCGAACATGCAAGCATGACCTGGATCAATATGCGCGGGCCGTGCGGTTCTACGATGAATCCCAAGTCGAGAGAGAGTACGCGACAACGTGGATGAGGCGCCAAATCATGAATCGCTACCTGCATCTTGGGCCTGAAAGAACGGAACGTAATGCGCCGACCGCCGAGGAAATCCTGCAGGACACGCAGAGTTTCTCACTGGTTCTGGGCGGCCCGCTCTATCAGCTTTTGCGCCGCACGCACATGGCCGACGATGCGCTGGCGTTGGTGCGCCAGCGGGTTCTCGTCATCTCGCTGTTGGCCTGGCTGCCGCTACTGGTGCTCGCTGCTGTGGGCGGGCATTTGCTAGGCAACCGTGTGGCGCTACCGTTCCTGCTGGACCTGGAAGTTCACATCCGCTTCCTCGTGGCGGTGCCCCTTTTGATCATCGCCGAGCTGGTTGTGCATCGGCGGCTGCGCCCGATCGCGCAGGCCTTCCTCGAACGCAAGATCATTCCGGAAGCGTCCGTTGCGCGGTTCGATGAAGCTGTCAGGTCGGCATTCCGTCTGCGCAATTCAGTGGCCGCCGAGCTGATGCTGATCGCTCTTGTGTACGGTGTGGGTGTCCTTGTGGTGTGGCGCCAATACATCGCATTGCAAACGACGTCGACGTGGTACGCAGTACCCACTGCCAATGGCTTGACGTTTTCGCTCGCTGGATTCTGGTATGCCTTTGTGAGCGTCCCACTGTTTCAGTTCCTGTTGATCCGCTGGTATTTCCGGATCTTTATCTGGGCACGGTTTCTCTGGCAGGTGTCGCGCATCGAACTGAGCCTTGTTCCCACTCATCCTGATCGCGTCGGCGGTCTGGGATTTCTCGCCAACACCGTCTATGCGTTCATGGCCCTCCTGGCCGCGCACGGCGCGATGCTTGCGGCCCAGTTCGCGAACCGCATTTTCTTCGCCGGGGCCGCCCTCACGGAATTCAAGGTCGAGACTGCATCGATGGTTCTCTTCCTGTTGTGTCTGGTCTTTGGTCCCTTACTGGTGTTCGCGCCTCAACTGGCCCAGGCGAAGCGAACAGGCCTGAGTGAATACGGCGCTCTGGCCGAACAGTACGTGCGTGAATTCGACGCCAAGTGGCTGCGGGGCGGCTCGTCTGGCGGTGAGGCGTTGGTGGGCAGCGGTGACATTCAATCGCTTGCGGACCTCGCCAACAGTTTCGACGTGGTCCGAACCATGCGTATCGCTCCCATTACCAAGGAAGCCATCCTTCGCCTCGCAGCCGCGGTACTTGTGCCGATCGTGCCGTTGGCCCTGACGATGATGTCGTTGGAAGATCTGGTGAAAAGACTGTTCGGCCTGGTGTTCTAGAAGTTGCCCTGCTTTGCGCAATGACCGCCAAAGATCCTGCAGAGCCAACTGGAAACCCGGGAGTCGCCACGCAGTCTGATCGATTCGCGTCAAACGAATCGCGGTCCAAGCGTCCGTCGTTCGTCCGCGGGAATCGGGCGTCAAGCCAAGGAGACGATATCTGCACCCGCGAGCTCGAGCTCGCGGTAAATCCGCTCTATCTGCTCCCGCTCGCACAGGCGGGTTCCCTCAGTGAGCAACGACGCCGAAGCGGCCGCCACCGCATAGCGCAAGGTTTCGTCAAACGTCATGCCGCGATTGAGTGACCAAACCATTGCGGCGAGGAAGCTATCTCCCGCGCCGATCGAACTCGAAACCGGTACCGCAACTCCAGGCACGCGCAGCGCACGATCCGCAGTGACGACGAGTGCCCCGTGTTCGCCGAGCGTGAGCGCGACGATCGCCGCGCCGCCGTCACGCACGACCTTCCTTGCGGCGGCGAGCCGCTGCCCATCGTCTTCGAGCTCGCGGCCTGCCAACGTGCAAAGTTCCGACAGGCTCGGTTTGACCAGAAAAACCCCAGCCGCCAGCGCCGCGGCAAGCGGCGCCCCGGAGGTGTCGAGCACGACGCGGGTGTCGTGTTCCCGTGCAATCCTTGCGACGCGAGCGTAGATGTCGTCGGGGACGCCCGGCTGCACGCTGCCGCTGAGTACGAGGTAGCGTGGCACGACGGCGAGCTCACCGATGTGCCGCAGGCAGGCCTGCCATTCCGCCTCGGCGAGCACGGGCCCGGGTAACACGAAGCGGAACTCGCGCCCGGACGAGGTCTCCCGGACGCAGAAGCTTTCACGGGTCTCGCCGGCGATGCCGATACAAGTGGCGTGCACCCCTTCCGCTTCGATCATCGCGCTCAGCGTCAGGCCAGGCGGACCGCCCGCCATATAGAGCGCCTCGCAGTCGCCACCTAGCCGATGTATCACGCGCGCGACGTTGATCCCACCGCCGCCAGGATCTCGCCGCGCCGCGCTGCAACGAAGCTTGCGCGTGTCGACGATTCTATCGACCGAGGTCGCGACGTCGACCGCTGGGTTCAGTGTCAGAGTGAGGATCTCGGGCATCTGGCATCTCCGGTCGCGCCGGGGCGTCTTCAACCCGTTCAGGCCGTCGCCGCCGGCGAAGCCACGCGAGCTTCCGCACTTGCCACTGCGCGCTTGACCGCAATGAAGCTGTCCGGGCTCACCGACATCGAATCGATCGCACAGTCGACGAGAAACACCGCGAATTCCGGGTGATCGCTCGGCGCCTGACCGCACAGACCAACCTTCGCGCCTGCACGATGCGCGTCGTCGATCACCCGACGGATCATCCATTCGACGGCTTCGTCCTGCTCGTCGAACAGTGGCGCCAGCTCCGCCGAGTCACGATCGACACCGAGCGTCAATTGCGTGAGATCGTTGCTGCCGATCGAAAAGCCGTCGAAACGCTGCGCGAATTGGCGCGCAAGAATCACGTTCGACGGAACCTCGCACATCACGTATACCTGCAGTCCGTCCTGCCCGCGCCGCAAGCCATTCTGCGCCATGACTTCGAGCACCTGATCGGCTTCGCAAACCGTGCGACAGAACGGAATCATCACCACGACGTTACGCAGCCCCATTTCTTCACGCAGCCGCCGGATCGCCCTGCACTCCAATGCAAAACCTTCGCGATAGCGCGGCGAGTAATAGCGCGAAGCGCCACGGAACCCCAGCATCGGATTTTCCTCGTGCGGCTCGAACGCCTGGCCGCCGATCAGATGCGCGTATTCGTTGGTCTTGAAGTCGCTCATGCGTATGATCGCCGGCCGCGGGTACTGGACCGCGGCAATGCGGCCGAGTCCACGCGCAAGCCGATCCACGAAATACTCCGCCTTGTCCGGGTACCCTGCCGTCAGTTCCTCGATGCGCTGCTTCGCGGTCGCGTCCGCGAGCTCATCAAATCGCACGAGCGCCATCGGATGAATCTTGATGTCGTTGCTTACGACGAACTCCATGCGCACGAGACCGACGCCGTCAGCCGGCAAGCGCCACCAACGGAAGGCGGCCGCGGGATTGGCCAGATTGAGCATCACGTGGGTGCGCGTTTGCGGGATCGATCGGAAATCGATCTCCTCCACGTCGAACGCGGCCGTGCCCTCGTATACGAAACCTTCGTCGCCTTCCGCGCACGACACCGTCACTTCCTGTTCGTCGTGCAGCAGATGCGTGGCGTTGCCGGTACCGACGATCGCGGGCAGCCCCAGTTCCCGGCTCACGATGGCCGCGTGCGAAGTGCGCCCGCCGTGGTCCGTGATGATCGCGGCGGCGCGACGCATCACCGGCACCCAGTCGGGGTCGGTGGTGGGCGTCACGAGAACCGCGCCGTCGACGAAACGGTGCATGTCGCTCGGATGCTCGATCACGCAAACCGCGCCGGCCGCGATCGCTTCACCCACGCTGACGCCGCGCAAAAGACGGCGCCCCGCGTCGCACAGCCGGTAGTTCCTGACCGAACTCGCTTCCCGGCGCGACTGCACCGTTTCGGGACGCGCCTGCACGATGAACATCTCACCGGTCGCGCCGTCTTTCGCCCATTCGATGTCCATCGGCCGCCCGTAGTGAGCCTCGATCGCGCAGGCCGAGCGCGACAGGGACAGGATCTCGGCATCGTCAAGCACGAATGCGGCGCGCTCGGCTTTGGAGGTCGGCACGTTCTTCGTCGGATGAGGTCCGTTTTTCGCGTAGATCATCTTGCGGGCCTTCTCCCCGCGCTTTTTGCCGACGATCGGTGAATACCCGCGTTCAGCCAGCAGCGGCTTGAACACCTCGTACTCGTCCGGATCGACCGCGCCCTGCACGACGTTCTCGCCAAGGCCCCAGGCCGCATTGATCAGCACAATCTTGTCGAACCCGGTCTCTGTGTCGATCGTAAACATCACGCCCGCGCCGCCGAGATCCGAGCGCACCATCCGTTGCACGCCGATCGACAGTGCAACCTGCAAATGGTCGAAGCCCTTCGCCGTTCGATACGCGATGGCCCGGTCGGTAAACAGCGACGCGTAGCAGCGCCGGCAGGCATCGAGCAGCGCCCGCTCGCCGCGCACGTTGAGAAAAGTTTCCTGCTGGCCGGCAAAGCTCGCGTCGGGAAGATCCTCGGCTGTGGCGCTCGAACGTACCGCGACGTCAGCGTCAGCGCCGCCGCTGCGCTCTCCGAGCGTTCGATATGCGGCACAGACGGCTTGCGCGAGTTCGGTCGGCCAGTCGCCATGCACGATGGCCGCGCGGATCGCCTCCCCGGCTTCGGCGAGCGTGAGGCGCCCTTGCGCAAGGTCCTCGAGACGCGCCGAAATTTGCTCACGCAGACGATTGGCGTCGATAAAGCGCCAATAGGCCTGCGCCGTGGTCGCGAATCCCGGCGGAACCCGAACGCCATGCCCGTCCAGCTGGGACAATAGTTCCCCAAGCGACGCGTTCTTGCCTCCAACGCTTGCGACGTCCTCGCGTCGCAAGTCCTCGAACCAGATCACCTGCGCGACAGCTTGATCCATGTTGTGCTCCTTGCCCCGACCATTTGCCGCGCCGTGGGCGCGCGCCTGCGCGGCGCGACGTCCCGGCTGCAGCAGGGCTCTTACTAGATGCTGATATAGCCCTGGAAAGTCCACGGCAGCTGCATTTGCGCCTGCCTCGCCGATTCGCCGCCGCATTCGAAGCACGTGCCCGAGAACCCTGGGGCGCCATCCGACGAGAAGACCGGCACGAAAGCGAACTCATCGTTCACCGTGATCAGAAAATCGCGGTTGTAGCGAGATGGCGCGAAGATCGTCACGGAGCGAAAGAACTGCGACGTCTGGAACGGGCGGTCGAGGTCGATCCCACGCGCTCCGGAGGCGCGGCCCAAATCGAACCGCGCGGGAATCTCGTACTCGAGACCGCTCCGTTCGACCCGCTCACCTGGCGTGAACACGAGCGTCGCGCCGGGATACGGAAGAGTGTGTATCTGCTGAGGGGCCGGCCCTTCCGGTCCGAGAATCAGTGGCGGGTAGGCCCACATCGACAGAGCCAACGATGCTGTTTTCTGCGAAAAAAACTCTGCAAGCCAGTTCATGCGATTCTCCAACGCGACCGTATCGATCTCCGACAATCGGAAGCTATGTCATGCAGCTGTCGGTCGCATCGCTGCATCCATTCAGGCTCACTGTAGGCGGTCCCGCGCATGGCTCATTGATGTGGGTCAATCGCGCAAGGCGGAACGACGCGCAACGAGCCATCGTGATGACCCACGCTACACAACTCGACGCGGTGTGCCGGCACATCAGAGATTAGAGCAGGACTGTTCCGATGCCGCTGACCGCTGCCTGATTTCGAACCGCACGCGAGATCAAGACCGCAGAAGTCCATTCCGGCAAACCGCAACGTGTCAGTGTGTAACGACTTCATAGCCGTCGGCCGCGACCTTCCACGTCGTCACGCGTTGCAGTCTTTCGAAACGATGAATGGCGCCGGAAATCGCAGCCTCCTGCGCGGCGCCGTCATAGCAGACGCGCATGACCTCGCAGTGATGTGGAAAGCCGCGGTGGTCGAGGATCTCCTTGTAGAACACGACTTCGACGCGGGGCACATCCGTGAGCGCGGCGCCGCTCCGCGCGAGCGACGCGTTGCGCGAGCGGGCGTTGATACGATGACAGCGCCTGTTCCTGCCGCTACACGCCGACTCGGCCTCGCAGTTCGAATCACAACCGGCAAGCCGGCGCTTGTCACGTCGTTCAAGTTTCTTCGCCATGGCAGTGCTCCCCCATCTTTTTGCGGCTCGTCGCAACAAACCCCCTTCCGCGCAAAGAGCGCTGGGCGCACATAAAGTGTGTCGCGATATGAAGCAATTTAGACGTCTCGCTCCGGGCCCCGTTGACGCACGTCAACCGGATCACGTCAACGAGCCGGTGCTTTCGTGCAAGCTGATCGGCGATTTACCAGTACTACCTGAACGGTTAATTCAATGTTGCGATTCGGGCGCAAGAATTGCATTCCCTGCCCGTCCAGGCGGGTAATAGATGCTATAAAGTGAATGAGCTTTGTTGCTCGTCGGCGGTACTCTTCGCACAGCCGGAGATCGAATGGAATCGTCCAAGCAATTGAACAGCCCCACGCACGAGCTATTCCGCCAGGTCGTCGAAGCGGCCCCCAACGCGATGGTGATGGCGGACCGGGACGGCCGGATTGTGCTCGTCAACGCGCAGGCGGAGAAGATGTTTGGTTATCTGCGAGACGAACTGGTCGGCCATAGCGTCGATATGCTCGTGCCCGAGCGTTTTCGTTCGGCGCATCCTCAGTATCGCCGCATGTTCTACGGCAACCTCAGCAGCAGGCCGATGGGCACCGGACGCGATCTTTTCGCGCTCAGAAAGGACGGCTCCGAAGTCCTTGTGGAGATCGGACTCAATCCGGTCACGACCCCGGAGGAAGTCTTTGTGCTGGCCGCGATCGTCGATATTACGGAACGCAAGCGCGCCGAGCAGCAACTTATCAGGCGTACCGAAGAACTCGCGCGTTCCAACCATGATCTCGAGCAATTCGCCTACGTCGCGTCGCACGACCTTCAGGAGCCGTTGCGCGCCGTCGCCGGGCCTCTTCAGCTGCTACAGCGCCGCTATCACGGGCAACTGGATGCCCGCGCGGACGAATTCATCGCACATGCGGTAGATGGTGCGACGCGCATGCAGAAGCTCATCGAGGATCTGCTTGCGTACTCGCGCGTCGGAAGGTCAGGCGCCACCCAGGAACTGGTCAACTGCACAACGGCTCTCGACCAGGCGCTCAAAAGTCTGAGCGTCGTGCTGCAGGAATCTCACGCGCAGATCAATCGCGATGCGCTCCCCGTGGTCATGGGCATTCCGACGCAACTCGCTCTGCTGTTCCAGAACCTCATCGGCAACGCGATCAAATTCCGGCGACTCGATCAACCGGTACGGATCGACATCGGCGCCCGCCGTGAAGGAGACGAATGGATCGTCTCGGTCAAGGACAACGGAATCGGTATCGAGTCGCAATACTTCGAACGCATTTTCATGATTTTCCAGCGCCTGCATTCGCGTGCCGAATACCCCGGCACGGGAATCGGCCTCGCGCTATGCAAGCGTATCGTCGAACAGCATGGCGGCCGCATCTGGGTGGAATCCGGGCCAGACGGCGGATCGACCTTCTTTTTCACGCTGAATGCGAAGTTGGATGGCGGCGCTCGAACGTAATGTCCGCCCGAGGAGACGCCAATGCAGTCACAGGTTACGAGCAATCCCGTACACATCCTTCTGGTCGAAGACAGTCCTACCGACGTGTTGATGACGCGCGAAGCGCTCGAGGACCAGGAGGTGCTCAATCCGTTGCACGTCGTGCAGGACGGCGCCGAAGCCATGGATTTCCTGCACCGCAGCGGTCGGCATCACGACGCGCCCCGTCCCGGCCTGATCATTCTCGATCTCAATCTGCCGAAAAAGAGCGGCCGGGAAGTCCTTGAGGAACTGAACGCCGATCCCGATCTGATGAGTATTCCCGTCATCGTGCTCACCACGTCGAGATCGGAGGAAGACGTTGCAAAAACGTACGGATTACATGCCAATTGCTACGTCACCAAGCCAGTCGACTTTACGATGTTCGTCGATGTCCTGCGCCGAATCAACGACTTCTGGTTCAGCGTCGTGACATTGCCGCCGGCCAAGCCATGAACACGCCCCAGCATCTGCGAATTCTCCTTGTCGAAGATAGTCCGACCGATGCCCTTTTGATCGGGGAGGCGCTTGCCGATGTGGACGATTTCCAGCACGACCTCGTGCATGTGGAACGTCTTGCGGACGCCATTTCTCGCTGTGTGGCCATTCGCTTCGACATCGTACTTCTCGATCTGGGTTTGCCCGACGCGCACGGAATCTCCACGTTCAGGACCTTTCGCGATCGGGTGCCGGAGTTGCCCGTGCTGGTATTCACCGGCCTCGCCGACAAGTCGGTTGGCCTTCTGGCAATCCAGTACGGCGCGCAGGACTATCTGGCCAAGCGTGACATCGACCCGTCGGCACTGAGCCGCGCGATCCGCTACGCGATCGAGCGCCATCGCATCGCGCATGCGCTGGAGGAAAGCGAAGAGCGCTTTCAGTTGGCCGTCAGCGGTGCAAGCGCGGGGTTGTGGGACTGGGACCCGCAATCCGGTGCAACCTGGCTTTCCCCCTATTTCAAGAGAATCCTCGGCTATGAGCCAGATGAGTTTCCCGACGATTCCGGGACGGTTCTCGACGCCATTCATCCTGCCGACCGCGGACGCGTCAACACCTGCCTCGCCGCGCATCTCGAACAGATGCGCCCCTACGACGTCGAATATCGCATGCGGACAAAGTCCGGTGAATACTGCTGGGTCCATGCGCGCGGGCAGGCGTTGTGGAATCAGTTCGGGCAACCCTATCGCATGCTGGGCTGGATCATCGATGTCACGGAACGCAGGCTCGCCGAGGATGCCCTGCGTGCCTCCCGCGAAGAGCTCCAGCGACTGTCGGCAGGCATCCAGCAGGCGCGCGAGGACGAAAAAGCCCGGATCGCGCGCGAATTGCATGACGATTTCGGCCAGCAGCTCGTCGCGCTGAAGATTGCGTGCGCGAGGCTCGATGCGTCGATCACGCGTAGCGATAGCCCGGCAGGCGCGGCCGACCTCGCCAACGTCTATAGACTCATCGATCAGCTGGTCGTGTCAGTAAGGCGCATCGCCACCGATCTGCGGCCGGCGATGCTCGACGATCTGGGCCTGATCCCAGCCCTCGAATGGCTCGTCAACCGGTTTTCGGAGCGGCATGGCGTGCGCGTCTCGCGTCGCATTGCCGACAACATCGCTTTCAACGACGACAGCGCCACAGCCGTGTTCCGGATCGTTCAGGAAGCACTGACGAACGTCGCCCGGCATGCGCGAGCGACCGAAGTGGTGCTTGAAATCCTGCGCAAGGAACCGCATTGCGTCGTTCACATTGCAGACAACGGCTGCGGCAGCGCGCCGGACCAACGGCCCGCAGCGGACTCGTTCGGCCTGCTGGGAATCCGCGAGCGCGCGTGGGCCCTTCGCGGTGACCTGCAGATCCGCACGGCGCCGGATCAGGGCTTTGCGATCACGGTCTCGTTGCCGCTCGACACCATTGAAGCCCGCAGTGGAAGAAATTGACGGACGTCGTGTTCGAACAGAGTCTCTGCATGGCTTAGGGACGCAATTGTGGCGCGTCGCATGCTCACACGACGACAGAACAATTCGCGTCGGACAGCATCCGCGACGTGATCAACGCGAATCGAGAAACTCGCGAGCATTCCCGATATCAGCGCAGCGCGCATCGAGGCAGATTGCGGACAGCGCTGACTGACAGGCCCAGTTCAATCGCCTGTCGAATGTTTAGGGTTTGTCTTCAGCGCCTTGATTTCGTCGAGCAGATCGAGCGCGAGCGCGATGCCCGGAGCGTTGATCTGAAGATCTCGAGCCAGCCGGAAAGCCGTTCGCGCACGACACAGCGAAGCGCCGCTGAACCGCCAATCCCGTGGGCCGGCGCCTTTCGGCTCGAAAACGCCTTCAGCAACCCAAAGGCTGATTTCTGCTGCCGATGCGCCAGTTATCCGACTCATGTCGATGAGCGTGAATTCAACGTCTTCATCGATGATCTGTCCTGCCAGATAGGTGATCCCGGAGTTCTTCATCATGAGCTACCCATAAAGTCGCACACGCGGGTCAAAGTCAAACGCTTGCCGCATCGTGTCGTAGGCAGCTTTGGCTCGCTCGCTGTCGGCCGGCGGCAACACGATGTTCAAGATCACGTACAGGTCCCCGGGGGGCTCGCCAGGAATTCCCTTACCCTTGAGCCGCAATCGCCTGCCACCGGCGGAGCCCATTGGTACCGTCATGTCGACCTTGCCATCGGGTGTCGGCACCGTTACCTGCCCGCCAAGCGCCGCTTCCCAGGGTGCAACCGGCAAGTCGAGAAGGACGTCGGAGCCATCGACACGAAAGTGCGGATGCTCGCGAAACGCAATTTCCAAATAGAGATCGCCCGCCGGGCCGCCTCCCGCGCCGGTCCCTCCCTGGCCTACGAGCCGCAGGTGCTGCCCCGCCCGCACGCCCTTCGGAATGGAAACGTTCAACGTACGTGACTGCAACGATACATGGCCATGCGCATCGACGGTAGGCAATTGCAAGAGGATGGAGCGCTGTGCTCCCCGATAGGCGTCTTCGATATCGATGGCCACCCTGGCGTGGTGATCCTGGCTCATCGTATGAGAGGGCCGCGCATGCGCGGTTCGTTCACCCCGAAACAATGCTTCGAAGAAATCGTTGAGGCCTGCATCGGTGCCGGCTTGCTCACCCGCGCCGCTGAATTCGAAACCTTCGTCCCAGTTCGGCGGCGGCTGGAAGTCCTGCCCGGCGCGCCAGCCCGTGCCCATCCGATCGTAGGCTGCGCGCTTTTCCGGATCCTTCAGCACCTCATAGGCCTCGCCCAGCTCCTTGAAACGATCCTCCGCGTCGGCATGCTTGCTGATGTCCGGGTGGTATTTGCGCGCGAGCTTACGATACGCGCGCTTGATGTCGTCCTGAGCCGCCGTGCGCTCCACGCCCAGGATCGCGTAATAGTCTTTGTATTTCATTTTGGCAATCTCATCGGGAAGGAAATCACTGCAAAGCCGGACAGGATGAACAGCGCACGGACGAGGAAGAAATTCAGCGCGAACCGTACCCCCATCACTCGTGAACCGCGTTTGCGGTTGATGTGCATAAACGCTTTGCGCGGCGCGCGGCGCACCGGTCTGGCCGTCGACCCATGCGCTACACGGCGATCGTCCGCGTGGTCTTCAACGCGATCCAGGTCATGCCTTCGCGCAGCCCTTCGAGCACCGCTTCGCGCTCACTGGCGAAGATTTTCGCGTGGTGGAAGCTATGTTCGAAGTCGCCGTCCGGCGACGCATGCCGTACATGGATGGTCGATTGGAAGCCGCCGTCGTGCGCCGCATCCGTCTGGACGCTCACGGACCAAGTGCCTTGCTGCACGTTTGCCGATAGGGTCATCGAAGACTCCTTGAGTTTTGACGAGCGAATCCTGATCACGCGAGCGCGCCGCGACTGGCCGCAGGTCATTCGACAACCAGATCGTCGACGACCGCGCGCACGCCGGGCGCGCTCCATGCCACACCACGCGCGACCGCGCGTTCCGCGCACGATCCAACTTTGCCGGTCAGCGTGACCGTACCATCCTTGACGTGGATGCCGATGTGCTTGACTTCGCGCTGCGCGTGACGCTGCATCGCTGCGGCGATCTTGCCGACGATGTCCTCGGACACGGCCGAGCCGCGCACTTCGATAGCGTTGGTCATGCCGCGCAGGCCACGCATATGACCAACCGCACGCGCGACGATCTGGCGCTGATAGGCCCAATCCACCGACCCAGTCAACGTGACCCAGCCCTTTTCCACCTGGACCTTTACCGAATCGTCAGGCACGACGACGCTCCAGTGCAGAATCGCGCGGACTCGACGCGTTGCGCGGCTTTCTCGGCCGCGAGTTTCTCTGCGAAGCTCGGTGGATGACCGGAAAGCGTCACGACACGGTTTGTCACTTCGACACCGATATCTGTCGCAGTGACGGCTGGATCCCAATCGAGTTCGTCCTCGACTTCACGCTTCAGTTGGCTGTCGGTTTTCATCACGAGTCTCTTCGGGGTGCATAGTCTTCGACGCAACGTGGCTCACGTTGTCATGACACAGGTTCGTCCTGCGGCAGCGTAAGGATTCTGACGCAGATCAACGGTGCGCGAGTTCGTCGTCGAAATCTGATCCGAAACCTTTCCACTGCTGTGCTCCTTTCCTGCAAGCTCGCCGAAGCATGACGCTCCAATTGATCGGACTAAATGCGCCGGCCTTCCTGCTCGATGCGCCTGGTCCGGCCTGACCAACGCCGTCAACGCGCTTCCCGAACCCGAAAAGATCACGGCTGGCCCCGGAAAGGCGCAACGTGATCGTCGTGCGCGTGGCGCTAACTGCTGTTGCGCGCCCGCCCTGCCAAACTATCCGGCGACGGTTTCGTGCTTGTCCTCTTCGCGAATCAGCAACACTGGACACCGCGCGAAGCGCATAATCTGCTCCGCCACGCTGCCGATCACCAGTCGGAACCAGGTCGCCTGCTTTGCGACGATCAGCTGCAGCTACCGTGGCACCCTGCTGCAGCGAAGCTGCGCGTCAACGCGCCTGCGCTGCGGGTGCGCGGCCCGCGGCGTAACACGACGCTCGGCCCGGTACGCGGCAGGTCCGCGCGGATGATGGCCCCCTCCCTCCAAAACAGTCCGTCCGGTGAGCTACAAGCGCAAGCCCTGGCCGATTATCCGTTGCGCGGCATGGGCCGCGGCGCCCGCTTGCAGCGTCGCGAGCCGATCGGTTGAGCGGGCCAGCCCGCCATCGCCGACAGCAGCAGCTCATACGTCGGCTGCCTGCGTGCGACGACGGACTTCTGTCTCGGCCGCCCTGTCCGTCCCGGCGATCGGCGCGCCAGCGACGCTCCAGCGTCAGAAGATCCGGGCGCTCTTGCCGACACACGCATGCGGCGCATCGGCTCGAGATACGGCCCGCAACGGTTTTTTGCACCGCCCCTGTCACATCGGCGCAAAGGCGTCGGGATACTCCAGATGATCCTTCACGGCTTTCACGCCTGGCGCGCGGGCTGCGGCGGCGAGGATCGCCTGACGCTCTTCCTCGGATCGCACCACTCCCCAGCAATGAGCGACCCCTTCCATGACTATCAGGTTGTCGGCTGCGATCGCCCAGCGGTGCCCATCGAGTTCTTTCGTAATCGCGCCGCGGATCTGCTCGTCCGACGGTTGTGCATCGAGCTGCGGGGGCGCACAGCTCGCTAGCGCGCGCACCAGACTGGCCCTGCTGACGATGCCGACGAGCTTGCCTTTGCGTAACACCGGTAGCCGCTTGATGTGCTTGCGCCCGAGCAATGCGGCGACCTCGGTAAGCGGCGCGGATTCTTCGACTGTGACAGCGGGCGCGCTCATCACGTCGCTCACCTGAATCGAACGCTCTTTCAGATACTCGACCGCAAGCTGACGCGTGGGCGCGAGGGACTCCGCGAGCCATGACCGACGCGGCGTTTCGGTGCCCATTTCGACACGCCGGAGCAGATCGCCCTCGCTGACGATGCCAATCACGCTGCCCGCGTCATCGACGACCGGCAGGCCGCTGATCCTGTTGTCGGCAAGCAGCTTGGCCGCGTCATAGACCGAGCTGTCCGGTGCAATTGAAACGACCTGGGTCGTCATGATGTCCGAGGCTTGCATGGTGATCTCCATATCGAGTGGCGAGTTGGGGCAAGACGGGACAATGTTTGGTCCGATTCGGCTTGCAGGCGTTGACCGAAATCAAGCGACCGTGCGTTGAGCAGCGCTCTGGACGGTCTTGCGTTAGCGTGCCGACGCGGACCCGGGTTGGCCGTCAGGCGGAGAAGCGCCGCGCTCAGATGCGCAAAGCCATTGCCACACCTGCGTGGCTTCCCGTTCCGCTCCGCCGATTCTTTCGTGCAGCGCTACGTCGGTGTCAATGCGTTGCGCCAACGGAGCGTTCAGCAGGTGTCGTGCGAGCGCGGCCTCTTCGTTGAGCAAACCGAACAGCGCGGCCAGATGGTTGTCGCGCGATCGCTGCTGTTCGCCAAGAAGACAAAGCGCGGAAAATGCGTGGCCCGCACGGCACCTGAACCGCATCATCCGTCGATCGCGCAGTTCGAATAGCGCGCTCGTGCACTCAGGACAGTTCAGGCCGGACGGCGCGCTCATGCGCTCGAAGAGCGCCCAGTCCGCGGTGTCGAGGATGCCCTCCGCGATGCGAGTCTCGATCCGGATGAGCTCGTCATAGTCGCCCGACACGGGCGTGTCCGGATCGTCGTTGGCGAGACTCACGAACAGCTCTCCCATCTCCCCGAGCTTGCAGCAGTGATCGATGCAGACATGTGCGAGCCCGCTTCGCGGCATCGACGGCGCAAGCGCCTCCGATGGCTCCTGCACGACCGCGATTCCACCCCGATCCTTGATGGCCATCAATCCGGCCGTGCCATCGTCGAGATGTCCGGTCAACACCACGCCGACGACGGCCGGCCCATACACGTTGGAGGCGGACCGAAACAGCGGGTCGATCGCCGGGCGGCAGTGATTTTCCCGTGGTCCTTGCGACAGGCGAAGATAGCCTTGCCGGACAAGCATATGGTGATCGGGAGGAGCGACATAAATGCGCCCCTTCTCAAAGATTTCGAGATTGTGCGGCTGGGTCACCGGCAGGCGTGCTGCCTTGCCCAGAATGACCGGCAGCATGCTCGGGCTAGCGGCGCCGATGTGCTGGACGATGAACACTGGCGCCGGGAAGCTGGCGGGTAACTGTCTCACCAGTTGTTGCAACGCGTCGATTCCGCCGTGTGATGCGCCTATCACAAAGATCCGGCCGCTCATGATTAGCCTTCGGTTCGAATAGAACCCCATGATCGCTGCGTGATGCCAGACCGTTGTTGATTTGCGTCAAGCCGGCAGTGGCGGCGCTCATGCTGATGTCCCACGACTATCGCGATCTGCGCTGAGGGCACAGAGCTGTCCGTTTTTCACGAAACGGCCGAGGACATCTGGTCCGCGATCGTCGAATGACACACACGTTATCGATAGGGTCCGTGAACGCGCCGCTGCTCCGCACCGGCCAATTGCTCCGGTCACGCGCTCTTGACCGGCCTGTGGGTAACGGGCGATGCGCCGGACGTCGCGCAAGCCGTGTCACGACGCGTTGACTGAAGTCAAACGGCAGCCGCGTACGCGCCGGTATGTTCGAGACGATGCATCGGCATGCGAGGGAACGCATCGCCCCACGAAATCGAGCTCTACGCGGTGCTGCCCAACGGCGTTTATCGCTATGACCCGGCGTCGCACCGGCTCGTGCTCAAGCATGCGAGCGACGCGCGCAATTTGACCGGCTATCAGGACTTCGTCGGCGACGCACCGCTCGACCTCGTGTATGTGGTCAACACGTCGCGTCTGCTGCAGATGCCGTTGCAGCAACGCGATATCTTTTCCGGCGTCGCGGCCGGCGCGATGGCGCAAAACGTCGCGCTGTATTGCGCGTCCGCTGGGCTCGGCAACGTGGTGCGCGGCTGGATCAATCACCGCCAGCTTGCCGACGCGCTCAGGTTGAACGAAGACGAACTGCCGATTCTCGCGCAGACCGTTGGCCCACTCGGCACGGAGTTCAGCTTTCTCGCGGATTGGGGCTCTTGATCGGCAAAACAAAAGGCGCGCCAGTGACGGCGCGCCGTACTTCGTCGTCCAGGCTTGGTTGCTGGCTTCTAGTTGACCGTCAGGCGCTTGTGCTCGCTCGAGGCTTTTTTCGGTAGGCTCATCGACAGCACACCGTCCTTGTATTCGGCTTTCGCATTGGCCTCGTCGACCTCGCCGCCGAGCGAGAACGAGCGGCTGAACGTGCCGGAGTAACGCTCGCGACGGATCACGTGTTCGCCCTCCTTTTCCTCCTTGTTGCGCTCGACCTTCGCGTTGATCGAAACGACGCGCCCGTCGATCTGAACGTCGATATCCTTCTTGTCGACGCCCGGCAGTGCGGCTTTCACCGAATATGCACCGTCGTTTTCCGTCACGTCGATCTTCATCGATGCGAGTTCGGTGTCCTGTGTCGTCAGCATCGAGCGCATCGGCCGGAAAAATCCCTGGAACAGCTCCGAAACAGGATCCGTCGAAAACGGATCAAAATGCGTCAGATTGCTCATTGCGCTCTCCTTCATATAAGCAGACCATCAAATGGCCCAATTGTGTCGTTGATCCACGTCAAGCCAGGTCCAGTGCACCGACGGCTTCGCTCGCCTTTGCAGCAGTTCGTGATCCAGCACCGTCCGTCGTCAAGCGCATGGCGCGTGAAACATCGTGCGTCGAGCCATCGTCGGTCAGTGGTTGCGCGCTCGCGCTGCGATCGCTTCGAGTTCTTGTTCCGCGAGATCGAACGCGCCGCGGATCGCCGCCTCGGCGTTGTCGCCGACGCAATGCGCGATGGACCTGAGTTCGTGCGCGGGAGTGGCCAAATCGAGACGCACGTCGAAATGCGGACTGGCGCGATCCGGGCGCAACGCCTCAACCGCCAGATGGCAGTTCGACACGAGCGCCCCGAACCGCGCAAGACGCACCAGCTGCACACCCGCCTCTGCTTCGAGCTGCGCGGTGCCAGCGAAGCCGAGATAGACAATCTGCATCCCGATGCCCATCCTCCCCCTCCCGCTCCGAGTATTGTCCGGACACCGAGCGCGGCACCGTCCGTGGACAGCGTCGTTCGCCGCAGGCCTATCGTGTTCCTCCGTGAAGCGGAGTCATTGACCTGCGTCAACCGCGACGAAGGACGGGGAATAAAGGTCATTTTCTTGATGTGCCCAAGCATCTCACGACGCGATGCCGCTCCCGTAGCCAGCGGTGCCGCTGTGAGACGGCTCAGCGCTTAAACACACCCCGCGCTCATCGCCGGCAGGCGTTCAACGGGCGGAAACACGTCCCACGAACCATTGCCGTGCCGGAAAAACACTATCGTCAGGGGCCGCGAAGAAATCGCGCCTTCAAGCCTGACGTAACGCGCGCGAGTGATCGCCATGCGGCCGGTGCGCACCACATGCGCGGGGGTCGCGCCGGTGGGCGCAAGCCATTTTTCGACCAGTGCCCGCAGGGGAATGATGGTGTCTTTCATGACCGCCTCCTCGATTTCGCCGACTCTGACGCCGTGGAAACGGCGTGCCGTCGAATCTATTATTGGCAACCGTGCTCGTTATCTAAATCAGCGACGGCGGAAACGCGGGTAGTCCGTGGAGACCGCTCGTAGGAATCGGCTGACCCTCGTCGGACCATCGGACGACACGATTCGTGCTCCTTCGCAGACGCACAAATTCGCGTCACGCACCCGCGATTGATCTGAGTCAATCGTGCCCCTTGCTTTGCGCAACACACTGGTTGCGACATCCGAAGCACTGTTCGAGTCATGCACGCCACCGCGCCGCCGATCGTCGGATATCGGCAGTCGCGGTGTACCTGTCCGAGTTCACTCATTCACGTCAGCGAGAAGACTATGTCCACTGTCGCCATCAACGATCAAACGCCGGAAACGGCCGCCCCGCCGCTTCTTAAAGACACCGCCATCGACGGCATGGCCGCCTACGAAGCGCTCGTCAACGAAGCCCGCACCGACCGGAGCGGCTTCTGGGCACGGCTCGCGCGCGAGCATCTGAGCTGGCACCGGCCCTTCACGAAGGTGCTCGACGAATCGAACGCACCGTTCTTCAAGTGGTTCGACGACGGTCTGCTGAACGCGTCGTACAACTGCCTGGACCGCCATCTGCACGACGGCAACGCCAACAAGACCGCGATCATTTTCGAGGCCGACGACGGCACCGTGACGACCATCACGTACCGGCAACTGCATGCGCGCGTGTGCCGCCTGGCGAATGGGCTGCGCGCGCGCGGCATCGCGTGTGGAGACCGCGTGATGATCTATCTGCCGATGTCGATCGAAGGTGTCGTCGCGATGCAGGCCTGCGCGCGCATTGGTGCGCTTCATTCGGTCGTGTTCGGCGGCTTCTCGGCGAAGTCGCTGCACGAACGCATGGTCGACGTCGGCGCCGTCGCCGTCATTACCGCCGACGAGCAGATGCGCGGCGGCAAGAATCTGCCCTTGAAATCCGTCGTCGACGAAGCGCTGAACATGGCAGGCACCGACGCGATCCATACCGTGATCGTCTATCGGCGCACGGGCGGCTCGATCCTGTGGGACGAACCGCGCGATTGCTGGCTGCACGAACTCGAAGCGACCCAGCCCGACACCTGCGAACCCGAATGGGTCGGTGCCGAACATCCGCTGTTCGTTCTGTACACGTCCGGTTCGACCGGCACGCCCAAGGGCGTGCAGCACAGCACGGCGGGCTATCTGCTGTGGGCCGCCGTCACGATGAAGTGGACGTTCGACCTGCGCGCCGACGACGTGTACTGGTGCACGGCCGACATCGGCTGGATCACGGGTCACAGCTACATCTGCTATGG